>NZ_JACKQK010000015.1:0-134605 GCF_014892995.1 Pseudomonas sp. EggHat1
GCGCGTAGAACAGCTCGACATTGCCCGAGGTCAGGCCCAGGTCCTGCAGGCCGATCAGCGCGCCCGGGGCGGTGCTCAGCTGGAAGCCKCCACGCCCGTCGGCACCGAAGTTGACCAGGGCGTCCAGGGTGCCGGGCCCGCCGCTGAGCGTCAGGGTCTGGCCGCCTTCGGCATTGCCATTGTCYAACGCGTCTTCATGCACCAGGCCGCCCACCGTGGGCCGTTCGCCCGGGGCGCCGACCAGTACCGGCACGTCGTCCTCGATATCGATGACGAAGCTGYCGGCGTCGAAACCGTCGATCAGCGGRTCRCCGTCACCGTCGGTGGCCACCAGCASRCCGGAGAAATCCAGWGCCAGGCTGCTGTCACCCAGGGTTTCCGCGTCGATACCATCGGGTTCCGGATGATCCAGCGGGCCCTGCAGGGTGAACAGGTAGCTGCCGTTCGGATTGACCACCAGGGTGAACACCGGTGCGCCGCCCTCGCCGGCCGTCGCCGTCAGGGTGCTGCCGTCGGCCGAGACGGCGTAGAACAGCTCGACATTGCCCGAGGTCAGGCCCAGGTCCTGCAGGCCGATCAGCGCACCCGGGGCGGTGCTCAGCTGGAAGCCTCCACGCCCGTCGGCACCGAAGTTGACCAGGGCGTCCAGGGTGCCGGGCCCGCCGCTGAGCGTCAGGGTCTGGCCGCCTTCGGCATTGCCATTGTCYAACGCGTCTTCATGCACCAGGCCGCCCACCGTGGGCCGTTCGCCCGGGGCGCCGACCAATACAGGCACGTCGTCCTCGATATCGATGATGAAGCTGCCGGCGTCGAAACCACCCGCCACGGCGTCGCCATCAAAATCGGTCGTTTGCAGAATTCCGGAGAAATCCAGCGCCAGGCTGTTATCGCCCAGGGTTTCCGCGTCAATGCCATCGGCCTCCGGATGATCCAGCGGGCCCTGCAGGGTGAACAGGTAGCTGCCGTCCGGGTTGACCACCAGGGTGAACACCGGGTTACCGCCCGCCGTGGCAATCAAGGTCGTGCCGTCGGCGGAAACCGAATAGGCCAGCGCCACACCGCCCGAGGTCAGGCTCAGGGCGATCAGGCTGTCGAGCGCTTCGGCGCTGCCGCTAAGGGAGAAACTGCCGCGCCCGTCGGCGCCGAAGTTGACCAGGGCGTCCAGGGTGCCGGGCCCGCCGCTGAGCGTCAGGGTCTGGCCGCCTTCGGCATTGCCATTGTCCAACGCGTCTTCATGCACCAGGCCGCCTACGCTCGGGCGTTCGCCCGGTACGCCTTGCAGTTCTGGGGTGTCGTCGTCGACGCCCAGCGTCAGACTGCCGGCAGCGGTGTTGCCGGCGCCGTCGGTGATGCTATAGCCGAGCAGGAAGAACAGGTCGTTCTCGTCGCTGCCGCCAGGTTCCGGTGCGGCATGGTCAAGCGGGGCGAACAGGCTGAACTCGTAGGTGCCAGCCGCCAGATCGGTGAGCTGCAGGGTGAATACCAGCGTGTCGCCGGCAAAGGCGCTGAGGGTCAAACCATCGGCGCTGACGCTGTAAGTCAGCGAAACGCCCTGCGAGCTGATTCCCAGCGCCGCCAGCCCTTCACTGCTCCAGGCGAAGCTGCCGATGCCATTGGGGCCGAAGCTGTAGCCCAGGGTGCCGATGACCGCCGTGTCTTCGCCGGCCAGATCGTTTGGACCACCGGCAATACCACCCGGCAGCCCCTCTTCGTCGACTGCATTGATGGCCTCGCCCCCGGTAGGGGCACCGTCGACCTCGAGTACCACCGCGTCATCCGGATCGACAATCGGCTCGCCATCGGGGAATTCGGGGCCGGTGCTGAGCCCTGAGGTAGGGAAACCTATCACTGGGTCGAGTGCGCCGCCGACCTCGCCGAGCAGCACGAAGGAGTGGCCGCCACCGACGCCGCCTGCACCACCACCCGCACCCGGGCCGGCGGCGGTGGCTTCACCTTCGAGGGTCGGGTCGACGCCGGCCTCGATCGCCGCCTGCAGTCGCTCGACGTCGGTCAGATCGCTATCGCTGGGAACGGGGGGCGGCGCATCGGCCGTCGGAGTCTGCGAGTCGGGACTGGCGGCAAGCATCTGCGCGTCGAGCGTCATGCTGCTGTCGCGCCCAAGAGTCAGTTGCTGGCCGTTGGTCATGGCAATGGCCACCGCGCCAGAGGCGCCGGTTACCAGTTGCTCGCCCGCGTAGACCCGGTCTCCTTCACTGATCGGCCGGCGCGATCCGTCGCTCGCTACCGCGAACACTTCGCCGACAACCTGACTGACGACACCAATAAGAGTAGCCATGATTCCATCCTCACTACGGCTGCCGACCACCGCCGACACGTACCTACCGAAAGGGTCAGAACACCTTTTCGAAGCCGAGGAGAAACCCAAGACAGCTGATTGAAATGGAACGGCGCAAAATCCAAAAAACGCTAATGACAAAAAAATGTCACTACAACCTGCGTCGAACTACTCCATCAGATGAATCCCCGCCCTGTGATGCCTGACAACCCATTTCAGCTGCAAAACCCACGGAAAATGAGGGTTTGCGCAGCTCACAGGTTCAAACAATGTGCTGCTTTTCGCAGAGTTCATAAGATTTTTTCTGAATATAGGTTGTGAAAAAAACATCTTAGGTTCTCCAAAAGTTGTTCTTAGCTCTGATGTTACAAGCCTGAAACGGTTTTACAGGCAAAAACGCCATTTTAATGGCGACAGGATAAGAACTCAGTCAGGAGAAACGCCAATGCGCACCTTGACCCCGCTATGGAGCGCCATGCTTTTGGCGACTGTTTGCAGCCAGGCGCACGCCATGAATCTCTCGGAAGCGATTCAAAGCACGCTGGACAATCACCCGGAAATCCACGCAGCCGCCAATAGCCGACTCTCATCGGATGAGGACGTGAAATTCGCGAAAGGGGGATATCTCCCAACGGTCGACCTGTTGGTCGGCTACGGTCGCGAGCAGACGGACAGCCCCAGTACCCGCGCACTGGGCGATCACAACAAGGAGACACTCAATTACCGCGATGCCGAACTTCGACTGAGACAGATGCTCTTCGACGGCTTCAATACACCCAATGAAGTGGCACGTACCGAGGCCGTGGTGAACTCGCGGGCCTATCGCCTGCTCGGCACCTCCGAAAGCCTGGCCCTGCGCACCGTCGAGGTGTACCTCGATGTGCTGATGCGTCGCGAGATGGTCACCCTGGCCCGCAACAACCTGCAGGCACACCAGCGCATCAACGATCAGATCGGTTTGCGAAGCCGCCAGGGCGTTGGCAGCACTGCCGACCTGGACCAGTCCGAAGCTCGCCTGGCACTGGCGCAGAACAACCTCTACACCGAAGAGGTCAACCTGGCCGATGCCGAAGCCAACTTCTTCAGCGCCGTGGGCCGCCTGCCGGACCAGCTGGAAAGCCCGACTTCGATCAAAGGCGGCATGCCCGCCGATCTGCTCGCCGCGCGGCAAACCGTGATGGACAACAACCCATTCCTGAAATCGGCACAGGCTGACGTCCACGCCGCCGAGAAGCAGTACGAGGTCGCCAAGTCGCCCTTCTACCCGCGCTTCGATCTGGAGCTGGCGACATCGGCCGATGACAACGTGCAGGGCGATGAGGGTCACTACAACACCTGGCGAGCCGCGGTGGTGATGAACTACAACCTGTTCAACGGCATGCGCGACAAGGCCCGGCTGCAGTCGGCGGCGCACCAGATCAACGAGTCGATGGACATCCGCAACAACGCGCTGCGCGTGCTCAACGAGAACCTCTCGCTGGCCTGGAACGCCATGGAAAACGCACGCCTGCAAACACCCAAGGCACGTGATTACGCGGACTACACCTCACGGGTTCGCGAGGCCTATCAGCAGCAGTTCAGCCTGGGTCAACGCACCTTGCTCGACCTGCTCGACAGCGAAAACGAGCTGTTCACCGCCAACCGCCGTTACACCGAAGTGCGCTATGGCGAAGAGTTCTCGATGTACCGCGTCGTTGCGGCAATGGGTGATCTGCTGCGTCAGCAACAGGTCGTGGTCCCGGCGGAAGCTGTAGCCCTCACTGAAGTGAAGAGCGAGGCACGTTTGCCGGATATGAAGTAGTACCGGCTTGAGGAGTAGTAGAAATTGACCACCATGGAACTGCCAGGGGCGGCCAGTGACCCGCGACTCAGCCACGACGATCCGCTGCTGGATGGTTTGTTGATCCTCTGCCGGCTACACGGCTGCTCGGCCAGCCGTGGCACCCTCAGCGCTGGCCTGCCCATGCCGGAGCAACGCATGAGCCCCGACCTGCTGCCGCGTGCTGCGGCACGGGCCGGGCTGCAGGGTCGCCTGCTGCAGCGCGACCTTGCCAGCATTTCCGCCCTCAACCTGCCCGTCCTGCTGTTGCTCAAGGACGGTCGCTGTGCGGTCTTGCGCCAGTGGGGGCCGAAGCAGCAGGCGCAGATCCTGCCCTGCGAGACCGATGGCGGTGAACAATGGGTCAGCCGTGAACAACTGGCCGCCGAGTACAGCGGCCGGGCCTTTTTTGCCCGCCCGCGACATCAGCTGGAGGAGGCCCGCACACCGCTGGTGCCACGCATCGAAGCCTGGTTCCGCGACACCCTCAAGCTGTCGCGCTGGCTCTACACCGATGCCGTCCTGGCCAGCCTGCTGATCAACCTGCTGGGTCTGATGGTGCCGCTGTTCGTGATGCAGACCTACGACCGCGTGGTGCCCAACCAGGCGACCGCGACGCTCTGGGTATTGGCCATTGGTCTGTTTATCGGCACCGGCTTCGAACTGCTGCTCAAGGTGCTGCGCGCACACCTGCTGGATACGGCGGGCAAGAAAACCGATGTGGTGCTGTCGGCCACCCTGTTCGAGCGCATCACCGGCATGTCGATGAAGGCACGGCCAGCCACCGTGGGCGGCTTCGCGCAAAGCATCCATGATTTTCAGGGACTGCGCGATTTTCTCACTGCGGTCACGCTGACCAGCCTGATCGATCTGCCTTTCTCCCTGCTGATGCTGCTGGTGATCGGGCTTATCGGCGGGCCACTGGTATTCATCCCGCTGCTGGCCTTCCCCATCACCGCGCTGTTCGCCTACATCATCCAGATACGCCTGCGCGATACCGTGCAGAAGAGCCTGCAGCTCGGCGCGCAACGCCAGGCACTGCTGATCGAAACCCTTGGTGGCCTGGAAACGCTCAAGGCCTGTGGCGCCGAAAGCGAGCGCCAGCACCAATGGGAGCAAACCCATGGCGCCCTCACTCGTCTGGACGGCCATGCAAAATTCCTCGCCTCGCTGGCCACCAATGGCACCCTGTTCCTGCAGCAGTTCGCCGGCATGGCCACCATAGTCGCCGGGGTCTATCTGATCATCGCCGGCAACCTCAGTGTCGGTGCGCTGGTGGCCTGCTACATGCTCGGCAGCCGCATCCTCGCCCCACTGGGACAGATCGCCGGGCTGATCACCCGTTACCAGCAGGCACGCCTGACCATGACCAGCACCGATGCCCTGATGGCCCTGCCGCAGGAGCGTCAGGACAAGCAGCGGCCGCTGGATCGCACCCAGCTCAAGGGCGCCCTGGAAATCCGGCAAATCAGCTTCACCTACCCCGGCCAGAACGCACCGGCGCTGACCAACGTCAGCCTGCGCCTGGGCGCTGGCGAGCGCCTCGGCATCATCGGTCGCAGCGGTTCGGGCAAGAGCACTCTGGCGCGTCTACTGATGGCCTTCTACAGTGCCGACGAAGGGCAGATCCTGCTCGACAACCTCGACCTGCGCCAACTCGACGTAGCCGACCTGCGCCACCAGATCGGCTACGTCGCGCACGATCTGCCACTGCTGGCCGGCAGTCTGCGCGACAACCTGACCCTCGGCGCCCGTTACATCAGCGACGCGCGCATGCTCGAAGTCGCCGAGCTCACCGGCGTGGTGGACCTGGCACGCCAGCATCCGCAGGGTTTCGAACGCCCGGTAGGCGAACGCGGCCAGTTGCTGTCCGGTGGCCAGCGCCAGGCCGTGTTGCTGGCCCGCGCACTGTTGCTCGACCCGCCAATCCTGGTGCTCGACGAACCCACCAGCGCCATGGACAACACCAGCGAAGACCTGCTGCGCCAGCGCCTGCACAAGTGGGTGCAGGGCAAGACGCTGATCCTCATCACCCATCGCGCCTCCATGCTCAGCCTGGTGGATCGCCTGGCCGTGCTGGACAACGGCCATGTGGTGGCGGACGGGCCGAAGGAAGCGGTGATCGAAGCCTTGCGCAAGGGCCGCGTCGGCCCGGCCAGCCTGTAGGAGCGACGAGCGATGCAAGCGACCCAGAGCCTCGGCAACTACTTCAGCAGCCTGCGCGAGAAACGTCAGGACACCGAGTTCATGCCGGAAGTCGAAGGTGCCATTCTGGAGGACTCGCCCTGGCTCAGCCGCGCCACGATCTGGGTGGTCAGCGCCTGCCTGCTGGCAGCGCTGGTCTGGGCGAATTTCGCCGTGCTGGAAGAGGTCACCACCGGCGAAGGCAAGGCCATCCCGTCGAGCAAGGTGCAGGTGATCCAGAACCTGGAGGGCGGCATCGTCAGTGAGATCTTTGTGCGCGAAGGCCAGGTGGTAAACAAGGGCGATACCCTGCTGCGGCTGGATGACACACGTTTTCTATCCAATCGCGGGGAAACCGAAGCGGATCGGCTGGCACTGATCGCCCGTCTCGAACGACTGAGCGCAGAGGCCGAAGGGCGCGAACCGCAGCTGCCCGAGGAAATCACCCGCGACGCGCCACAGCTGGCCGAAGATCAATTGGCCCTGTACCGCTCGCGCCAGCAGCGCTTGCGCAGCGAGCAACGCACCCTGGGCGAGCAACTGCGGCAGAAGGAGCAGGAACTCGCCGAATTTCGCTCCAAGGCCCAGCAATACCGCTCCAGCCTCGGCCTTTTGCAGCAGGAGCTGAACATGTCGCAGCCGCTGGTGGCCTCAGGCGCCATCTCCGAGGTCGAAGTGTTGCGTCTGCGCCGCAGCGTGGTGGAAGTGCGCGGCTCACTGGAGGCCACCAACCTGGCCATCCCGCGCGCCGAAGCGGCGATGAGCGAGATCAGGAGCAAGATGGAGGAGTCCGAGCTGGCATTCCGCGCCGAGGCCTTCAAGGAGCTCAACGAATTACGCACCGAACTGAAGAAGATCACCGCCACCAGCGTTGCCATCCAGGACAAGGTGACCCGTACCACCGTCACCTCGCCAGTGCGTGGGGTGATCAAGCAGCTCAAGGTCAACACCATCGGCGGCGTGGTGCAGCCGGGCAGCGACATGCTGGAGATCGTGCCGCTGGACGACAGCCTGCTGATCGAGGCCAAGGTCCGCCCGCAGGACGTGGCCTTCCTGCATCCGGGCCAGAAAGCCATGGTCAAGTTCACTGCCTACGACTACACCATCTACGGCGGACTCAAGGCCAACCTCGAACTGATCAGCGCCGACACCATCACCGACGAGGAAGGCAACAGCTTTTACCTGATCCATGTGCGCACCGACAAAAGCCACCTCGGTAGCGAGGAACAGCCACTGCTGATCATCCCCGGCATGGTCGCCACGGTGGACATCATCACCGGCGAGAAGAGCGTGCTGGCCTACCTGCTCAAGCCCGTACTCAAGGCGCGCTCGGAAGCCATGCGCGAACGTTGAATACCTGCCGTGCACGCGCGTAGCCCGGATGCAATCCGGGATTGATTGTCGAGACGCACAACTTCCCCGGATTGCATCCGGGCTACAAGGCCGAAGCGATATCGTAGGGTGCGCCGTGCGCACCGCCCTAGCGCTGGTGATTGCGGGTGAACACCTCTTCTCCCATCGCCGCGATCTGGCCTTCGATCAGCGCATCGAAGGGCCGCAGCAGCGCGTCGAAACGCCGTGGCGCCTCAAGCACATCCAGCGCGGCAACGATCGCTTCGATGGTCGACAGCGCCCCTTCTGCTGGAGCCTTGCGCAGGCGATAGCGCGAGGGTGCTGCGGCGCTCAGGCTGACTCGCGGCAATGCCGCCAGTAGGGGATTGAGGTGCAGCAGTTTGCGCGCCTTGCGCCAGGTGCCGTCGGGCACCACCAACAGCAGCGGTTTCTCCTTGGACGCGTAGCCTGTCAGGGCGACAGCCTCTGCGCCAGGAAACAGCAGGCAGGCTCGATAATCAGGCTGGGCGAGCAACTGCGGCAGGTCATCGAATACCTCGCCGACGCGCAGCTCGGCATGGCGCAACCCAAGCGTAGCCAGGCGAGCGGTATTGAGGGCATGGCCGACCTCGCTCGGGTGCTGCAGGACAAGCACACGAGTGCGACTCTCGAGGTCGGGAATCAGCGGGCAGAGGCAATGGCCAAGCGGGCGCTGGCAGCGGGAGCAGGTCGGACGAGGCATGCCGCGCAGTGTGCCAGAACGGCTCGGGCTCGCGTAGCCCGGATGCAATCCGGCCCCCCCCAGACTGCATCCGCGCCAGGGATCAGCGGTTGAAGCGCTCCGCAAGACTGTGCAGGTAATCGGCCATTTCCTCCAGCTCGCGGCTGATGGCCGCGCCCTGATGCGCCTGCCCGGCACTGTGATCGGAAAGCTGGGCGATACGAGTGATCTGCCGGCTGATGTCCTCGGCCACGTGGCTCTGCTCTTCGGAAGCCGCCGCCATCTGCTGGCTCATGCTGGTGATGCGCGTCACTGCCGAGCTGATGCCCTCCAGCGCGTCGCGTACCGACTCCACGCTCTGCACACTGCCGCGGGAAATGTCCTCGCCCTTGCCCGCTGTGACCACCGCACGCTCGGCCCCTGCACGCAAGTCGGCGATGATCTGGTGAATCTGCTCGGTGGACTGGCGCGTACGCGAAGCCAGCGAACGCACTTCATCGGCCACTACCGCGAAACCGCGGCCCTGCTCCCCTGCCCGTGCGGCCTCGATGGCGGCGTTGAGCGCCAGCAGGTTGGTCTGCTCGGCAATCGAGGTGATCACGTCGGCCACACTGCCAATGGACTGCGTGGAGTTGGCCAGCTCGTTGACTGCCTGGCCAATATCGTTGACCGCCTTGGCCATCTGGCGCATGGAATCGAGGCTACCTACAGCCAGATCGCGCCCCTCACGTGCCAGGCGATCAGCCTCTTCGGCAGCGTGCGAGGTGTTCTGCACGTTGTGTGCAACTTCCTGAATGGTCGCCGCCATCTGGTTGATGGCCGTGGCCGATTGATCGGTCTCGGCACGCTGTTGATCGAGCATCTGTGCGCTGGATTGCGACAACTCGGCGGACTGCGTGGCGCGCTTCTTGACGTTCTCGCCAGCATCTTCCAGCCGCGTCAAGGCCGTCTGCAGTCGCGCCTCCTCACTGATCATCGCCATATCCAGCAACGCCTGGGCACCACGGTTGTCGCTGTAGGTCAGCGCCACCAGGCCGCTGGTAAAGGCTTTCGGATGCTCGGCCAGCGTGCGGCGGATCAGCTGCCGGGTCCGATAAAGCTGGTAGGATCCCAGCGCGAACAGCGTCAGCACGATAAAAGCCATCAGCGGCCAGCCAGAGACCACCCAGTGCGCCGCGAGGATCAGCAGCGACGCGGCGATCAGCGGCCAGGAACGCACCACATCGTACGTCCAGTATTCCAGCTTCGGCACGGGTGATTTGCCAGCCCGCAGCCGGGCATAAAGCGCTTCGGCGCGACGCTTCTGGGCCTCGGTTGGCAGTGAGCGTACCGACTCGTAGCCCGAAACCCGGCCGTTCTCGTAGACGGGCGTGACGTAGGCGCTGACCCAGTAGAAATCGCCATTCTTCGAACGATTCTTGACGATGCCCATCCAGGGTTTGCCCTGCTTGATGGTGTCCCACATATGGCCGAACACCGCCGGCGGCATGTCCGGATGGCGCACGAGATTGTGCGGCTGGCCGACCAGCTCCTCGCGGGTGAAGCCGCTGATCTCGACGAAGGCGTCGTTGCAGTAGGTGATCTTGCTGTTGAGGTCGGTGGTGGAAATCAGGCGTTCATCAGCGGGGAAGGTTCTTTCCCGCTGAGTCACGGGCAGGTTCTGGCGCATCGAGGCTTCCCTGTTCGAATTGATGTTGGTACAGACGTATGGATAAGTACTAGCACAGCCTAATAACCGCGCCAGTTGTGGGCTCTAAGCCTTTCGAAGGAGAAAGACGACCCTGTTTCAGATTTGATTCAGTTGCGTCTTGAGCAAGTCGCGAAAAGTCTGAATCAGTGGCTCGCGAGTACGTCCCCGGCGCAGGATCAGCGAGAACGGTGCCTGGTAGCCAAATACCGCTGGCAGCAATACCCGCAGCTTGCCGTGATCCACCCAGGGCTGGGCGTAGTGCTCCGGCAAATAGCCGATGTAGGCGCCTGAGAGCACCAGAATCAGCTGCGCCTCCATCGACTCCACGGTAGCCGCACTGTGCTTGAAACCATGACGGGCCAGTTCGGCCTGGCTCCAGTAGCCACGACCGACCATGCGCTGCTGGGTGATCAGCTCCTCAGGAATCCGCCTCTGCTCGAACAACGCATGCCGCTCGCTGCAATACAGCCAGTGCTGCTCGCGGTACAGCGGCTGGTAGACCAGCCCGTTCATGCGCGTGGAAAAGGCGCCGATGGCCAGGTCCAGGCGGTTGTCCAGCACCGCCAGCTGCAGCTCATAAGGGCTCATCACCGACAGGTGCAGATGCACGCCCGGGTGCTCCTGGCTGTAGGCGCCGATCACCTCGGCCAGCGGCAGGGCCGGATCGCTGACAGTGGAGTCCAGCACGCCGAGGTTGAGGGTGCCGCGCAACTCGCCCTTGAGCGCCGCCGAGTAACGCTCGAAACCTTCCAGTTCGCCGAGCAGGCGCAGGGTTTCCTGGTGAAACAGCTCGCCCTTGCTGGTCAGGCTGAAGCCGCCACGGCCGCGATGGCAGAGCACGATGCCGAGCTGACTTTCCAATTGGCTCATGTAGGTACTGATGGCCGACGGGGAAAGATTGAGTTCCTGCTGCGCGGCGGCGAAGCCCTGATGACGCACCACGGCGACAAAGATCTTCAGCAGTTTCAGGTCGGGTAAAGCGAGGGACATGGCGGCGCACGGCAGAGGAACGGAGCGCCAGTGTAGCGCCCTGCCCTGGCCTGGCACATCCAGCAAATGTAGCCCGGATGAAATCCGGGACAACAGCCAGCCTATTTCCCCGGATTGCATCCGGGCTACAAGACTACACCGCCCTGCTCTAGGCACAGACCGGCGAAACAACAGGTGCGCGCGGCGCACCCTACGGGCCGATAGCGTCGTAGCACGGATGAAATTCGGGGCAGTGCAAGGCGTATCAATAGTTCAGCAATAACTGAACTAAGTATTTGTTCGATGCGATTTAACCCGTTCCCAGGCTGAGCCAACAATGCAGCCATAACCAGGCGCCGGCTCGAACCGCACGCCACCGGGCGCCACATCACGCCCCTTGCCAATCTGCCGCTGACCTTCGCCCTCTCCAGGAGACGGCCATGCGACTGGAAATCTTCCGCACCCTCTGGGGTTATCGCGGCAGTTGGCAGCAAGCGCTCGACGAAGCGCTCGGTGCCGGCTTCGACGGTATCGAAGCGCGCATCCCCGAGACCGCCGCGCAGCGCGCCATCAATGCCCGTCTGCTGCGCGAGCAGAACGTCCCCTATATCGCCACCCTGTTCACCTCCACGCCGGTTCTGCCGCGCCAGAGCGATAGCCCGCAGGTACACCTCGAAGACCTGCGCATGAAGCTCGACTGGGCCGCTGAGCTGAGCCCACGCCTGGTCAACGTACTGCCCGGCAATGATCGCTGGGCGCTGAGCGAACAGGTCGATTTCTTCGGTCGCGCCGCCGAACTGGCATTGGCCTGCGGTCTGCGCGTGTGCTTCGAGATTCATCGCGGCCGCTCGCTGTACAGCCCCTGGGTCACCCTCGACGTGATCCGCCAGGTGCCCGAATTGCGCTTCACCAGCGATATCAGCCACTGGCTGGTGACTTGCGAACGCCTGCTCGACGACCCCGCCGACGACCTCTCGGCCTTCATCGAGCGGGTCGACCACATCCAGGCCCGCGTGGGCTATGACCAGGGCCCACAGGTGCCGCACCCCGGCGCGCCGGAGTACGCCGAGGTGCTGGCCTTCCACCAGCGTCACTGGGAAAGCATCTGGAGCAGCCAGGAAAAACGCGGCCTGCAGACCACCACCCTGACCCCCGAATTCGGCCCGGACGGCTACCTGCACCACCTGCCCTTCACCGACGTGCCGGTGGCCGACCTGTGGCAGCTCAACCAGTGGATGGCGCGTTGCGAGCGCCAGCACTTCCACCGTTTCACCAGTCGCTGAGGAATCGTGATGAACAGCAACGCCAAGCATTTCACCGAAATCCCCGTGGTCGACATCGCCGGCCTGTTCAGCAGCGACCCGGCCGCGCGCCTGGCCGTGGCCGAGAACCTGGGTCGCGCCGCCCGTGAGGTGGGCTTTCTCTACATCAGCGGCCATGGCATCGAGCAGACGCTGATCGATGGCCTGCACCGCGCCGCCGAGGACTACTTCGCCCAGCCCCTGGACGCCAAGATGCACCACTACATCGGCACATCGGCCAGCCACAAGGGCTTCGTGCCCGAGGGCGAGGAGCGTTACGGCGCCGGTAAGCCGGACCACAAGGAAGCCTTCGACATCGGCTTCGAAGTCCCCGCCAACAACCCGCTGGTACTGGCCGGCACGCCGCTGCTGGGGCCCAACGACTGGCCCACTCTGCCTAATTTCAAGGAGGCGGTGCAGGCCTACTACGCGCGCATCTTCCAGCTCGGCCGCACGCTGTTCCGCGGTTTCGCCCTGGCTCTCGGCGTGCCGGAAAACACTTTCGACGAGATGGCCAACTTCCCGCCTTCGAAGTTGCGTCTGATCCACTACCCCTACGACGGCGATGCTCATGATGCACCCGGCATCGGTGCCCACACCGACTACGAGTGCTTCACCATCCTGCTCGCCGACCGTCCGGGGCTCGAGGTAATGAACGACCTCGGCCAGTGGATCGACGCACCGCCGCGCGAGGGCACCTTCGTCGTCAACATCGGCGACATGCTCGAGGTGATGAGCGCCGGCACCTTCGTCGCCACCTCACACCGCGTGCGCAAGGTCAGCCAGGAGCGCTACTCCTTCCCGTTCTTCTATGCCTGCGACTACCACACGCAGATCCGCCCGCTGCCGCAGTTCGAAGCCACCGGCCAGCGCTACGAAACCATCAGCATCGGCGAACACATGTGGAGCCAGGCGCTGCAGACCTACCAATACCTGAAGAAGCGCGTCGAGGACGGCCAGTTGCAGCTGCCCGAACGCGCCCGCGCACCGTCCAGCTTTGGCCACCTGAAGCACCAGCCGAGTGCGCTGTGACTTTCCACGCTGCCAATACAAGCCCTGATCCGGAGATTAACAATGACAACCCGTAAACCGCTGCGCACCACCGCCCTGGCTCTGGCCTGCACCCTCGCCGGACTGTTCGCCACCGCCCACGCCGCCGAAACGCCCAAGACTATTGCCAGCGGCGAGCTGAAGGTGGGCATGGAAATTACCTACCCACCGTTCGAATACTACGAAGGCGACAAGGTGAAAGGCTTCGACCCGGAGGTTTCCGCAGCCTTGGCCAAGCGTCTGGGCCTGGAGGCGAGCTTCAGCGACATCACCTTTCCCAACCTGATCCTCGGCCTCGACGCCGGCCGCTTCGACACCATCATTTCCGGCATGTACATCCTCCCCGAGCGCCTGGAGAAAGCCGACGCGATTCCCTACGCCAAGACCGGCGCAGCGATCATGGTGCGCAGCGACGCCGAGAAGAAACCGGCCACCCCCGAAGAGCTGTGCGGCCTGACCGTCGGCCTGCAACAGGGCACTTCGTGGATTCCGGCACTGCAGAAGGTTTCCGACGGCTACTGCAAGGAACAGGGCGCCGGCGCCATCACCATCAACCAGTACCCGACCACCTCGGAAACCTCCCAGGCGTTGCTCTCC
The DNA here is from genome assembly GCF_014892995.1 of Pseudomonas sp. EggHat1. Lineage (NCBI taxonomy): Bacteria > Pseudomonadati > Pseudomonadota > Gammaproteobacteria > Pseudomonadales > Pseudomonadaceae > Pseudomonas > Pseudomonas sp. EggHat1. The sequence continues at coordinate 13,960 of NZ_JACKQK010000015.1, forward strand.
GGCCATATCCAGGCGCACCTGGAGATCGACGCCGCCTCGCTGCTGATCGTCGAAAAATCCCGTGGCCGCATCGCCATCAGCTCCAAGGGCTCGATCTACCCGCAGGTACTGGGCATCTACGTGAAGAAGGGCAACGCCCAACTGCTCGACGCCCTGAAAACCGCGCTGGACGACTTCAAGGCCAGCGGCGAATACGCCGAACTGCTGAAGAAATACAACCTGGAAGAAGCCTGAGGTAAGTCCGTGGGCGAGTCATGTCGTCATGACTCGCCCACGGCCGCTGCGTTGAATGACCGCTTCACCCCACAGGCCGATCCTTGATCCGGCCTGCCCCTTTTCGGCTTGAGTCACAGGAGCCCCATATGCCGTTTGAATGGAGCTATTTCTTCTCCCTGTTTTCCATGCCGGCCTTCTGGGCGGCGTGCTGGACGGTGGTGAAACTCAGCAGCCTGGCCTGGCTGCTCGGCCTGGTGCTGGGCTTCGGTTTGGCCAGTGCCAAGCAAGCCGCCAGTCGCTGGCTCAGCACACCAGCCGCGATCTACGTGTGGTTCTTTCGCAGCGTGCCGCTGCTGGTGCTGCTGATCTTCGTCTACAACCTGCCGCAACTGATGCCGGCCAGCGGCAAGGTATTGTCCAACCCGTTCTACGCCGGTCTGTTCGCCCTGGTACTGACCGAGGCGGCATACATGGCCGAAATCCACCGTGGTGGCTTGTTGTCGGTAGCCAAAGGGCAGCGCGAGGCCGCCCGCGCCCTGGGTATTGGCCGGCTTGGTACGCAGCGCCTGATCGTCGTGCCGCAGGCCTTTCGCATCGCCCTGCCGACTCTGACCAACGAGTACGTGACCATCGTCAAGCTGACCTCGCTGGTCTCGGTGATCTCCCTCAGCGAGTTGCTGCTGGTCGGCCAGCGCCTTTACGCGCAGAACTTCCTGGTACTGGAAACCCTCGGCGCCGTGGCCGTTTACTACGTGCTGATCGTCAGCCTGTTCGGCTGGGGCCTGCAGTACCTGGAGCGCCACCTCGACCTTGGCAGGCGCAAGCCGGGCACCTTCGGCGAGGCCCAGGTGGCCAAGCTGCGCAGCGGCCTGCCACAGGTGGCGACCGGCAACGCCCGGGTTCGTGAGCCAGGTACTCCGGCGGCGCTGTACCTGAGTAACATCCACAAGCACTACGGCGACCACCATGTGCTCAAGGGCATCAACCTGAGCGTGCAGCCTGGCGAGGTGATCTCCATCATCGGCCCGTCCGGCTCCGGCAAGACCTCGTTGATCCGCACCGTCAACGGCCTGGAAAGCATCGACGAAGGCGAGATCGTGCTGTTCGGCGAGAGTTTCATCCAGGCCGGCGACCGCCCCGAGAACCGTCGCCAGCGCGAAGGCGTGCGGCGCATCGGCATGGTGTTCCAGAGTTTCAACCTGTTCCCGCACCGCACCATTCTTGACAACGTCCTGCTCGCGCCGCGCTATCACGGCCTGGGTGATACCGCCGAACTGCGCCGGCAAGCCCTGGCGCTGCTCAACAAGGTCGGCCTGCTGGCCCACGCGGACAAGTATCCGCACCAGCTCTCCGGCGGCCAGCAACAGCGCGTGGCCATCGCCCGCGCCCTGGCCATGCGGCCGGACATCATGCTGTTCGACGAGCCCACTTCGGCGCTTGACCCGGAGCTGGTGGGCGACGTGCTCGCGGTGATCCGCGACCTGGCCCGCGAAGGCATGACCATGCTGATCGTCACCCACGAGATGGACTTCGCCCTGTCGATCTCCGACCGCGTGCTGTTCATGGAAGACGGTCTTGTCCAGCTCGACGCCTCGCCCGACGCCATCCGCACCGGCGACCACCAACGCGTACGCCGCTTCATCGGCCTGGAGAACGCATGAACGATATCGCCACCCTGCGCCGCGACCTGGCTGCGGCCTACCGCCTGGCTGCCCTGTTCGGCTGGGACGACACCCTCTACACGCACTTTTCCGTGCGCCTGCCGGGCGACGGCGAGCCGCATTTTCTGATCAACCCCTTCGGCCTGTTCTTCGAGGAAATTCGCGCCAGCGACCTGATCGTGGCGGACATGCACGGCAAGGTGGTCGAGGGCAACGCCGACTACAACGTCGCCGGTTTCACCATCCACAGCGCCGTGCACATGGCACGCGACGACGCCCATTGCGTGATCCACACCCATACCCTGGCCGGCATGGCGGTGGCGGCGCAAGACGCCGGCCTGCTGCAGCTCAACCAGATCAGCACCGAGTTTCACCAGCGCCTGGGCTACCACGCCTACGAGGGCGTGGCACTGGATCTGGACGAACGTGCGCGCATCCAGGCGTCGCTGGGCGACAACATCGCCCTGCTGCTGCGCCACCATGGCCTGCTCAGCGTCGGCGCCAGCGTCGCCGATGCCTTCTACGTCATGTATTACCTGAACCGCGCCTGCGAGATCCAGCTCGCCGCCACCGGCGGTGGCCAGCCCTGCAGCGAGATTCCGGCGCACCTGTCGCAGCATGCCTGCGAGCAACTACAGGGCGCGCAATGGCAGCGCCAACTGCTGTGGCAGGCCTGGCTGCGCAAGCTCGATCGCCTCGACCCCAGCTACCAACAGTAGGGTGCGCTGTGCGCACCTGGATCATTTGCGCCGCCAGTCAACGCAGCTGGCACGGGGCTTACAGCTTTACTTCAAACAATTCTGAAGTAAGTTTTTGCCCCAGCCGATTTTTCCCAGCGCCTGGCCGGTCAAGACTCCGGCCACAACCAGAACGAGCCTGAGGCCCACCCATGGACAAGACCTTCCACCAGCCCCTGGGCGGCAATGAAATGCCCCGCTTCGGCGGCATCGCCACCATGATGCGCCTGCCGCATATCCAGAGCCCCGAGGAAAAACGCCAGCTCGACGCCGCCTTCGTCGGCGTGCCGCTGGACATCGGCACCTCGCTGCGCTCCGGCACCCGCTTCGGCCCGCGCGAGATCCGCGCCCAGTCGGTGATGATCCGCCCGTACAACATGGCCACCGGTGCCGCCCCCTTCGACTCGCTGAACGTGGCCGATATCGGCGACGTGGCGATCAACACCTTCAACCTGCTCGACGCCGTGCGCATCATCGAGGAAGCCTACGACGAGATCGTCGAACTCGGCATCAAGCCGCTGACCCTGGGTGGCGACCACACCATCACCCTGCCGATCCTGCGTGCCCTGCACAAGAAGTACGGCAAGATCGGACTGGTGCATATCGACGCCCACGCCGACGTCAACGACCATATGTTCGGTGAGAAGATCGCCCACGGCACCACCTTCCGTCGCGCCCAGGAAGAAGGCCTGCTCGACAGCCAGCGTGTGGTGCAGATCGGCCTGCGCGCCCAGGGCTACACCGCCGAGGACTTCAACTGGAGCCGCAAGCAGGGCTTCCGTGTGGTGCAGGCCGAGGAGTGCTGGCACAAGTCGCTGGAGCCGCTGATGGCCGAAGTGCGCGAGAAGGTCGGCGGCGGCCCGGTGTACCTGTCGTTCGACATCGACGGCATCGACCCGGCCTGGGCGCCCGGCACCGGCACCCCGGAAATCGGCGGTCTGACCACCATCCAGGCCATCGAGATCATCCGTGGTTGCCAGGGCCTGGACCTGATAGGTGGTGACCTGGTGGAGGTCTCGCCGCCCTACGACACCACCGGCAACACCTCGTTGCTCGGCGCCAACCTGCTGTACGAAATGCTCTGCGTGCTTCCGGGGGTTCAGCGTCGCTGACCGCCGGCTTTTACTGCTCCGCCCGGGCGCCCCGCGAGGCGCCCGGTACATCCCTACAACAACAAATCAGGGTGCCCAGATGAATCGCGAAGAATCCATGCCGCTGCTGGATGACCAGCCACCGACCGATACCTCCTACAGCGTGCGTCAGTTACTGATCTTCCTGATCCCCTCGTTGCTCGGCGTACTGCTGTTTCTCACCCCCATCGTTTACGAAGAAAAGGTCACCATCGGCCTCGGCGTCATGGCTGACGCACTCAAGGCTGCCGTCAGCGATCAGTTGCCTGCCATCGCCACCGCCCTGTTGCTGCTCTCCGCCGTCCTCGGTCTGTTCGGCAGCCTGCTCAAGCCACGCTGGCTCACCGAGCGTCGCGCGCTGAACGACCTGTTCGTGCTGCCGCCGCTGTGGCTCGCCCTGCGCGTGCTCGGCGGGCTGTTCGCGGCCATGACGTTCTGGCAATTCGGCCCGGAATGGGTGTGGAACGCCAATACCGGCGGGGTGGTATTGAAAGACCTGGCACCGGTGTTGATCACCTTCTTCCTGGTCGCCGGCCTGATCCTGCCGCTGCTGACCGACTACGGCCTGATGGAGTTCTGCGGCACCCTGGTGCGCAATGTGTTCCGCAAGATCTTCGGCTTGCCCGGACGCTCGGCCATCGACGCCATCGCCAGCTGGCTCGGCTCCGGCACCGTCGGCGTGCTGATCACCGCGCAGCAGTACCACAAGGGCTTCTACAGCGCCCGCGAAGCGGCAGTGATCGCCACCAACTTCTCCATCGCCTCGATTGCCTTCAGCCTGCTGATCACCAGCTTCATGAAGCTCGACCATCTGTTCGTACCCTTCTACCTGACCGTGGTGGTCGCCGGTCTGGCCGCCGCCATCATCACCCCGCGTATTCCACCGCTGTCATGGAAAAAGGACGAGTACATCGTCGGGGTCGGCAAGCAAATCAAGGAAGACGTGCCGGCCGGCACCTCGCTGCTGCGTTGGGGCCTGGCCCAGGCGGTGCAGCGCGCCAACGCCAACCCCTCGCCGGCACAGATGGTGAAGATCGGCGTGCACAACGTGGTCGACATCTGGCTGGGCCTGCTGCCGCTGGTAATGGCCATTGGCACGGTATCGTTGGCCATCGCCGAGTTCACTCCGATCTTCAACTGGCTGTCCGCTCCCATCGTGCCGTTGCTCGAACTGCTGCAACTGCCGGAAGCCGCTAAGGCAGCGCCAGCGATGTTGGTGGGCTTCGCCGACATGTTCCTGCCGGCAGTGCTGGGCAAGGGTATCGAGAGCGAGCTGACGCGCTTCGTGGTGGCCTGCGTTTCGCTGACCCAGCTGATCTACATGTCCGAGGTCGGCGTGCTGATCATCAAGGCCAAGCTGCCACTGAATCTGCTGGAGCTGTTCGTCATCTTCATCATCCGCACCCTGATCACCCTGCCGATCATCGCACTGATGGCGCACTGGATCGTCGGCTAATCCATTCCCTCCCCTCTCCCCCCGGGAGAGGGGCCGGGGATGAGGGTCTCCCGTCCCACACAGGATCCATGACATGACCACCTGCGGCGAATTTCTCGTCAAACAACTGGAAGCCTGGGGCGTCGACACCGTGTTCGGCATCCCCGGCGTGCACACCGTCGAGCTCTATCGTGGCCTGCCATCGAGCAGCATCCACCACGTCACCCCGCGTCACGAACAGGGCGCCGGTTTCATGGCCGACGGTTATGCACGCGTCTCGGGCAAGCCGGGTGTGTGCTTCATCATCACCGGCCCGGGGATGACCAACATCCTCACCGCCATGGGCCAGGCTTACGCCGACTCGATCCCGATGCTGGTGATTTCCAGCGTCAACGAACGCGCGCGCCTGGGGCTCGGCAAGGGCTATCTGCACGAGCTGCCCAACCAGCGGGCGATGACCGCCGGAGTCAGCGCCTTCAGCCATACGCTGATGAGCGTCGAGGAACTGCCTGGCGTGCTGGCCCGCGCCTTCGCCGTGTTCGAAGGCGAGCGGCCACGCCCGGTGCATATCGAGCTGCCGCTGGACATCATCACCGCCGACGCCACGCACATGACCCTGGCGCCACAGCCGACGGTGCGCCGCCCAGCGCCCAACCGCACGTTGATCCGAGAGGCCGCCGGCCTGCTCAGACAAGCCGAGCGCCCTCTTCTGCTGCTCGGTGGCGGTTGCGTATCCGCCGAGGCTGAAGCCCGCGCTTTGGCCGCTGCACTGGATATGCCGACCGCGCTGACCATCAACGCCAAGGGCCTGCTCCCGCCGGGTCATCCGCTGCTGCTGGGCAGCAACCAGTCGTTGCGCCCAGTGCGCGATCTGGCGCTGGAGGCCGACGTGGTGCTGGCCATCGGCACCGAGCTGGGCGAGACCGACTACGACGTGGTGTTCGATGGCGACTTCCGCCTGCCCGGCCGACTGATCCGCATCGACATCGATGCCCAGCAACTGCAGCGAAACTTCACCCCACACCTGGCAATCCAGGGCGATGCGCGCGTGGCCATGCGCATGCTGCTGGCCGAGTTCGACCCGCGCGAAGCCAACGCGAACAGCCCCGGCGCCCGGCGTACCGCGGCCGTACAGGCGCGCCTTAACGAAGACTTCAGCGGCTGGGCACATTACCGCCAGCTGTTCGACTGCATCCTCGATGCGCTGCCCGACGCCCGCTTCGTCGGCGACTCGACGCAGACCGTGTACAGCGGCAACCATCTGGTCGAACTGGACGGTGCGCGGCGCTGGTTCAACGCCTCCACCGGCTACGGCACCCTCGGCTACGGCCTGCCGGCGGCCATCGGTGCCAAGCTGGCCGAGCCGGCGCGGCCGGTGATCAGCCTGATGGGTGACGGCGGCATCCAGTTCACCATTGCCGAGCTGGCCAGCGCCGTGGAAGCGCGGGTCGGCATCATCGTGCTGCTGTGGAACAACGCCGGCTATGGCGAGATCAAGCGCTATATGCAGCGCCGCGACATCGAGCCAATCGGCGTCGATATCTACACCCCGGATCTCGTCGCCATCGCCCGTGGCTTTGGCTGCGCCGCCGAGCGTGCGCGTGACCATGCACATCTGACCGAGCTGCTGCGTAGCGCACCCGAACATCGCCCTTTGATCATCGAGGTGCAGGAGGCCGCGCCCTTTCACCCCTGACTAGATCAATCGCGGCTAAAGCCCCTCCCACGGAAATCGAGGCGCCCTTGTGGGAGGGGCTTTAGCCGCGACCCCGCGTGACCATAACCACAAGATCCCGCTGTACCACTGACTGCCGCCCACCAATACCAATAATCAAGCATCGGGGAGTCGTTCCATGTTCAAGAATCTCAGCCAGCACTTCGGCCAGGACGGCCTGGCCCCAACCGACAAGGCGCATCGCAGTCTCGGTTTCGGCGGCACCATCGCCCTGTGGTTGGGCGCCAACGTGGTGGTCACCACCATCCTCACCGGCATGCTGCTGGTGCCGGATCTGAAATTCACCCAGGCCATGCTCATCGTCCTGATCGGTTCGGGCATCGGCATCCTGCCGCTGGTACTGGTCGGCCTGATGGGCCAGCGTTCGGGCCTGACCACCATGGTGCTGGCACGCGGCAGCTACGGCGTGCACGGCGCCAAGCTGCCGTCGCTGGTCAATTTGCTGACCCTGCTGGCCTGGAGCTGGATCCAGGCGCTGCTGGCCGGCATGAGCCTGAACTACGCGGTGGAGCACCTGACCGGCTACTCCAACCTGCCGCTATTCACCATCCTCTGCGAAGCCCTGGTGCTGCTGATCGCCCTGCGCGGCCACCTGGGCATCGAGCGAGTCGAGCGCTGGGCCGCCATCGGCATGCTCCTGCTGGCCGGCGCGGTGTTCTACGTGATGGGGCAGAAATTCGAGTTCGCCAATCTGTTGGCCATGCCCACCGAACCGCGCAACGAGATCACTCCCGGCATCGCCTTCGATATCGTCATCGCCACCGCGTTTTCCTGGATTCCTCTGGCCGCCGACTACAACCGCAACTGCCGCAGCCAGGGCGTGGCGGGGGTCGGTACCTGGGTCGGCTATGTCGCGGCAACGCTACTAGCCATGGGCCTGGGCGCCACGGTGTCGGGCTTCTCGGTTCTGACAGGCATGGAACAGACCTACGACCCGGCCGTGCTGCTGGCCGGTTTCGGCTTCGGACTGCCGGCGGCCATCGTGGTGTTCCTCTCGGTGATGACCACCAATGTCATGTGCGTGTACAGCGCGTCGCTGTCGTACCTGAACATCAGCCCGAAAACCCCGTTCTGGAAGCCGGCGCTGGCCATCGGCGTGCTGTCGATCCTCGGCTCGCAGATCCCCGGCATTCTCGACAATTTCCAGAGCTTTTTGCTGGTGATCGGCAGTGTGTTCATCCCGGCCTTTGCGGTGCTGATCGCCGACTACTTCCTGATTCACAAGGGCGACTACGCGGTGGACGAACTGCTCAGTGAAGACGGCGGCCGCTACCGTTATCTGAGCGGCTTCAACCCGGCCGCCTTCGTCGCCTACGGCCTGGGCGCGGTGCTGGCCTACTACTGGGGCTGGGTCTCGCCGCTGGCCTGGGGCGCTTCGCTGCCGGTGTTCCTGATCACCGCCGCCAGCTACACGGTGCTGCGACGCTGGGTGCTGGTGCCACGGGCGCAGCTGGCGTAGCGTGATGACAACCGTGGTGCCGGAAACGACAACCTGTAGGGTGGGTTAGCCGCCTGTTGCGCTCGCCCGGTACTCACCGTGTCGGGTGCGGCGTAACCCACCATCTGCGCAACACCATCGATCGCCTGGTGGGTTACGCGGCGCACTGCCCTTATCTGCGTTTGCAAGATTGGTATTCAGCGCCGCTAACCCACCCTACGGGAGAGCGCGGTCCGCCAACTAGGCTGCGGCAGGATGCGAAACCGCTTTGAGGAACGAACATGAAAATCGTCAGCCGTGACCGCTGGTTCGAGGTGGAGCACCGCCACGACGGCATCTGCCTGATCCACGAGCCTTACGTGCGTCCCTTCTATCGCTGCAACATGTGGCATGTGCAGGGGCGCGAGCATGACGTGTTGATAGACTCGGGCTCCGGGCTGGTCAGCCTGCGCGAGCAACTGCCGTGGCTGACCGAAAAGCCACTGCTGGCGGTGGCCAGTCACTGCCACTTCGACCATATCGCCGGGCATCACGAATTCGATGAGCGCCTGGTGCATCCGGCCGAAGCCGATATCCTCGCCGCGCCGGACGGCGCCAATACCCTGGCCACCGACTTCGTCGGCGACGACATGTTCGAGGCGCATCCGGATTGCCCGCTGTGCTACGCCGAATACCGCGTACGAGCAGCACCAGCCACGCGCCTGATCGAGGATGGTGACGTACTGGATTTGGGTAATCGGGTCTTGCAGGTGCTGCACACGCCCGGCCATTCGCCGGGTGGCATCAGCCTATGGGAAGCGCAGACGTACACGCTTTTTTCCGGCGACATTCTCTACGACGGCCCACTGATCGAAGATGCCTACCACTCGAACCTGGACGATTACGCGCGCAGCCTGAAGCGTCTGCGCGAGCTGCCGGTACGCACTGTGCACGGCGGGCATTTCGCGAGTTTCTCGGGAGAGCGGATGCGCGAGCTGATAGACGCCTGGTTCGACGCCCATCGGCTCACCTGACGAGTTTCAGCGACGCTGACGCTCGCGGCGCAGGCGTTGCTGCTCGGCTTCACTGATGCGAATCGGCTGAGGTTGCGGGGCGAGGCCAAGGGCCTGCAGCAGGGCTTGCAGTTGTTCTTGCAGCTTGGCGAGCATGGGTACGACCTCCTGCCAAGTAAAGGGAAGAGCCAGCGGCTCACCTATAAGATTAGGCCGGGCCAAACGGATTTCAACCAGCCTCCGTCAAATCACCGGACTCTTGCGTCGATACGGGAACACGTCGATCACCTTGCCCGCCCGAATCGCCTCCTGCAATTGTTTCCAGTAATCGGCCTCATAGAGATTGCCATGCAGCTGACTGAACAGCCTGCGCTGCTTGATATCGGCAAACAGGAACGGCGGAAATTCCTCGGGGAACACATCCATCGGCCCCACCGAGTACCAGGGCTCGGAACTCATCTCATCCTCGGGGAAACGCGGCGGCGGGATGCGCCGGAAGTTCACCTCGGTGAGAAAGCAGATCTCGTCGTAGTCATAGAACACCACACGGCCATGGCGGGTGACACCGAAGTTCTTCAACAACATGTCACCGGGGAAGATATTGGCCGCCGCCAGTTGCTTGATGGCCAGGCCATAGTCATCCAGCGCCTCGCGCACCTGCGCCTCGTTGGCACTTTCCAGATAGAGATTGAGCGGCGTCATGCGCCGTTCGGTCCAGCAGTGCCGTACCAGCACGGTGTCCCCCTCCACCACCACGGTCGACGGCGCTACTTCCAGCAGCTCGGCGAGGCACTCGGGCTCGAACTTGGCCTTGGGGAAGCGGAAGTCGGCGAACTCCTGGGTATCGGCCATGCGCCCCACACGGTCGACACTTTTCACCAGGCGATACTTCTCGATCACCGTCTTGCGATCCACCGTCTTGGCGTGGGCGAAGCGGTCCTTGATGATCTTGAACACGGTATTGAAGCCCGGCAGGGTGAACACGCTCATGACCATGCCGCGTACACCGGGCGCCATGATGAAGCGATCATCGGTGCCGGCCAGGTGGCCGATCAGGGCGCGATAGAACTCGGATTTGCCGTGCTTGTAGAAACCGATCGAGGTGTACAGCTCGGCGATGTGCTTACCCGGCAGGATGCGCTTGAGAAAGCCGACGAATTCGGCGGGAATCGCCACGTCCACCATGAAGTAGCTGCGGGTGAAGGAGAAGATGATCGACACCTCCGCCTCGTCGGTGATCGCCGCATCGGCCTGGATGCCCTGCCCTTCGCGGTGCAACAGCGGGATCGCCAGCGGCCACTGCTCCTCACGGTTGTAGATGCGCCCGATCAGGTAGGCGCCCTTGTTGCGGTACAGCACCGAGGAGAACAACTCGATGCACAGCTGCGGGTCCTTGCAGACCCAATCCGGCAGACTGGCGCGCAGCTGCGCCTCCAGGCGCAGCAGGTCGCGCGACAGATCCTCGTAGGGCGCATCGAAACGGTAATCGTCGAAGATCGTCTGCAACGCCAGGAGTAGTTCGCCAGCGGGTCGATAGCTACGCGTCTGGGCGGCGCTGGGCTGGTTGCGTAGCGATGGCCTTGTGGTGTGGATGAACATGCAGCCATCGCTGATCTGGTCATGGCTGAACAGGCTGCAGAAGATCGAGTTGAACCAGGTTTCCGCCAACTCGTCGTCGAAACGCAGGTCGATCAGGGCGATGTAGGCGCTCTTGACCAGCGGCCACTGCGCTACGTCCAGCAGCGAAGCATCGAACCCTTGCAGCAGACGCTCGCGGGTTTCTGCGACCTTCTCTTCGTACAGGTTGATACGCGCCGCCGAGGCTTGCTGAGCCTCCTGCCACTGCGCCTGCTCGAAGCGCACACGCGCGCCATCGGTGATCTGGCGAAAATGCTCGCGATAATCGTCGAAGCCATCGAGGATCAGACGAGCGATCTCGCCGGCCGGCCATTGTTGCCCCATTACGCATGCCTCATACGCAGTTATCAGCCGAGCTTAGCCGACAACGCCGGCGTGGATGCAATCGGGAATCGCCAAAGCCTCCACGATTGCACGTCGCGGCTAAAGCCCCTCCCACCTCTTCCCTGCAGCAGCGCCCTTCCCAAACATTCGAAAGCGCAATGCGGATTGCCAGAACCCCGCCCAGCGGCAACACTCTCGGCCCCACCCTGCCGGATGCTTCACCGTGCGTACCGCCGATATCCTTCGCCTGCTGCTGCTCGCCGCCATTTGGGGCGCGAGCTTCCTGTTCATGCGCGTTGCCGCACCGGTCCTCGGCAGCATGCCGACCGCGTTCTTCCGTGCCAGCTTCGGCGTGCTGGGCTTGCTCGCACTGCTCCTGCTGCTGCGCTGCGATTGGGACTTTCGCGGCAAGTTGCGCATCTGCCTGGGCCTGGGCGTGATCAATGCCGGCCTGCCTTCAGCCATGTATTGCCTGGCGGCGCTGATTCTGCCAGCCGGTTATTCGGCCATCTTCAACGCCACCACGCCTTTGATGGGCGTGCTGATCGGCGCGATGTTCTTCAGTGAGGGCATCACCCGCAGCAAGGCGGCGGGTGTGTTTCTCGGTCTGCTCGGCGTGGCAGTGCTGACCCGCACCGGCCCGGTGGCCTTCGACCTGCAACTGCTGATGGGTGCCGGCGCCTGCCTGGTGGCCACCACCTGCTACGGCTTCGCCGGCTTTCTCACCCGCCGCTGGATCGGTCAGCAAGGCGGTCTGGACAACCGCCTGACCGCCTTCGCCAGCCTGGCGGGAGCCAGCCTGTTCCTGTTGCCGTTGTTCATCGGCAGCCTGGCGCTGCAACCGCCGGCAAGCTGGGGCGGTGTCGAGGTATGGCTGTCGCTGGCCGGCCTTGGTCTGGTCTGCACGGCGTTCGCGTATGTGCTGTATTTCCGCCTGCTGGCCGATATCGGGCCGATCAAGGCCAGCACCACCACCTTCCTGATTCCGCCGTTCGGTGTGTTGTGGGGGGCGCTGCTGCTGGGTGAGCCGCTGAGCTGGGACTACCTGCCCGGCTGCGTGCTGATCGCGCTGGCGCTTTGGCTGGTGGTCAGGCCGAGCGTAACCAGGACGTAGGGTGCGCCGTGCGCACCAGAGCCACCGCGAAGCAACCCCGGTGCGCCAGGCGCACCCTACGAAAAACCGCCCGCAGGCGGCTTTGATCAATGGTGGTCAGCAGGGCGCGGGGGATCGTGCCTCATCGATCTCAGAGCGGTGGATGTGAAAGGCGACATCCACCCGACGCCTGGTAGTCAAGCCAAGCGTAACCAGGACGTAGGGTGCGCCGTGCGCACCAAAGCCACCGCGAAGCAACCCCGGTGCGCCAGGCGCACCCTACGAAAAAGCCGCTTTACTGCTGCAGCTCCTGCTCGGTGAACATATCGCTGAACAGCATGCTCGACAGGTAGCGCTCGCCGGAGTCAGGCAGGATCACCACGATGGTCTTGCCCTGCATTTCCGGCTTCTCCGCCAGACGCACTGCCGCCACCATGGCTGCGCCGCAGGAGATGCCGCAGAGAATGCCTTCCTCGCGCATCAGGCGCAGGGCCATGGCCTTGGATTCGTCATCGTTGACCTGCTCGACCTGATCGACCATCGCCAGGTCGAGGTTCTTCGGCACGAAACCGGCGCCGATACCCTGGATCTTGTGCGGCGCGGGTTTGACCTCGTCACCGGCCAGGGTCTGGCTGATCACCGGCGAGCCCACAGGCTCCACCGCAACCGACAGGATCGGCTTGCCCTGGATTTGCTTGATATAGCGCGAAACCCCGGTGATGGTGCCGCCAGTGCCCACACCAGCGACCAGCACGTCGATGGCTCCTTCGGTGTCGCGCCAGATTTCCGGGCCAGTGGTCTTTTCGTGAATGGCCGGGTTGGCCGGGTTCTCGAACTGCTGCGGCAGGTAGTAATCGGGGTTGGCGGCGGCCAGCTCGTTGGCCTTCTCGATAGCGCCCTTCATGCCCTTGGCGGGCTCGGTCAGCACCAGTTCAGCACCGAGGGCCTTGAGCACCTTGCGTCGTTCCAGGCTCATCGAGGCGGGCATGGTCAGCACCAGCTTGTAGCCACGTGCAGCAGCGACGAACGCCAGGCCGATACCGGTATTGCCGGAGGTCGGCTCGACGATGGTCATGCCTGGCTTGAGCACACCGCGCTCCTCGGCATCCCAGATCATGCTGGCGCCGATGCGGCACTTGACCGAGTACGCCGGGTTGCGGCCTTCGATCTTGGCCAGAATGGTCACGCCTTTGGGCCCCAGGCGGTTGATCATGACCAGCGGCGTGTTGCCGATGGCCTGGGAGTTGTCTGCGAAGATACGACTCATGACGGAAGTCCTTGCGGGCAGGGAAAACCCCAAGCCTAAGCCTCCCCCTGGCACACGTCCAGCCAGCAGACCGAAAGCCGGGTGACTCGCCATTCAGTGACTGAATACTGCGTCTGCGTTCACAGCCACCGGAGCTGCGCGTTATAGTCGCACTCTGAATTTCTGCTGCGGGCCGGCCCCGCGCGTTACCGTTCCGAGGATTTTCCGATGAAGTTCGAAGGCACCCAGTCCTACGTCGCCACCGACGACCTCAAACTCGCGGTCAACGCCGCCATCACCCTGCAGCGCCCACTGTTGGTCAAGGGTGAGCCAGGCACCGGCAAGACCATGCTTGCCGAACAACTGGCCGATGCCTTTGGCGCCAGGTTGATCACCTGGCATATCAAGTCCACCACCAAGGCGCACCAGGGCCTGTACGAATACGATGCGGTCAGCCGCCTGCGTGACTCGCAGCTCGACTCGGACAAGGTTCACGACGTTCGCAACTACATCAAGAAAGGCAAGCTGTGGGAGGCGTTCGAGTCCGACGAGCGCGTGATCCTGCTGATCGACGAGATCGACAAGGCCGACATCGAGTTCCCCAACGACCTGTTGCAGGAACTCGACAAGATGGAGTTCTACGTTTACGAGACCAACGAGACGATCAAGGCCAAGCAGCGCCCGATCATCATCATCACCTCGAACAACGAGAAGGAACTGCCGGACGCCTTCCTGCGCCGCTGCTTCTTCCACTACATCGCCTTCCCGGATCGCGACACCCTGAAGAAGATCGTCGACGTGCACTACCCCAACATCAGCGGCGAGCTGGTGGCCGAAGCGCTGGACGTGTTCTTCGATGTACGCAAGGTGCCAGGCCTGAAGAAGAAGCCCTCGACCAGCGAGCTGGTGGATTGGCTGAAGCTGCTGATGGCCGACCACATCGGCGAAGCGGTACTGCGCGAGCGCGACCCGACCAAGGCCATCCCGCCGCTGGCCGGCGCCTTGGTGAAGAACGAGCAGGATGTACAGTTGCTCGAGCGCCTGGCCTTCATGACCCGCCGCGCTTCTCGGTAAACATCGGGCTGCTGCGCACCGCTTGGCGCGCAGCCCACTTGATACAGGGCTCGCGAGCTAGAGCCAGGCAAGGCGAAAGCGAGCTGAACAGCGCAGCGTACTGCAGTACGTGAGCATGGGCAGCGAGCTTTCAACGCCGCATGGCCGACGCGCAGCAGCCCGGCCAGAACTGACATGAGGGCGCAGCCATGCTGCTCAACCTATTCAACGAAATGCGTGCGGCCAAGGTGCCGGTGTCGGTGCGCGAGCTGCTCGACCTGATCAACGCGCTCAAACATAACGTCGTGTTCGCCGATATGGACGAGTTCTACTACCTGGCGCGGGCAATTCTGGTGAAGGACGAACGTCACTTCGACAAGTTCGACCGTGCCTTCGGCGCCTACTTCAAGGGCCTGGAGAACCTCAACCAGCATATCGAGGCGATGATCCCCGAGGAATGGCTGCGCAAGGAGTTCGAGCGCCTGCTGAGCGACGAGGAAAAGGCGCAGATCCAGAGCCTCGGCGGCCTCGACAAGCTGATCGAGGAATTCAAGAAACGCCTCGAGGAGCAGAAGGAAAAGCACGCCGGCGGCAACAAGTGGATCGGTACCGGCGGCACCAGCCCGTTCGGCTCCGGCGGCTACAACCCCGAAGGCATTCGCGTCGGCGATGCCGGCAAGCGCCAGGGCAAGGCTGCCAAGGTGTGGGACCAGCGCGAATACAAGAACCTCGACGATCAGGTCGAGCTGGGCACGCGCAACATCAAGGTCGCGCTGCGCCGCCTGCGCAAGTTCGCCCGTCAGGGCGCAGCCGAGGAGCTGGACCTGGACGGCACCATCGACCACACCGCGAAGGACGGCGGCCTGCTCAACATCCAGATGCGCCCGGAACGCCGCAACACGGTGAAGCTCCTGCTGCTGCTGGATATCGGCGGCTCGATGGATGCCCACGTCAAGGTCTGCGAGGAGCTGTTCTCCGCCTGCAAGACCGAGTTCAAGCACCTGGAGTATTTCTACTTCCACAACTTCATCTACGAGAGCGTGTGGAAGAACAACATGCGTCGCACCAGCGAGCGCACCTCGACCATTGACCTGTTGCACAAGTACGGCGCCGACTACAAGGTGGTGTTCGTCGGCGACGCAGCCATGGCGCCCTACGAGATCACCCAGGCCGGCGGCAGCGTCGAGCACTGGAACGAGGAAGCCGGCTACGTCTGGATGAAGCGCTTCACCGAGAAGTTCAAGAAGATCATCTGGATCAACCCCTACCCCAAGGACACCTGGAACTACACCGCCTCCACCGGCCTGGTGCGCGAACTGATCGAAGATCGCATGTACCCGCTGACCCTGCAGGGGCTGGAAGACGGGATGAAGTACCTGTCCAAGTAAGACTTCAAGCCGCAACGAAAAACGCCGCGAGCCCTCTGCAGGGTTCGCGGCGTTTCTCGTAGCCCGGAAGCAATCCGGCAATAGTGCGAAAGAGCCCCCGGATTGCATCCGGGCTACGGACTGAATTCAGCGTTTGTCCGCATCATCCGGCTTGTTCAGATCCATCACCGTTTGCCCTGGCTCTTGTGGCTCGGCGTCGACAGTGGTTGCGGCAGGCGCGCTCACCGCTTCGGCCGGATCTTGCTTCTTGCGCAGACCGATACGCTTGAACAGCCAGCCGCCCAGCACCACCGGAATGAACCAGAACTTCTTCAGCAGTACCAGCAACATGGCCAGCAAACCGGTCTTGGCAGCGACCTTGCCGGCTACCAGCGCGCCGAGGCCGTATGCGGCAACGGTGTCCAGATCCGGATCGAACTCGGCATAGCGCTGGCCTGGGTTGAACTCGGTCGCAGCCAGCACAGCCGGCACGCTGGCCTCGATCTCCGCCAACTGATCCATGTTGGCGACGAAGTTCAGCACCAGCACGCCCTTGCGACCCAGCACGCGAATGTTGTAATTCAGGGTATTGACGTCGCTGTCGCCGAACTTCAGCTCCTTGGCCCAGTGCAGTTTCTTGCCTTGCGCATCGTAGTGCGGCTCGGCAGCCCAACCGACCAGTTGCACGGCCTCGTAGCCGTTCTCTTCACGCCAGGTGTTGGCCTCGCGCATGTCGGCCTGCATGTCCTCGAGCATGTCGCCGTAGTCGATATCGGCGGCGTCCTCGTCGGACACGTAACCGCTGTCTTCATACTCGACCGTCACACCCCAGGATTCGTCGGCCAAGGGCGATACGCCAGCCGGCAGGATCATGCCCAGCGGCGGGACGTCATCCGGTGGGTTGCCCCAACCATCGACCAGCAGACGCTGAGCGTTCTCGCCGTCGAGAAACACCAGGGTATCGGGCAGATTGAGGGTAGCAAGATCGCTGCCCAGAACGACGCGACCGGTCTTGAACTCCAGGCTGGCGACAAACTCTTCGGGACTGATGAACTGCGCTGCGTCCTCGGTCTCGATGACCTCTTCGCCGACCACAGCATTTTCTGGCTCGGTCTCGGGATTGGCGTATGCAACACAGGTGAACGGCAGGACAGCAGCCAGCACGGCTGCCAGGATCGAATCCTTGATCGGCATGGAAACTCCATAAACACAGGTGGGTAAATGTAACTGCGTATTACATTACCACGCGAATGGAACTCGACATGCGTTCCAGCGCAACTTTTTGCGATATTCCCTCGCACCTGAAAAGAAGACCACGAAGCACCGCCCCCGCAGGCGATGCTCCGCAGTCAACCTGGCGCCGACCCTGGCTTACCGCGCGTGATCCGAACGCCAGGGATCACGCCACCTCATGCCAACTGAAAGTCGGTGATGGCCACGCTGGTGTGATCGGTTACACCGACCAGGCGGATACTGCCGCCATCTGCACCGTTGACCGTCACCAACACATCGTTGCCGGCATCGGCGATTGACACGCGACTGGAGAACGTCGCGGCAGTCAGATTGAATGCCGCGATATTGAGCAGGTCCTGCCCTCCTGCCGGGTTGGCGTCGAAACCGATGATGGTGTCGTTGCCGAAGTTGGGCCCGAACATGAAGATGTCGTTGCCCTGATTGGCATACAGGGTGTCGTTGCCGGCACCGCCGATCACGATGTCGTTACCGGCACCACCATCGAGGATGTCGTCACCGTCGCCGCCGTCGAGGGTGTCGTTGCCGCCCTCGCCGAACAGGGTGTCGTTACCAAGGCCGCCGAACAGGGTGTCGGCACCTGCTCCGCCATACAGGGTGTCATTGCCACCGAGCCCGAGGAGTACATCATCCCCTCCCTGGCCGCGCAGGACATCCGCCAAGGCACTGCCCGACATCTGGTTGGCCAGGCCGTTACCAGTGGCATTGGCCGCCCCTGCGCCGATATGCACGTAGTTTTCCACGTTGCCGCTCAGGGTGTAGCTGGCCGCGCTGGAGTAGACGGTATCGATGCCACCGCCACTGGCCTCGACCACCACATCGCCGGGGTTGTCGACGTAGTAGCTGTCGTTGCCCGCCCCACCAACCAGACGGTCGATTCCGGTACCGCCATCGAGCACATCGTTGCCCGCGCCGCCGGTGATGGTGTTGGCCAAGGTGTTGCCGTAACCAGTGAAATTGCCGCTGCCTATAAAGGTCAGGTGCTCGAGGTTCTCGCCCAAGCCATAGCTAAGCAGCGTGGTGCGCACCGTATCGGTACCGGCGCCGACTGCCTCGATCACCTGATCACCGAGGTTATCGACGATATAGATGTCGTTGCCCAGGCCGCCGAGCATGACATCAGCACCGAGGCCGCCATCCAGGGTGTCGTTGCCCGCGCCACCGTCGAGGATGTCGTTACCGGCCAGGCCGTTGAGCACGTCATTGCCGCCCAGGCCGAGGATATGGTCGTCCAGCGCCGTACCGTTGAGCGTATTGGCCGCATTGGTGCCCATGATCACCGCACTGGCCACCACCGCGGTAGCCGCTGAGGTCAGCGACTCGAAGGTGCCGCGGTTATCGGTGTAGCTGACCTGCACCCGCACCTGCTGGCCGGCCTGAGCCGCTGTCAGGGTGAAGGACTGCGCGGTGGCGCCAGCGATATTGCTGAAACTATCGCCGCTGCCGACCTGCCACTGGTAGGCGAAGGTCGCCCCGACCAGACCATCGGCATCGGCGATCTGCGCGGCGGAAGCGATCAGCACCTGGCCGACGCTGGGCGATGCGTTGCTGAGTTGCGGCAGCCCGGTGGGTGCATCGTTGACGTTGAGCACCGGCGCGGTGACCTCAGACACCACGCTCTCCGGGTTGCCCCAGTCGTCGTTGAAGCTGACCACCACACGCAGCGCCAGCCCGACCTGGGCGTCTCCGGGCTGGAAGCTCTGCCCCGTACCAACCTGCACCCACTCACCGGCCACCAGCGCCTGCCAGGCGTAGCTGAGCACGGCGAACTCGGTGCCATTGGGATCGCTGATGATGGCGGCTGCCAGCAACATGTCGTCCTCGGCCGGCGCCATATTGCTGATCGACACCGAGCCCTCGGCGGGGCGATCTACCAACCACACCACCTGATCGGCGAACTGCACGCGGTCGATATTGCGCAGGGTATCGGTGCCGTCGGAGACGATCTTGCGCGTGGTATTGAGCCCGTCCGGATCGAGCGGGTCGAAGGTGGTCACGGTGCCGCCGTCGCCAGCGAAGCGGGTATGGGTGACGGTCCAGGTACCATCGAAGTTCTCGAAGATGTCGTACTCATCGGCCAGGCCGAAGTACACCGCGGTGTCGATGTCGTTCTCGTCCTTGCTGTAGAGAATCTCACGCACGATATGCAACTGCCCGGGATTGAGCAGGCGACTGAACATGGCCTGATCCAGCGTCAGGCTGTCCACCGTATTGGCAAGAATGCCGCTCTTGCCGGTAATCACCTTGGTCATGCCATCGGCCGTGCCAATCTCGTTGCCGTTATCGTCGCGGATGCTGATACGCGCGTTGAGCCAGGCCGCACCATCGATGTAATCGTCGCCACCACGGCCCTCGATCACGTCGCTGCCGCCGCCGCCGAGCAGGATATTGCCGGCATTGAAGGCAATGGCGGCCTCGAGGTCGCCCTCCTCGGGCGGCAGCTCCACCAAATAATCGAGCATCTCGCGCAGACCGTTGATACGGTCCACACCGGCCTGGCTGAGAGCGTTATTGGCATCGAACTGCTCCTCCTCGCCGGCATCCGGATCGTTGCCACGGTCATCGCCACGCAAGACATCATCGAGGTCCCAGCCCGATAGTGCCTCGACGTCGCTGAAGCGGTCGCGCAGCACTTTCAGCGGCTCGGTGTCGAACACCAACTGGTTGAGATCCGAGTAGGCGGACACCGTGCTGTCCTTGTGGATCACCCAGTCGAAGCCCCACATGCCGATATTCTTCTGGATACCGGCACCGGCGAACATGATGTCGTCGCCGGAATCGGCGTCGTAGTCGGTGTCGCCCTGGCCGCCGTTGAGCACGTCGTGGCCGAGGATCGGACTCTCGAAGAAGATGTCGCCGTTGTCGCCAGCGATGTAGTCGAAACGTCCGCCGCCTTCCACCCAGTCGTCGCCGGAGCCGCCGAACAGCGCGTCGATGCCGTCGCCACCGTGGATGAAGTCGTTGCCCGTGCCGGCCAGGATTTCCTTGCCGTCGGTGCCGCCGATGACGAAGTCATGACCGTCGCCGGCGAAGATCAGATCGAGGCCATTGCCGCCATGGATCACGTCGTTGCCGTCGCCGGCCTTGATGATGTCGTCACCGCCGATGTCGGTGATGATGTCGTCGCCGTCGCCGCCCTGGATGATGTCGTTGCCGTAGCCTCCCTCCAGGGTATCGTCGCCACCATCGCCCCACAGAGTGTCGTCGCCGACACCACCGATCAGGGTGTCGTTGCCTTCGGTACCACCCAGCACTACATGGGCCTCACCGTTGTAGCGCAGGTAGCCCTCACCACGCTCCACCATGGGCGTCAGCGCCTGCATGATGGGGTTGTCCCATACCGGATCGTCGCCGATCTGCAGCGCCTGGTTCAGCTCGAGAATATGGTCCACCGAGGCGAACAGATCTCCTGGCAGGTGCGAGGAGCCCGGCCGGCCAAGGTCGGTGTTGGCCATCACCAGCGAGGCGAAGGAATTGGCCTCCAGTGCCCCCAACAGGTCGAGCCCCTGGGTGCGCGACAGGTAGTAGAAGCGGTCGCCGTCCTGCAGATTCTCCATCTGTATTTCGAAGACGAAGTTGAAGGTCGAGCCGAGCATGCCGCCGAACGGCATCTTGCGCTCGGCCAAACCGCCGATCCAGAAGTCCACCAGGTTCAGGCCGGATTCCCGCTCGGCCCAGGTGCCGCTGCTGTTGAGGAAGTCGGTGCGGTCGCTCGGGCTGCCGCTGCCGCCCATCACCAGCAGAGTGGCGGCGTCGCGCTTGGCCTCGGCTGTATCGGCCGCGAGGATGCTTTCGTGCTGGCCGTAGGCGGCGATGAAATTGATGATCGACGCCGGGTTCTTGAT
This sequence comes from Pseudomonas sp. EggHat1, assembly GCF_014892995.1. Classification (NCBI taxonomy): domain Bacteria; kingdom Pseudomonadati; phylum Pseudomonadota; class Gammaproteobacteria; order Pseudomonadales; family Pseudomonadaceae; genus Pseudomonas; species Pseudomonas sp. EggHat1. The sequence continues at coordinate 35,121 of NZ_JACKQK010000015.1, forward strand.
GTTCAGCGCAAAGTCGACCCAGCTGACGTAGGGTTTGAGGTTGCTGTCGCCGGTGGCGGCGAAGAACTGTTCGCGCGCGCTGTTGAGTGACGGCACGCCGGTGTCGCGACCGCGGGCGATATTGATTGCCGCCAGATCCAGCGGCAGCCCCACCAGGTTGTTGCGCAAGGCGCCGGTGACGAACTCGTCGATCTCGTTACCGGTCTGCCGGGTCATGCCACGGATGATCGAGCCGGCCATGACATCGCCATCGGCACTGCCGAACTCGACCGGGTTGAGGAAGGCCTCGATCAGGCCGATATCGTTGGACTGCATGTCGAAGCTCAGCCGGTCCACCGTTTCGTTGAGCATGGAGTGACCGAAGCGGTACACCACATGGGCGAACTCGGCGACGATGGCCGCGTCGATCTCGATATCCGGCTGCACCAGGAAGATATCGGTGAACGGCTGGACCTTGCGCACGAACTCCTCGAACACCAGGTGCTGGTACTGCATCTCGTTGACGAAGCGCGCGGCCTGGAACAAGCGCTCGCCGTTCCAGATCAGCCCGTCGACACTCTCCGGCACAGACTCCACCGGCTGCAGCAGCCACTCGTTGATAAAGGCCAGATCGCCGCTGGCGAGGATGGTCTGCTTGTTGGCCTCGACCAGCCGGTTGTGCTCGGAGTGGAACACATGGTGCACCGCGGTCAGGCCGATGTTCTCGTTGCCGCGACCATCGCCGGTGATGTAGTGGGCGTCGAGCAATTCGTTGTCGTACTCGAGGTTGCGTCCGGTCATGGGGTTGGCCACCACGGCATTGCCGGCCACCTCATCGGCATCGGCCACCAATTGCCCGCCGACTATCACCGGTACCGCGTTATGGGCGATATCGTCGAGGAAGGCATGGCCGGTGCGGACAGCCCCCTGGGTGCTGATTGGATTGTCCGGATCGCCCTCTACCTGTACTGGCGGGTTACCCGGCATGATCAACATGGCGAAACCATTCTCGCCACGAATGAATTGGCCATATTCGTCGGTGGCCAGCAGCGGCACGTTGCCGACATCGGCATCGGTGAGCTCGATACCGAGCATCTCGCGCGCCTGCGCCTTGATATCGGCCCAGGTAGCCAGGCCGCCGTTGGGCCCGTCGAGCATATGCCCGGTGGCCACCGGCTTGCCGTCGACCATGACGTACTCGCGCAGGAACACCTGGTGCGAGGCGTGCGAGGTGTAGGTCTGGTTCTGGTCGACGAAGGGGGTGGTCTGGTTGACATGTTCGCGCACGTCGTCGACCGTGCCGAGGATGCCATCGGGCCCCGGCTGGTTGGTGGCGCGGGTGAGGATCATGAAGTTGCTGTGCGAGCCCTCGACATACAGCGGGTCGTCCGGCTGCAGCGGGATATACACGGTGCCGCTGCCGCCCTTGTTGACCAGATCCAGGCCATGGTCGAAAAACTGGCCGAACAGGCTCATCCAGGCGTTGAATGGCGCACTCAGTCCCTCGTCCGGCGAGACGTTGGGCACCTGCACGCTGCCGTTGTCCATGACGATACCCATATCGTCCAGCAGCCCATCCAGCGCGGCCTGGGCAGCAGCAACCTCGGCGCTGCTTTCAGCAACCTCGGCCAGCACCAGTTCGTGAGCGGCCGTATCGCTGGCCAACTGTGTAGCCGCTGTCTGAGCAACGATCTGAGCTTCCATAGCAAGCGCAGCCGATGCGGCAGCACTTTCGCCAGCCGTACCAGCTTGCTCCTGAGCTGCGGCAGTCGCAGCCGTTGCCGCATTGTATGTGGCTAAAGTGCCGACAACATCACCACCGTTATTCAGGGCAAAAATCAACGCCGCCAAGGCAGCCCCTTCCGCGGCCTGCGCAGCTGTTACCAGCGCCAGCGCCTCGCTGTGCGCCAAGGCGTCGGCATCGGCCTGCGCCTGCACCTGCGCCGCCGCTTCGGCTGCAGCCTGGGCCGCAGCGGCAGAGGCGGCCAGCAGCGCGGCGCTAGCCTCGACCAGCGCACTATTGCCCTGCGCCGCCGCCTCGGCGGTTTTCAACGCGGCCAGAGCATTTGCCACCAACTGTGCATCGCCGAAGACATCGCTGGAACCGGCGTACTCCAGCGCGGCCATCACCGCCGCCGGGTTGTTCAGGCTCTGGTCGACGATCAGGTTGCTGATGATCCGCGGCTGCGAATCCACCACATAGCCGCTGGTTTGTTCATAGCTGGTCTGAGTGCCTGAACCGGGAAAGCCAGGAGGGGCGCCGGCACCATCGATACCATTTTCCGCATCGCGAAACTCGGGTTCCAGCAGCCGCGGCATGATCTGGTCGGCCGAGCCGTATTGCTCCTGGCCAGGCACCAGATTGTTGTAGGTGCCGTCGACCGTGCGCAGACCGTAGGGCAACAGCGGGTTGCCGACCAGGTCATAGAGCGAGGCGCCAGCGGCGTGGGCTTCGGCGATCTTGATTTGCTGGAGGATGAATTCCAGATCGGATTGGGTTGTCTTGACAGCCATTTTGTTGTGCTCCCTTTGATGTGAGCGCGACTGACGGAGACGTCAGTGAAACCACATGCATACGGCAACATTGCAACGGCGTGGCGCAGCGCAGGCAGAAGTGTGTCTGGGCAGATGGATAAGGGCTCGAACCGCGTAGCGATCGTTTGCCCCAGCGGCAACTGGGCCGAGAGATGGAACTAAGGCGGCCCGTGGCCATGCCACAGACCGATACCGCATAAGCTCGCCGCTACGGGACGGCGTGGACTGCTGTCCATGTTATTGCGCTCCATCATGGGTGACCTCAACGACGACCGTGGTGCCCTCTCTTGCACCGCATGCCATCGCCAGCGCCACGCTTGAAAATACTCAAGACCCACTCCATGCGTCCTATCAAGCTACGGCTGTAACAGCCACCTCGCCTATCCGCCTGGAGCACACGCCAACCTCTGCTGAGTTGGTGATGCGCGCTCGGCGTCCCGACAAGGCCAATCCTGAACTAGCTTGTTGATAGACCTCACCGTGTTGCAGCAAGCAGAAGGTCTTTCAGCACTTGGTTTCAAGCATCGGGGAGTAACGGCAATGGCCATAGATGCAAAGGTCGAATCCATTTCAACGACCTTGGTCGAGAATGGTGATGGGACTTTGGTCGAACCCATCTCATCCGGCTGGCGTCGCCTGGGGCCGGCGAACCGCTCGGTGCAGTTCGTTCTCGCTGCTGCGCTGATTCTCGGCGTGAGCATGACCTTCGTCGGCAGCCTGGTCAGCCAGCAGATCAGGCTGGCCGCCGCGCAGAGTGCAGGAGAAGGTGCAGCCATCTACATGGAGGCATTTCTCGACGAGTACGTTCAGGAGTTGGCCAGTGCGCGAAGCCTCAAGCCCGAGAGCACGCAGGCGATCGATGCACTGATGCGGCAAACCTCGCTCAACAGCCACATCGTTTCGGTGAAGATCTGGCTCCCCGACGGTAGCAATGTCTACAGCACCAGCAAGCGACCGGCTTTCTATTATCACCCGGCCGGGCCCATCGCCGAGGCCATGCAAGGCAAGGTGGTCACCCGCCTGAGCCCGCTGGATCATGACGAGCATGCCTACGAGCGCAGCTTCGACCGACCGCTGTACGAAACCTACGTGCCGCTGCGTGAGTTCGGTAGCGGGAAGATCATCGCCATCGGTGAGTTCTACGAGATGGAGCACGAGATCGGCAGCATCCACCAGCAGGTCTGGGCGATCATCGCCGCTGCGACCCTGGCCATGCTGGTGCTGCTGTTTCTCATCGTCCGCCACGGTGACCGCATCATCAGCAAACAGCAGACGGCTCTGCGCCAGCAGATGCATGCACAGCTGGCGCTGCATCAGCAAAATGCCACCCTGCAACGACGCGTCGCCACCGCCAGTCAGGAGTTCGCCACGATCAATGAGCTGACTCACAGACGCCTGGGCGCTGACCTGCACGATGGTCCGGCGCAGCTTCTGACCCTGATTTTGCTACGTCTGGATGAACTGGCGGCGTTGTCAACAAGCACGACCAGCGAGCCTCTGGAGACCATCCGCAATGCCGCCCAGGAAAGTCTGCGCGAGATTCGCGGTATTTCCCGTGGCCTGGCCCTGCCGGAAATCAACGAGCTGAATCTGGAAGAGCTGCTCAAACTGGTGGTGCAACGCCATGAGCAACGCAGCGAAACCAAGGTGCAACTGGAACTCGGCAAGTTGCCCGAGACGCTGAGTCTGCCCTACAAGATCTGCGTCTACCGTCTGGTACAGGAGGCGTTGAACAACGCCTTCCGCCATGCCGGCGGCCAGGGCCAGTGGGTCAGCGCCGAGTGCAGGCATGGCGTGCTGGAGGTACAGGTGGCGGACGCTGGCGCAGGCATCGCTCAGGGCCTTCAGGCCGCGACAGGGGCACATCGTTCGCGCCTGGGACTGGTAGGCATGCGCTATCGAGTGGAGTCTCTGGGCGGGACGTTCGAACTCGAATCGGCCCCCGGGCAAGGCACCCGGGTCACGGCCAGGTTCGATTTACGCGACGACGATAACCGCTAGAGTCTTTGCTTTCACGGTGCTCCGATGCCCACGGTCCAGGTCTTGTGGCTTTCCCAATAGCGGCGCACAGCTGCCACCGCCTCGACGCGATTGCGCGCATGCAACTTCTGCATCACGTTGGTCATGTAGTACTTCACTGTCTTCTCGCTCAAGCCCAGTTTGGCCGCCACCTCACGATTGGTCAGGCCGTTGGCGACTTCACGGATGATCTGTTCTTCGCGGTGAGTGAGGTCTACCCCGCGCTGCTCAGTCTGGTGCTTGCGAAAGTTGCTCAACAGCCGTGTCGCCAGCGCCGGGGTAATGAAGGTTTCACCCTTGGCCACGGTGCGAATCGCCTGAATCAGCTCGGGACCACTGACCCCCTTTAGCACGTAGCCCTGAGCACCGCCTTCCAGGGCCGAGTACGCATCGTCCTCGGACTCGGACACCGTCAGCATCAACACCTTGACCTTCGGCTGCGCCTTGCTGATGGCGCGCACCGCAGCGAAGGTATCGCCAGGCATGTTGACATCCATCAGCAGCACATCGGGCTGACAGCGCGCGGAAATTTCCCGCGCCTCGTCGGCGCAACCGCCCTGCTCCACCACCTCGAAGTCCTCGACCCGGCCCAGGGTCGCAGCGACCCCCTGACGCAGCATTGGATGGTCGTCGACTATGCCCACCTTGATCTTGTCGCTCATCGAATATGCTCCCCTCAAGGTTTATACCCTTGTCGCCATGGTGCCTGGACAGAGCCAGGCACCAGGCTTTCCGAATCAACTCAACTGGAAGTCCGCCACGGTCACTGTGGTGTGATTGACGACTCCGACCAGGGTGATGGTGCCGCCATCGACGCCATTGATGGTCACGACCGTGTCGTTTCCAGCATCACCAATGGCAACCCGGCTGTCGAAGGTATCCAGCGTGAGGCCGAAGGCCGCGATGTTCAGCAGATCCTGACCACCAGCCGGATTGGCATCGAAGCCGATGAGGGTGTCGTTGCCGAAGTTCGGTCCGAACGCGAAGATGTCGTTGCCAGCACCACCAATAAGCCTGTCATTGCCAACACCTCCATTCAGGTGATCATTGCCGGTACTTCCCTGAAGAATGTTGTCCAGTGCATTACCCATGCCCGTGAATGACTCCGTGCCGTAGTACCACAGGTTCTCCACATTCGCGTCCAACGTATAGCTGCTGAGCGTCGTCCTCACCTGGTCGGTACCCTCACCTACCTGCTCGATCACTTGGTCGCCTACATGATCGACCCAGTAGATGTCGTCACCAGCCCCGCCAACCGTCCGGTCGGAACCCTCACGACCATTGAGCCGATCATTGCCGGTACTTCCCTGAAGAATGTTGTCCAGTGCATTACCCGTGCCCGTGAACGACTCCGTGCCGTAGTACCACAGGTTCTCCACATTCGCCCCCAGCGTGTAGCTGCTGAGCATCGTCCTCACCTGGTCGGTGCCCTCACCTACCTGCTCGATCACTCGGTCACCTACATGATCGACCCAGTAGATGTCGTCACCAGCCCCGCCAACCATCCGGTCGGCACCCTCACGACCATTGAGCCGATCATTGCCGGTACTTCCCTGAAGAATGTTGTCCAGTGCATTACCTGTGCCCGTGAACGACTCCGTCCCGTAGTACCAAAGGTTCTCTACGTTCGCCCCCAGTGTGTAGCTGCTGAGCGTCGTCCTCACCTGGTCGGTGCCCTCGCCTACCTGCTCGATCACCCGGTCGCCTACATGGTCGACCCAGTAGATGTCGTCACTTGCACCGCCCACCATCCGATCAGCCCCCTCACGACCATTGAGTCGATCACTGCTCCCCCCGCTGACCATAATGTTGTCCAGGCCATTACCAGAACCGGTAAAGGACTCCGTGCCGTAGTACCACAGGTTCTCTACGTTCGCCCCCAGCGTGTAGCTGCTGAGCGTCGTCCTCGCCTGGTCGGTGCCCTCACCTGCATGCTCGGTCACCCTGTCGTCTACATGATCGACCCAGTAGATATCGCCACCAGCCCCCCCCATCATGGTGTCGGCACCAGTGCCACCATTGAGGCGGTCGTTGCCAGCACCACCCTCCAGCGTATCGTCCCCGCCCATGCCGTTGAGGGTGTCGTCCCCATCGCTACCCTGCATCATTTCACTACCCGAAGTACCCACCAGGGTTCCGCCGAACGTCGTCATGACCATGATTCCAGCCAACACCGCTGTCGCCGCCGAAGTCAGCGACTCCAGGGTGTTGCCGTTATCGGTGTAGCGGACCATCACCCGGATCTGCTGCCCGGCCTGGGCCACGGTCGGGGTAAAGCTCGAGCCGGTGGCGCCGGCGATATTGACGAAGTTGCCGCCCGCGCCGGCCTGCCATTGGTAGGAGAACTGCACGCTGGCGAGCCCGTCGGCATCGGTAAAGGCATTGATCGCCGTCAACGGTTGCCCCAGCGTCGGCGTCATGCTGCTCAGCAGCACGCTGCCCACCGGCAGATCGTTCGGATCGCCACCTTGCACGACCAAACTGGTCGGTGCCGAGAGCACGGTTTCCAGCACGCCGTGAGCGTCCTTGTAGATCGCCTTGACGCGTAGGGCCAACCCCTCGAACTCAGGCGTCACGGTGAAGTTCGGGCCGGTTGCACGGGCAGCCTCGCCACCGATGTTTTCCGTCACGATATCTTCGAAGGTGCCGTCACCCTCGGCATCCACCTGCCAGTAATAGCTGATCGGCCCGGTGATGGCGCCGTTCGGATTACCGACGCCGATGTTGTCGGCGTCGCGCACCAGCCCGGCCGATACGCTGAGCACCTGGCCGACGCTGGGCGAGCCGTCGCTGATGCGCAGCGCGCCTTCCACCTCGGCGTTGCGTCCTTCGACCAGCACCATGACCTGGTCGTTGAACTGGATGCGCTCGATATTGCGGATCATGTCCGCACCATCGGCACCGACTACATCGAGGAGGCCGTCGCCGTCGTTGTCCAAACCATCCAGACCAACGTGGCGTACACCGAACAGGCCATCGCCCCACTCGAGCACTTCATACTCGGACATCAGCCCCGAGTAGACCGCCGTATCGAAGGACTGCCCGAGGTCGTCCGGGTCGACCGTGCCGGACATCAGCTCGCGGACGATGACCAGTTGTCCCGGGTTGTAGGTACCGTTGAGCATCAGCGGGATCATCGGCACCATGCTGTTGAAGCTGGCGATCTCTGCGCCGCTACCATCATTGTTCTCACGCACGCTGATGCGCACGTTGAGCCACATGTCACCGTCGATCAGGTCGTCGCCGCCGTTACCGGCGATCAGGTCGCTGCCGTTGCCGCCGAAGATGATATTGCCCGCACCGAAGGAGGTGACCTCGCCGAGGCTGGTCAGCGGATCGGCCAGTTCGTTGATGAACGCCCGCAAGCCGTCGACCATGTCCATGTAGTCGTCACTGAGCACGCTGCCGTAGGCGCCGGACAGCGCAATGGCCGTGGCGTCACGGTCGTCGCCGTTGAGAATGTCGGCATGCTGCGAGCCCGACAGCCCTTCCATGAACTCGAAGCGCGCCAGCACCGATACATCGGACGGTGCCACCGGCGTTTCGTCGAAGGCGCGCAGACGGAAGTCCACGTTGACCCCGAACGGATCGTCGCGGAAGCCCGCCCAGTCGAAGCCGGAGCCGCCGACGTAGCGGTCGCCCTCGCCGCCGTTGCCGAACATGATGTCGTCGCCACCCTCGCCGTCCATGCGGTCGATGATGCCGAACTCGCCGATGAACACGTCGTGGCCGATCACGTCGTCCAGGCCGAACTCGCTGAAGTTGTCACCGCCGTTGCCGTCGGGGCCGCCCAGCTCCAGCCAGTCGTTGCCTTCGTTACCGAACTGCGCCTCGTTGCCGCGGGTGCCAAGGATGAAGTCGTCGCCCGGTCCACCGAAGATTTCCGTACCGTCCTCGCCGGAGATGACGAAGTCCTTGCCATGGCCGGCCATCACCAGGTCGAAGCCATTGCCCGTGTGGATCACATCATTGCCTTCGCCGGCGCGGATGATGTCGTCACCGCCCATGTCGGTAATGATGTCGTCGCCAGCTCCACCCATGTGCAAGTCGTTGCCGAAGCCACCCTCCAGACGATCATTGCCAGCGTCGCCCCACAGGGTGTCGTCGCCGATGCTGCCGATCAGGGTGTCATTGCCGTCCGTGCCGCCGAGCACCACGTGCTCGTCGCCGTTGTACTGCAGGAAGTTCGGCCCGCGAATCACTTCCGGTAGCAGCGGGTCGCCGCTATCCGGATCGGCGCGGCCGTCGACGCCCAGGCCGGTGTACTGCTGAGCCTGGTTCACCTCGAGGATAAAGCCCGGTGTGGAGAAGATATCCCCCGGCAGGTGGGTGGCATCGGTGTTGGCCATGACCATGCGCGAGAAGAAGTTGTTCTCCATCTCGGTGAGCATGTTCAGGCCAGCGAGCCGTTCCAGGTAGTAGAAGCGGTCGGCATCCTGCAGCGCCTCCATCTGCGTCTCGAAGACGAAGTTGAAGCTGGAGCCGAGCATACCGCCGAAGGGCATGATCTTCTCGGCCAGGCCACCGATCCAGAAGTCGATCGCGTTGACCCCGGTGGTTGCCGCCGGGCCATTGAGGAAGGCCATGCGGTCGACGCCTTCGGCGTCCGCATCGAACAACCGGCCCTCTGGCGTACCGTCATCGATCAGTGCCGTGCCGCCGAATACCAAGGCGAAGGCCACCGCGCGTTTCTCGGCCAGAGTATCGACATCGACTGCCTGCAGGGCGGCATGCGTACCGTAGGCAGCGATGAAGTTGACCAGCGAGGTCTGGTGCTTAAGGTTCATGGCGAAATCGATCCAGCTGGTGTACGGCTTGAGCTGGCTATCGCCGGTCATGTTGTAGAACTCCTGACGCGCCGCGTTGAGCGACGGCACCCCGGTCTCGCGACCGCGTGCCAGGTTGATGGTGGCCAGGTCCAGCGGCAGGCCGAGCAGGTTGTTGCGCAGGGCCTCGGTGACGAACTCGTCGATCTCGTTGCCCAACTGCCGGGTCATGCCGCGCGCCAGGGCGCCGGCGGCCTCTTCCGCCGAGACGGTGATGTACTCAGGAGCGTTCGGATCGAAATCCGGATTGTTCGGATCACTGAGCGGATTGCGCAACTGATTGAACATCAGTGGATTGAGGAAGGCCTCGATCAGCCCCAGCTCGCTGGAGACGAAGTTCGGATCGAAGCGATCCACCGTCTCGGTCAGCATCGAGTGGCCGAAGCGGTACACCACGTGGGCGAACTCGGCCATGATTGCCGGATTCAACGTGCTGTCGTACACCTGGGTGGCGTTGAAGAACACGTCCACCTGCGGCTGCACCTTGCGCGCGAACTCCTCGAACACCAGGTGCTGATACTGCATCTCGGTGGCGAAACGCGCGGCCTGGAACAGTCGCTCGCCATTCCACACCAACCCATCCGGGCTGCCCGGCAGGCTATCGACCGGCTCCAGCAACCACTGGTTGATGAAGTCGATATCGTTGGAGGCCAGCACCACGTCCTTGGTATGCGCCACCACGCGGTTATGCTCGGCGTGGAACACATGGTGGATGGCGGTCAGGCCGATATTCTCGTTGCCGCGGCCGTCGCCGGTGATGAAGTGGGCATCGAGCAGCTCATCATCATAGGTGTTGCCGCTGGTCTGCCCATCGCCGAGGGTCAACCCCACTTCAGCATCACCGTCGGCGGTCTTCAGCGCGCCGTTCTGGCTGTTGAAGGGACTGGCGTTGTGCGCGATATCGTCGAGGAAGGCGTGATTGGTACGAATCACATCATTGGGCACCGCCACCCCTCCAGGCCCGGCAGAGACCAGGCCACCGCCCGTGACGAACTGCGGATAACCGTTGGGGCCAGGGATGAACTTGCCGTACTGGTCGGTAGCCAGCAGCGGCACATTCACCACATCGGCATCGCTCAGCACGATGCCCAGCATGTCGAGCGCCTGAGCCTTGACCTCGGCCCAGGTCGGCAGGCCACCATCGGCGCCATTGAGCAGGCGCCCGGTGGCCACCGGACCCTCGTCGGTCATGGCGTACTCACGCAGGAACACCTGGTGCGAGGCATGCGAGGTGTAGGTCTGGTTCTGGTCGACGAAGGGCGTGGTCTGGTTGACATGCACATGTACGTCATCCGACGTGCCGAGTACACCGTCCGTACCGGCCAGCACCGCCTGGTTGGTGGCCCGGGTCAGCACCATGAAGTTGGCCGAACCGCCCTCGACATAGAGCGGGTCGTCCGGCTGCAGCGGGATGAACACCGTACCGTTGCCGCCCTTGTTGACCAGGTCCAGGCCGTGATCGAAGAACTGGCCGAACAGAGTGAACCAGGAGTTGAAGCCGGCCGACAGCCCTTCGTCCGGCGCGCTGTTGGGGATAAACAGCGGCATACCTTCCGGGATCGGCTGGCCGTTGAGATCCAGCAGCACACCGTTGACATCCAGAGTGCCCAGGCCGGCATCGACATAGGCCTGTACCGCTGCCGGATTGGTGATGGTCTGATCAACGATCAGGTTGGAGATGGTCCGCGGATCGGCATCCACCACGTTCCAGGGTGCGGTGGGATCGTTCGGATTGGTCACATCGGCCGGATCGTAGGCATAGTTGCCGTTGCTGAACTCACCGCCCGGGATGCCCGGCCCATTGAAGTCGATGGTGTCGCCATCCGGGTCGTTGATGAAGTCCTGCGTGGTCGAGGTCGGGAACGGCTGATCTGCCGCACCGAAGTGCTCCTGCCCGGAGACCAGGTTGTTGAACGTACCATCCACCGTGCGCAGGCCCCAGGGCAGGCGCGAGTTGGGGATGATGTCCATCAGCTCCTCGCCGGCGGCATGGCGCTCGGCGATGATGATCTGGTCGAGGATGAACTGCAGGTCAGAGCGGATCATCCGCAGGCCATTGCCGGGGCTGACCACCTCACTTTCCACCGGCAGCGGAGCCGGCGGCAGCGGCAGCTCACCGCCCGCTACCGGGTCTGTGGCCGCCGAGGCCACCCGCTCCAGCACGCCGTTATCGTCCTGGTAAATGGCGATCACGCGAATCGCCAGACCGTCCAGGTTGGGGCTGACGCGATAGGAGACGCCATCCTGGGTGGACGGCCGCGCACCGCCTTCTTCGACGATATCCTGGAAGATGCCCGAGCCCGGATCCGCCTCGAACTGCCAGACATAGCTGACCGGCCGGCCATTGATCAGGCCATTGCCATTGTCCTCATCGCCGACGCCTGCGGCCGAAACCCGCAGCAGTTGGCCCATGGCCGGTGCATCGACGGGGTCTCCATTGACGTCGAGAATCTGCAGTGCGCCGGTGGGCGAGAAGTTGCCGCCCTGTTCGGTACCCGCCACTTCCTCGACGAACTGGCCGCCGACCAGCACCAAGGCGCTGTCGGCGAACTGGATGCGCTCGATATTGAGCAGGCGGTCGGCACCTTCGTCGCCAACGTTGTCGGTGACGATGGTCATGCCGGCCAGCGTGGTCACGGTGTAGTTCTCGCGCGGCCCGCCGTACAGCGCGGTGTCGAAGCTATCGGCGCTATCGAGGATCTCGCGCTGGATCACCAGTTGCCCAGGGTTGTAAACGCCGTCGAGCATCAGCGTGATCATGTCTTTCATGCTGTTGAAGGACGCGATCTCATTGCCCGTACCGTCGTTGTTCTCGCGCACGCTGATGCGCACGTTGAGCCAGCGATCACCGTCGATCAGGTCGTCGCCACCGCGACCTTCCAGCACGTCGCTGCCGCCACCGCCGAGGATGATATTACCGCTGCCGAAGGAGGTCTGCGGCGCCCCGAAGAACTCGGTGAGCATCTGCTGCAGGTTGGTGATGCGGGCGATGCCCTCGGCAGTCAGCAGACTGCCCTGGGCACCGGCCTGGGCGATCAACGCAGCATCGGCGTTGTCGCCGCGCAGGATGTCGCCATGGGCCGAGCCGGACAGGCCTTCCACCTCGGCGAAGCGGTCGAGGATACCGGCATTGGATGGCGCCACCGGCGGCTCGACGAAGTCGTCGACGATCAGGTCGACCTTCACCCCGACCTGATCGTCCTTGTACACGGCCCAGTCGAAGCCGGAGTTGCCGTCGAAGTGATCGGCGCCTTCGGAGCCGATCATGATGTCGTCGCCGCCCTCGCCTATCACCTCGTCGAAGCCAGGGCCGCCGATAAATACGTCATGGCCGTTCACGGTATCGGTGGAGAACGGCTCGAGGTTGTCGCCGGGGGCGCCGTCCTGGGTGCCGATCTCGATCCAGTCGTCACCCTCGTTACCGGCGGTCTGCAGGTTGCCCTTGGCGCCGAGGATGAAGTCGTTGCCAGTGCCGGCGAAGACCTCCGAAACGTCCTCACCGGTGATGATGAAGTCGTTGCCATGGCCGCCAAGGATGAGGTTGAAGCCGTTACCACCGTGGATCACGTCATTGCCGTCGCCACCCTTGATGACGTCGTCGCCGCCCTTGTCGGTGATGATGTCGTCGCCGGCCCCGCCTTCGATCACGTCGTTGCCGTCGCCGCCTTCCAGGCGGTCGTTGCCGCCGTCGCCCCACAGGGTGTCGTCGCCGATGCTGCCGATCATCACGTCGTCGCCTGCGGTGCCGCCGAGCACAACGTGCTCGTCGCCGGTGTAACGCAGGTAGTTGGTTTCGACCTCCGGCGTCTCCGGGTTATCGCGGATAACCAGTGGGATCAGCGGGTTGTCGCCAACCGGATCGGCGCTACCGAGCCCGTCGTTGAACTGCGCTGACTGATTCACTTCGAGGATCAGCCCCGGCCTGGAGAAGATATCCGCCGGCAGGTGCACCGCATCGGTATGGCGCATCACCAGCTTGGCGAAGGAGTTGTCCTCCATCTCGGTGAGGAAGTTGAGGCCATCCAGGCGCGCCAGGTAGTAGAAGCGGTCACCGTTCTGCAGCGCCTCCATCTGCGTCTCGAAGACGAAGTTGAAGCTGGAGCCGAGCATGCCGCCGAAGGGCATGATCTGCTCGGCCAGGCCGCCGATCCAGAAGTCGATGTCATTGACCCCGGTGCTGGCCGCCGGCCCGTTGAGGAAGGCCATGCGCGCGTCATCGGAGATCGCGCCGCCACCGAGCACGATATCCATGGCCGCAGCGCGCTTGGCCGCCAGCGAGGTCACCCCGGTGATGCTGGCATGTGCGCCATAGGCGGCAATGAAGTTGATCAACGACTCTGGATGTTTCAGGTGCAGGGCGAAGTCCAGCCAGCTGGTGTAGGGACGCAGCTGGCTATCGCCAGTCATGGCGAAGAATTCGGCGCGCGCCTCGTTCAGCGACGGCACGCCAGTGTCGCGACCGCGGGCGATATTGATCGCCGCCAGGTCCAACGGCAGGCCGAGCAGGTTGCTGCGCAGGGCGCCGGTGACGAACTCGTCGATCTCGTTGCCCAGTTGCCGGGTCAGGCCGCGGACGATGGCGCCAGCAGCCTCTTCGGGCGACAGCGTGCCGTTATCGTCGAAGGCCAGCGGGTTGAGGAAGGCCTCGATCAGCCCCATGCTACTGTCGTTCTGGAAGCTCGGATCGAAGCGATCGACCGTCTCGGTCAGCATCGAGTGACCGAAGCGATACACGGTGTGAGCGAACTCGGCCATGATCGCCGGGTTGATGGTGGCATCGTAACCGTTGGGGATGAGGAACTCGTCCACCAATGGCTGCACCTTGCGCGCGAACTCCTCGAACACCAGGTGCTGGTACTGCATCTCGGTACCGAACTTGGCGGCCTGGAACAACCGTTCGCCGTTCCATACCAGAGTCGATAGATCGGCCGGAATCGCGCCGACCGGCTGCAACAGCCACTGGTTGAGAAAGGCGATGTCGCCATCGGCGGCGGCCTGCAGGGCCACATCCTTGGTATGTTCGACCAGGCGATTGTGCTCGGCGTGGAACACATGGTGCACGGCGGTCAGGCCGATGTTCTCGTTGACCCGGCCGTCACCGGCCATGAAGTGGGCGTCGAGCAGCTCGTCGTCATAGGTGCCAGCCAGGCCGTCGTTGACCCCCGCCACGCCATCAGCATCGGCCACCAGCGGCGCGCCGGTCTGGCTGTTGAACGGGTTGGCCGAGTGGGCGATATCGTCGAGGAAACCATGACCGGTGCTCAGCGCCAGGGAGGCGTCCACGGGCGCAGCCAGGCTGGCCTCGACCAGGCCGCCGGCGGTGACCAGTTGCGGCATGCCGTTAGCGCCCGGAATGAAGTTGCCGTACTGGTCGGTGGCCAACAACGGCACCCGGCCGACATCTTGATCGTCCAGTTCGATGCCCAGCACGTCACGAGCCTGCGCCTTGAGCACGCCCCAGGTGGCCATACCGCCAAGCTCCACGTCGTCCTCGGTGCCGAAAATACCGTCGCCGCCCAGATCGCGGTTGGTCAGCAGTTTGCCGGTGACCATGGGTTGGCCGTCCACCAGCACATAGGCCCGCAGGAACACCTGGTGCGAGGCGTGCGAGCTGTAGGTCTGGTTCTGGTCGACGAACGGCGTGGTCTGGTTGACGTGCACACGGTTACCGTCCGCGTCCACCTCGACGCTGGCACGGGTAACCACCATGAAGTTGGTCTGCGGTGTGGCCGGGTTGTACAGCGGGTCGTCCGGCTGCAGCGCAATGAAGACGAAGCCGTTACTGCCCTTGTTGACGAGGTCCAGGCCATGGTCGAAAAACTGGCCGAAGAAGGTGAACCAGGTGTTGAAGCCGGCCGAAAGCCCTTCGTCCGGCGCAGTGTTGGGGATAAATAACGATTGGCCGGCAGGGATCGCCACTCCGTCGAGATCCAGTACGGTGCCAACGGGATAGGGGTTGCCATCCGGGTCCAACTGGCTACCGTCAGCCAGCATGCCCATCCCGATATCAATGAAAGCCTGCACCGCCGCCGGATTGCTGATGGTCTGGTCGACGATCAGGTTGGAGATGATCCGCGGGTCGGCATCGGCCACATTGCCGGTGGCGCCGTAATCGGTATTGGTCACCTCTCCGCCCGGCGCACCGCCGTTCATATCGAAGGTGTCGCCGTCCTGGTCATTGCGGAACTGCTGGTCCAGCAACAGGAGGAACTCCTGGTCGGCGGCGCCCCAGAAGGTACGGCCCTCCACCAGGTTGTTGTAGCTGCCATCCACTGTACGCAGTCCCCAGGGCACCTGGGAATTGGGCAGCAATTCACTCAGGCTCTGCCCGGCAGCATGCGCCTCGGCAATGAAAATCTGCTGCAGGATGAACTCGAGATCGGACTTGATGAAATTGGCCATTTCCTTACACCTCGGATACCCAGCGGCTGAATGCGCGAAGTCGAAGGAATCCCTGGCACAGAAGCAGCCCACCCAGTCCGTTGCGCATCGCGCAATCGTCAGAGCGTTCCCGGGATAGAGGCCAAACGCTGCCACACCGACATGCTGGGCTGATCGGCGTGCAATCAGTGCTTGGTATGTCCCTATGCTCACGCTGGCACGAAACCTAGCGTCAGAAATCAGGCAGTGTGAGACCCGTGCAATTGCGGGTCGGCGAAATGCCCTGGCAAAGACGCCTCAGGCGTCCGGTAAAACGTGATTCCGATGGTGATCACCCCCTTGCAGGAGCTCGCCAAGGAGAGCCGTGTCGACTTCTTGGCTTGGATCACACGACTAGACTTAAGTCCTAGCCAATAGGATTGTCAAGATACCGTCAGTCGCCTCATCAATCACGACACATCTGTATAAGCATTTATTGAATAAAGATTTTTTTGATGAAACAAAACGAAGCATCAAAAAAATAAGGCACTCAAATCCCTTGCACATCGACGAAAATCCCATCTATACCTACATGGCGACACCATAGAAGACAAAAAAATGTCTCTAACTAGACGGTCCTGCGCATCAATCGTCGAAATGCCGTCACCCCAAGCAGGACACCCAGCGAACATGCAGTGCCGGAGGGTCCCATGGACGTCCCGCAGTCCCCGCGTTCCGAGCTGGCCGAGGTGCTGTTTCGCCTGCGCCGTACCTTCTACGCACTGGCCGCCTTCAGCGGGGTGATCAACCTGCTGATGCTGACCCCGGCTGTTTATATGCTGCAGGTCTATGATCGCGCACTGGTCAGCAGCAACATCACCACCCTGCTGATGCTCACCGTGCTGGTGATCGGTCTGTATGTACTGATGGCGCTGTTGGAGGTGGTGCGCTCAAGCGTGCTGATCCGCGTCGGCAACCGTCTCGACATGATGCTCAACAAGCGCATCTTCGGCGCCGCCTTCGAGCGCAACCTGCGCCGCGCCGGCGGCAACCCCGCACAGGCGCTGCAGGATCTCTCGCAGGTTCGCCAGTTTCTCACCGGTAACGGCCTGTTCGCCTTCTTCGACGCCCCCTGGACCCCGATCTTCCTGTTGGTGATCTACCTGGTACACCCACTGCTCGGCCTGATTACCCTGATTGGCTCGTTACTGCTGGTGAGCCTGGCCTGGCTGACCGAAGTCAGCACCCGCAAGCCGCTGGCCGAGGCCAATCAGGCCTCGCTGGTATCCGGCAGTTTCGCCAACAACAACCTGCGCAATGCCGAAGTGATCGAAGCCATGGGCATGCTGCCGGCGATTCGTCAGCGCTGGTTCGGCAACCACCTGAAAATTCTTGAGCTGCAAACCCTGGCCTCAGACCGCGCGGCCTACATCGCCGGGGCCAGTCGTTTCGTGCGCGTCACCCTGCAGTCGCTGATCCTGGGCGCCGGCGCCCTGCTGGCAATCCAGGGCACGATCACCCCAGGCATGATGATCGCCTGCTCGATCCTCTCCGGTCGTGCCCTGGCGCCAGTGGAGCAGGTGATCTCGGCCTGGAAGCAGCTGCTCTCCAGCCGCGCTGCCTGGGCCCGGTTGTCCGGGCTGCTGACCGACTTTCCTGCACACAAGCCCTCCATGCCGCTACCCAAGCCGCTGGGCATGCTCCACGTGGAGAACGCCTTCGCCAGCGCACCGGGCTCGCCCACGCCGATCCTGCGCGGCGTCAGCTTCAATCTGGCGCCCGGCGAGGCCCTGGGCATCATCGGACCCTCGGCATCGGGCAAATCTACCCTGGCGCGCCTGCTGGTCGGTGTCTGGCAAGCGCAAGGCGGCAAGGTGCGCCTGGACGGCGCCGATATCTATCGATGGAACAAAGCCGAACTGGGTCCCTGGCTCGGCTACCTGCCGCAGGACGTCGAACTGTTCGAGGGCAGCGTCGCCGAGAACATCGCGCGCTTCGGCGCAATCGACAGCGAGGCAGTGATCCTGGCCGCCAGGCAGGCCGGCGTGCACGAGATGATCCTGCACCTGCCGCAAGGCTACGACACCCACCTGAGCGCCGACGGTGGCTCGTTGTCTGGTGGGCAGAAGCAGCGCATCGGTCTGGCCCGCGCACTCTATGGCGAGCCCTCGCTGATCGTCCTCGACGAGCCCAACGCCAGCCTCGACGACGTCGGCGAAGCGGCGCTGCTGCAAGCGCTGCTCGACCTCAAGCAACGCGGCAAGACCCTGGTGCTGATCTCCCACCGCCCCACCGTGCTGAGCATGGTGGACAAGGTTCTGGTACTGCGCGAAGGCGCTGTACAGATGTTCGGCAGCCGCGATGAGGTATTCGCCGCGTTGCGCCAGGCCAACGTGGTCCCCACCGGCAAAGGGGCGCCGACCCTGGCCTCGGTGCGGGCCAAGGAGTGACATGTCATGTCCGATCTGCAGTTCGAAAGCAAGGGGCTGATACTGACGGATAGCCCCTGCACAGTTGACATGGACGATGGCAAACCCAGTCGCTGGGGTTTGTCGCTGGTGCTCGCCGGCTTCGGCGGATTCATTCTCTGGGCCATTCTCGCGCCACTGGATGCCGGGGTGGTGGCCAATGCCACGGTCAACGTCACCGACAACCGCAAGACCATCCAGCACCTGACCGGCGGCTCGGTCGGCGCCATCCTGGTGCGCGAGGGTGATCTGGTGCAACGCAACCAGCCGCTGATCGAACTGGACGCCACCCGCGCCATCGCCGAGCAGGGCATGGTCCGCGCGCAGTACATAGTGGTCAGCACAGTAAAAAGTCGCCTGCAGGCCGAGCGCGACGGCGCAGCACAGGTCGAGTTCGACCCTGAGTTGCTCAGCCGGTTCGCCGACGACCCACGCCTGCATGCCTCCGTCGCCCTGCAGCAGCGCCTGTTCACTACCCGCCGTACGGCATTGACCGGCGAAGCCGAGATTCTCCGCGAGAACATCCTCGGCGCCGAGGAACAGCTCAAGGGCCTGCGCCAGGTCCAGTACTCGCGCAGCGCGCAGATCAGGCTGCTCAACCAGGAGCTCGACGGCGTGCGCAGCCTCGCGGCGGAAGGCTATGTGACGCGCAACCGCATGCTCGAACTGGAACGCAACGCCGCCGAACTGAGCGCCTCGCTGGCGCAGAACATCGCCGACACAGGGCGTACGCGCAACCAGATCTCCGAACTCAAACTGCGCATCCTCCAGCTTGAACAGAATTACCAGCAGGAAGTGCAATCGCAGCTCAGCGATATGCAGAAAGAGGCCGCCGCCCTCGCCGACCGCCTGCGAGCACTGGACTATGAAGTCACCAACACGGTGATCCGCTCGCCCATCGACGGTGTGGTGCTGGGGTTGTCCGCCTCCACCATAGGCGGGGTGATCCAGGCCGGCTCGCGGATCATGGACGTGGTGCCGGCCAATGAGCCGCTGCAGGTGGATGCCATGGTGCCGGTGCAGGCCATCGACAAGATGCAACCTGGACTGCCGGTGGACATCGCCTTCCCCGCATTCAACCACGCGCAGACGCCGAACATTCCTGGTCGCGTTCTGACGATTTCCGCCGATCGCCTTATCGACGAGACCAACAAGCAGCCCTACTACCTGGCCGAGATCGAGGTCACCGCCGAAGGCATGGACAAGCTGGGCAGCAATCGCATTCGCCCTGGCATGCCAGCCACCGTGACGATCAAGACCGGTGAACGCAACCTCATGAGCTATCTGATGAAGCCCATGCTCGACCGTATCGACGGGGCCTTCAAGGAGCAATGACATGCTCGTACGCCAGATCCTGTCAGGCCTCTGCTGCCTGGTCAGCCTGCCCGCCCACTCCATGGACCTGGTGCAGGCCTGGGAATTGCTGCAGCTGCAGGGCCCGACCTATCGTGCGGCCGTCCACGAACGTGCAGCCGGTCTGGAAAACCCCGCCATCGGCAGAGCCGGGCTACTGCCGCAGGTCACGGCCAGGGCCAGCAAAAGCCAGGTCGACGGCACCCAGGAGCAACAGAATGCACTTGGCCGGCGCATCGAGAACGATCTGGACTACGACTCGGAAAGCCTCAGCGTGCAATTGCGTCAGCCGCTGTATAACCGCCAGAAAATGGTCGAGTACCGCCAGGGCAAACAACGCGCCAGCTATAGCGAAGCGGTGTTCGATGCCAAGACGCAGAGCGTTGCCGTACGCCTGGCCAGTCGCTACTTCGATGTGTTGCTGACGCGCGAGACCATCGACCTTTCGCGCGCCAAGCTCAAGGCTTTCGAGCAGCAGGTAGCGGCTGCCAAGCGCCGCTTCGACCTGGGCGACGGCACCATCACCGACGTCGACCAGGCCACCGCCCGACGTGACCTGGCGCAGGCCGGTGTGATTGAAGCCGAAGACAATCTGGTAGTTGCCCTGCGCCTGCTGCAGGAGTTGCTCGGCAACAACCTGGATCAGCTCTCCACCCTGCACGCGGACTTTCCAACCCCGCCGCTGCAACCGGACAACCTGCAGGACTGGCTACAAAAGGCGCAATTGAACAATCCCTCGCTGCGCGCGCGACAGCTCAATCACGGCCTCGCCGAAGAGGAGGTCAAACGCGCCAGCAGCGCCCACTGGCCCACGCTTGATCTGGTACTGGGCTATACCGACAGCGAGAGCGATTCGCTCTCCACCATCAACCAGACCAACCGCTACAGCTCCATCGGCCTGGAATTCACCATGCCGCTTTACTCCGGCGGCGGAGTCAGTGCACGGGTGCGCCAGGCCACCGCGAGCCGTGAACAGGCCGGGGAAGAAGTCAATGCCAGCCGCGAGGAGGTATTCTCCGCCACAACCCGTGAGTTCCGTGGCGTGCAGAGCGGCCAGGCGCGCATTCGCGCCCTGCAGCAGGCCGTCATTTCCAGCGAGCGGGCGCAGGATTCGGCGCGCAAGGGGTTTCTCGCAGGCTCCAGTACCAATGTCGACATACTCAACGCCGAAGAACAGGTGTTCATCGCCCGTCGTGATCTGCTCGAAGCCAAACTTCGCTATCTGCTCGCACGCCTGCAACTGGCCGCAGCGGTCGGTCTGCTCGGCGAGGACGATATCCTCCAGGTCAATGCCTACCTGGGTCCGGAGTTGGCACTCGGTTACTGAGCGCCGTACTCACCAATCACCGGTGTTTTGCCCGGGTATTCAGCGCCAGTGGCGCTGCTGCGCACGCCTGGTCTGCCCTGCGCCGAACATCCAGCCGCACAGCACCACCAGCACCTCCGCCAGCCAGGCCAGCAGCAGCGCGCTGATCACGCCCCAGAGAATCGCATCCGGGGTAAACAGCACCTGATAACGGTATGCCTGCAGAGTTTCCTCGAACAGCTGATGATCCGCGCCGGTCGCCAGGTGCCAGGCCTGGGCGTACCAGGGGCCCTGCATGGCCTGCCATTCGCGTTCGAGCAAGGCTGAGCGCTGCACCAGATGCGCCAGGCTATTGGCATCGCTGCGCATCACCGGGTCGTCGCTGACGCGATAGTGTGCGACCAGCGCATCCATATCGCCCTTGAAGAAATTGCGCGCAGTTTCCTGGAAGCCTTTGAGACTCTGCTGCGACTCCAGGCGATGAGCCTCGACCCGCTTGGCATAGTCATCGACGAAGCCCGGTACCTGCACGCCGAGCAACAGGCCAAAAGCGAACAGCGTCAGACGCAGGTAACTTCTAAGCATGGGATCAGGCCTTGCCGTCAGTGATGCATTCGCCACGACGCCACAGGCGCCATTCGCCCGGCTGGTACAGCGACCATTGTTCGTTGTCGGTCAAAGGTTCGGTGGCGATCACCGTCACCACGTCGTTGGGCGTGGTTTGCGACTGGAAATTCACCTTCAGGTCAGCGTCCTTGAGTTGCGCAGGGCCGAACGGCGCGCGGCGGGTGATATGCGCGAGCTTGGTCGAACAGAAGCTGAACAACCAGTCGCCATCGCTGAGCAGGCAGTTGAACACGCCGAGCTTGCGGTAGCTGGCACAGGCCGCCACCAGCACCGGCAAAAGCATTTCCACCGATACCGGCTCGGGAAAGGCGCGACGCACACGGTTGAGCAGATCGCAGAACGCCGCCTCGCTGTCGGTTTCGCCGACGGGTCGGTAGAAGGTGGTGGAGCCTTCCAGGCCAGCCAGTTGGCCGTTGTGCGCGAAACACCAGTTACGCCCCCACAACTCGCGGCTGAAGGGGTGGGTATTGACCAGGCTGACCTTGCCGACATTGGCCTGGCGGATATGGCCGATCACCACCTCGCTCTTGATCGGGTAGCGCTGCACCAGCTGCGCCACCTCGGATTCGCTGCTCGCCCGCGGGTCCTGAAACAGACGCAAACCCCGCCCCTCGTAAAAACCGATACCCCAACCATCGCGGTGCGGCCCGGTGCGGCCGCCACGCTGCATCAGCCCGGTAAAGCTGAACACGATATCGGTGGGTACATTGGCGCTCATGCCGAGCAATTCGCACATCGAATCAATTCTCCTTGCCGAGGATCAGACGCAAACGATCGGCTTCGTCCTGCAGACGCGCGTCGAGTCGCTTGCGACCCATTGGCAGAAAACGCACCAGCAGTCGCCAGAGCAACGCTGGCAGGTCACCCGGCCGCCGCGGAATCAGGTGTAAATGAAGATGGGGAACGTGCTGATTGGAATCAGGACCATCATTGATCAGCAGGTTGATGCCGTTCTTGCCGTAACCCGCCTCACGCAGTGCAGCGGTCACACGCGCGGACAAGGCCAGCAGACGCTCACGAACCGCTGGCGGCAGATCACGTAGATACGGTGCATGCAGACGACTGACGATCAGCACATGGGCCGGACGCATCGGGAAGATGTCCAGCAGCACAATGAAGTCTTCGTCTTCATACAGACGATGAGCGGGTAGCCGTCGCTCGGCAATGGCACAGAACACGCAATCCATCGGGCCTCCCTTGCACAAGGCCATCATGCTGAACGCCTGGGCCGGCAGGCGCAAGGGGTCAGATCAAATACGCGGTTCCATGCGGCCAGAGCGATCGCGCTCGTAGTCGCGAATAGGCAGGTCGTCGTCCTCTTCCATGCGTTCGCGCAGGGTGCGCGGGTCTTCGTCAGGCTCGGATACCTGTTCGCTCTTGCGCCCTTTCCACCAACGTTCGATGGGCCAGCGAACAGCGACGAACACCAGATACACGGCAAGCGCGATCAAGCTGTAGAGTGCCAGATCAGCGACCGCGCGCCAGGCGTTGTTGCCTACCTTGAGCAATACATCCATGGCGGTGACCGCGAGAGCGGGCGCGAACAGCTCGCGTACCGGGTCGACGATGGTCGGGCTGAACAGCAGCACGGCAATCAGCACGGCCAGCGGCTCGCGCAGGTAGCGCCACATCCAGCTGGTCAGGCGCATCCACACCAACAGGCAACCCAGGGCGGCAATCCCGTAGGCCGCCCAGGCCAGGAGGTAGTCGTTTTCAGTCATCATAAGCAGGCGCCGGCGTGGCAGGTCTGGCAAAGGGGCGCTTATGATAGCGGCTTTTGCCCAGCGCGGCGCCCCTGCCGTCGCCCTCTCGTTCTCTGGAGCTACGCCATGTCCTCTGCCCCCATCGCCCGCCAGGAAGCCGGCAACGATCCCTATCACTGGCTGGAAAACCGTGACAGCGACGAGGTGCTGGCGCATCTGCAGGCAGAAAACGCTTACCTGGATACCGTGCTGGAGCCGCAACAGGCCCTGCGCGAGCAGCTGTTCGAGGAGATCAAGGGGCGCATTCGCGAGACGGATCTGTCACTGCCGACACCCTGGGGTGACTACCTCTACTACCAGCGCACCACCGCCGGGGACGAATATCCGCGGCACTACCGTTGCCGCCGCCCTGCCGATGGCTCGCTGGACGTCGACGCGGCCAGCGAAACGTTGCTGCTCGACCCCAACGAGTTGGCCGGCGACGGCTTTCTTTCCGTCGGTGCGTTCAGCATCAGCCCTGACCAGCAGCGCCTGGCCTACAGCCTCGACAGCAGCGGCGACGAAATATACCGCCTGTTCGTCAAGGAACTGGACAGCGGCCAGATCAGCGAACTGCCCTTCGACGACTGCGACGGCAGCATGACCTGGGCGGGCGACAGCCAGACGCTGTTCTTCACCGAACTGGACGACACCCACCGCCCCTACAGGCTCTACCGTCACCGCCTTGGCGACGCTGCAGCCCAAGTCGTATTCGAAGAAGCAGATGGCCGCTTCTTCCTGCATTGCTACCGTTCAAGCTCCGAGCGCCAGTTGATCCTGCAACTGGGCAGCAAGACCACCAGCGAGGTCTGGGTGCTCGACGCGCAGCAGCCGCAGGGCGACTTCAGCTGCCTGGCACCGCGTGAGGAAGACCACGAATACGATGTCGATCACGGCATGCTGGACGGGCAGTGGTGCTGGCTGATCCGCAGCAACCAGAGCGGCATCAACTTCGCGCTCTATCGCGCCAATGAGGCGCAACCGCAACGCCCGCACTGGCAGCAGATTCGCGCCCACGACCCGCAGGTGATGCTCGAGGGCGCCACGCTGAACCAGCGCGCGCTCACCCTTGCCCTGCGCGAAGGCGGCCTGCCGATTCTGGAGGTGCAGCCGCAGGGTCAGGCGCCCTATCGCGTGCAACTGCCGGATGCGGCCTACAGCCTCTACGTGCAGGACAGCCTGGAGTTTCACAGCCCGGTGATCCGCCTGCGCTACGAAGCGCTGAACCGCCCCGCGCAAGTGCGCCAACTGGAACTGGTCACGGGCGCTCAGCAGGTCCTCAAGCAGACACCGGTGGAAGGCCCGTTCGATGCCGACGCCTACGAAAGCCGCCGCCTCTGGGCCACTGCGACTGACGGCACGCAGATACCGATCAGCCTGGTGGCGCGCCGCGAGGTATTCGCCGCAGGCAAACCGGCGCCGCTCTACCTCTATGGTTACGGCGCCTACGGTGCGAGCCTCGACCCCTGGTTCTCCCACGCCCGCCTTAGCCTGCTGGATCGCGGCTTCGTCTTCGCCATCGCGCACATACGCGGCGGCGGCGAGATGGGTGAAGCCTGGTACCGCGCTGGCAAGCTCGAGTACAAACAGAACAGCTTCGACGACTTCATCGCCAGCGCCGAGCGCCTGATCGCCGAAGGTCTGACCACCACCGCGCAACTGGCGATCAGCGGCGGCAGCGCCGGCGGCCTGCTGATCGGCGCCGTGCTCAACCAGCGCCCCGAGCTGTTCGCTGCTGCCATTGCCGAAGTGCCTTTCGTCGATGTGCTCAACACCATGCTCAACCCGGACCTGCCGCTGACCGTGACCGAGTACGACGAATGGGGTGACCCGAACCAGCCCGAGGTATTCGAGCGCATCAAGGCATACGCGCCCTACGAGAACGTGCGCGCCCAGGCCTACCCACCCATCCTCGCCGTCGCAGGCTACAACGACAGCCGCGTGCAGTACTGGGAAGCGGCCAAATGGGTGGCCAGACTGCGCCGCGACAAGACCGACGCCAACCTGCTGTTGCTCAAGACCGATCTCGGCGCTGGTCATGGCGGCATGAGTGGGCGTTATCAGGGCATCAAGGATGTGGCACTGGAGTACGCCTTCCTGTTCCGTGTGCTCGGGATAGCACACCCGTAGGAGCGGTTGGGCGGCATTCCGCTTCAGCCGCGATTCCCCAGGGCATCGTGACTGAAGCCGCTCCTACGCCGATCACTCCGCCTTGCGCTGCCCGTCCAGCCTCTGGCTATTGCGGCGCAGTTGCTCATCGAGCTGCGGAATCGATTGATCGCCAGTGGATTTCGGCGCAATCCCTGGGGGCGTTTGTCCCTGGGGCGGCGGTAAGAGGGGCGCCGATCCCTGGCGCTTGATCGTAGTGGGCGTGGAAGGCTGGCCGTAAGGCTGTGGCGTCGCAGTGCCCGGCGCACCTGCCCCAGGCGCGGACGGCATGCGCATCGGTTCCTGAGCCCAGGCCAAGCCGCCAAGGCTGGAGGCCAGAATCATCACGGCGAACATAGGCAAGCGCATGACATATCTCCTGTGCAGCTGGCTTTCGTTCTATTCTGGCAACATATCCAGTCAAGCGTTCACCTCCCGATAACAGGTTCTGTCATGAGCACCAATAACAACCGCTACTACCTGTCCGCCCAGGCCGAAGAGGGCTACCGGCAGAAAGCGCTGAAAATGTACCCCCATGTCTGCGGCCGCTGCGCCCGCGAGTTCTCTGGCAAGCGCCTGAGCGAACTGACCGTGCATCACCGCGATCACAACCACCACAACAACCCGGCCGATGGTTCCAACTGGGAGCTGCTGTGCCTGTTCTGTCATGACAACGAACACTCGCGCTACACCGACCAGCAGTATTTCGCCGAAGGCTCCACCGCCAGCCCTCAGGCTGCCAAATCGACCTACAAGGCCTTTGGCGATCTGGCCAGCCTGTTGAAAAAGGACTAGGGCGCGCTGGTCAGCACCGTATAATCGGCGCTTTTGCGAGTGCCACCGTGGCCAACAAACGATACGCCTGCATCGGCCTGTTCAACCCGAAATCACCGGAAAACGTCGGCTCCATCATGCGTGCGGCGGGCTGCTATGACGTCAGCTCGGTGTTCTACACCGGCACCCGCTACGACCGCGCCAAGGATTTCATCACCGACACCAAGAAGGTTCATCAGGATATCCCGCTGATCAACATCGACGATTTGCGCAAGATCCTGCCGCTGGGTTGCACCCCAGTGGCGGTGGAACTGGTCGATGATGCACGCGCCCTGCCCGCCTATACCCATCCCGACCGGGCGCTGTACATCTTCGGCCCAGAGGACGGCTCACTGCAGCAGGAGATTCTCGACTGGTGTGGCGCTGAAGTCGTGTACATCCCTACTCAGGGCTGCATGAACCTGGCCGCGACGGTCAACGTGGTGCTCTACGACCGCCTGGCCAAAGGTAACAATACTCGCTCCGGCCCCTTGTTCTGACTCGAACCAGCAGACAGGGAGCGAAGCGGTAACACTCATCGCAGCAGCCGCGTATCCAACGTATTCGAAGGACCACCGATGACGTTCTCGGTGATATCGATGAAGTCCTGGGTGCTGACCTTGTCCAGACGCATCAGCCCACGGGTGACGTCGTCCAGCGACAAGTTGCCCTTGTCCTTGGTCTTCTGCCGGATTTCCCGGTCCAGCTCCTGCAACAGCAGCACCGCACGCGCAGTGACAGCGCCGCTGGCATTGTCGGTACGCAGGCTGTTGACCGGTTTGCTCCAGCGAATCAGCTGCTCGCGGATCTTCTGATAGCGGTCTTCGCTGATACCGCCCGCGCGGCGCATCAATTCAATGGCGTAGTACTCGGCCAGGCCTTCGGCGATCCAGTCACTGCGCTCGCGACCATAGATGCGGCCGAATACGTGCACCAGTTCGTGTACCAGCGAGCTGGTGCCGTTCTCGCTGACCAATGGACGGTCGGCGTGCATGTAGTAGGAATTGGCCGCCGACAGGCCGCCACGCCACATCGGATCACCAGCGCCGACGATCAGCAGTTTGTCCGGATCACGCGGGAACACCTGCTGCATCTGCGGCCAGACGAAGGTCAGGAACGTCATGATATCCATGCGCCGCATGCCCTCGCCGATTGGCGCGGAGATGGCAACTTCGGTATCGCCCAGACGAGTGCGGCGGGTACCCAGCTTGCCAGCCAGCATCCAGCCGGTCGGGCGGTCGAACCTGCGCTGCGGGTTGTCGATGCGAAAGCGGTTCTTGCCGATGCGCGGCCAGCCGGTCTCGACGCTCTTCCAGCCCTTGGGCAGATCGAACTGCAGGCGCGCCACCAGCTCGGTCTTGTCCTGCTGATCGAGCTTGGCCGCCGGAATCAGGTCGTCGCCCCTGAACAGTGCCCAGTCGTCGGTCATCCTGGCGTCGTAACGCCCAGGCTTGCGTTCGCTGTCGATCAGCACGCGGTAGCTCAGTACGCTCTTGCCCTCGCCCGGCTGCCATTTGCCGCGCCCGGCAGCCTCCTGCGACCACTGGCCGTCAGCCTTGAAATCGCTGAAACGTTCGTCTTCGCCAAGATTGAAGTCGAGGCTGCGCACCCGCTCGCCTTTCTCCAGGGTGATGCTGACTTCCGCCTGATTGCTCTCAGGCAGAAAGCGCACACGGTAATCCAGATCGACCTTCTGCGTGGCGGCGAAGGCCGGCAGACTCAGAAGCAGCAGAGACGCGTACAACGGCAAGCGAAGGGACATCGAGCAAAACTCCTGATGCGGGATGTGGCACCTTATGACAGCTGCGCCACAGGGCAAATTCCATGGACGGGGGACAGATTTGCCACGAAGCAGCGCGGCAATCAACCCGCGCGAAAAATCAGATGATCTTCCCAGTCGTCTTCGGCCACGCTGTTCTCACTGAGCATGCGTCCGGACTGGGAGATGCGTTCGGCGTGCACAGCGTCAGGGTCGCCGCTGACCAGGTGGTGCCAATGCGGCAGGTCCTTGCCTTCGCTGACCAGGCGATAAGCACAGGTCGGCGGCAGCCACTGGAACTGATCGGCCTGCGCCGGGGTAAGCTGAATGCAGTCGGGCACATGTTTGACCCGGTTGGGGTAATCGCTGCAGCGACAGGTCTGTAGGTCCAGCAATTTGCAGGCGATACGCGTGTAGTAGACGGCGCCGTCGTCTTCGTCCTCGAGCTTCTGCAAGCAGCACAGGCCACAACCGTCGCACAGCGATTCCCACTCGCCCTGATCGAGTTGGGCGAGGGTCTTGCGTTTCCAGAAGGGTTCGAGGTCAGCAGCCATGGCAGCAGTATGTACTCAGGCGAAAAAAGCGCGGCAGTCTAGCTTGAGGCCCAGCCCCGGCCAAGCGGCGCATGCCGAACGGCGCCATCAGGGATTGATCATACGAGCCGGTCATCGCCGCTGGCGGGTTGCACCCGCCCTGCAGATCTGCACCCGTAGGGCGGGTGCAACCCGCCAAGTGCCTCAATAACCGCGGGCGAAATCCACTTCACCCCGTAACGGCTCTCCCGTTTGCCAGCGCACCAGGTTGTCGATGAAAAGCTCACTCATAAGCGCCGGATCGGTGGGCGCCGAGCTGTGGCCGG
The DNA here is from genome assembly GCF_014892995.1 of Pseudomonas sp. EggHat1. Lineage (NCBI taxonomy): Bacteria > Pseudomonadati > Pseudomonadota > Gammaproteobacteria > Pseudomonadales > Pseudomonadaceae > Pseudomonas > Pseudomonas sp. EggHat1. The sequence continues at coordinate 63,915 of NZ_JACKQK010000015.1, forward strand.
TGAGCAGCAGACGCGGCGCTGTCCAGAATGCATGACCGGGCGGCAGCGGCTCTTCGCGACAGACGTCGATCACCGCGCCGGCCAACTGGTTGCGCTCGAGCGCGGCCACCAGATCGGCATCGACCACGGCGACACCGCGCCCGGCATTGATCAGCACCGCTTCTGGGCGGAAATGGGCAAGCAGCCGGGCATCGTACAGATCGCGCGTTGCCGGCGTGTCCGGCAGCAGGTTGACCACGTAATCGGCCCAGGCGACCAGGTGCGGCAGTCGATCCATGGCCGCCACTTCGAGAAAAGGCGCCTGCTCACGCGCCTGGCTGGCGACACCACGCAGCGCCACGCCGAAGGGCTGGAGGAAATCGGCGACGGCCTGACCGATATCGCCGCAACCTACCACCAGCACCCGGCGCCCACGCAGGCTGCGCGGCAAGCTGTGATCCCAACGCTGCTCGACCTGCGCCGCCAGCCGGGCCAACAGGCGCCGCTCATGCGCAAGCATATGCCCCAGCACGTATTCGGCCATCACCTGACCGAAGATGCCGACGGCGCGGGTCAGACGGTAATCACGCGGCAGTCCTTCCGCCAGCAGCGGCGTGATACCGGCCCAGGTCGACTGCAGCCACTGCGGGCGCGCTCCGTCGCGCAACAAGGGCGCGAGCAGGTCGGGCTGCCCCAGCCACAGGTCGCAGTCGCCGGCTAGCGCACGCAGTTGTTCCAGCTGTGCGCCGGCGACCAGTTGCAGTTCAGGGCAGGCGCTGCGAATGCGCTCGGCGTAGAACGCATGATCCTCCTCAGCGATCAGCAGGCGCATGACTTACCAGGCCGTTGAAAAACTACCTGCGTTGGCAATACTGCGTTAAAAAAAGCCTCAAAATGCTCATTTACAGCATGTAAACTGCGCTTTTTCGGCTTTTTTTGCCGTGTCTTGCCTGCCTCGCCTACGTTTTTCAAGGGCCTGTTACACCGGATCGTTACGGCGCAGCAGTTCATCGGGCAGGTGCTGAATGTATTCCTCCTCGGGAGGCGGCATCTGCAGGTGATAGCCCTGCTTGTCGAGATTTTCCAGCACGGTGGCGATGTCTTCCCGAGACAACTTCCGCTCCGGGCTGAGCACCAGATCGAAGGCGTGCGCAGGCGGTCCGAAAACGGCGAGCAGCCCCTCGGGCACACGCTTCAGGGCATCGGCCTTGAGCACGTAGAGATACATCTCGTTCTTGCGCGGGCTTTTATAGATGGAGCAGATGCGTTTCACGCGGATTCTCCTTCAGCGGCCAGGCAGTCAAGCAGCGCCTGCCCCATCAACTCCCGGCGCCAGCCACGCAGGGAGTCGGGCAATTGATAAGGACCATTGGGATAACCGCTTTTCAGCAGGGCTTCCAGGGTCTTCTTGCGCAACATCAGCTCGGGCACGATATCCAGGCGCTCGCCCTCGCGCTGGCCAACGGCACGCAGCTTCTTCAGCAAGGCCGAGGCTTCGATTGGCAGCGGCTCGGGCAAGGCTTCGGGCCATTGCTCGGGCGGCAATGCGGCCGCCTCACGAATCAGCTGCAGCAGCGTCTCTCCATCCTGACGCACGGTTTTCGGGTGCATATCCTCGATACGCGCCAGCGCAACCAGGTTATCTGGCTGGGTACGTGCCAGCGGCCACAACGAATGCTCACGCAAAACGCGATTGCGTGGCTGGTTGCGCGCGCGCGCCTCGCGCTCACGCCAGGCGCACAGCGCGCGCAGCACAGCCTGCTGCTGACGCGAGAGTTTCCAGGCCAGCTTGGCATCGCGCCAGGCGTCTTCCGGCGCGACTTCACGCCCGAGATTGGCGACCAACTCGGCACCGTCCGCCAGAATCCACTCGACCTTCTGCGGCGCCAGGCGAGTCATCAGGGCGTGGTATACCTCGACGAGATGCAGCACGTCCTCGGCGGCGTAGCGCACCTGCAGTTCAGACAGCGGCCGCTGCAACCAGTCGGAGCGGGTTTCGCCCTTGGGCAATTCGATATCGAGCAAGGCCTGCACGAGACGCGAGTAGCCCATGGAGAAGCCGAGATTGAGGTAACCAGCCGCCAGTTGCGTATCGAACAGCGGTGCCGGCAGGCTGCCGGTCAGGCGGAGAAAGACCTCCAGGTCCTCACTGCACGAGTGCAGCACCTTGACCACGCTCGGCGCTTCGAGCAGCGCAGCGAATGGCCGCCAGTCGCCGATGCGCAAGGGGTCGATCAGATAGGCGCCATCGCCACTGCTGACCTGCAGCAACCCGGCGATGGGATAGAAGGTGTCGACGCGCATGAACTCGGTGTCCAGCGCGACGAAGGGCAGCGCCTGCCAGGCAGCGCAATGCTCGGCCAGGCTGGCGTCGTCGAGAATCCAGTGAATGTCGTTAGCCACGCGGCTCTCCCGTCTAGAATGCCGCGCAGTATATATGCCCACGCCATGGCACGGGGCAGCGACCTGCCACCGATCACGGGAACTGTGTAATCTGTGCCGCGCACCACCTCCGACCCGGAAGAACAATARTGCTGAAGAAACTGCTTGCCCTGATCGTCATGCTGCTGGCCGCAGCGGCCAGCTACCTGGCCCTCACCCCCAGCCCGATCGATCCGCTGCCCTGGGATGCCGCTCCCGCCCCGGCGATGACGGGCGCACTGGAGCCCAACGACACCCTGATGAAGGCCGAACTGTTGGCGCGTGGCCAGGTGCATGGCCCGGAAGACACCGCCGTCGATGGCCAGGGCCGGGTATACGCCGGCCTGCATGACGGCCGCATCGTTCGTGTGCTGCAAGATGACAGCCTGGAAACCTTCGCCGACACCGGCGGCCGCCCGCTGGGCATGAACTTCGACGCCAGTGGCAACCTGATCGTCGCCGACGCCTACAAGGGCCTGCTGAGCATCGACCCGCAAGGCGCGATCAAGGTACTGAGCACCGAGGCAGAGGGCTTGCGCTTCGCCTTCACCGACGACCTGGACATCGCCAGCGACGGCACCATCTACTTCAGCGACGCCTCGTCACGCTTCGAACAACCAGACTACCTGCTCGACCTGCTCGAGGCCCGCCCTCATGGGCGCCTGCTCAGCTACAACCCAGCCAGCGGCGAGACCCGTGTGTTGCTCAAAGACCTGTATTTCGCCAACGGCGTAGCGCTGTCAGCGAACGAGGACTTCGTGCTGGTCAACGAGACCTATCGCTACCGCATCACCCGCTACTGGCTCAAGGGCGACAAGGCCGGCCAGCACGACATCTTCATCGACAACCTGCCCGGCCTGCCGGACAACCTGCAGGGCGACCGCAACGGCACCTTCTGGGTCGCGCTGCCAACACCTCGCAAGGCCGACGCCGACTTCCTCCATCGTCACCCCTGGCTCAAGGCGCAACTGGCCAAGCTGCCGCGCGCGTTGTGGCCTAAGGCAATCCCTTACGGCTTTGCCATCGCCCTCAACGAAAATGGCGAGATCATCCGCAGCCTGCATGACACCAGCGGAACTCACCTGCGCATGGTGACCTCGGTGAAACCGGTAGGCGACTACCTGTACTTCGGCAGCCTGGACAACGACCGTATCGGCAAACTGCAGATTCACTGAGAGTCTGCCCACGATCTTTCGACGAGATTCCACCTGCGAATAACAGTAAAAAGGCGAAGCGGTCATTCGCGGTGGTGCGCCAAATCGAAAGGCTGCGGGCTCAGACCTTCTGGGCAATCCAGATGGTGTGCCGCGTGCCCCGATTGCCATGGGCATACACCTGCACCGCCTCGCCCTTGAAACCGGCCTTGCGCACCTTCTCCGAGAATGCCCGGTCGGCGCTGGACGACCACACTGCCAGCATGCCCTTGGGCCTTAGCGCCTTGGCGCACTGACGCAGGCCGTCCATGCTGTACAGCCAGTCATTACCCTTCTGGGTCAGCCCTTCGGGACCGTTGTCGACGTCCAGCATGATCGCGTCGTAGCACTGCTCGGCGGCCTGCAATACCTTGGCGACGTCCTCCTGGATGATCAACGCACGCGGGTCATTCAACGGATACCCGGACTTCGCCCCCAGCGGGCCACGGTTCCACTCGACCACCCCGGGCACCAGCTCGGCCACCGCCACCTCGGCATCCGCACCCAGATGCTGCAGCGCCGAGGCCAAGGTGAAGCCCATACCCAGACCACCGATCAAGACCCGCACCTGCGGACGGCCGGCAATCTGCTTGCAGGGAATCGCAGCCAGGGCATCTTCCGAGCCGTGCATACGAGTATTCATCAGTTGCCCGCCATCGCCGCCAGCGATCTTGATGACGAAATCTTCGCCGTATTCGAAGAGGTTCAACGCACCATTCGTACCCGGGATCGGAGCGGTGTCGAGCAAGACAAAACGTTTCATGCAGGGCGAAGGCCTGTGTAGCGAGCGTGAGGGCACGCAGCATGCCTGAGCCTGAATCGCTCGAGCAACACAGCCCCGCCAGAAACGACGAAGCCCCGTGTTCTCACACGGGGCTTCGTGGCCACAGCGATGCTTTTTCAAACTCGTTACAAGGTCAGAGTTTGAGCCTCGTATCAGACCACGCCTTGCGCCAGCATGGCATCGGCAACCTTGACGAAGCCGGCGATGTTGGCGCCTTTGACGTAATTGATGCGGCCGTTCTCTTCACCGTGGTGCACGCAGGCATGGTGGATGTTCTGCATGATGCCGTGCAGACGCTCGTCCACCTCGCCGGCGCTCCAGTGCAGGCGCATGGCGTTCTGGCTCATTTCCAGGCCGCTGGTGGCGACGCCACCGGCGTTGGAGGCCTTGCCTGGTGCGTAGCAGATGCCGGCCTCGACAAACAGGTCCACCGCCTCCAGAGTCGACGGCATGTTGGCACCTTCGGCCACGCAGATGCAGCCATTTTTCAGCAGTGTGCGAGCGTCCTGACCGTCCAGCTCGTTCTGCGTCGCGCAGGGCAACGCGATATCGCACGCCAGCCCCCAGGGGCGCTGCCCAGCGAGAAACTGCAGGCCATAATGCTCGGCCATCTCGCGCAAACGACCGCGACGCACGTTCTTCAGCTCCATCAGGTACTGCCATTGCTCGTCGCTGAGACCACCCTCGGCATACAGCGTGCCTTCGGAGTCGGACATCGAGATCACCCGACCGCCCAGCTCAATAACCTTCTGCGCGGCGTATTGGGCGACGTTGCCGGAGCCGGAAATGGCCACGCGCTTGTCCTCGAAGCCCTGGTCGATACGCTTGAGCATCTCCTGTGCGAAGTACACGCAGCCATAGCCAGTGGCTTCCGGGCGAATCAGGCTGCCGCCGTAGCTCAGGCCCTTACCGGTCAGCACCGAAGTGAACTGGTTGGACAGCCGCTTGTACTGGCCGAACAGGTAACCGATCTCGCGACCGCCAACGCCGATATCACCGGCCGGCACGTCCAGATCGGCGCCGATATGGCGATACAGTTCGGTCATGAAAGACTGGCAGAAGCGCATCACCTCGCCTTCGCTCTTGCCCTTGGGGTCGAAGTCCGCACCGCCCTTGCCACCGCCCATAGGCAGCGAGGTCAGCGAATTCTTGAATACCTGCTCGAAGGCGAGAAACTTGAGCACGCCCAGGTTCACCGAGGGGTGGAAGCGCAGACCGCCCTTGTATGGGCCGATGGCGCTGCTCATCTGGATGCGGTAGCCGCGGTTGACCTGCACCTGGCCACGGTCATCGACCCATGGCACGCGAAACAGGATGGCGCGCTCCGGCTCGACCATCCGCTCGAGAATGCCAGCCTCGCGATAACGCGCATTGGCTTCGAGGAAGGGCCACAAGCTGCGCACCACCTCCTCCACCGCCTGGTGGAACTCCGGCTGATCGGGGTCGCGCTGTTTCAGGCGCGCCAGGAAAGAATCGACGGACAACGACATGCGGCACCTCGACACCACGCAAATAAAGTGGCCGGCACTCTAGCAGGCAGCAAGGCACCAAAACAGATCAAAATGTCGCCTTGATGAAACTTTTTAGTGCATCAGCCCACATGCCAAGATTGGAAAGACCTCTATGGCGGAATTCACCCGATTTACATGGCGCACCAAATAATGGCCACAAACGCACGAATATCGACCATTGCCTTTGCACCGCTGACGCCACAGCCCTGCCGAATGAGCTGAAAAGGCGCTTTGGTGGTGGAGTATCGAATAGCAGGCCAGGCGGTATGATGCGGCAAACCCGGCTACGAAACAGGAGGCACTATGCCACTCGCGCAACTGATCAGCACGGAACACCTTCAACAACGCCTGGGACAGGAAAACCTGCTGATCCTGGACTGCCGCTTCGCCCTCGAAGACCCGACATATGGCCGTCGCAGCTACCTGGATGGACATATCCCCGGTGCGCATTTCCTCGATCTCGAACAGGACTTGTCCGCGCCTGTGGTCAAGGGCGTCACCGGTCGTCATCCGCTGCCCGACCCGAGCGCCCTGGTCGAGCGCCTGCGCAGCTGCGGCCTGCGGGCGGACAGCCAGGTGGTGCTGTACGACGATGGTCCTGGCGCCTTCGCCGCACGCGCCTGGTGGTTGCTGCTGTGGCTGGGCAAACGCGACGGCCTGTACCTGCTCGATGGCGGCCTGAAAGCCTGGCGTGAAGCCGACCAGGAACTGACCATGGCGCCACCGAACAACGCTACCGGCGACTTCTCCGCGCACCCCGACAACAGCCTGCTGCTGACTGCCGATCAACTGGCCCAGCGTTTGGGCAACCCGGACCTGACACTGATCGACGCGCGGGCACTGCCGCGCTTTCGTGGCGAGGTCGAGCCGCTCGACCCGATCGCCGGACACATTCCCGGCGCACAGTGCGCGGCATTCACCGACAACCTGGGTTCCGATGGCCGCTTCCTTCCGGCAGAGGCACTGCGCGAGCGCTTCGACGATCTGCGCGGCGGGCGCCCAGTGGAAAATCTGGTGGCTTACTGCGGCTCCGGTGTCACGGCCTGCCACAACCTGTTCGCCATGAGCCTCGCTGGTTACCCGCTGGCACCGCTCTACGCCGGTTCCTGGAGCGAGTGGATCACCGATCCGGCACGGCCGATTGCCACTGGCGACTGACCGGTGGTTTCTAAGCACTAATCGAAATATGCCCAATAACTCAGATCTGGAATCAATTTAAAAACAGTCCTTTACGGCTGAAATATCGCACTAGACTTGAAAATGAGCGGCTAACCCTGCTCCCGGTGGGGCCTTTATCGAAAAACCACTAGAAAAGCTGCCATGCGCCCGGCCCCACCGGTACCCTCTGCGAGGATGCCATGGGAATTGCCGCCTGCGATCTCAGCCAACATGTAATCCGCCCTACCCTGCTCTATCTCGAACGCCATAGCGCCACGGCCGAAGCACTGCTGCTGGGGGCTGCGGCCTGTCAGTCGGCACTGGGCAGCGCGCTGGATACCCCGCAAGGTCACGGCCTGTATCGCATCAGCGAACAGCGCCACCAGATACTCTGGGACCAGCATCTGGCATTCGATCCGCAGCTTGCCAGCCGTGTGCGCGGTCTCGCCAGCCAGCACGCCTTTCTTGAAGCGCCACACGTGGAACTGACGGTCAACCTGCGCTATGCCACGGCCATTGCCTGGCTACTGGTCGAAAGCGAGAAACTCGAGTTGCCAGCCGCCGACGACCTGCTGGCCCTGGGCCGAATCTGGTGCAAGGTTTTTCAGCCACAGGCTCGTCAGGATGACTTTCTCGATGCCTGGCAACGCTGCGTCGAGCCCGTCAGCCAGGTAGCCTGACCGAATCGTCAGAAAAATCAGCGTGGAAAATCCACGCATTATCAAAACAATTGTCCGACAATCCGCTCTATTTCGGGAACTTCAGCGTCTTGGCAGGGGTCAGGAAAAACTGTAGCGTGCGCCCCCTCGCCTCACCACAGGAGCTTCCCCGTGAGCAAACGTCTTCTCAAGACCGGTCTTGCCATCGCCATCACCGCCACCTCGAGCCATGGCTTCGCCAGCGGCTTCGCCCTCAACGAACAGAGCATTTCCGGCATGGGCACCTCCTTCGCCGGGCGCTCATCATCCGCCGACGACGCCAGCACCGTGTTCGGCAACCCCGCCGGCATGGCGCGCCTCAAGCGCGAAGAAGTGTATGCAGGGGCAGCGGCGATTCATGCCAAGAGCGATATCGACCGAGTCAGTGCCCGCTCTCCGGCCGGCTCGATCAGCGGCGGCAACGACGGCGATATGGTGCCGACCACTGGCGTACCCATGGGCTACTACGTCAAACCACTGGACGAGAAGGTCGCCTTCGGTATCGGTGTCTACGTGCCCTTTGGCCTGATGACCGACTACGAGAGCAGCTTTCAGGGCCGCTACTACGCCGACAAGAGCTATGTGCGGGTGATCACCGTGCAGCCGACCCTGAGCTATCGCTTCAACGACAAGCTGTCGGTGGGTTTCGGCCCGACCTTCAATCACATCGAAGGGGAACTGACCTCCTCGCTGTTCACGCCGCTCGGCGATGGCAAGGTGAAGGTCAAGGGTGATGACGTGGCGGTCGGCTTCAACGCCGGCGTGCTCTACGAGTTCACCCCACAGACCCGCGCCGGCCTGACCTACCACTCGCGCGTCAAGTACGAGCTGGAGGGCGACACCCGTGTCGAAGCGTCGCCGCTGGCCGGCATCGCAGGCAAGTACGACGCCAATCTGGACCTGACCACGCCCGAGTCGGTGGACATGTCCATCACTCACGATCTGAGCGATGCGCTGACGCTGTATGTCGGCAGCACCTGGACGCGCTGGAGCCGCTTCAAGGAAATCCGCGTGGAGAACGACTCCGCGACGCTGCCGGCCAACCTCTCCACCATCGTCGAAGAGCAGAACTGGCACGACACCTGGGCCCATGCGGTCGGCCTGTCGTACAAGGTCAGCCCGCAGTGGACGCTGCGCACCGGTATCGCCATCGACCAATCGCCGACCAACAACGTCGATCGCTCGCCGCGCGTGCCCTCCGGTGACCGCACCATCTTCAGCGTCGGCGCTGGCTGGAGCCCCAACCAGGACATGACCATCGACGTGGCCTACTCCTACCTGCAGGAAGAGTCGGTGGACGTGAACCACGTCAGCGCTACCCGTGGCACCTACCGTGCGCGCTACAAGAACAGCGCTCACGGCCTGGGGGCTTCACTCAGCTACCGCTTCTAATCGAGAAGCGGCATTGGCTAAACTCACGCGGCAGAACAACAATAAAAGCCGCGTGAGAACGTCATGACTGCCCTCTGCACTACCCTGCCCGACAATCTTCGCCTGCTGCTGGTCGACGACCACCGCATCTTCCTCGACGGCCTTTCCCTGGCCTTGTCGCCACTGAGCCAGAACCTGCAGATCCACACCGCGCACAGCGCTGCAGAAGCAGAACAGTGTCTACGCCAGCATGGCTACGACCTTATCCTGCTCGACCTGCGCCTGCCTGACGAACCTGGCATCGAGCTGCTGCAGCGCTGGCTGGCGCGCGGTGAGAGCACGCCGGTGGCGATTCTCAGCGCCAGTGATTCCGCGCTGGAGGCACAAGCGGCGCTGGCCGCTGGCGCACTCGGCTTCATCCCCAAGAGCTCCGATGGCAACGCCCTGCGCCAGGCGGTGACCCGCGTCTTGCTGGGTGAAACCCTGCCGGCGCCAAGCAGCGCCTCACCGCTGACACCGAGGCAGCTGGAGATTCTCCAGTTATTGGCAGAAGGCTTGCCGAACAAGGCCATCAGCCGCGAGCTGGGCCTGGCCGAAGACACGGTGAAAACTCACCTCAAGGCACTGTTCGAAACCTTCGCCGTGCATACCCGCACCGCCTGCGTCAGCGCCGCCCGTCAGCGCGGCTGGCTGTGATCAGTTGAGTGCCTGGCGTACTTGCAACTGAGTGGCCAGCACCTGACGCAAACGCGCCGGCAACAAGGGCTTGCCCAGGGGAATGACGTGCGCCGGCAGACAGCGTTCATGCAGTTCCGGGCTCAGATCAGCCGTGATCAACAACGCCGGCAACATCTGCCCTGCCGCCTCGCGCAGTCGCTCGATGGCCTGCAGCCCGTCGCCCTGCTCGGCCAATCGATAGTCGCTGATCAGCAACTGCGGCACCTCCTGACGCAGCGCCTGCAGCGCAGCGGCCAGATCGGCGCAGGCCTGCACCTGGCAACCCCAGCGACGCAGCAAGCCGGCCATTGCTTCGCGCCCGGTGGCGTCGTCTTCGAGCAACAGCACGCGCCCACGCAATGCCAGCGCAGCATCGACACGTGGCGCCGGCGCCGGTACCTCGGCCAATGGCAGGCGCAGGACGAAACGCGCACCGGCGTCAGGTCGGGAATGCAGCCGCAGGGGATGCTCCAGCACCTCAGCCAGCTGCCGCACGATGGCCAGACCGAGCCCCAGGCCGCGTTCGGCATTGCGTCCGGGATTGTCCAACTGACGAAACTCCTCGAACACCAGCGCCTGCTCCGCCTCGCTGAGACCGCAGCCATCGTCCGCCACCTCCAGCACGATCTCGTCGCCATCACGCCGCGCACTCAGCTTCAGGTGCCGCGCCTGTGCGTGTAGCAGCGCATTGTTCAGCAGATTTCGCAGCAGTCGCTCCAGCAGCAGTGGATCGCTGGACACCCCGCACTCGTCACAGTGCAGCTCAAGTTGCAGCCCCTGTTGCTGCGCCTCCGGGGCCACTTCGGCAATCAACCGCTCGAGCAATGGGCGCAGGGCGAACGCATGTGGCCTGGCCTGCACGCCACCGGGCAAGGTCAGGCGGGTGTAGTCGAGCAACGATTGCAACAGACGCCCCAGCTGCTCTACCGAAGCGGCCAGGCGCGCGCTGATGCGCCGAGTCTGCTGGTCACCGCCCTGCTCCACCAGGTGTTCAGCGTACAACCCCATGGCGTTGAGCGGCTGACGCAGGTCGTGACTGGCAGCCGCCAGCAGGCGCAGCTTGCGTGCGTCATCGGCTTCGGCGCGCTGGCGCGCCAGGTCGAGCAGGCGCAGGTTCAGCCAGGCACCGCGCTGCCCGTGCTCCTGCATGTAGGCACCCACGCTGCCGATCAGGTTGGCGCAGAACAGAAACAGGCCCTGGTAGGCCAGCTCGCCGCCGGTTTCACCGAACAGCACGCCCATACCGATGAAGAGCAGGCAGAAGCTCCAGCTGCACAGGCTGATAGCCCGAAACGACAGCCCCAGCAGGGCGTAACCGAACAGCAGGATGAGGAACAGGCCGTCGTAGGGCATCGCCACGCCCTGCTGCCAGCACAGGTGCACGATCAGCGCGACGCTGAAACCGTTGACCCAGTAGGCTGCGGCGTAGGCCAACGGCACCCTGGCAGGCGGCACATCGCGGCGTCGACAGTAGAAAAAGGACAGCACCACCGCGGCCAGCGCCAGCAGGCGCAACGGTAACACCGAAAGACTGACCGTCAGCGGCATCAGCAGAAAATCCAGCAGCGCATAGATGAGCTGAAACAAGGCGGCGGTAGGCGCGATCAGGGGCAGACGTCGACGAATGCGCTGCACCCGATGCTCGGCAAACCCCGCCTCCAGCTCGGCGACGAAACGCAGCGAGCGATAGCCTCGGCGCTGCTGGGCCAACAGCAGGCGCTCGCTCATGGGGGGCATCCGTCAGGGGTCGAGCGGCTCCGGCTGCTTCGCGGCAATGGCGTCATAGGTTTCCACACGGTGTCGGTCTTCACTGCTGAACAGCCGCTCGCGCAGCTGCCGCTGCATTTGCTCGCCATCTGCCTCGCTCAGCCCCCGACCTTGCAGGCTGGCCAACTCATTGCGATAGGCCTGGTAATGCTGCTGCCAGTCGCGCTCGCGACGCTGCTCATCGAGCAGGCGCTGCACGGTGTCCGGATCATAGGTCATCGCCAGGAACTCGCGCATCTGTTGCTCGTCCGCACCATCACGCCAGAGTTGCTCGCTGCGCTGCAGTTGCTCCAGGGCCAGCTGCTGGCGTTGCTCGCTTGCTCGCAGTGCATCGGGCAGACGCTCACGCAACTGTTCGAGCATCTGCGTGCGCTGCGCCTCGCCGAGGTCATCACGCTGCTGCACTGCCAAGCTATCGAGGGTGTAACGGGCATAGGCCTGTTCGGCGCCGAACAGCGCTTCCTGCGCAGTGGCAGAAAAATGTGCGCGGCGCAGCTCCTCCAAACGCGCGAAAGCCGACTGCAGGGCCTGCAGCTGAGCCTGCGGTTCGACCTGCTGCCGAGCATCCAGCGGCTGCTGCATCAGCGCCATGCTGGCGCGCTTGTAGTCCAGGTAATCACCCAGCAGGCTGATCATCTGCCCAAGCGCCGGTTCCGGCAGACGCCGGCCGGCATCGGCCAGCAGCGCCTCGATCACCGCATCGAGCCCGGAATGATCGACCGCGCTGAGGAAGTAATCGAAGTAATCGCGAACCACCAGATCCAGCAGCAGATTGCCGGCCGCGTCGGTACGCAGCTGGCCATCGACCTCGGTACCGGCCAGGCTGGGCAAATTCGCGACTATTGGCGGCTGCGCCTCGGCGGGCGCCTTGGCGGGGGAAGTCGAAGCCTGCTCGATCGACGACTGCCGCGACGGCACGGCGACAGTGGCAGCAGGCTGTACTTCAGGCACTGCTGCCGGCCAACGCCAGTACAGGGTAAAGCCACCAATCAGCACCACGGCAACCAGGGAAAGACCGAAGAATCTGGACATGCGACCTCACTGCGGCGAGTTGCCCCGCCGCGCTCATCAGGATCAGACGCCCTTGTTCTTCAGGCGATTGGCATGCTGGCGATACAGCGATACCGGCTCAGTCCAGCCACGAATGCCGAACAGGTGGTTGATCGCATCGACGTGATTCATGTTGTAGCTGTCGCCGATCACCTGACCCAGGTAGGTGGAGCAGACGCCTACCAGACCGTCGTTCTTCTCGCTGCCGAACACCAGGCCAGTGAAGGCCAGGAAGGGGTCGGCCGCGTCGAGCACGTTGGTATAGGCGGCATTACCGGTCCAGGAGTAATAGCGGATGCTGTGCCCGCGCACGCTGTGCACCTCGCTGGACTTGGCGCAGTAGCTGCTGGTGTTGACGCCCCACGGGTGGCGACTGTTCAGCGCATTGGTGCCTGCGGTGGTCAGGGTGCCCAGCGCGTTGATGCCGTTTTGCGGGTTGCTCGACCCGGACAACAGATTGATCACCGCACCAAGGGCGTTGGCGATGGCATTGGCGCCGCCTTCGATACCACTGCCTGGCGGTAGCACGCCGCGTACCACGTCAGCGACCTTGGAGCCCTTGTTGACACCATTGATCGAGGTCACCGAGGCCACCAGATCCGGTCGCAGCGAAGCCGCCACGCGTGATGTCGGCGAGCCCTGACTGTGGCCGATCAGGTTGACCTTGCCACCACCGGCTGTAGCCCAGGGCACGATCTGCCGGGCCAGCTCGGCGCCGCGCTGCTCGCTGTCATTGAAGGCAGCGACACTGGCGACATGCACCCGGGCGCCATCGCGCTCGAGGTTCCAGGGAATGGTATGGAAGTAATTGACCAGCCCGCCGATGGTATTGAATCCGGTCACGCCGTGTACCAGCACGATCGGATATCGGGTCTTGGTGTAGTTGGCCTGGGCATCGACGGCGCCAAGCAGAGCGAGTGTTGCAAGGGCAGTTGTATAGACGCGACGCATGGGTGCCTCCTTATTGTTCTTGTGGGCACGCCGGTTGAACTGCGTCCGGCGCCTGGCCAGTCTAGGCAGGCAGACGGACACGGCCCATCGCCCAGATGGGTGAAGGGCCCTGAAGCGAAAAGGCTCAGAGCCTGTTCAGAGAATCTCAGGGTTGCGAGGCGATGGCCTTTTCTACAGCGGCAACCAGCTCGGGATCGTCAGGTTTGGTCAGGCTGGAGAAACTCGCAACCACCTTGCCCTGACGGTCGACCACGTACTTGAAGAAGTTCCAGCGCGGCTGCCGGCTCTGCTCGGCCAGGCCCTTGAACAACGGGATGGCATTGGCACCGGAAACCGGCTGCGGTTCGGTCATGGCGAAGGTCACGCCATAGTTGACGTAGCAGACGGTGGCCGTCTCCTTGCTGTCGGCCGATTCCTGACGGAAGTCGTCGGACGGCACGCCGAGCACTTCCAGGCCCTGATCCTTGTAGCGCTGGTAAAGCGCTTCGAGCCCTTTGAACTGCGGGGTGAAGCCGCAGAAGCTGGCGGTATTGACCACCACCAGCGGCTTGCCCGCGTACTGGCAGAGATCGATGCTGGCGTCCTTGCTGCGCAGTTTGGGCAGCTCCCCCTGGAGCATGGCCGGGCACTCTGCGGCCAGCGCTGGCAACGCCAGGCTGGACAGCAACAGGGAACAGGCAAGACGACGAAGAGACATGGCAGTGACCTCAGGCGATGACGCGATCTCACCACGCTACTCGCAGGCCCAACCGCAAGCAACTAGCAGATACCGACGCCCAACTGCAGCAGAGCCAACCCACCCTGACGCCAGCCCCACCAGGCCAACGCCAACAACAGGCCAAGGCCCAGCGTCAGACCGGCGAAGAGCAATACCTTGTGGCTCACGCCGGCGCACCTTGCAGACGCGCCACCGGCACCTCACGCACCGGCCAGTTCAGCGCTGCAGCCATCACACTCAGACCGATGGAGATCTGCCAAACCAGGTCGTAGCTGCCGGTGGTGTCGTAGAGGTAGCCACCCAGCCAGCCACCCAGGAAGGAGCCGAGCTGGTGGAACAGGAAGACGATACCGCCGAGCATCGACAAATTGCGCACGCCGAACAGGGTCGCCACGGTGCCGTTGGTCAGCGGTACCGTGGACAGCCACAAGAGGCCCATGGCGATGCCGAACAGGTAGGCGCTCCAYTGCGTCAGCGGCGCCAGCAGAAACAGCGTGATCACTACCCCACGCAGCAGATACAGGATACTGAGCAGGCGCGGCTTGGACATGCGCCCACCGAGCCAGCCAGCGATGTAGGTCCCGAAGATATTGAACAGGCCGACCAGCGCCAGCACCGTGGTGCCGGTCAGCGCTGGCAGGTGGTGATCGACCAGATAGGCCGGCAGGTGCACGGCGACGAACACCACCTGAAAGCCACAGACGAAGAAGCCCAGCGCCAGCAGCCAGAAACCGGAGTGACTGGTCGCCTCACGCAGCGCTTCGACCAGCGTCTGCTGCGGACCATTGGTCACGGGTGGCGGTGCTTCCTTGATCATCACTGCCAGCGGGATCATCAACGCCACCAGCAGCCCCAGGGCCAGCAGTGCCGCCGACCAGCCGAGCCAGCTGATCAGACCGAGCGTGCCCGGCAGCATGGCGAATTGACCGAAGGAGCCGGCTGCCGCAGCAATACCCATGGCCATGCTGCGTTTCTCCGGCGGCACGGCGCGACCGACCACGCCGAGAATCACCGAGAACGACGTACCGGACAGACCGATTCCGATCAGCAGACCTGCGCTCAGCGATAACGACAGCGGCGAGTCGGCCATGCCCATGCAAACCAGCCCCAGCACGTAGAGCACGCCGCCGATGACGATAGCTTTGCGCGCACCGAAACGGTCCGCCAGCGCGCCGGTGATCGGCTGGGCCAGGCCCCAGATCAGGTTCTGCAGGGCGATGGCGAAGGCGAACACTTCACGGCCCCAGCCGAACTCGGCACTCATCGGCGGCAGGAACAGGCCGAAGCCATGGCGAGTGCCGAGCGACAACGCCAGGATCAGCGATGCGCCGAGCAGCAGCCAGGTGGTTGAACGCCATACAGTTGTCATCGGTATCTCCAGCGGACGGTCGCCAGCGACCGTGTAGGCAGTGATGCGGCCATCAGGCCAGTTCTTCGAGCAGGCTCATCAGCTCGGCGCGGCGATCTGCGCCCAACCGGGCATTGAGCTCACGCTGCACCTGTTCCCACAGCGGCAGCGCCTGTTCGATGCGTTGCAGGCCGGCTTCTGTGAGCCGTACCTCGCGAGCGCGCAAATCGCGCCCTTCTCCCAGTTGCACAAGCCCCTGCTCCTCCAGCACCCGCAGGTTGCGCCCGAGCGTGCTGCGATCGAGCCCCATGGCGTCGGCCAGCAGGGAAATGCTCGGTTGACCGAGCCGCTGCACATGACGCAACAGGGAAAACTGCGCGGCACCGAGCCCGACGGCCGCGAGAGCATCGTCGTAACGGCGCGTGACACCGCGGCTGGCGCGGCGCAATTGGGTACAGAGACAGGAGGTCGGCAACATGGATACAGGTATATACCCGCATCAGCGATTGGCACTCATACAGTTGCCGGCCGCCTCGCCATAACAGTTGAGATCAGAGACTCAGGGCCAGCGCCAGAAGCACCGTGCACTCGGCCAGTTCGACCAGCGCACCGGCCGTATCGCCCGTGGTACCACCGAGGCGCGACAGCAACGCGCGGCGCAGCCAGATGAACAGCAGCAAGCCAGTCGCCAACGCCAGCAGCCCCGGCCAGCCGAACAGCAGCATGCCCAGTAGATGCGCGCCCAACACCCAGGGCAGTTGTTCGCGCGGCAGATGATCGACCAGGGCCTGGCCCAGCCCACCGGCCCGCACGTAGGGCGTGGTTGCCAGCAGCAGCGGCAACAGGCTGCGCCCCAGCCAGGGCAGTAGCAACAGGTAGATGCCCTGCCCGGCTTGCAAGAGCGTGAACAGCGCAGCGAACTTGAGAAGCAGCAACAGCATCAGTACCACGACCGCAATGGGACCGCTGCGCGGGTCCTTCATGATTGCCAGGGTACGTTCGCGATCACCGAAACCACCGACCCAGGCATCAGCCGTGTCGGCCAGGCCATCCAGGTGCAGGCCGCCGCTCAGCCCCACCCATAGCGCCAGAATGATCGCCGCCTGCAATAACGCCGATGTCTGCCCCAACAGCAGATGAGCGCCCCACAACAGCAGGCCGAGCAGCACTCCAACAGCCGGATACCAGAGCAGCGAGCGCCCCACCTGCTCAGGCGTCGGCATGCCCGGCAGGCTGACCGGCAGGCGCGTGAGGAACTGCAGGGCGATCAGCAACGCGATCATGGCAACTCCGCCAGTTGCCCCTCGGCATCCAGGCTCAGGCGAAAACGCTGGGCGTAGCCGACGTTGACCTGCAGCAGATCCTGGCGTGGCAGGCCGCGCGCGCGCGCCAGCAACAGGCGCATCACGCCGCCGTGAGTGACCAGCAGCAGCCGCTCACCTGCGTGGCGCTGCTGCAAGCGCCGCAAGGCAGCCAGCACACGCGCCTCGAACTGCAGCAACGGCTCGCCATTCAGCGGTGTGAACGCATAGGGATCGGCCCAGAAGCGGCCCAGCGCCTCAGCATCGCTGTCCATCAGCTGTGCAGCAGTGCGCCCTTCCCAATCACCGAAATGCAGCTCTTGCAGATCTGCCTCGTAGTGCAGCGGCAAGGCATTGGCCAGCGCAACTTCCTCGGCGAAACGCGCGCAGCGCTGCAGTGGCGAGCTGACCAGGCGATCCCAGGGGCCGGCGCCCTGCACCGCGTCGCGCAGCTGCGCCCAACCCTGCTCGGTCAGCGCATCATCCAGGCTGCCACGCAGCCCACCACCCAGCTCGGTCTCACCGTGACGCAGCAATTCCAGATGCAGCATCAGCTCGGTCTCTCGGCGACGGCAGCTTCGGCGAAGGTCGCCATCTGCCCGTGCAGGGCACAGGCCAGACGCAGCAGCGGTACCGCCAGCGCGGCGCCGCTGCCCTCACCCAGGCGCAGGCCCAGCGCCAGCAGCGGCTCGGCCTCCAGCGCCTGCAACACGCGAACATGGCCCGGCTCGGCGCCATGGTGGGCGAACAGCAGCCAGTCGCGGCAGCCAGGGTTCAGGCGCACGGCGAGCAAGGCCGCAACGCTGCAGATAAAGCCATCGACCAATACCGCGACGCCTTGCTGCGCGGCGGCCAGATAGGCGCCGGTGAGCGCGGCGATCTCGAAGCCACCCAGGTGGATCAGCGCCTGCAATGGCCCGTCGATCTGCGCCCGGTGCAGGGCCAACGCGGCATCGATCACCCGCGCCTTGTGCGCCACACCCGCGCCATCCAGCCCGGTGCCAGGGCCTGCCAGTTCGCTCGCCGGGCAACTCAGCAGCCAGCAGGCCAGCGCAGCAGCCGCCGTGGTATTGCCAATACCCATCTCGCCACCGACGAACAGGTCGCAACCGCTGGCACGCGCGCGTTGGATGCTGTCGCGGCCAGCTTCCAGGCAAATCATCGCCTGGGCCAAGGTCATCGCCGGATCACGGGCGAAGTTCTGCGTACCGGCACCGACCTGCAGATGACGCACGCCTGGCAGCGGCGGCAGCGGCTCGGCTGTACCCAGATCGATGACCTCCAATTCTGCGTCCAGCTGACGCGCGAGCACACTGATCGCCGCACCGCCCGTGACGAAGTTGGCCAGCATCTGCCCCGTCACCGCCTGCGGGTAGGCGGAAATCCCTTCGGCCACCACGCCATGGTCACCGGCAAAGATGGCGATCGACAGCTTGTCCAGGCTAGGCCGCTCGCGCCCTTGCAATGCGGCCAGATGGATCGCGAGACTCTCCAGCCGCCCCAGCGAACCCGCCGGTTTGGTCAATTGCTGCTGACGCGTCTCGGCCTTGCCCCGCGCAACATGATCGAGCGGCTGACAAGGCCCTTGCCACCATTGCAGGCTCATAGCGCATTCCCCTTCAACACCATGGGCAAACCGGCGACGGTGAACAGCACGCGCTGGCTGCGCTCGGCCAGCGCCTGGTGCAGCCAGCCGGCCTCATCGACATAACGGCGGGTAAGCTCGCCCAGCGGCACCACCCCCAGCCCGGTTTCGTTGCTGACCAGCAGGATGCGCCCTGGCAGCTCAGCCACACAGGCGAGCAGTGCATCGCGTTCGACTGCCAGCCGAGCCGGATCGTCCTGCATCAGCAGGTTGGTCAGCCACAGGGTCAGGCAGTCCACCAGCAGGCAACGCCCGGGCGCGGCCTGTTCGCGCAGCACATGGGCCAGCGCCAGCGGTTCCTCGACCAGCGCCCAGTGCGCCGGGCGACGCGCGCGATGCTGAGCGACGCGCGCATTCATCTCGCCATCGAGCGGCTGGCTGGTGGCGATGTAAACGACGTCCAACCCGGACTCGTCGGCCAGCTTCTCCGCCAGCCGGCTCTTGCCGGAACGGGCACCGCCGAGGATCAATTCAAGCATGCTTCCATCCACATTCATTTCTCCCCGTAGGAACGAGCTCTGCTCGTGTACGGGACATAAAAGCGTCGCGAGCAGAGCTCGCTCCTACAGGCCGCAAAGTGCCCTGAGTTTTTCGGTATCCAGATGCAGTTCCACCTGGTCCGCCAGGCGTTCGATATCGCGCTCGCGCAACGCCTGATAGTCCACCGTCTGCACCTCATTTAGCCCGGCCCAGCGCAACAGTGCGGCGAGCGCCGAGGGTTGCTCGAACAGACCGTGCAGATAGGTGCCGATCACCTGGCCATCGGCACTGAGGCCGCCGTCGCTGCGGCCGTCATCGAGCTGCACGGCGCCGTTGAGGCCCGGACCGCGACTGACGCCGGCATGAATCTCGTAGCCGCTGACATCAGCCTGCTGCAGGCACAGCCGACCGCGCACGTTACGCAGCTGTTTCTGCGGCTCCAGTAGCGTCTCGAAATCCAGCAGGCCGAGGCCCTCGCTGCTGCCGGCCGCGCCTTCCAGAGCATGCGGGTCGTGAATCTGCCGGCCGAGCATCTGCAGGCCACCACAGATGCCCAGCAGCTTGCCGCCATAGCGCAGGTGGCGGGCGATGGCCGTGTCCCAGCGCTGCTCGCGCAGGCGCGCGAGATCGGCACGCACACTCTTGGAGCCCGGCAGGATGATCAGGTCGGCCGGCGGGATGGCCTGGCCCGGACCGACGAAGGTCAATTGCACCTGCGGATGCAGGCGCAACGGGTCGAAATCGGTGTGGTTGCTGATACGCGGCAGCACCGGTACCACTACGCGCAACGCCTGCGCATCCTTGGCCTGCTGCCGGGTATCGACGGCGTCCTCGGCTTCCAGGTGGAAATCCATCAGGTATGGCAGCACGCCGAGCACCGGCTTGCCGGTGCGCTGCTCCAGCCAGTCCAGCCCCGGCTTGAGCAACGCGATGTCACCGCGAAAACGATTGATCACGAACCCTTGGATACGCGCCTGCTCGCTCGGGCTGAGCAGTTCCAGGGTGCCGACCAGATGGGCAAACACGCCACCCTTGTCGATGTCCGCGATCAGGATCACCGGGCAATCCACCGCTTCGGCAAAACCCATGTTGGCGATGTCACCGGCACGCAGGTTGATCTCGGCCGGCGAGCCCGCCCCCTCGACCAGCACCAGCTCATGACGCTCTTGCAAACGGGCGTGGGACTCCAGCACCGCCGCCATGGCCACCGGCTTGTAGCCGTGATAGGTCAATGCCTGCATGTTGCCGATGGCGCGGCCGTGAATGATCACCTGGGCGCCCATGTCGCTGTTGGGCTTGAGCAGCACCGGATTCATGTCGGTATGCGGCGCCAGGCCGGCCGCTTGCGCCTGCACCGCCTGTGCCCGGCCAATCTCGCCGCCATCAGCGGTCACGGCGGAATTGAGCGCCATGTTCTGCGGTTTGAACGGCGCCACGGACACGCCCTGGCGCCGCGCCCAACGACACAGCGCCGTCACCAGTGTGCTTTTGCCGGCATCGGACGTGGTGCCCTGCACCATCAGGGTGGCCATCAGGGCGTTTCCTCGAGACTCGCCAGTATCGGCGCGCACTCCAGCAGCCCCTGCTGCAGACGCTGCCAGCCAGCCTCGTCGGCCGGCAGGCCAAAGCGCAGGCTGTCCAGCTCGGTAAATAGCCGGACCAGAATACCGCGCCGCGCCAGCAGCTCGGCGCAAGGCACCGCGCGGCGGGTGCAGCAGAACTGGAACAGCGACGAGCCACCGGTCGATGGCAAGCCGCATTCACGCAGCAAGGCGGCCAGACGCTCGCCATCGGCCAACAGGCGCTCGCGTTGGCGGCGCTGCCCCTCGCCATCGACCAGCAGGCTGCGCGCCACGCTACGTGCCGGACCGCTGACCGCCCAGGGCCCGAGCAGCGCCTCCAGCTCATCCAGCAAGGCCTGCGCGGCCAGGACGAAGCCCAGCCGTAAGCCCGCCAGACCGAAGAACTTGCCGAACGAGCGCAGCACGATCAGCCCCGGCATGTCGCTGTAGGCAGCCAGACTGTGCTCTGGCGTGCAATCGATGAAGGCTTCGTCGACCACCAGCCAGCCGCCGCGCTCGGCCAGTTCGTCGTGCCAGTCAAGCAGGCGCGCCGGCTCGATAAGGCGGCCGGTCGGATTATTGGGGTTGACCACCAGCAATACATCCAGTTGCGGCAGCGCGCGAGGCACCGAGCCCTCGCTCAGCTTGATCACCCGATGCCCCTCGCGTCGCCAGGCGGCAGCGTGCTCGGCATAGGTCGGCGCGAGGATACCCRCGCTGCTGTGCCCGCGAAGACGCGGCAAGGCCTGTATCGCCGCCTGCGAACCGGCCACCGGCAGCAGGCTGACGGCACCGTAAAAATCGCGCGCCGCCTGCTCCAGGCCGTCATCCGCTTCAGGCAGGCGCGCCCAGGCCGAGCCCGGTACCGCCGGCAGATCCCAACCGTAGGGTGCAACCCCGGTGGACAGATCCAGCCAGTCCTCCAGCGGGATGCCATAGCGCTGCGCCGCTGCGCGCAGACGACCTCCATGCTCAAGCAACCCAAACCTCCCAAACGATCAGGCATAACAGCCACAAACCAACGCCGGCGATGACTCTGTTCATCGCCCGTTCGATATCCCGCGCCCGCGGCGGTGGGCCTTCGCCCAATTGTGGGCGTTCATGCACCTCGCCGTGATACTCCGCCGCACCGCCCAGACTCACGCCCAGGCTTCCGGCACCAGCGGCCATCACTGGGCCAGCATTGGGACTGTCCCACAAGGGCGCCTGCCGGCGCCAGCAGCGCAGGGCCAGGACAGTACGCCCAAGCAGCGCATAGGTCAGCGCCACCAGGCGCGCCGGGATGTAATTGAGCACGTCATCGATCTTTGCCGCGGCCCAACCAAAACGCTCGAAGCGTTCGTTGCGATAGCCCCACATGGCATCGAGCGTGTTGCTCAGGCGGTACAGGACGACGCCCGGCGCGCCAGCGACGATGAACCAGAACAAGGCGGCGAACACCGCGTCGGAGCCGTTCTCCAGCACCGACTCGGTGCCGGCGCGGGCCACCCCGGTTGCGTCCAGCTCGGCGGTATTGCGGCTGACCATCCAGCCGACGCGCTCACGCGCCAGGGCCAGGTCACCCAGACGCAGCGCGCGGGCCACCGGTTGCGCGTGCTCGTACAGGCTGCGCAGGCCAAGGGCGAAGTACAGGGCGACAATCTCCACCGCCCAGCCAAACGGGGTCACGTGCAGCAATAGCCAGGTGAGCAGGGTCAGCGGCAGCACCGCCAGGCACCAGGCCGTTACGCCATGGCTGCGCCAGCCGCCGCCGGCCGGGTTGAAGCGCTGCTCCAGGCGCCCCGCCAGGCGACCGAAAGCCACCAGCGGATGCGCGCGCCGAGGCTCGCCCAGCACGGCATCCAGCGCCACGCCGGCGCAGGTGATCAGTGCCAGGCTCATCGTTCAGTCACCCTGCATTCCCCATCGATTCTCGAACAGCAACTCGCTCAGCGGGCGTGGTTTGGCCCAGCCCTCTTGCACCAGCATCGGTTTTTCGTAGAAGGCCTCTACCGGCCCCAGGCACAGCAGCGCCACCGGCTTGCTGCCCACCGGCATGTCCAACAACGCGGCCAGCGCCTCGGGGTCGAACAGCGACACCCAACCGAGTCCGAGCCCTTCGGCACGCGCAGCCAGCCACAGATTCTGAATGGCGCAGGCCACCGAGGCCATATCCATTTCCGGCAGGGTGCGTCGTCCAAAGACATGTGCGTCGCGTCCCTCCATCAGCGCCACCGCCAGTAGCTCGGCGCAGTCGCGAATACCCTCGACCTTCAGCCGCATGAACTCGTCACTGCGCTCGCCGAGGGCCTCGGCAGTGCGCACCCGCTCGGCCTCCACCAGCGCATGAATGGACTCACGAAGTTGCGGGTCACTGACGCGCACAAAGCGCCAAGGCTGCATCAGGCCGACGCTGGGCGCGTGGTGCGCCGCTTCGAGCAACCGCGCCAACACCTCGGCCGGCACCTCGCCGCCGCTGAAGTGGCGCATATCACGGCGCTCGGCAATGGCGCGATACACCGCCGCGCGCTCTTCGGGGCTGAACGCATGCTCGCTCATGGACGTAGCAGCGCGGCGGCCGCCTCCGGGTTGGACGGCAGGTAGAAGTGGATATAGCTGGCCGTGAGCCGTCCCAGGCGATACACCGCCTCTGCCACCGGCTTGCCGTTCGGGCAGCGGCCGAGCGCCAGGGGCGGCAATGGGCTTTCCAGCCGCGAGTGATGGTAGCTGTGGCCACGCAGCTCGCCTTCAGGCAGCGTCACCTGCTGCAAGGCCAGGGCGGTCAGTCGCGGTTGCAAGGCCGCGCTGCCGCTGAGCAGGCCGAGCATGCGCCCACTGGCGCCCTGCTTGTCGCGCAGTTCATCGAGCAGATAGAGCATGCCGCCACATTCGGCGAGCAAGGGTTTGCCGGCCTGATGATGGGCACGGATCGACGCAGCCATGGCCTGGTTGCCTTCCAGCTCGGCCAGGTATAACTCCGGATATCCGCCCGGCAGATAAAGGCTGTCCACCTCCGGCAGCTCACGATCAGCGAGCGGTGAGAAGTAATGCAGCTCAGCGCCGAGCGCCTGCAACAAATCGAGATTGGCCTGATAAAGGAAGGCGAACGCCGCATCGCGCGCAATGCCGATGCGTACGCCAGCCAACAGCGGCGCCAGTTCATCGACCTGCGGCGCGGCGAAGCTCACCGCTGGCGGCAGGTCGACGTTGGCACTGGCTGCCAGCGCATCGGCCGCGGCGTCCAGACGCGCGTCCAGATCGGCCAGCTCGGCCGCCTGCACCAGCCCCAGGTGGCGACTGGGTAGCTCCACTGCGGCGCTGCGCGGCAACGCACCGAACCAGCGAATACTCGCTGGCAGCGCATCACGCAGAATCTCACCATGACGGCCGCTGGCAACGCGATTACCGAGCACGCCAGCAAAGGGCAAGTCTGGCTGGAAGGTGGCAAGCCCGTGGGCCAGGGCGCCGAAGGTCTGCGCCATGGCCGCACCGTCGATCACGCCCAACACCGGCACGCCGAAGTGGCGCGCCAGGTCGGCCGCCGACGGTTTGCCGTCGAACAGGCCCATCACCCCTTCGATCAGGATCAGATCGGCCTCACCGGCGGCCTGCCAAAGCAGTCGGCGACTTTCCGCCTCACCGACCATGGCCAGATCGAGCTGATACACCGGCGCGCCACTGGCGCGGGCGTGGATCATCGGATCGAGAAAGTCCGGGCCGCATTTGAACACCCGAACCCGCCACCCCTGACGCGTATGCAGGCGCGCCAGCGCGGCGGTGACGGTGGTCTTGCCCTGACCGGAAGCTGGTGCGGCGATCAATAGTGCCGGACAGTGACGTGTGGTCATCAGAATTCGATGCCCTTCTGTGCTTTTACCCCGGACTTGAATGCGTGCTTGACCATGCTCATGTCGGTGACGGTGTCAGCCGCCTCGATCATCCCAGGCAAGGCGCCGCGCCCGGTCACCACCACATGCTGCAACAGCGGCCGGGCTTCGATATCGGCCAGCACCGCGTCCAGTTCGAGGTAGCCATGCTTGAGGGCTATGTTCAGCTCGTCCAGCACCACCAGGCCGACCGACTCATCGCTGAGCAGATGCCGGGCCACCGCCCAGGCTTCCTGCGCCTTGGCGATATCACGCTGGCGATCCTGGGTTTCCCAGGTGAAGCCTTCGCCCATCACGTGATAGCTGACTTCCTCGGGAAAACGGCGGAAGAAGGTTTCTTCACCGGTGCTGGCCGCACCCTTGATGAACTGCACCACGCCGACCTTGATGCCATGACCCAGGGCACGCGCGACCATGCCGAAGGCGCTGCTGCTCTTGCCCTTGCCATTGCCGCTATGTACCAGCAGCAGGCCGTATTCATCCTGGGCCTGGGCGATCTTTTCGTCGATCAGGGCTTTCTTGCGTTGCATGCGCGCCTTGTGGCGGGCATCGCGGTCGGTCGATTCGCTCATGCGGTGATCCTGTCAGGCGCCCGTCCCACCGGCTTGATAGGCAGTGGAACGGCAACGAGGAAAACGACGCGGCAATGATCCGCACATCCTCGTTCAGGCGCTAATGGCTGGTCAGGCGAGCGGAAGACAGAAAACACGAACGCCCCGGAGAACCGAAGCGTTGGCCGGACAACGCCCTCCGCGATGCCGTGAAACTGCGACAGGCCGGTCTCCGGGCTTGTGAGTGAACCATGGGTTCTGCGCCGCGCCTTCCCGTGCAATGCACAGTGGCCTTGCAGACTGCGTGAAAACTACTGCGCCAGGTCATGCGGCGTTAAAAACAGGCTCAAAGTGCTCAGTTACAGCTCGTGAGCTCGAATGCGAGCCCAGTCCGTTCTTCGCCTGTTTTTGCGAGGCCGCCATCGGCCTTGCCTGACCTTCGCTCGCTACGTTTTCACACGGTCTGCTTGAGCGACGTTTGACTCACCTACCGTTGCGGGGGCAGCGCCGGCATTGGAACCGGCTTCCCTGTTTCACCCCTTGGCCGCCATTCACGGCAACTCGGGGCACCTGAAGCAAGGCGCGCAGGGTAGAGGCTGGCAGCCCTGCTCGTCAACGCCACTCAGTGCCTGGGCATGAACCCGGGCGGCTTGCTTGCCAACCAGTCGACGAACGTTCGTAAACGCTCGTCGCTCAGTAACGCCTCGCGGCTGTTGTAGGTCAGCGCCAGCTCCTTTTCGCTGAAAAGCCGATGAATCTGGTTATGGCAGGCGCGGCAAACCCACAGCGTGGCGGTAATTCGTTCATGACGGGGATAGCGCTTCTGCACATACACCTTGTCGTGCAGCGCCTTGGGAATCAGGTGATGACGGGTCAACGCGACTGGGCGTGCGCACAGCTCGCAGAACTCGGGCTGAGGCGGCAGGCGAATGGGATCGACCATGGATGCTCAGGGATTACGCGCGAGCTCTGGCGTGATGACCCGCTTGGCATCGAGGTAGACACGCTGCCAGTAGACGTTGTCGAGGCTATCCAGACGCACCGTGCCACCACTGGAAGGCGCATGCACGAAACGCCCTTCGCCCACATAGATCCCGGCATGACTGACGGCGCGCCCGCCATTGGTGGCAAAGAACACCAGATCGCCACTTCGCAGGGCGTCGCGGCGGACATCAGGTGTGCGCATTGCACTCAGCTCACGCGTCGAGCGCGGCAAACTGATACCAGCGGCATCGCGATAAACGTAGCCGATCAGGCCGCTGCAGTCGAAACCGCCTTCCGGGGTGTTGCCACCGTAGCGATAAGGCGTACCGACCAGGCCAAGGGCGCGGAATAACACGTCCTCAGCGCCGCCCTGATAAGAGGACGAAGAGACTGGAGGGGTGTAACCAGGCTGGGGAGAAGGAGCGCGACTGCTGCAAGCACTCAGCAGCAGAGCGAGAGCGATGAGGGCAACACGGGTCGTGGCGGGCATAAGCGAGGCGATCCTGAGCCTGAATGCGCTCTACTCTGCCGATTCACGACGAACGGCGCAACCCTGAGGGTACGCCGTGATACATCAGTTTTGACGCTTGGCTGCGAGCTGCTCGTCCACCGGAGCCAGCGCGAGTACGCGCTTGGCCTGCAGATAACTGCGGTTCCAGTAGCTGTCATCGAGACTGTCGATGCGCACACCACCGCTGCGGCTGCTGCTGGAGTGGATGAACTGATCATCCCCCAGATAGATGCCGGCGTGGCTGACGCGACCACGACCACGATCGTTGAACAGGATCAGATCGCCCGGTTCCAGATCGGCACGCGCCACCTTCGGCGCATCGAGGTTGATCAGCTCACGCGTGGAGCGAGGCAGCTCCAGGCCGACTTCCTCGCGGAACAGGTAGCCGACGAAACCGCTGCAATCGAAACCGGACTGCACCGAGGTGCCGCCGTAGCGATAGCGCGTGCCGATCAGCGAACGCCCAAGATCCAGCAGGCTGTCTGCCAATTGCGGCATTTCATAGGGTTTGTCGTCGATCAGCGCGGTGATTTCATCGTCGGCAGGTTCAACCTGCTGAGAGAGCGGACGAGCAACTGGCTGGGCCGCAGCGTCGTCTATCTGCGGTTGCGGCGAGTGGCCGGCGCAGGCAGCGAGCAAGACTGTGAGTGCAAGAGGCACGAGGGGTGCGAAGCGTTTTAGCATGGGCACGACCGTGGCGGTTGAATTTACAAGCTCGCGACTATGCCTTCTATAACGCTCATTTGCAAATTCTATCGCTGGAAATGTGACCCAGTAGTTTCGTCGCGCCATCTAAAGCGCCCGACCGTTCGCACAGCCGGGCGATTCAGGGCTAGCCGAGAATCTCGCTCAAGGGAATGAAACGCAGCATATCCCCTTCAGCCAGCGTGCTGCCCTCCATCACCTCAGCCAACCCTTCGGCCCAGGCGGCGCTGCGCAGCACACCTGAACTCTGGTTGGCATAGGGCACCGCACGGCCATTCTCCAGGCGCGCGCGCAGGTACTCACGGCGCATGCCTGGCTTAGCCCAGGCAAAACCTGCCGGCACCGCGAAGCCCAATGGCTCGACCCGCTGCACACCCAGACGACGCAACATGTACGGGCGCGCCAGCAGCCCGAAGGTAACCAGTGTCGAAGCCGGGTTGCCCGGCAAACCTATCACCGGAACACCCTGGTAGTGACCAAAGGTCAGCGGTTTACCCGGCTTGATCGCCAATTTCCACAGCGCCAGCTCGCCCGCCTCGCGCAGGGCCATGCCGAGAAAATCCGCCTCCCCAACCGAAACGCCCCCAGTGGAGAGGATCAGATCGACCTCGCCCAGCGCTCCCAGCGCTTCGCGGGTACGCTGCAGATCATCAGGCAATATGCCCGCATCGACCACGCTGCAGCCCAGTCGCTGCAACCAGGCAATCAGCAGACGCCGATTGCTGTTGTATATCTGCCCCGGGCCAAGCGCCTGCCCCGGCTCTACCAGCTCGTCGCCGGTGGATAGCACGGCAACGCACAGGCGCCGCCGCACCGCCAGCCGTGCAGCACCAAGCGAGGCTGCCAGTCCCAGCTCGATCGGCCCCAGACGGGTACCGGCCGGCAGCACACATTCGCCGATGCGGGTTTCCTGACCTTGAGCCCGTACGTTCTGCCCGACTTTCAGCGGCTCGCAAAAATGCACGCGCCCTGCCTCATCCAGCTCAACGTTTTCCTGCATCTCGACGGTGTCGGCACCTTCCGGTAGCGGCGCACCAGTGAAAATGCGCGCACAGGTTCCGGGCTCCAGCGATGTGGGCGCGGTGCCCGCCTGAATGCGCTGGCTGACCGGCAACGCCTGGCCACTCCAATCGGCCAGGCGCAGGGCGTAGCCGTCCATGGCACTGTTGGCCCAGGGCGGCAGATCCAGCGCCGCGATCAGCGGCTCGGCCAGCACTCGACCATCCGCCTCGGCCAGCGCAACCTGCTCGACCTGCTCGACTGGTGTCGCCTCCGCCAGAGCCAACAAGCGCTCCAGCGCCGCCTCCATGGGCAGCAGACCGGGATGATCGCAACCACTCATCCGCGCGTCTCGCAGGCGCCCACCTGTTTCAGATGCGGCACGAAGTTGCAGGGACGATGCCGTGCATCCAGTTGCTCGCCGAGGATGCCGTCCCAGGCGGTGCGGCAGGCGTTGGTCGAACCCGGCAGGCAGCACACCAGGGTGCCGTTGGCCAGACCGGCCAGCGCGCGCGACTGAATGGTGGAAGTGCCGATGTCGGCCACGGAGATCTGGCGAAACAGCTCGCCAAACCCATCGACCTGCTTGTCCAGCAGGCAGGTGACCGCTTCCGGCGTGCTATCACGCCCAGTGAAACCGGTACCGCCAGTGATTACCACTACCTGCACCTGATCCTCGGCAATCCAGGTCGCCACCTGGGCGCGGATCTTGTAAAGGTCATCCTTGAGCAGAACGCGAGCGGCCAGTTGGTGCCCGGCGACGGTCAGACGGTCGACCAGCAATTGACCCGAAGTGTCGGTCTCCAGCGTGCGCGTGTCGCTGACGGTCAGCACGGCAATGTTCAGCGGCACGAAAACCGCGTCGGCCTTGTGGTTCATGGCAGGCATCCAATTGGGAGAGAATGGGCGCTGTTATATCACACAGCCTGCCTTCGGAGACTGCACACATGCCCGCATCCAACGCCCGCCCCACCTGCTCCGTGCTGCTGCTTTCCGGTGGCAGAGGTTTGCGCATGGGCGGCCGCGACAAGGGCCTGTTGGAGTGGCGCGGTCGGCCGCTGATCGCGTGGCTGCATGACCTGACCCGGCCGTTGAGCGACGACCTGATCATCTCCTGCAACCGCAATACTGAGCGCTATGCGCCCTATGCCGACCAACTGGTCGCAGATCAGGATCAGGACTTTCAGGGGCCGCTGGCGGGTATCCGCGCCGGCATGGCCGCGGCACGCCACGAGCAGATGCTGGTGCTGCCCTGCGATGCCCCACTGGTCGACCGTGCACTGATCGAGTCACTGCTCGCCCACGCGGGGAACCGGCCGGTGGTGATCCGCCAGGGCAACTACTGGCAGCCACTGTTCTGCCTGTTGCCCACCGGGCTCAAGGACGATCTGGAACACGCCTGGCAATCCGGTGAACGCAGCCCGCAACGCTGGTTCGGCGAACTGGCCCCCATCGCCGTCGACTGCGCTCTGGAAGATGCCCGACTGGCCAACCTGAACACACCGGAAACGCTCGCGCACAGCATCCCTCCTTGCTGAAACGGGAAGCCCTGCGCGGAACTCATACGGCAGTTTCACGTCTGAGCGAGGGTATAGCACCTCTTTAGCACCCAAGGAGACAGACCATGACCAAACGGATCATCCCCGCCCTGCTGATGGCAATCGGCTTCACTGTACTGGCCGGCTGCTCCACGCCGTCGGTGATCACCCTGAACGATGGGCGTGAAATACAGACGGTGGACAAACCCCAGTTCGATGAAGATTCTGGCTTCTACGAATTCGAGCAACTCGACGGCAAGCGCGCCACGATCAACAAGGACCAGGTGCAGACCGTCAAGGAACTCTGAGGCACCGCTGAAGAACACCCGAGCCCGGACCGGCCGCCGAGGGAGATGATCAGCCTGCATATTTTTCAGGCTAACCCCTTGTGCGGTAAAAGTTTTTCGGTAGAATACGGCTCATTCGGAGTGTAGCGCAGCTTGGTAGCGCGTCTCGTTCGGGACGAGAAGGTCGCAGGTTCGAATCCTGTCTCTCCGACCAATCAAAAAACCCGCCTTGATAGGCGGGTTTTTTATTGCCTTCGATTTGTCGGTACCGCCTCTCAGCTCAGAAAAGCCACCACCTGCTCAGCATCGAATGGCCAGTTCAGTTCGCTTGCACTGTCGCAGCGGCGCAGCACCGGAATGCGCAAGCCGTACTGCTCGACCATCCCCTCATGCTCGGCAATGTCGATCAATTCGACCAGCAGACCATTCTCCACGAATGGCATGAGCAGCGCCTCGGCCACCTCGCAAAGATGGCAACCCAGGGTTCCGAAAAGTTGGCATTCAGGCGTCATGAGCGCACCTCTCTGTCAGCAAGGTGCGCAGTTTAACACCGGCCGGGATCAGCCCGCGTCAGCTCCCGTGTCGCCCACCTGACCGGCGAGCAGCGACTGCAAGCCGTCGAGCAGGCTGCGGTTGAGGCTTTCGGCCTTTTCCAGACGCGGCAGGTCGAAGCGCTCGTCGAGCGAGAAACCGCCCTTGAGCAACTCTTTGAGCATGCCACCAGCATCCTGCGCCAGGTCCTCGGCACTGCGCAGCGCATCGAGCAGGCCCTGGGCATAGTCCTGCAGCCCGGCATTGACTGCACTGGCGCCCTGCCCGGCCACGGCGCCATAGGCATCGGTAGCCTGACGTACAGTGGTCTGCGTCAGGCGCAGCGACATCGAAGCCAGTTGCTCGCCGTCCATATCCAACGCCATGGCACGGTCG
The DNA here is from genome assembly GCF_014892995.1 of Pseudomonas sp. EggHat1. Taxonomy (NCBI): domain Bacteria; kingdom Pseudomonadati; phylum Pseudomonadota; class Gammaproteobacteria; order Pseudomonadales; family Pseudomonadaceae; genus Pseudomonas; species Pseudomonas sp. EggHat1. Next base: position 94,937 of record NZ_JACKQK010000015.1, read on the forward strand.
AAGGCACCTGCCAGATCACCAGCGTAGAAGGTGTCGGAAAGATCCTGAACCTGACCGAAAAGCTTCTCCAGCGCCTTGATCTCGTCATCATCCAGCTCGCCTTCGACGTCCACTTGCCAGCCACCGATGCGCAGGCTGCCAGACTGGCTACTGCCTGCCACAGTGGTGGACTTACCGTCGCCGGAAGCGGCGAAACTGCTCTGCGACCAGTTGGCTGAAGCCTGCGCCACGGAAATGCGCAGGCGGTCACCATCGCGGGTGGTGACGGAGAGGTCGAAGGTCTCCGCCAACGCACTGAAGCGCTCGCTGTAGCCCGCCACAGCAACCGTGTCCCCCGCGCTCGGGACAGCGCTGCCGAAGCGCTTGTCGAGATCGGTGAAACCATCCTGAATGCGCTTGTAGGTGTCATCGATATCGCCAGCCACCTGGCCCTTGAGCACACCCATGCCATCGAGAATCTTGCGCGCCTCGGCGAAGCCTTTCTCCACGCCATCACGCGCCTGGGACAGCAGCTTGTCCAATTTGGTCGGATCAGCGCCAGCCGCCGCCTCGCTCTGCAGGCGCTGCTCGATGAACCCCAGAATCCGCCCCGCCACTTTCTCCGGGGTGTAATCATCACGCGCCCCTGACAGCGAGCCCGGCGGCACGCCGAGTTTCTCGGCGAGGCGGTTGGCCAGGGTAGCCTGCGCATCGGCGGCACTGTTGCGTGCGGCCATGGACTGGCTGGCTTGCGCAGCACGGGACGCAGCGGAGTTGAGTGAGCTCAGAGGATTCATGACCGGGTACCTGAACAGGTTATCTGCCGAACTTAACGGCCGTCAGAAGCCAAGCTTTAACCCTTGGCGACCAACGGTTGCCAACTTTTCTCAGTTGCCGTGCACCCGATCGGGATTTATCCGATGGCTGGCAAAGCCGAGCAAAAACCTGTCAGCCCCGAGATAGAGCCAAGCCCCAGCGATGCCGCCGCTTCGCTCAAAGCCCCGCCAGACTAAAGTCTTACAGTCGACTCGCAGGTGAAATGCTTTATTTCATCGCGCCGTAACTGGCCGGTCACATCGTGGCCGACCTGCTTATAACAACGAGGAGACAACAATAATGAGTAAGACTCCCCTCGCCCGCGCCGTGGCCCTCGCCACGCTGGGCGCCAGCCTGACCCTGCCGAGCCTGGCACAGGCTGACTTCATCGGCGACAGCAAAGCGACGCTGGAACTCCGTAACTTCTATATGAATCGCGACCTGCGCGACCCCGGCGTCGCCCAGTCCAAACGCGAAGAATGGGCGCAGGGCTTCATCCTCAAGGCCGAGTCCGGCTTTACCGAGGGTACCGTTGGTTTTGGCCTGGACGCTTATGCGGGCCTGGGCCTGAAACTCGACTCGTCTGACGAACGCGCCGGCACCGGCTTGCTGCCCAACGGTTTCGGCAACGAGGGGCCGGACGAGTATTCCGAACTTAGCGGTGCAGTCAAGGCACGCTTCTCCAAAACCGTCGGCAAGGTCGGCGGACTGATGCCCAAGCTGCCTATCGTTTCTTCCGGCGACTCGCGCCTGCTGCCTCAGGTGTTCACCGGGGGCATGATCACCTCGCAGGAAATCGACGGCCTGACCCTCAATGGCGGTCAGCTGCGTGAAGTCAACCAACGCGCGTCCACCGACAGGGTCGATATCACCGCCACCAACGTCGGCGGCGAAAGCGACCGCTACAACTTCGCCGGTGGCGACTACAAGTTCAATGGCGGCAACACCACCGTTGGCGCGTGGTACGGCGAACTGGAAGATATCTACGACCAGAAGCTGTACAACCTGATCCACGTGCAGCCGATCGGCGACTGGAAGCTGGGCGCCAACCTGGCCTACTTCGACACCCAGGACAACGGCCGCAAACTCGGCGGCAAGCTGGATAACGACCTGACCTCGGTCAACCTCTGGGCGGGTATCGGGGCGCACACCTTCCGCGTGGGTTACCAGAAGGTCGGCGGTGACAACGCCTTCCCCTTCCTGACCGAGACCGATCCCTACATCGTCAACTACATCCAGATTCTCGACTTCACCCGCAAGGATGAGAAATCCTGGCAGGCACGTTATGACGTCAACTTCGCCAGCTACGGTATTCCAGGCCTGACGGCGTTCGTCCGCTACGTGACCGGCGACGGCTTCGACGGCGTGGGTGGCGCAAGCGGCAAGGAATGGGAACGCGACGTGGATATCAGCTACATCATTCAGGAAGGCCCGTTGAAGAACCTCGGCGTGCGCTGGCGTAACGCGATGGTGCGCTCCAATGCGAGCATCGGCGATCTGGACGAAAACCGCCTGATCGTCAGCTACACCATCCCCCTGATGTAAATACTTCGCCAACACGAGAACGCCGCAACGCCTGTACCGGGTTGCGGCGTTTTTTGTCTGCCTGAAAAACAGTCGGAGTCATTTCTCGACTAGGCTCTGGCGAGCGCGGAGGAAAACTCGATGGACGACTACCAACCCCTGGCCTGCGATCTCTACGACTACCTGGAGATCGCCTGCATGCATCACTATCAGCTGGACATCGAACTGGTCGATGGCACCCACCTGCAAGGCGAGGCGCTGACCACCGAGACGACAGCGAGCAAGGAAGAATTTCTGCTGGTGCGTACCGCCGACGGCGAACAGCGCCTGCGCATGGATAGCCTGCTGGCGATCACCCCACAGAATGCAGGCGCCAGCTTTGGTCGGGTGCTATTGAGCGGCAATCGCTGCTGAACGCAACGCGTCTACAGGTAGGGTGCGCGCCATGCGCACCAGCAGCAATCGCACTAAGCCACGGTGCGCACGGCGCACCCTACGCGAGCGTGCAGCGCCGCTGCGTTACCACATCAGATCATCGGGAATCTGATAGGCCGCGTAAGGATCGTCGGCATCCGGCTCTTCGACATGGGTGTTGAGCAGGACGATGCGCGAGGCATCGCGCTCCTGAATCTTCAACGCCGCCTCGCGCGGGATGATTTCGTAACCACCACCATGACGGACAATGGCCAGCCAGCCGTTGGACAGCTTGTTGCGCACCATGGTGTTGACCGGCAGGCGCTTGACCTTCTTGTCGTCGACGAAGTTGTAGTAGTCCTCGCCGGCGAGCTTGGGCAGGCGTGAACGCTCGATCAGTTGCTTGACCTGCGCCGCGCGGGCTTTCTGCTCGGCTTTTTCCTGCTGCTGACGATTCAGCTCCTGATCACGTGCGGCCTTTTCGGCTTGCGCCTGCAGTGCGGCCTGGCGTGTGCTGTCATCCAGTTCGGCCTGGCCTTTTTGCACCAGACGCTTCTGCTTTTGCTGTTGCTTGCCAGCCTGCTTGGCCTGTTTTTCATTGACCAGGCCGGCTTTGAGCAGCTGGTCGCGCAGGGAAAGACCCATGACTAAAGATCCCGAACATGATTCAGTTGCGGCAGCGACGCAGATTCGCGCTGCCAATCCAAGGCGCCCAGCATAAGGGCTAAGCAGCGGCGGCTCCAGCCCGAAAGCCAAGCCGCAACCCGAATACAATCCGGGCGGCATCCATCAACAGCCAGGCGCCTGCTTCTCCAGCTTCTTGGCCTCGCCCCACAGCGCATCCAGTTCCTCCAGCGAGCAACCGTCCATGCTGCGCCCGGCCTCACGCACACTGTGTTCGATAAAGCGAAAGCGCTGCTCGAACTTGCCGTTGGCCGCGCGCAATGCCGCTTCCGGATCGACCTTCAAGTGGCGCGCCAGGTTGGTGACGACGAACAGCAGGTCACCGATCTCCTCGGCCACCGCATCGGCGTCGTTCTCGCTCATGGCTTCGAGCACTTCGTCCAGTTCTTCGCGCACCTTGTCCACCACAGGCAGTGCCTCGGGCCAGTCGAAACCGACCTGGGCTGCACGCTTCTGCAGCTTGGCCGCACGCGAAAGCGCCGGCAGCGCGCTCGGTACGTCATCGAGCAAGGACAGCTGCTCGGGCGCAGCGGCCTTCTCGGCGCGCTCCTGTGCCTTGAGTTCTTCCCAGCGTTGCTTGACCGCCGCCTCCTCCAGCTTCGCCGCATCCGGCGCGCCATACAGATCACCATCGGGAAACACATGCGGATGGCGACGAATCAGCTTGCGGGTGATGCCATCGACCACCCGGGCGAAGTCGAAGCGCCCCTCTTCCTGCGCCAGCTGGCTGTAATAGACCACCTGGAACAGCAGGTCGCCGAGCTCACCCGGCAGATGCTCGAAGTCGCCACGCTCGATGGCGTCGGCGACCTCGTAGGCCTCCTCCAGGGTGTAGGGCACGATGGTCGCGTAGCTTTGCTTGAGATCCCACGGGCAGCCGTGTTGCGGATCGCGCAGACGCGCCATCAGGTGCAGCAGGTCGTCGAGTCGATACATGAAAGCTCTCGCTAGGGTTTGTACGAAAAGTCGTCGAGCGAAGGTCAGGCAATACCGATGGCGGCCCCGCGAAATCGCTCGAAGAACGGACTGGGCTCGCATTCGAGTTTACGTGTTGTAAATGAGCATTCTGAGAGCGATTTCAACGCAGCATCACCGAGCGTAGGCACTTTCCGTACGAAGCCTAGGATACGCGGTGGCGACGCGCCTCGATGATATTGGGTAACTGACCGATACGCGCCAGCAGGCGGCCAAGGGCATCGAGCCCTGGAATCTCCACGGTGATCGACATGGAGGCGGTGTTGTCCTCCTTGTTCGAACGGGTGTTGACCGCCAGCACGTTGAGCTTCTCGTTGAGCAGCACCTGGGTCACGTCACGCAGCAGACCGGAACGGTCGTAGGCCTTGATGACGATTTCCACCGGGTAGGTCTGTACCGGCACCGGACCCCAGCTCACCTGGATCATCCGCTCCGGCTCGCGCGCAGTCTGCTGCAACGCCGTCGGGCAATCCTGACGGTGAATGGTGACGCCACGGCCGAGGGTGATGTAACCGACGATCGGGTCGCCCGGTAGCGGCTGGCAACAGCCGGCCATCTGCGTCAGCAGGTTGCCGACCCCCTGGATCTGGATATCGCCACGCTTGCCCGGTTTGAAGCCCTGCGCCTTGCGCGGGATCAGCTCCAGTTGCTCGTTGCTGCGTTCCGGCTCGAGTAGTTGCTGAGCCAGGTTGGCCGCATGGGCCAGGCGCACGTCGCCGGCGCCCAAGGCAGCGAACAGATCCTCGGCGGTTTTCAGGTTGGCCTTCTCGGCCAGCTTGTCGAAGTCCGCACCGACCAGGGCCAGGCGCGCCAGCTCGCGTTCGAGCAACTGCTTGCCGGCGGCGACGTTCTGGTCGCGATCCTGCAGCTTGAACCAGTGGACGATCTTCGCCCGTGCGCGGCTGGTGGTGACATAACCCAGGTTGGAGTTGAGCCAGTCGCGACTGGGCGTGCCCTGCTTGCTGGTGATGATTTCCACCTGCTCACCGGTCTGCAGACTGTAGGTCAGCGGCACGATGCGGCCGTTGATCTTGGCGCCCCGGCAGTTGTGGCCAATCTCGGTGTGCACGCGGTAGGCGAAGTCCAGCGGCGTGGCGCCCTTGGGTAGGTCGATGGCGTGACCGTCGGGGGTGAACACGTAAACCCGATCCGGCTCGATATCGACGCGCAGCTGTTCGGCCAGGCCGCCGATATCGCCCAGTTCCTCGTGCCACTCGATGACCTGACGCAGCCAGGAGATCTTCTCTTCGTAGTGGTTGGAGCCGGATTTGACGTCGGTGCCCTTGTAGCGCCAGTGCGCGCACACGCCCAGCTCGGCCTCTTCGTGCATGGCGTGGGTGCGAATCTGCACCTCCAGCACCTTGCCCTCCGGGCCGAGTACGGCGGTGTGCAGGGAGCGGTAGCCGTTTTCCTTGGGGTTGGCGATGTAGTCGTCGAATTCCTTGGGAATGTGCCGCCACAGGGTGTGCACGATACCCAGGGTGGTGTAGCAGTCGCGCACCTCCGGCACCAGCACGCGCACTGCGCGCACGTCGTAAATCTGACTGAACTGCAGGCCCTTGCGCTGCATCTTGCGCCAGATCGAATAGATATGTTTCGCCCGGCCGCTGATGTCGGCCTTGATGCCGGTGGCTTCCAGCTCCTGGCGCAGATGGGCCATGGCGTCGTTGATGTACTGCTCGCGGTCCAGACGCCGCTCGTGCAGCAGCTTGGCGATCTGCTTGTACTGCTCCGGCTCCAGGTAGCGGAAGGACAGATCCTCCAGCTCCCACTTGATGTGGCCGATACCGAGGCGATGGGCCAGCGGCGCGTAGATGTCGAACACCTCGCGCGCCACGCGCTGACGCTTCTCTTCGTCGGCTTCCTTGACCGCGCGAATGGCGCAGGTGCGCTCGGCCAGTTTGATCAGCGCCACGCGCACGTCATCGACCATGGCCACCAGCATCTTGCGCAGGTTCTCGACCTGCGTCTGCGAGCCGACCACCACCGATTCACGCGGATTGATACTCGCGCTGATCGCCGCCATGCGCAGCACGCCTTCGATCAGCTTGGCCACCACCGGACCGAAGCGCTGGTGCACTGCAGCCAGGGTGATCTTGCCTTCACGCACGCCGCGATAAATGATCGCCGCGACCAGCGAATCCTGATCGAGCTTGAGATCGGCGAGGATTTCCGCGATGTCGAGACCGGCGCGGAATGTCGATGCGTCCTCACTCCAGTGATGCGGTGTGGTGTTGGCCTGCTGCTCCAGATCACGGGCGAACTCGCAGGCCTCTTGCAGCGCCTGACGATCCAGCGCCGGATCGACGCGCGTGACATGCTCCAACCAGGCCTCGAGATTGATGCTGCCGTCATCGTTGACTGGCTGATGCGCTCTCACCTGAACCATCGTCTTACCTTCCCTACGGCGCGCATAAGTCGCACCGAGCAGTCGCCGGCCTTCTATGAGCCGGTCGGATTAACTGAAAGAACGTACCTCCTGTACGTCCCTGTGACACCGAACGTGCCACTTACCGCTAAATCTTTTCGAACAACGCCATGGCTTCGACATGCGCCGTCTGCGCAAACATGTCGAGAATCCCGGCACGGCGCAGGCGATAGCCCTGCTGCACCAGCTCGGCCGCATCGCGCGCCAGGGTGGTCGGGTTGCAGGAGACGTAGACCAGGCGCCGCGCGCCCAACTCACTCATCCCACGCACCGCCTGCAACGCGCCATCGCGTGGCGGGTCGAGCAGCACCGCGGTAAAACCGCCACGCGCCCAGGCCTCTGAGGCCAGCGGCTTGGACAGATCGGCACGGAAAAAGTGCGCATTGTCCAAGCCATTGTCGTGCGCGTTGCCAGCGGCCCGCTGCACCATCGCCTCGACGCCCTCCACCGCCACCACTTCAGCGGCCTGACGCGCCAGCGGCAGGGCGAAATTGCCCAGGCCGCAGAACAGATCCAGCACTCGCTCGCCAGGCTGTACTGCCAACCAGTCTAGCGCCTGGGCGACCATCGCCTCGTTGACCAGACCATTGACCTGCACGAAATCACCCGGCCGATAGGCCAGTTGCAGTTGCCAGCGCTGCAACTCAAAACCCAGCTCGGCAGACGGATCGTCAGGCTGCGGCTGCCCTTCACCCTGCAACCACAGCTGCGCACGATGCTCGCTGCAGAATGCGCGCAGGCGACTCAGATCAGCCGCCGCCAGCACTGCCGTGTGACGCAACAGCAACGCTTCGGCAGTACCACTGAACAGTTCCACGTGCCCGACTGCCTGCGGTTTTTCCAGGCTGCGCAGCAACGCAGGTAACGCGCGGAAAACAGGCTGCAAAGGCTGTACCAGCACCGCACACTCATCGATGGCGACGATGTCCTGGCTGGCCTCTGCGCGGAAGCCGACCTGCAGTTCACGCGCCTTGGCGTCCCAGCGCACAGCGATACGCGCGCGGCGGCGATAGCCGAATTCAGGACCGGCCAGCGGCGCCGCCCACTCATCCGGCTGCACACTGCCCAGGCGTGACAGCTGCTCGGCCAGCGTGCGCTGTTTCAGGGCCAACTGATCGGCATGGGGCATGTGCTGCAGGTTGCAACCGCCGCAGCGGTCAGCGTGAATGCAGGGCGCCGCACGGCGCTCGCTGCTGGCGGTGATGATGCGTTCGGCTCGCGCCTCTACGGTCTGACTGCGGGCACTGAGTACTCGCGCCTCGACCTGCTCGCCGGCCAGAGCGCCACTGACGAACCAGGTGCGCCCGCCTTCGAAGGCGATGCCGCGACCGTCACCCGCCAGACGCTCGATGGCGAGCTTCTGCTTCTTGCCGACCGGGACCTGCGCCGCACGGCTGCCGCCGCTGGGCTGAAAGCGCAGGTTGGAGCTGCGTCTGGCCATCAGTGCGCCGGTTCTTCGTAAACGCCGGTGGACAGGTAACGGTCGCCGCGGTCGCAGATGATCGCCACCAGTACCGCGTTTTCCACCTGCTGCGACAGGCGCAGCATGCCGGCCACCGAACCGCCGGACGAAACGCCGCAGAAGATGCCCTCTTCCCGCGCCAGGCGCCGCATGACGTGCTCGGCCTCGGCCTGGCCCATGTCCATCACCTGATCGACACGTTCGGCCTGATAGATCTTCGGCAGGTACTCCTGCGGCCAGCGACGGATGCCGGGAATGGCCGAGCCTTCCTGCGGCTGCAGACCAACGATCTGGATCGCCGGGTTCTGCTCCTTGAGGTAGCGCGAGGTGCCCATGATGGTGCCGGTGGTACCCATGGAGCTGATGAAGTGGGTGATGGTGCCGCCGGTCTGGCGCCAGATTTCCGGGCCGGTACCGCTGTAGTGCGCCTCGGGGTTATCGCCATTGGCGAATTGGTCGAGCACCTTGCCACGCCCTTCGGCCTGCAGGCGCTCGGCCAGATCACGAGCGCCCTCCATGCCCTCCTCCTTGCTGACCAGGATCAGCTCGGCACCATAGGCGGTCATCGCCCACTTGCGCTCGGCTGTGGAGTTGTCCGGCATGATCAGGATCATCTTGTAGCCCTTGATCGCCGCCGCCATGGCCAGGGCAATGCCGGTATTGCCGCTGGTGGCTTCGATCAGGGTATCGCCAGGCTGGATATCGCCACGCAGCTCGGCGCGGTTGATCATCGACAGTGCCGGACGATCCTTGACCGAACCGGCCGGGTTGTTGCCTTCCAGCTTGACCAGCAGAGTGTTGCTGGTTTCACCGCCCAGGCGTTGCAGGCGTACCAGGGGGGTATTGCCGATGCAGTCGGCAATGGTGGGGAATTGCAGGGTCATGGGTCGCTCGAATCCAGACTGACGCGAAGGGGCATCATGATACGCCGAACCCGTCGCTTCATCACGCCATGATCGGTTGCAGGGCGTGATCGAGCCTTGCCCCGGATGCAATCCGGGATTGTCTGGCAGTGACCCGGACTGCATCCGGGCCTTATGCCACTTCTGTTATTGCGCGGCAGCGAAAGCCTTCAGGGTGCTCATCAGCCCCTGGTAGCCACCGGTGGCGATGTACCAGGTCGCCGGCTCGAGATAGAACACCTTGCCATCGATCCAGGCCTTGCTGGCTGCTATACCGGCATGCTTGCCCAGGGTTTCGTCGGCCTTGCCCTCGCCACCGGTCGCCGCACCACGATCGAGGACCACCAGCCACTGCGGCTGTTCTTGCAACGCTGCCTCCAGGCGCACCTTCTGCCGCTCGCGCAGTTGCCTGGCCTCGGGCGAATCCGGCGCTGGGCGCCCCTGCGCCACGCTCGCCGGATCCACCGATTCGACCACCGAGCGAGTACCCAGCACCTCGTTGAGCATGCCGAAACGCTCGCCCGGCGCGTGCAGCATCAGCGCATCGTTGACGGTGAACAGCGTCAGCGAACTCAGGCCGGCCGACTTGGCATGAACCGCAGCCAGCTCCTTGTTCAGTTGCGCTTGCAGTTGCGCAGCCTGCTCCTGCTTGTCGAAGATTTCGCCCAACACCCGCAGATTGCGCTGAACGCCCGCCAGGAACTGGTCGGGAGCGATGCTCAGATCGATGGTCGGCGCCAGTGCCGAAAGCGTCTCGAACTGATTACTGGAACGACCGCCAATGATGATCAGGTCAGGCTTGAGGCGTTCCAATGCCGCCTGATCCGGCTCGAACAGGGTACCGATGTTGACGCTCTCGCGCCCTGCGTATTGGGCTTTCAGGTAAGCCGGCCCGGCCATCTGCGGCACGCCAGCAGCGGCGATGCCAAGGGCGTCGAGCGTGTCGAGCACGCCCAGATCGAAAACGGCGACGCGCTTGGGCGTCTCGTTCAGTGTCAGCTTGCCCTGGCCATGTTCGATGGCCAGCGGGTAGGCGGCCTGGGCGGCCGACACGGCGCACATCAGCGCGCCAAGGTACAGCAAGTTCGTCAGGGTACGCTTGAACAGCGTCATATCGCTTTCCTCGCTTTTTGAGTGTCCGTCATGTTCGGTGCAATGCCGTGGCAACGCGCCAGGAGCTGGCGGCAAAGGCCACCCGGAGAGGCTCCTGGGCGGCCTGGTTAAGGCGCTGCGGATCAGAAGTTCTGCGTCAGGCCGAACACGTACCGCCTGCCATCGAGGTTGTAGGCATAGTCATCTTCGGTGGTGACTTCCTTGTTGGTGACGTTGTACACGCCGAACTTCAGACTGAGATCCCTGGTCGGCCTGTACACCAGACCGACGTCGGCGAAGGTATAGGACGGGTAGGTCACGCCGTTGCTGGACGCGCCGCTGGTACCGGTCTGCCAACGACCGGATGTCTCGCCCCGGTAGTTGAGCTGGGTCCAGAGGTTCAATTTGTCCGTGGCCTGCCAGTCCAATGACACGTTGAGCATGTGCTTGGCCATGTCGTTGAGTGGCTCGCCCTTGTACTGGCCGGTCTTCTGCTCCGTGCTGGTGTAGGTGTAGCTGTGGCGGTACATCAGGTTATCGAGCAGCTGGTAATCGAGGGTGAACTCCACGCCCTTCAACTCTGCCTCGTCCACGTTCTCGTAGGCGGTGTAGCCATACTGGTGCGCCGGATAGGTGGTGCCGTTGTATACGCAGGGCGCGTTCGGCTGGCAGACGCGGCCAGTGCGGTTGATCTTGTCCTTGTAGTCGGTCTGATAGACCGTCAGGGTCGTGTTGAGGCCCAGATCGAAGTTTTCGTAGCCGATGCCGATCTCGCGGTTGAGGCTGGTCTCCGGCGTCAGTTCGGGGTTACCGATGATTACGCCGCCTCTTGAGCTGGAGCCAAAATCGGTTGCGGCCTGGCGCAGGCTGGGCGCCTTGTAACCGGAGGTCACGCCGCCCTTGAGGGTGAAGTTCTCGGTCAGGTGATAGACGGCATAGACCTTGGGACTGACTTCGCTGCCGAACGCCTCGTTGTCGTCATAGCGGGCACTCAAGGTCAGCGACAGGTCGTCGGTCAGGCTCCAGTTGTCTTCCAGGAAGATCGAGTTCTGGTAGCGCTCCATCTCCACTACGGCATCGGCAACCGGCACGACCGGCGGACGCAGGCCGCTGCTGGCACCGTCCTTGAGCTCTTCGTACTTGTGGGTCAGGCCACCTGTCAGTGCATGGGAGCCGAGGAAATAGGTCGCCTGGGTGTTGGCCGTCAGCACGTTGTACTCGATGCCATTGCCGGTATTGGCGTTGACACGGGTCGGGTTCTCCGAGGTGTCGTAGTTGACGTAGGTGTCCAGCAGCAGGTTGTCGTAACGCCCTTCATGGGTAATGGCGTAGGTCTTGAGGATCGACTCGTTGTAGCTCGGCTCGTCGGCCACGTCGATGCTCTTGCCCGGATTGGCCCAACGGCGTTGCAGCGCCTCGTTGTAGTTGAAGGTGACCAGGTTCTGCTCGTCGATGTTCCAGCCCAGCTTGCCGCCCAGGTTGCTTCTTCTATACCTGGGATCGGAGGCAGCGCTGTCGTCACTGCCGAGGAAATGGCTTTCGTCCTGGTGCAGGAATGAACCATTGACCTGCAGGGCCAGCACATCCTCGATCAGCGGCGCATTCAGATAGGCACTGGTCTGATAACCGTCCTCGTTCACCTTGTTGGCACTATCGGCCAGGCTGTACTCGGTGGTGATGCTACCGGCGAACTCGTTGCGGATTTTCTTGGTGATGATGTTGATCACCCCGCCCATGGCATCGGAGCCATACAAGGACGAAGCTGGGCCACGAATGACTTCGATGCGCTCGATCGCCTCGATGGGTGGCAGGAAATTGATCGGCGTACCGTTCTGCGTACCGTTGAGGCCGAAGGAATCGTTGCCCTGCATCGGCCGCCCATCGATCAGAAACAGCGTATAGCCCGAGGTCATGCCACGGATCTGGATCGAGCGCTCCACACCGCCACCGGCAATCTGCACCCCGGCCACGTTCTTCAGCGCGTCGGTGATATCGGTATAGGAGCGTTTCTTCAGTTCTTCTGCGGAGATGACCGTGATGGCGGCGGGAGCATCCTTGACGCTTTGCTCGAACCCTGTGGCGGTGACCACTACCGCCCCAAGCTCCAGTTGCTCGGCCTTCTCGTCGGCACCCGCCGAACAGGCCAGCGAGGCCAGCGTGACAGCCAGCAGGGTTTTGTTGAATAGAGGCCGAGACGATGCAGCGAGACGTCGCTGGTTGAGTGACATGTGGATTGCTCCCAGTGATCAAGGTAAATCGAGTTGTCGGCTTGTTTCCAGCGGCCGTCCTGCACAGGCACTCGAACCCTGCACTCCCCCGGACTTAGGCTTCGCTGGCTGACCCATCTCGGAACATCGGCGGCAGGCTCCGCCGTGATCAGCGCGAGCAGCCGGCATGTGATGGCCGAGACAACTAGAAAGGGCCGTGGCAAAGCCTCGGATGGACAACACGCCATCGAGAGCGAGCACTAGGAAGAAAAAGAAGCGCTACTACTTGCCGGCCCTGTCGGATCAGACGCAAATAGTAAGAATTTACATTTGAGAGTAAATCTAATTTACGAACTATACACTTTGCAGCCGCAGCTTCAGCCTCAGACCGGGCCTGGCATTCTCCGCCCACAGATGCCCGCCCTGAGTCGCGATCATGCTGCGCGCAATGGCCAGCCCCAGGCCGAAGCCGTCCCCCCCCGGACGGGCCGCGCTAAGGCGGGTGAAAGGACGGAAGATGGTCTCAAGCTCGCTCTCGGCGACACCGGCCCCCTGATCCTCGATCCACAACAGCCATTGCCCACCATCGCGCTGTCCGGCCAGGCGCACCACTGCGCCCTCAGGCGAGTGGCGAATGGCATTGCGCAGGATGTTCTCCAGCGCCTGCGCCAGGCCGTTGAGGTTGCCCAGCACCCGGCAATCGGCCGGCAGCTCGCAGGGCATGCGCTCGATGGGCCAGCCGGTCTCGAAGCCGGCGTTCTCGCGCAGCACATCCCAGAGCCTGACGATGTCCACCTCTTCCAGCGGCAAGCTGGGCCGTTCGGTGTCCAGCCAGACCAGCTCCAAGGCATCGCCGACCAGTTTTTCCATTTCCTCGACTTCACGCGCTAGGCGTTGACGCAGGGCCTCGACGTCCTGCTCGCTCTCCCCCGCCACACGCAAGCGGGCCAGCGGCGTGCGCAGTTCATGGGACAGGTCGCGCAGCAGCTGGCGCTGGAACGCCACGGTGCCCTGCAGGCGCTCGGCCATATGGTCGAAGGTTCGTGCCAGCTCTCCCAGCTCATCCTTGCGCTGCGTCACCTGCGGCCCGAGCCGAGCAGACAGGTCGCCTGCACTGAGTGCCGCGGCCTGACGCCTGAGGATCGCCAGCGGAGCGATCAGCAGGCGATACAGCAGAACGGCCACGACCACAGCCAGCACGGCCGGCAGCACGCGCTGCAGCAGCAACTCCCATAGCTCGTTGTACTTGCGCGGGTTCAACCGCTGCGGCAACTCCATGACCAGCCGGGCATTGCCGTCGCTGAAAGGAATGTAAAAAGTCGGTGTGCCGCCTGGCCGCCCTACCGGGAACTCCAGCCTGCGCACGAAATCGAGGCGTTGCGCCTGTTCGGCCGTCAAGGCTTGCGAGGACAGCGAGTCCTTGTGCTGGTCGACCACCACGGCCCAGACCTGCTCACGCTCCTGCAGCCGCTGCACAAAGGCATCGACGCCTGCTGCGCCCTCCTCGCGCCACGCTGTTTCCGCCTCCCGGGCATAGCCTTTGAGCGTCTGCCGGGTGGACTCGGGCAAGTAGGACGTGGCATCGATCAGCACGCGGCCGACATCCACATGCAGACTGACCAGCAACAGGCARAACAGTGCAAGCGCTCCGGCCAGCCGCCAGAGCAGCGAATGTCGCCCCGGCAGGTTCATACCCCGGCCTGCGTCAGGATGTAGCCCTTGCCCCAGACGGTATCGACACGCGTCGCCTCGTAGCCGACGGCCTGCAATTTACGACGGATATGGCTGACGTGCATGTCCAGGCTACGGTCGTGCTGGGCGTAGGCACGGCGCAGCGCCTGCTGATAAAGGAAGGGCTTGCTCAAGGCCTCGTCCTTGTGTCGCCAGAGCAGCTCCAGCACCCGGTATTCGCTGGGCGTCAGGCCGACCCAGTCACCACGGAACGCCACATCGCTGCGTCCCTCGTCGAACTGCAAACCGTTGCCTTCTGCACTCGACTGCGGCTCGCGGCGCTCATAGGCGACACGCCGCAGGATCGCATCCACGCGAACGCTCAGCTCGCCCAGGCTGAAGGGCTTGGGCAGATAGTCGTCGGCGCCCTGACTGAAACCGGCGATGCGGTTCTGTTCATCGCCCAACGCAGACATCAGCAGAACCGGCACACTGCGGCGCTGACGCAATTGCTGCAGCGCCACCAGGCCATTGGTGCCGGGCAGCAGGATATCCATCAGGATCAGATCGAAATCCTCGCTCTCAGCCAAGCGCAACCCATCGCTGCCGTCATGGCTGAGGGTCACGTCGAAACCACGGGCCATCAGGTGAGATTGCAGATGACTGGCAAGCAGCGGGTCGTCCTCGACAGCGAGAATTCGGGTTGGAGAAGCGGAGCTGGCATTCATGGAGAGAACCGACGAGGCAGAATGAGAACAATTCTACCTACTAAACGACAATCGCTCACCTACAGATTCCGGAGCGCTGAATCGCTACACTGCCGGAACGTCACTCAGGAGGAACGTCGTGTTCAAGGATCTAGGCATCAAAGGCCGTGTGCTGCTGCTCACCCTGTTCCCCACCAGCCTGCTGGCTCTGGTGCTGGGTGGCTATTTCACCTGGGTGCAGCTGTCCGGTTTGCAGACGCAGTTGCTGCAGCGCGGTGAGATGCTGATCGAACACCTGGCGCCCCTGGCGGCCCCCGCGCTGGAACAGAACGCCCTGAAAAAACTCGAGCGCATCGCTCAGCAGGCACTGGAGCACCCTGATGTGCGCGCGGTGGGTTTTCTCAGCCCCGAGCGCACGTCATTGGCACACGCCGGGCCCAGCATGCTCAACCCATCACCCAGCGGCCAGGCGGGCGTCAGCCTGCTCAGCGGTCAAGACGCCACGCGTTTTCTGCTACCGGTTTACGACCAGCACCTGGTGCTCAACGACGACTTCGCCGAGGACCGCCAGCTGGAACTGCTCGGCTGGGTCGAACTGGAGCTTTCGCATCAGGGCACCTTGCTCAGCGGCTACCGCAGCCTGTTCGCCAGCCTGCTGCTGATCGCCGGCGGCCTTGCCGTCACCGCCCTGCTCGCCCTGCGCATGGGCCGCAGCATCAACGAGCCACTGCGCCAGATCAAGGCCGGTGTCGCCCAGCTCAAGGACGGCCACCTGGAAACCCGTCTACCACCGCTGGGCAGTCATGAGATGGACGAGCTGGCCGCCGGTATCAACCGCATGGCCGAAGCCCTGCAGAACGCACAGGAAGAACTCCAGCACAGCATCGAGCAGGCCACCGAGGACGTACGGCAGAACCTCGAGACCATCGAGATCCAGAACATCGAGCTGGACTTCGCGCGCAAGGAGGCTCTGGAAGCCAGCCGCATCAAGTCCGAGTTCCTGGCCAACATGAGCCACGAGATCCGCACGCCGCTCAACGGCATCCTGGGCTTCACCAACCTGCTGCAGAAGAGCGAGCTGAGCCCGCGCCAGCAGGATTACCTGTCGACCATCGAAAAGTCCGCCGACAGCCTGCTTGGCATCATCAACGAGGTGCTCGACTTCTCCAAGATCGAAGCCGGCAAGCTGATGCTCGAATCCATTCCCTTCAACCTGCGCGATCTGCTGCAGGACACCCTGACCATCCTCGCACCGGCTGCCCACGAGAAAGAGCTGGAACTGGTCAGCCTGATCTACCGCGACACCCCGCTGGCCCTGCGCGGTGATCCGTTGCGCCTGAAGCAGGTCCTGACCAACCTGGTCAGCAATGCGATCAAGTTCACCCGCGAAGGCACCATCGTCATGCGCGCCATGGTCGAGGACGAAAGTCCCGATAGCGCGCAGTTGCGCATCAGCGTAATGGATACCGGCATCGGCCTGTCGGATGAGGACCTGCGCGCGCTGTTCCAGGCCTTCAGCCAGGCCGATAACTCACTCAGCCGCCAAGCCGGCGGCACCGGCCTCGGCCTGGTTATCTCCAAGCGCCTGATAGAGCAGATGGGCGGCGAGATCGGCGTCGACAGCACGCCGGGCGAAGGCTCCGAATTCTGGGTCACCCTGACCCTGCCCAAGGCCCGCGACGACGCCGAAGACCTGCCACGTGCCGTCTTCCAGGGCCGCCGCGTGGCCGTGCTGGAAAGCCACGAGCTGGCGCGCCAGGCGCTGACCCATCAACTCGAAGACTGCGGCCTGGAGGTGGAAAGCTTCGCCGACCCCGACCAACTCTTCGATGCAGTGAAGCAGCGGCAGAACCACGAACAAGCGCTGAGCCTGGCTGTTCTTGGCATCACCGCCAGCCAGCTACCGCCCGACACCCTCGGCCAGCGCATCCAGGAGCTCGAGCGGCTCGGCTGCAAGGCCCTGGTGCTGTGCCCGACCACCGAACTGGGGCTGTTTCACGACTCGCTGCCCGATGCCTATGCCCAGCTGCAGGCCAAGCCACCCTGCACACGCAAACTGTACAAGGCGCTGGTGGAGCTGGTCAGCCCGCAACGCCCGGCCAGCGAGTCGGTCACTATCAGCAACACGCGTCGCCCGCAAATCCTCTGCGCTGACGACAACCCGGCCAACCTGCTGCTGGTACAAACCCTGCTCGATGACCTCGGTGCTCAGGTTACCGCCGTGGACAGCGGCTACGCGGCGATAGAAGCGATACAGCGCGACAGCTTCGACCTGGTGTTCATGGACGTGCAGATGCCCGGCATGGATGGCCGCGAAGCCACCGAAGCGATTCGTCAGTGGGAAAGCGAACAGGGCCGCAGTGCCACACCGATCATCGCCCTCACCGCTCACGCCCTCGCCAACGAGAAACGCGCCCTGCTGCAGAGCGGCATGGACGACTACCTGACCAAGCCGATCAACGAACGCCAACTGGCCCAGGTGGTGCTCAAGTGGACGGGGCTGAATCTGCGCAACCAGCCCAATCTCAGTGTCGCACCGGTTGCTGCGCCGCAACCGCAGCCCAAGGTGCTCGACGCGGAAGAAGGCCTGCGCCTGGCAGCAGGCAAAGCCGATCTGGCGGCGGACATGCTGACTATGCTGCTTGCCGGCCTACCCGGTGACCGCCAGGCCATCCGCCAGGCACGCGATGCCGGCGAACGCACCACACTGATCGAGCGGGTGCATCGCCTGCATGGTGCCACGCGCTACTGCGGCGTGCCGCAACTGCGCATGGCCTGCCAACGCAGCGAGACGTTGCTCAAACAGGATGATCCCGAGGCCCAGCGCGCTCTGGACGAACTGGACGCAGCAATCGCGCGCTTGACCGAAGCGGCGGCACAAAGCGCCTGAGGAGCCGCCATGCGTATCTGCCTGTTCAGCAGCAAAACCTACGACCGCGAGTCCTTCCTGGCAGCCAACGGCTCGCCCGAATGGCACCTGCGGTTTCATGAGTCGCGCCTGACCCGCGACAGCGTGGCGCTGGCCAAAGACAGCGAAGTGGTCTGCGCCTTCATCAACGACGACCTGTCGGCGCCGGTACTGGAGCAATTGGCCGCTGGTGGCACGCGCCTGATCGCCTTGCGCTCGGCCGGTTACAACCATGTCGACCTGACAGCCGCGCAGCGCCTCGGTCTGCCAGTGGTGCGCGTACCGGCCTATTCGCCGCATGCCGTGGCCGAACACGCCGTGGCCCTGGTACTGGCGCTGAACAGGCGCATCCACCGCGCGTTCAACCGCACCCGCGAGGGGGATTTTTCCCTGCATGGCCTGACCGGCTTCGACTTGCATGGCAAGACCGTCGGCGTGGTTGGCGGTGGCAAGATCGGCCAGGTATTCGCCCGCATCATGCACGGCTTCGGCTGCCAGGTACTGATCCACGATCCGTTCCCGCTGACCGGGCTCGGTGACCTCGGCGCACGCCAGGCAGCTCTCGAAGAAGTGATCGCCAGCAGCGACATCCTCAGCCTGCACTGCCCGCTGACTGACGACAGCTACCACTTGATAGATGCTGCACGTCTGGCTCAGATGAAACGTGGTGCGATGCTGATCAACACCGGCCGCGGCGCGCTGGTCGACGCACCGGCACTGATCAAGGCGCTGAAAAGCGGCCAGCTCGGCTACCTGGGCCTGGACGTCTACGAGGAGGAGTCGGAACTGTTYTTCGAGGATCACTCCGACCTGCCCTTGCAGGACGACACCCTGGCCCGCCTGCTGAGCTTTCCCAACGTCATCGTCACCGCGCACCAGGCCTTTCTCACCCACGAAGCGCTCGACGCCATCGCCCGCACCACCCTGGACAACATCGCCGCCTGGCTCGCCGGCCAGCCGAGCAATGAGGTCAAGGCCGGCGCGTGATAGCATGCCGGCTGATCTGGAGGACCCATGGCCGAACACGATTTCCGTTATTCCCTGCTCAACCCGCAACACACCCTCACCGAGTGCCGCGCACTGGCACCGGGTCGCTACCAGGTGACCGGTAACGGTGGCTCGATCAAGGCCAACGACGTGCTGCTGGTCACCCTCAAGGGCAGCCGCGACCTGCACATGCGCCTTGACGTGGAGAAGGTTCGTCACCTGATCAACCCGCCCGGTCAATGGCTGGCCGTGTGCAAGGGCCCGCAGTTCAAGGAGCTGGCCATTCACAACTGGCAAGTGAACTGCGACAGCTGCGGCAAGCAGCTGGATTTCGAATTCGCCGTCGATGCCGCGCTCGGCAAGGCCGCGCATGCTCCGGCCGCCGAGGCCCGCATCGCCGAACTGGGCTGGCGCAACGACGCTGGCCGCCACCTATGCCGCACCTGCCAGGAGGCCTGACACCATGTACCGCACCCTGCCCCTCGCCTTGCTCGCCGCCACACTGGTCGGCTGCGCCAGCGACGCCCCGCAGCTGGAAACCGAACGCAGCTACCAGGTGGAATGGATCGGCGAACGCCCATTGATCGACCGCAGCCACCTGACCATCACCTTTGCCGCTGACGGTCGCGCTCACGGGCATGCTGGCTGCAACCACTGGTTCGCCGGCTACACGCTGAAAGATGACGCCGTCCGTTTCGAAACCCCGGGCAGCACCCGCAAGATGTGCGCACCCTCGTTGATGGAGCAGGAGCAGCGCTTCCTCGCGGCCTTGACTGAAGTGCAGCGCTGGGACTTCAACGAAATCGGCCAGCTGCAGCTGTGGCCCGCCAGCGGCAAACCCATTCGTCTCTGGCCGCAATAATCGAGCCGCGTGGATATTCTGTGGGAGGCGCTTCAGCGGCGACGTCTTTATCGATGATCGCGGCTAAAGCCCCTCCCACAACAGTACCTACGCAAACAGCTCCAACTGCTCCTGCCGCCCGCGCAGATCATGCAGCCTGACGCCCACCCCGAGCAGGCGCACCGGCTTGTCGCCGCGGGCGAAAGCGTTGCTCAGCAATAGCCGATAGCTTTCCAGATCCCGACTGGCACCCGCCTGCTCCAGAGTGGTCTGGGTGAAATCATGAAACTTCACTTTGACGAAAGGCTTGTCCGGTCGATAGCTGGCGTCCAGACGCTGCAGGCGGCCGTTCATCTCCTCGAGCAGCGCCGGCAGTTTCTCCAGACAGCTCTGCAGATCCGGCAGATCCTGATCGTAGGTGTTCTCCACGCTCAGTGACTGGCGGCGGCTGTCCACCTGCACGGCACGTTCGTCGATGCCGTGGGCCAGGCGCCACAGGCGCTCACCAAAACTGCCGAACTCGCGCACCAGCGTCAGCTTGTTCCAGTCGCGCAGATCCAGACAGGTACGAATGCCCAGGCGCGTCAGCTTGTCAGCCGTGACCTTGCCGACACCATGCAGCTTGTTCACCGGCAACTCAGCCACGAAATCATCGACCTGATCCGGGGTAATCACGAACAGCCCGTTGGGTTTGCGCCAGTCGCTGGCGATCTTGGCCAGAAACTTGTTCGGCGCGACGCCAGCCGACACGGTGATGTGCAGCTCCTGCGCCACGCGGCGACGAATTTCCTGGGCGATGCGCGTGGCGCTACCAGCGAAATGCGGCGAGTCGCTGACATCCAGATAGGCCTCGTCCAACGACAGCGGCTCGATCAGGTCGGTGAACTGGCGGAAGATGCCGTGAATGTCACGAGAGACCGAGCGGTAGACCTCGAAGCGCGGTTTGACGATCAGAAGATCCGGGCACAGTTTCAGCGCATGCCGCGACGACATCGCCGAACGCACACCATAGGCACGCGCCTCGTAGTTGCAGGTGGCAATCACCCCACGCCGCTCGGCCGAACCGCCAACAGCCAGCGGACGACCGGCCAGGCTCGGGTCATCACGCATCTCGATGGCGGCGTAGAAGCAGTCGCAATCGACGTGGATGATTTTTCTTTGTGTCATAACGTATTGATTTTAAAGGCCACTAACAAAGAAAACCGCCTATCGATACCCGCTCTTTCTCACGCCGCATGACGCCTGGACTTGCCGGACTTCACCCGCCAATCAACCGACGAATGGCGCCCCATGTTACCCGCCCACAGACCAGAGAGCATCGACATCCGTCGTAAATCTCCGGCTCGTCATCTCTCGTTTCATACCTAGCCTGGCGTCGGCGCTACCACGTCCGGCCGCAGGGTTCCCCTGCCCCACTTCGCGTTTACGACGTCGAGCACCGCAATGATCAGGCGGGAGCCTTGCGGCTGGGCGGTGCGAACAGATTGTCGGGGTACTCGCCGCGATGGCAGGGATCGAGCAGTAGCAGCTCAACCCTCACTGATCAGCGCGCCGCCGCGGGCCGCGAATTGAGAATGATCGGCTCAATGCACTGGCGAGGTACAGGCTCCCACCGACGGTACCAGTTGAATATCGACACGCCGATTGCTGCGGCGTCCACTCTCGGTTTGGTTATCCGCAATCGGCTGTTCAGCGCCTTTGCCCTGGGTGACAAAACAGCTGTCGGGGATGTCGCCCACGCTTTGCATCCACTGTTTCACGGCCTCGGCCCTCTGCCGTGACAACACGCGGTTGCGTTCTGGATCGCCAGAGGTATCGCTGTGCCCGGTGATGACAATCAACCAACCCGGTTGCGCCTTGATGTCGATCAGGCTGTTGACCAGGACTTTGGTCGACTCGGGTTTGAGTTCGGCGCGGCCCGGCGGAAACAGCACCAGGTTGTCGAGGTGCGTGAGATTCTTGGCTTGCTGCGCAGGCGCCGTCGCTGAAAACACCGCAGGCGACAGCCACTCTGTTTGGGCGCTCGCGCTCTCTTTTACCCACCAGCCGAACAGCCCGGCCAGCAGGATCATCAGCACGAGTAGCCAAAGCCATAACGACCTCAGCGCCCGCTGTGCAACGGGTCCGGCGCCAGGCTCCGTGGCATCCAGCTTGAGCACGATAAAGGCCGGCGCAGCGCTTGCTCTTGAACTCGCGCCCACAGGCCTACGAGTGACGGCCACTGCCTCATCTGCCGGCGCTGCCAGGGGTGGCGTTCCCTCTGTGACATCACTTGTCAATCGCTGTAACGCACTGCGCAACTGTTTGCACAAGGCCTGCAAAGGCACCAGCGGCATCTGAACCTGCATCTGCAGTCGTTCACTCAGCTGACGCAACTCATCATCAAGCCGGCTGAGTTCCGGCAACTGGGCACGGGTCAGTTCCTGTTGTCGAAAGAGCGGCTGCAGTTGGGTGAATAGCCAGGCCAGTATCTCCAGGCGAGCCGGCAGTGCGGGGGGCCACAGGCGCTCCCAGCCCTGGGCGAGCAGCCGATTGAGCAAACACAGCGCATCGCCCATACCGGCGAGTCCGTGCAGATGCGAATGAGCCAGAGCGAAGGCAGCGGCCGCTTGCAGCTCCACTCCGTTCTCGCGAAACAGCTCGATGGTCAGTTGCTGCACACGTGCCCAATCCACATCGGGGCATGCAGGATGATTCAGCTTGGCGAGCTCCCCGCCCAGCGTGATGAATGCGGCACGTTGGCTGGCATCACCGCCAAGACGCAGGTTTTCCTCAGTCAGCATGAACATGCGCCCCCTTTCATGAGCAGCGTTCCTGTCATCACGGCGCCAGGTACTCGCGTTGTTTCAGGTGACGCATCAGCACCCTGCCCTCCGGGGCAAGCGTGGCACCGAAGGTCGCGTGCATGCCGTCGTGCAGCTCCACTGCAACGGCATATTCCAGGTGGCCGGGAAGGACTTGCGGGAGCAGTTCGATATCGACCTTGGCCAGGCGTGGCTCGTACTTGAGCAGCATGCTGGTCATGGTGCTCATCAACCCGTGGGCGCTAGCGGGCATTCCGTGCAGGATCAGGCTCATGTCCGGCAACCCATAGTCCGGTAGATGGCTGAGGGTGCCGGCGAGACAGTTGAGGGTGCGCTGCAGGTTATCCAGCACCGACAGCAGGACCTGGTCCTCCTCCCGCACGCGATGCAGATCGAGCTCGCCGGTGAAGTTCTGCAGCAGCAGTTCGTAGAGCGACGGATTCTGTTCACTCACCACCAGGAATCCTTTTTCGGCAATGGCACCAGGTTCAGCGCGTTGTCGCCCAGTTCGATCACCCGTGGCTGGTCCGGCTCCAGATCCTCGCGGGCCAGTACGACGCGCCAGGTGTCCTTGTGCATCTCTGGCGAGCGGAACAGTGCGACGACGGCAACGTACTGCGCATATGGAGACAGTGGCACGTTCAGTTGTGCCCCCTCATCGGGCTTCACCAGCA
Source organism: Pseudomonas sp. EggHat1 (assembly GCF_014892995.1). NCBI lineage: Bacteria > Pseudomonadati > Pseudomonadota > Gammaproteobacteria > Pseudomonadales > Pseudomonadaceae > Pseudomonas > Pseudomonas sp. EggHat1. The sequence goes on from NZ_JACKQK010000015.1 coordinate 118,012, forward strand.
ACCGCTGCGAATCCAGCAGGTCTGCACCCAGAACACTATCGCCCTCGTCGAGCAAGCGCTGGTAGTCCGCCGACTCGAGGGATTTGCGCGCCTTCAGTTGATAGACCCGCACCAGCGTCGAGACCGACAGACCGGACATGTCGGTGCTGTCGGTATTGAGTGCCGCTCGGGCATTCAGGTCCAGGTGCAGGACCTTGACCTGCTTGTAGAAAATGCCCTGCGCAATAGTGCTGCCTCCCTCCACAGCGCGCTGCGTCAGCCCGCAGCCGCCAAGCATGCAAGCAAGCGCCACGACGGCCAGTGGCGTCTTAAATCCGATACGCGACATGCTGTGTCTCCCTGGTTTTCGTGTTTTCGGTCAATCCCTGGTAGCGGCCGAGGTTGATGGTGATGCCTGGCTGATCAGCACGGTCTGGATGTTCAGGATCCAGGCCCAGCAGACCGGTCAGCCCCAGCCATACCGGAGGGCCGCCCAGCACCGGTTTGAGCAGGCATTTCACCGGCAAGGTGAGCGCAAGCTTGGCAGTGCAACGCCAGCCCAGGTACACCCGCAGGAGCACCAACAGATCGGTGTGCAGTTGCCGCCCTGGCAACCAACCCTGAGCTTCGGTGAGGTCCTCGGTGATCAGCTCCAGCCGCACCTGGCTATTGGCATCCGCGCCCATGGCTCCCAATGGGGTGCCCTGAGAGAGGCTGACCGGGTTTTCTCGCGACAGACAGGCCGGCTGAGCCAGTGGCACCTTGCGGGGCCAGTGCGGCGTTACCCGTACCTGGGTGTTCGGTGCCAACAACTTCACCAGGGCACCGATGCCCTCGGCATTTCTTGTAGGCAGGCGCATCACGCTGAGCAGGGCCAGGAAGCGCGAAACCGGCGTGGCGACATGGTTCGCCGTTCCCGGGATGCCCAGACCGATCAGACCCAGCAGGCATTGCGAGGTCTTGTCAGTCCCGCCCGCCTCGAAGGTGGCCGGGTAAGAGTACTTGCGCCAGATCCGGTAGAACTGGGTGAAGATGCGGTGATTGAAGATGTCGAGGAAGGCCTCCAGTGCCTCATGCCCCTCGCGACGCTGGGCGATGTCGTCCAGGTAGGCCGTCGGCAGTGGCGAGTCGACACCGTACAGACCGAGCAAGCGCGTGCGCACCGTCGGCGGACGTTCTGGGTGCTCCTCGTCGTACTCGATGGCCTTCAGCTCGCCGGCGGGAAAACCCATGCCAGGGTGCGGACGAAAGCGCACAGCATCGTCACTGGGGCGAGTGGTCGTGCCCAGCGGTGGATTGTCCGGCGCCGCCGCTTCAAGCAACTGGCAGAAGCGGTACACATTGGCTTCGGCAATGCGCCCCGCCACGGTCTCCAGCAGGCCGCTGGCCTTCAGCCTGGAATACGCTGACTGTGGTTCTCGTTCCATCGCAGGCACTTTCCGGTGGGTTGCAGGATCAGCGTGAGCTGGTTGAACAGATGGATATCGGCATACAGGGCGAAGAAGCGATTGAGCATCTCGCCGAACAGGCTGATGTCGCCTTCGCCGCTGAAGCCGTTGGCATCCAGCGTTACCTCGATGTCCACGCCGCGTAGCAAGAAGCCCTTTTCGAAGCGCTGGATCAGGTGATGGCGCACCTCGACGATGGCCGCCAGGCGCCGGCGATTCAGTTCGCTGTGAGTCCAGTCATAGAGCGCCAGGGTGCCGCGCAGCACTTCGGCGTTGTCCAGCATGGGCAGGAAGTTCGAGCCCAGGTGGCTCAATACCCGCCAGTGGAATCGGTCCTGATTGGGCGGGTAGCACGGCAGCGTCGGCGCACAGAGGTTGCGCACCTTCAGACCGGCCAGCGGCGACTTCACCAATGAGTCCAGCAAGGTGCTCTGCAGTGCCTTGCGCGGGAGTTGGCCGTTGGTGCCGGTCAGACGCAGGGACAGACTCTCGGTCTCGCTCAGGCGATCGGCATCGAACCCTTCACCACCGAGTATCAGCCAGGTGTCGTGCATGCCATTGGCACCGCGCTTCATCCGCGTGTGGAAGTAACGCTCCGGCGCCTCATCGCGCAGCATGCCGCCCTTGTGGCGGAAACTGCTGAAGGGCACGTAGTCGCGCTGGGTCGTGTGCCTGGAGGACGAGACGCTGTCCACCGAATAGATCTCGGTGTGGCCATCCTGCAGGCGCATCGGCCGCAACAGATAGTCGGTCTGCAGCGGCAACAGCGTCAGCGGGTCGGATTCCAGGACGAACAGGTTGATCACCGGCACGGCGTGGAGTCGAAGATGTTCGGCCGTCACCACGAATTCATGCGGCCACTGCTCACTCAGCACCACGTCCAACTCGAAGCCTGACAGCTCCGGCACGACGGGCATTTGCTCCAGACCGCAGAGTGTGACGAACATGAATTTTTCGCGGAAGGTGAAGTACTCCAGCAGCAACTGGTAACCGCTGAAGGCACTGTCGCCCTTGGGCCACAGACGGTCATCATCACCAAAGCCCTTGGGCGAGAAATGGCCATCGAGCTGCACGCGGTCGGTCTGGCCCGGCATCCGCACGTAGAGTGCCTGGGCATTGAGCGTCAACGCACGGTGCAGCGCGCAGGCCAGCGGACCATCGGCATTGAGGTACAACGGCAGGCGGCTGAGGTCGTTCAACGACCAGTCCGCCAAGGGGCTACAGGCGAAGCGCAGGCGCAGCACCGAGCGCCCGTCCGGCTCGCTGGCCACACGTACCGACTCGATAGTCATCGGGTTCAGCGTCACGTCCTGGGTGGTGGTATAGCGGCAGCGTGTCCGTTTGGGGCCTATCGGCTGCGACAGCACTTCGAAGCCCTTGGGGACGATTTCGCAGCGCTTCATCTCGCGAATGTCCGGCACCAGTTCGACCACCGACAGCGAGGGTATGGTGCGCAGATAGTGCGGCCACAGCAGGCTAACCAGGCCCTCGGTCAGCTCCGGCAGGTCGTCGTCGAGTTTCTCGCGCAGGCGTCCCATGAGGAAGGCGAAGCCTTCGAACAGCCGCTCCACGTAAGGATCGCGCGCACCGGCCTTATCCAGGTTGAGCTGCGACGCCCGATCCGGGAACGCTTCGGCAAACTCCTTGCCCGCCTCACGCAGGTAGCGCATTTCCGCATCGAAATAGCGCAACGTCAGATTGTCCATGCTCACCACTGAATTCCCAAAAAAGTAAAAGGGGCTTAACCACAAAGCACCGCAGCGCGAACCGGATCGACGGCCACCAGGGCAGACAGCAAGCCATCCATACGTTGCGCCAGGCTCGCCTTGTCTACGTCATTGCGCTGCGCTTTCTGACGCAGCAGCTTGAGCAAGCGTGCCTTGACCTCGAACCCCAACTCCGGCTCCCAGGCATTCAGGTGCTGTTGCTGGGCGACACTGTCGAGTTCCACCAGTAGATGAATGGCCAGGTCGCTCTTGCCGTACTGCTCGGCCACCCGCGCCATCAGCAGGCGCAGCAGCCAGCGCTGCCGGCCGCTGTTCACGTCGGGGCGTGCCGCCAGCCAGGCCAGCGCGGCCTCGACGCCATCGCTATCGGCCTGGGCCAGTGCTCCGCTTTCCAGCGCCAGAATGTCATCTGTTGCCGAGGTGGCGATGACGGCCGTGGATATCCAGGTGGCCGGCTGATTGCCGCTGACGTGCTGCGTGATCCACTCGCGGGTGGGCTCATCGGCGAACGGCGTGCCGTCGTTCCAGCGCAGTTGTTCGAGCCCCGGCAGGCGCTCGAGCAGCATCCTCAGATCGCACGTGATGATGTCCGCCCAGCCCTCGTAGGGAACGCCCAACTTGCTCAGGCCCTGGTAGAGGTACCACTGCAGATCCAGCCAGAAGTGGTTCACCCCTTCGGCATACATCCGCTCCACCTGATCCAGCAACTCGGTCCAGTTCTGCTGCAGGTACAGACGCTTGAGGTGTGCGCGGTACTCCGTGCGCGGCGGCGCCAGGCGGGTATTGCCGTTGGCCTCCTGTGGCGGCGATTGATGCACGGTATCCCAGCGCAGGCTGGTCAGCAGGCGGTGAGCGGCCAGCCAGCCCTGGGGTTGGTCACGCAGGTAATTGGCCAGGGCCTTGCCGCTGTCCAGCAGATCGCGGCCAGACTTGATCGCCGGCACAACCGGCGCCTTCGTGTGGGGAGTAGGTTCACCCTGCGCGGCACTGTTCTGCGGGACCAAGGCGTTGACGCCGCCCGATTGGGTGAGGCGCGCGCCCAGGGCCGCATACAGCGACCCCAACTCCGGCCGCTCAACTTCCGGCCATGCGGCAACGATCTGCTCCAGCCAGGCCAACGCGGCAACGGTGCGCTGCGCCTCGGCCTTGACCACCTCGGGGAACAGCGACAGGCTGTCCAGCACCTTGCCGCTGGCCACCCACTCCAGCGCCATGCGCCGGCTGTTCGGACGCACTGGCAGCACCTGGCCGGCGAAGCGTTCGAGTAGCGCCGCCAGCAGCTCCAGGCCATCGGCGAGCCCCGCCTCACCATCACGTTGCGTACGCGCCCAGAGGTAATAGGTGGCGATCCGCAGATCCTTGCAGCGCTGCTTCAGCAGTTGCTCGGCCAATCGCATCACCCGCTCGACATCCGCCCCGGACAGCTTGTTGACCTCTTCGCGCATATGCTGGAAGTCGTCGTCGTAGCCGGGGTCCTGCCCCACGACCGATGCCGGGCTGATCGGTGCCAGCCACGCTTCCCAATCAGCCGTCTGCGCCTTGGCCAGCGCTACGGCGTCCTGCCCGTCCAGGCAGGTAGAAATCAATTCTTGTAAGGTCATGGGCGCATCCTGAATCCATTCATGTGCGGCACGTGTTCGAACGCATCGAGGTTGGCGTAAGGCAGGGATTGCCCCTCACCCACCTCGAAGATCGTCATCGGCAGCGAGAAACCCCGCAGCTGCAGCAAGGCCAGCGGCCCATTGCCCAGCTCGGTGCGCAGGTGCCAGGTCAGCGGCAGCTTGTCCGGGGCGGTCAGCACCAGCTCGAACAAGGTGTCGCTGCTGTCCAGCGCCGTGACCCGGGCCTGTTCCAACAGGCGGATCAGCCCCCAGGTTCCCGAGTGGTCTGCAAACAATCGCGCGCCGCCCTTGAGGCTGGTCCAGCTCAGCGACACACCGGGACGAGAGGTGCCCCCCGGCCAGTTGAACGGCTTCCAGCTCTCCATCTGGTTGAAGTACTCCAAGGTCACGCCGTCGAGGATGAGGGTGGTCTCTACCACGCTGCGTACCGGTTTGGCCTGCAACTCGAAGCTCATGCCCATGCCACCATCGGTGTACAGGATGTCCGCCAGGTCGCTGAGCTGGTTCACGGCCTCGAGGAACTGCGGATTGAAGCGAAGCCCCTGGCTGTTGCCACTGTCGGCCACCCAGCGGTTGCCTTCCTTGCGCAGCACGCCGCCCAGTTGGCTGCTGATGAACTGGTCGATCCGCCCCGTATCGCCACGAATCATCTGCCCCAGCATCGGCAAGGAGGCATCGCTGCCGGTGGCGGCGAATGGATAGCGACCCTCGAAGGCGCGCTGCCAGTTGCCGACGATTGCCCGTTGCCATTGACGGTTCAGGCTGAGGGCCGCAGGTTGCAGCACACCTTCCCAGGCCTGGTTCAGTGGCTGCACGAAAAGGTTATGGCCAAAGCCATTCCACTGCGCCCCCAGGCTGGCCGCGATCAGGCTGCCGTAGTCGAGGGTATCGGTGAGGTCGACGCTCTTGCCCTGGAACACTGTCTGCGCCAGGGCCTGGGTCATCGCCTGCGGGTCGCTAGCGGTGGTGATCTGCTGCAGCTTCAGGCGCACCCGTGTGACGCGGGTGAGGAAGGCTTGCAGGCTCAGGTTATCGCCCGCCGCAGCCGCGGACTTTTCCTTGCCGAGCAAGGCCAGAATGGGGCCGAAGGTCGCGTCCAGCGGCCCGCGCGGGCCGGCGACCTGCTGATCGATCATCGGCTGTTTGTCCCGGTCCAGAAGCTGCTGCGCCGATTTCATCAGCGAGTCGCTGAGGGCCTCGCCCTTGGCTTCGGTCTTGCCCTGGTAGGCCAGGGTGTTCATCAAGGCGATCAGCGGTGATTGGCGCACGTCGCTGAGCAGGGTGAGCTGGCTGATGGCGTCGGACAGGCTGTCCGCCTTGCGCCAGCGGATGCTGTTGAGGAAGGCCAGCCAGGCGTCGCTGAATTCCTGGAAGTAGCGCTCGGTCAGGCGGGCCTTGAGCACCTCGGGTTGCAGCTCGCTGTCGAGCGTGCCCTGCTGGTCGCTCAACACCCAGTCGATTTCCTCGCGGCGCGCTTCGGCGACTTCGTCAATGGCCTTGCTCACCTGGTTCTCCCAGGCCTGGCGGGTGAAGACGCCGGGTACGCTGTTGGGCGTATCGAACAGGGTCGTTGCATCGGTTTCGCCCACCATGTCCTGCAAGGTCATCGCCGCGAAGTTGTTGCTCGCCCGGTCGATCACCTGCTGGTACAGAGTGGCCATGCCGTTACGCTGCCCCAGTTGCCCCAGCAGCACTTGCCGGGCCTGGGCCACGAGGCTGGGCTGAGTCTCGGTGCGCCACTCGGGGTGTGCCGCCAGGTGCTGCGCGTAGAACGCCCACAGGTTGGGCGACAGCGCTTGCCAGAGGCCGGGCGTGACGCCGGGGCGTTCGGCTTGCTCACCGGCCAGCACCCGCGTCAGGAACTGCGGGTCGGCCTTTTCCGGGCGCGCCATCATCAGGTAGGCCTTGAGCTGAGCATGGGCCTCTGCGGCACGTGCAGCGCGCTCGGGACTGCCCGCCGGCAAGGCGGCGAAGGCTGCCAACTGCTGCTCCAGGTGCTTGGCCGCCACGTCACGCATCAGCCGATTGTTGACCTGGGTGTAGCGCGGCCACAGCACGGCCAGCAGCGCATCGTTCTGGCTCAGGCCAAAACGCAGGTACCACGGCTCGCCATGCTCGCGGCGGTAATCCAGGCGCGACATCTCGCGGGTCAATTCGTGCAGGGCCTTGAGCTGCGCATCCGCATCGCCGGGGGCGTTGAGGGTCGCCAACGCCGACTCCACAGTGGCGATCTGGCTGCGGTTGCTGGTGAACGACAGCAGCAGCGCCAGGGCAAAGAGGCCGGCGAGACAGAGCGCGCCGACATAGACGCCATGCGTCCAGGACCAGGCGAAGCGCCGGCCACGGGTCTGTCGGTCATTCAGGACTGCACCCCAGCTCGCCTCCGGCCACCATGCATTCGGTGTACCGGTAGCGATACCGGAAAGTGTCGGGCTAAACAGCAGGCCGCGCAGCGGCAACGACCGCTTGAACTGAGCCAGGAAAGGAGCCAGCGCCTGACGCCACTGGCTAATGCCGCTGCGCTCAAGATCACGGGACAGGCGCAGCAGGAAGTCATGGTGAGCGTGCTCGGCGAGTTGGCCTATCCCGCGTCCGCGCAGCGGCACCACCAGTTCACGCAACGACGCCTCGATCTGCTCGGCGGTGACTTTCGTCGGCAACAGGCAACCCACCGGCTGCGTCTCACGACTGGCTTGATCCCATTGGCTGGAGCAGACCTGCCACAGGTACAACGGCGCCTGCCAGCGCAGCGCCTGGCCCAAGCCGCGCAACTGACGCACGCCAGTACTGAGGACGGCCACGTCATTGCGCTGCGACTCGCTCAGTGCCCAGACGATGCCATCCAGCGGCCGCGAGCGGCGCAGCGTCTTCAGCAATTCAGCCACATCGCTTTGCCACTGCCCGCTCAACGAGCCGCCGCACAGCAGCACGGTGTCCTGTCCTTCCAGCCACTGCCGCCTGGACAGCCCCGGCGCTACCGCCTCGATCTGCTCGGGTTCGCCGACGACCAGCAGCAAGCGGACCTTGCGCTTCCAGAAGTAACCATACTGGTTCGGCAAATGGTCAAGCAGTTGCGCGGCGATATCCACTTTGTGCCGAGGGGTCGTGCCCTGCTCCCTGGCATCCGCATCCGCAGCCCCCGTCACACTCAATGCCTTGTCTACCGAGAGGCGGTTCCATGCCCAGAGGAAGAACGGGCAGAACATCAGCAGGCCCGCCCAGCTCACCAAGCCTCGCATGGCCAAATCCGACGGCGGCAATACAGGCCAACCCTGGTGTTCAGCGAGCAATCCGTACAGCAGGCAACCTACGGCCACCAGCAAGAAGGTAAACGCGGCGTAGCCCACTACCCTGGGTAAATGCGACGCCTTCTGTGGGTTATTTTCCTTTGCCATGCGGCACCGCCACTCCCATCGCCAAGCGATTCTCACCATCACGGCTCAGCCAGCCGCAGGCCTGCCCGGTGCCCGCGCTATGCAGCAGCGCCACGGACATACCAATAAAAGGCGCCAAGTTATCCAGCACACCCCAATATGCAGCGAGCAGGTGCTCATTAGCCGGCCAGCCGCCCTCAGCGAATGCCCCCAGGCTCTCTGCATCCATCGCCAGGCACGCCGCCGGCGCGGCATCCAGATTGGCGTAGCGCTGCATCTGCGCGCAAAGCTCGGCGGCGCGTTCACCCTGGTCGGCCTGTAGATACTCACCCCGCTTCAACTGGCTCACAGGGGCATGGCTGACCAGCCAGGCAAACCCGGCCTCACCCGCCAGGCGCTCAGCCGCAGCCTGTTCCACGCTGGCAACCCCGGCGCACAGTAACCAGTGCTCCTCCTCGGGACACAATCGAGGGAAGCCATCGATCAACCAGTCCAGAGTCGGTAGATCGACCAGCGGTAACGCCTGCTCTGGCAGGCTCACCCCGGCAGCGCGGAGTACCGAGGCAAAGGCCTGGTAACTCTCCGCCGTGCCATGCCAGGCCAGGCCGCGCAGATGCGACCAACGCGCCCTCATGCCGCTCTGCGCCAGCAGCATATGCGCCAAGTGTTGAGCGATCAGGGGAGCACGCTGGCTCGTCAGGTTTGTCGATAGCGGGCAACGCAGCACCGTCGGCGCCCCGGGGCTGGGCACCTGCGGCGACGGCAGGGGCGCCGTCCCTGTCATCAAGCGGGTGTAATACGACTGCTGCTCACCCTCCGGGCCGAACAGCAGCACCTGCTCGACCGGCAACCCACGGCTGCGCGCGCGCCACCAGCGTTGCAACGCGGTGTCGATGACGCCACGGTAAGCCTCGCGATTTCCCAACCCGATCTGCCAAACCAGATAGCGCAAGGCCAACGCCAGGGCCCACAGCAGTGGCAGGACCGCGCTCCACAGCCACAGCTCGACCCTTGGCCGATGCTCTGGCCACAGCGCCATCAGCAGCGCCGACTGCCCGCCCCACAACAGCAGCAAGGCCAACCACCAGCGGCGCCAGTGTGGCTTGCCCGGTTCCACGTAGTCCGGGTACTGCGGCGGATAAATCACGGCGCCACCACCATATCCGTACCGGCCAGCGTGCTGACAACCGTGCAACCGCACTCGCAACGATAGCCATCCAACGCCACTGGCCGACCGTCCATCGTGGTCTCGGGTACACCCTGGGCAATGCGTGTCAGCCCGTGCTTGTTGCAGCGCGCCGCATCGCCCATACAGGCCACCGGCTTGCCGAAAGCCAGGTAATGCCCCTCCAGCACCTCACCGCCGAACGGCCGTAGCGGATCGCCTGCACGCACCAAGGGGATCATGCGACCACCGCCTTGATCTGTTCGATCAGGCTGCCACTCTGACGCAGGAAGTCGATGCTCCGCTGCATGCGCTCGGCATAGTCCTCCAGCGCCATCTCGCGCTTCTGCTGCGCCACCACGGTGCCGATGTCGTAGGTCGGCTTGAGCAACTCGTCCGCGCCGGGCAGGAAGGGCACCACCGCGCCGGTAGCCAGGTCGATCACCTCATAGGCCACGCCGGCCGCCGCCAGGCCGCCCAGCACCCCACCGATCGCCCCCAACGCACCCAGCCCCGCGCCCAGTGCCCCACGGTGCTTGCCGCGCAGCAGGCGCACCCCGTACACGGTAGTGCCCGCCACGATGGCCACGCCAATCAGCTTGCCGGCTATCATCATCGGCGTCAGGCGGCGGCTGCTCTCATTGCCGAAGTAGATCATCCGGTAGAAGAAGTACCCGGCCCACAGCTCTCGGCTACCGAGAGCGTCATGCATGAACCAGGCGCGCGAGTCGTGCACCTGCTCATCGAACATAGCCACCACCAATGCCATCTGGGGGTCGGCGCTGGGCGTACCGACGGCGTCGCGGAACAACAGCTTGCTGTATGCCACGCCCTGCTGCCGAATCTCGCCGTAGTCCCGGCGCTCGTCGTCATCGTTCATCAGGTAGGCGCCGCCACGCAGCACCACGTCCACCACCACACCGAGATAGCTGGTTTGCTCGCGGGCGATATCCTGGTAGTCGGTGCGGAACTCGGTTGCGGCCTGCTCGATCTGGGTCTTGTCGATCCACGGCTCATAAATCGGCGGCCCGGGAAAATTCTCGGCACTCTCGGGGTTGTCTTCGCGACCCTTCTTGGCTTTCGCCTTCTCCGCAGCGTTCTTACCCCGCGCGATCTCTTCTATTTGGCCCTTGTGCTCGGTGGCTTCCTTGTAGAAAGGTTGATTCGCGTAACTGCCATTGGCGTAGCGGCCGATACGCCAGCCGGTGATCCAGTACAACTGGTCGGCCAGTACCTCCTCCAGCGTCTTGTTCACCTCGACCGCCTCGTACAGCCAGGGTGATTCGGTGTTGGGTTCGTTGGGCAGGCCGAGAGTCTTCAGGCGCCAGGCGTTGAAGCGTTCGATGGTTTCGGGGCTGATGTCGAACTCGGTGACTGTGGATTCAGACATCACTCGCCAAGCTGCCTCCTCCTTCAGCAAGTCGGGCAGCACCTCTTCCGGCACCTGCAAGGGCGCGCCAGCCGCAAAGGCCTCGGCGTACAGGTCATGCAGGGTGATCTGCGACAGCAGCTCATGGGTGCCATTGCGCGCCTTGCCCTGATCGTTCTGCTGGTAGCCGCCGCCCACGTCCGAGTGCACGCCGGGGTACACCACCTCCTGGGCGATGGTCGGGTAAAGCCCCTCCTCGTTGCGGATCGAATCCAGCGGGAAGCACGAACGCTGCTCGTGGGCCGCCACGAAGTGTCGGCAGCACTTGACCAGATCGGGGTACTTTTCCGCGCTCGGCAGCAGTTGGCTGTCGTCGGCCCAGTCCATATGGCCAGCGAAGAATGGCGCGGCATGGGCAATGCCCACCGAAGCCACGGTATCCAGCAGGCCGAGAAACTCCACGCTGACCTCCAGCCCGGCCAGTTGCTGCAGCGGCTTGTCCGCGCCCTCGGGCGTTTCGAACAACTCCGCCAGCCAGGTGACGAAGGTGCGCGCCTCCGCCGCCCCGCGGGAAAAGCCGTACACGTACAGCTTGACCTTCAGTGGCCGGGGGGTAAGCGATGCCGTCTTCATCTTGAGTCCCAACGGCTTCAGCAAGCGGCCCATCACTCGCTGGCGCTTGCCGGCACCCAGGCCGATCATCAAGGGGAGCCGCCAGGTGCCCATCTCCTCGACATAGCCCTTGGAAGCGCGGATATCGATACCGTCCCTGGTCACGGCAAAACTCAGCGCACTGGCTACCTGCACCAGCGCCCAATTGATACGGTCCTCGCCACCCCGTGCGTATTGAAGACCTTCATCGCTGTAATCCAACTCGCCAATTTTCGGGAATGGCGTGCCCACGCCGGGCATGTAATAGGAGAAGTACCCCATTTTCTCCGCCTCCGCATTTCGGTACGAGGCGTGATACAGCCGAGCGATATTGGTGGGGTGGGGATTGTCCGGCTTCGTATCATTGGGCTCGTTATTGTTGGTGCCATCGAAGAACAGGCTGATATGCACCGCCTGGCAGCATTTGCCATGCTGGCTACGGCCATTTTTGTCCTTTGCCCGCTTGTACCTGTCGGACTCGCGTGTCTGTAAGCTGTAGTTTTCCCCCACTACCCGAGGTGTCCCCGGTAACCGTCCTGCCTTCGGAAACGCTGGGGGTACCAGTACCTTGGCCTTGTTTTCCTTATCGGCTACTTCGTACATACAGCAGGCTCCTTCATATGGAGGGGTTCCTTGATCGGGTACTGCGGCTCACCCACCATCCTGCAGGAAGTGGTCACCTTGACTTCCTGACAGGGGAGAAAATGCACGTTCAAACCACAGACCTTTTCCTGATATTCCGGAATCTCTACCGTGGTTTTATAGTGCTGATAGTTGGCCTTATGCTTGACCTGCGCCGCCCTATAACCATCAGTACCCAATGGCGGCCACTTAGAATAAGCATATGGATCAGGATCAACTTCCCATTCAATATTCGCGACCAAGCCTGGGCGCCACTTGAACGGCAGACCGATGCAGCAGGCACGGCCACCGCCACCGGCCGTTCGATAGCCATTGACCGACAGCCAATTGATGGCCGTTCCGTCTACATGATTGACGGAAGTCAAATTGCCTGCCGCCATTTCATTGTCCGCTGTGGAACAACCCGCCAGAAGCGAACCTAACAATCCAAAACACCACTGCCAAACGAATATCCGTCTTATCCCTGCACTCATCTTCATATCCCTCTTGTTATTACTTACAAGTAACTGATGGAAATCGATCGACTTTCATCAATGACCTGACTCAAAACGAGGCGTGGTCCAACCGGACAATATGGTGGGGTGGAGATTCTCCGGCTTCGTATCGTTGTATTCGTTATTGTTGGTGCCATCGAAGAACAGGCTGATATGCACCGCCTGGCAGCATTTGCCATGCTGGCTCCGGCCATTTTCGTCCTTTGCCCGCTTGTACCTGTCGGACTCGCGTGTCTGCAAAGCATAGTTCTCTCCCACCGCACGAAGTGTGCCCGGCAGGCGACCCCCTTTTGGAAACGCTGGTGGCGCCAGTACCTTGGCCTTGCTTTCCTTATCGGCTACTTCGTACATACGGCCGGCTCCTTCATATGGCGCGGTTCCTTGATCGGATACTGCGGAGAGGAAGTGCCATAACAAGAAGTCGCCACTTTTACCTGCTGGCAGGCCAGAAAATGCACGGTCAAACCACAGACCTTTTCTTGATATTCCGGAATCTCCACCTGGGTGCTGTATTGTTTGTAGTTGGCCTTGTGCTTTGCATATGCAGCTAGATAGTTAGGATCATCAAAGCCTGGCAACTTTGCCCATCGATCAGGATCAACTTCCCATTCAATATTCACGATCAATCCTGGGCGCCATTTATCAGGCATGACAATGCAACACTGATCCCCGCCGCCCCCGGACGCGCGATATCCATTCACCTTGAACCAGTTAATAGCTGTCCCATCCACATGGTTAACCGCACGAATACTGCCCGCCGACATTTCATTGTCCGCCGTGGAGCAACCCGCCAGGAGCAAACACAGCAGCCCGAAACACCACTGCCAAACAAATATTCGTCTTATCCCTGCACTCACCTTCATATCCCTCTTGTGATTACTTACAAGTGACTGATGAAAACCAACCGACTTCCATCAATGACCTGACTCAAAAACAGGCAATCGACTACTTCGCACATACGACCGGCTCCTTCATATGGCGCGGTTCCTTGATCGGATACTGCGGAGAAGAGGTTCCATAACAAGAAGTTGTCACTTTCACCTGCTGGCAGGTCAGGAAATGCACGGTCAAACCACAGACCTTTTCTTGATATTCCGGAATCTCTACCTGAGTGCTGTAGCGTCGATAATTTAGCTCATGCTTATCCATAAACGTCCGAAATTCATCCGTCCCTAAAGGAGGAGACTTCGCAAATGGATCAGGATCAACTTCCCATTCAATATTCACGACCAAGCCTGGGCGCCACTTGAACGGCAGACCGATACAGCATTGATCCCCGCCGCCCCCATGCGCACGATAACCGTTCACCTTGAACCAGTTAATGGCTGTGCCATCCACATGGTTAACCGCACGAACACTGCCCGCTGCCATTTCGTTGTCCGCCGTGGAACAACCCGCCAAAATCAAACCCAGCAGCCCGAAACACTACTGCCATTGCCAAACGAACACCCGCTTTATCCCAGCACTCATCTTCATATCCCTCTTGTGATTACTTACAAGTGATTGATGAAAACCAACCGACTTTCATCAATGACCTGCCTCGAAAACAGGCAGTCGGCTACTTCGTACATACGTCGGGTTCCTTCATACGAAGTGGATCTTTTATTGGATATTGTGGTGCACTGACAGCCCAGCAAGAGGTCGTAACCTTGACCTGCTGGCAAGGGAGAAAATGTACAGTTAAACCACAGCGCTTCTCCTGATATTCTGGAATCTCCACCGTGCTTGTATAGCGCTGGTAGTTAGCAGCATGTTTGGCATATGCTGCCTGAAACTCGGGAGACGTCACGGAGGGAAGCTTCATCCATCGATCAGGATCAACTTCCCATTCAACGTTCGCCATCAAACCAGGCCGCCACTTAACTGGCAATATAATGCAGCAAGTTTCCCCACCACCTCCGGAAGCGCGATAGCCATTGACGGAAAACCAAGTAATGGCCGTTCCGTCCACATGATTAACGGAAGTCAAATTGCCCGCCGCCATTTCATTATCGGCCGTAGAACAGCCCGCCAAGGCCACACAAAGGATTCCAAATAACCAGTGCGCTGCGATGAGCTTACTGATATGTCGCTTCATCAAGTCGCCCTCTCACAGCTGTCGTGTTGTTATTGGGCTCACCTGAGTTTTGGATAATGTTTTGTGTCACGTACGGAATAAGTTCCCCGCAATAGCCTTCCGCGCTCGCCTGACAGGCATAGGCGTACAACTGGTTGAATTGCTGCTCGTTGCTCAGGCCGTGGGCAAGCAGGCCCGGCTGTGCCATCAACTTTTGCGCATTGCTGATGCAGCCAAAGAGCTCGTACTGCGCATCGGTCAGCGCCAGCGGTGCCGGCACGTTGGGCGGCGGCGCATCGGCGGTGCAGGTGCCCGGTAGCCATTGTGGCTGCGCGTCGCGGTCCAGCCAGCTCCAGAAGCTGGTCACTTGCAGGAAGGCGTCACGCTGCTGATCGTCGAGGATGTCGCGAAGCATCAAGGGAAATATGCGAGGGTCGAAATAGCGCAGTAATCCAGGCTGCCCGCCTACCTGCATCCGCGACAGGCCCTGCAGGACGAGGCTCAGGTCTTCAAAGGGCTGCGGGGAGACCAGCAGCAGTAGACGCGAATCCTTGCCCGCATTCCTGATCAGGTCTTCCAGCCAGGCCTTGTGCTGCCACTGCTGCAAGTCCAGGCGCATCAGCAGCGGCCCCTGTTCCATCAACGGTTCTTCCGGAGTGCCGCTGAACAGGGAGAACCAGGGCATCGCGGGGTGGATACGCTGCAGCGTGGGGATGGCCGACGCAGGCCAGCCGGTCTGGTCCAGCAGCAGGTCCACATGGTGCAAACCGACTTCAGAGGTGGTGTGTTCGATCTGCTCCAGCCAAGGCGTAGGCTGCGTTGGGGCAATGTGTGGGTTTTCACTGTCCACTGAGTACGACTCCTTCCGCTTCCTTGCGCGCCGCTTGCAGGCATTCCTTGCAGACGGACTGAGGCAACTCGGGCAACGGGAATTGCTGGCTGGCGGGTTTCTCCCAGACGTGTTGGCCTTTCAGGTTGAGCCTGCCGGGTGTGTGTATGTCGATGGCGCCGCTGGGGGTGATGCGGATATAGCCGCCGCCACAGGCCAGGGTGATGCCGTTCTTGGCGGTCAGTTGCAGGTGGCCCTGCACGGACTGGACGGTGATGTCCTGCTGGGCGATGACGTTGAGGATGTCGCCGTGGGACTCGATCTCCAGCGGGCCCTTGCCGGACACCAGGCGCATGCCTTCGCGCTGGGCGAGCAAGGACATGGCCTGGTTGGATTGCAGGGCCAGGCGCTGGGCGGCGCTGAGGTTGATCTCATCCTGGCTCTGCAGGTACATGGACTGGTTGCTGCCCAGCAGCAGGCTGGCCGGGGTGACCGCCGCTACCCCCTTGGGGGCGCTGAGCACTACGGCAGGGCCTTGCAGGTTCTTGCTCTGCTGTAGCAGGTCGTGCAGCCCTTCGCTGTTGGACTCCCGGCTATGGTGGGCCTGGGCAATGTCTTGCCACTGTTTGAGCTGGTCGGCGGCTTTTTCCATCAGTGTGACGGCGGGCTGCATGTCCAGCACCTGGCCCTGGGCCTTGGCTTGCTGGTCGGCACTGATGAACACCCCTTTGCCAGCACGCAATGAGCCCCAATCATCGGTGCGCAGCTCGAAGCCTTCGCCGCGCTTGTGCTTCTTGGCATCCACCAGATGCCCCAGGTTGAGCTGGCTCTTGCCGGAGTACTCGGTGCTGACCTTGATGTGTTCCTGCCCACGCGTGTCGTCCAGGCGAATTTTGTTGTTGGTGGGCGTTCTCAGTACGTTGCGCTTGTGGTTGTGGATGGTGACGTGGTCAGGCTCGAGGTTGGTGTGCAGGGCGTGGGCGATGAACGGGCGGTCGGGATCGCCCTGCTCGAAGGCCACCGCCACTTCGGTGCCGGCCAGCAAGGGCATGTGCAAGCCGTAGGTGTCGCCGGCATAGGGCCGCGCCAGGCGCAGCCACATGCTTTCGCGGCCGGCTGGCCAGGTATCCCGGTCGAACAGGAAGTTGACGCGGTAGCGCCCTTCTCCATCGATATGGCTGTAGGGATCGTTGCGCTGCGGGCTGGTGATGCGCGCGGGCACGGTGCCGGCGATGCGC
>NZ_JACKQK010000016.1:0-133737 GCF_014892995.1 Pseudomonas sp. EggHat1
GCGAAACGGGGCTGCACTACAACACCTTCAGGTTCTACGATCCGGATATCGGGCGGTTTATCAGCCCGGACCCGATTGGGTTGGCGGGTGGGATCAACCTGTTCCAGTACGCGCCGGAGCCGTATGGGTGGGTGGATCCGTGGGGGTGGTCGTGTCGCTTGAATTACGTTGGTAGAACACCGAGTAAAAATAGTAAAACCGGAAAGGCTGTTATCGCACGAATGCGAACTGAGGGGCGCATTCGAGGTACAGGCGCCAATATGAAATTCAAGAGTTCTGACGGGAAGTGGCATAACGTCAAGTATGCTGATATGGCACATAAAACAGATGCGGTCAGCTATTGGAACAAGAAAGGTGGGTTCCACGGTGCCAAGTCGAAAGAGGTCCGTGCATGGATGCGAGACTCAGACAACTATGAGCTAGAGTACTTTTCACATAATCGTTCTAAAGGTGCAAGTCTCGGGGAAACTTACAGAGATCCTGGAGGCTTTATTGGACCTGCTGAAAAATCAACCTATTTCTAAGGTGAGAAATGAGAGATCTAGAAGTAGAACAGCCAGACCTAGCAGAGAAAATTATCAACGTTATTGAGTCAGGTAATATGATGGCAGATGAAGGCGCGCACGAGAAAGCGCTGGCTGCTTATAATCAAGCTTGGAATCTTCTACCTGACCCTAAAATAGAATGGACCATGATTAGCAGCTGGTTGGCTGGCTGTTTTTATGAGTCTTTTTTTCAACTCGAAGACTTTAAGAGCGCACTACATTGGGCGTCTATTGAGTTGGATATCAGGGAGTCAGATATTGATGTGGGTCCTTGGATGAACCTAGGGAAAGTATGTTACGAGCTCAACGATCATGATGCAGCCTTCAACTACTTCAAGAAGGCTTTTGATTTCGGCAAGGCTAGAGTTTTTAAGGAAGAGCCAAAGAAATATTACGAGTTCTTCAAGTTAAAAGAAATTTGAAGAAAGGGGAATAGGGGACGACAGGGACAGACCACGATTAATTTATCCGTAAATCGAGGTCTGTCCCCTGTTGTTCCACCGACCCTAACGGCCTGCCGCAGCAACTCACCGAAGACGACGGCCGCTGCATCTGGCAGGCGCGCTACCAGGTCTGGGGCAACACCCTGGCCGAAACGCAGGAAAGCTTCTTCGTCGAAGAGCAGAACCTGCGATTCCAGGGCCAGTACCTGGACCGCGAAACGGGGCTGCACTACAACACGTTCAGGTTCTACGATCCGGATATCGGGCGGTTTATCAGCCCGGACCCGATTGGGTTGCTGGGAGGTGCCAATCTTTATCAGTACGCTCCTAATCCGCTGGCGTGGTCAGACCCGTTAGGCTGGGCTCCATGGGCTCGTGGAAAATTTGATGACTGGTTCAATGCCGCATCTATAAACGATATCAATAGTAATAAAGCGGCTGTCTCTGAAGCGCTGCGAGGCGCAGGAAAAATGCATGAAATGTTCCCAGTATCACTCGCAGCCAAAGCTAAAGAGCTAGGTTTCACTGCTCAGGAGCTAAAAAATATGTTGTTGAGACCAACAGGATTACCTTTGTTAATGTCACCGACTCAAAGGGAAGGCCTGTTCCTGATGGTTCACACCATGGAAGCCGTGCGGGTAGACATTTCCATAATAAATTAATCGCAGATTTGTAAGGCTCTACCAGCAAAAGAGAGGCTAAGATGCTTATTGCCAAACATCATAGAGCTCATATGAAACTAAGTAGGTGCACATAAATGCCAAGTGAAAATAAAAGTATTCATGTTTGGGTAGGTAGTAATTTCTCGCAAGATGATGAATACATGAGCTATTTCGAGATCGATCACTCTACCGAAGGTGATTTTGATGATCCAAACTACAAGCTCTGTGGCTTTTGCAGAGATATTGGTATTGTTTGGTATGACGAGGATTTCATTGGCATTATCCCTCGTTGCGAGCATGAGGTTTCGCTAGATGAAATTCTGACCGAAGCCGCTGTGGATGAAGATGAACTGCCATTGGTCAAAGCTCGTTGTGAGACACTTGGAATCAAGAAGGCCAATGCGATTTTTTGGTACCAAGACGCAGATCTGGTTCTCAAGCAGCCTATTAAAGATAGTTATAACGGCCTGAAATACATAGGCGTATTTCAAGGAGATTAAGCGAAAAGAGGGACGGGTTTATTGCTCTCAAAAATAGGAAGGATTTATTTTTGACAGCCCGACATGATAGTCAATAAATAAATCCGCCCCTTTTCCCAAGTGCATCTGGCAGGCGCGCTACCAGGTCTGGGGCAACACCCTGGCCGAAACGCAGGAAAGCTTCTTCGTCGAAGAGCAGAACCTGCGCTTCCAGGGTCGGTACCTGGACCGCGAAACGGGGCTGCACTACAACACGTTCAGGTTCTACGATCCGGATATCGGGCGGTTTATCAGCCCTGATCCGATTGGCGTGCCCCCAATAAATGAGAGGGGAGCTGATCGTGTTGCCGCCACGCGAGCCGGGTCAGGCCTTCACGCATCGTTCTCATGTCTACCGCTATGGCAAAAGGCTTACACGCCGAAGCGCAATGAGCCTCTCCCGTCTTATGCGTAGGCTGGCTAATCTACACACACCTGCCGGGAACTGGATGTCCCGGGTCAAGGAAGACAGACCGCGCCAGGATGGCAAACGACAGGATGTCGGAAGGTCATTAAAAAACCCGCTTCGGCGGGTTTTTTGTTGTCTGCAAAAAGTCGGGTCAGGCTGCGCGGCAGCCAAGCATGGTTCAACGCTGCCGGGAGACCGGTGAAAGGCTCCATCGAGCATCGCCTGCCAGTTCCCGCCATTGCCTCACTGCGCCGTGGCCAGTACCTGCGTATTGCGCCCGGCATGCTTGGCGCGATAGAGCGCGCCGTCGGCCTTGAGCAGCATGCTGGTGATGTCATCGTCCAGGGCGGGTGTCAGCCCGTAAATACCGGCACTGAAGCTCAAGGCGATGTTCTTGTCGTCGATCTGCGCCGGGTGTTGGGTAAGCGACTGGCGCAGCTGATCGACCAGCTCCAGCGCGCCACTGGCATCGGTACCGGGCAGGATCAGCAGGAATTCCTCACCACCGTAACGACCAATGCTGTCGTTACGCCGCAGACGCTGCTGAAGATGGTCCGCGCAGTGCCTGAGCACGTCATCGCCAACCAGGTGGCCATGGCTGTCGTTGATCTGCTTGAAGTGATCCAGATCGAGCATGGCGATGGACAGTGGTGTGTGTTGACGGCGAGCACGCTCCAGTTCGTCGGTGAGTCGCTCGAGTATCGCCAGGCGATTGGGCAGCCGGGTAAGCGTGTCACGCAGGGCGGTCTGCCGCAGTTCCGATTCGATACGCTCGCGCGACAGCAGCACCAGGCCGAAGGAGAACATGATGATGGTGGCGGCGCCGAGGGCGACCGATACGGTCTGCTTCAGGTTGCTCACGTCGTAGTGCATCTCTGCCGGCGCGCCGCTGAGGATGACCGCTACGCGAATGCCCAGCCCGAACAGGCTGATGCCTGCGCCAATGATCAGGATGCGATGGGCACGGCCACCTGCCACGGCATGGATGCGGCTCAGGCGCAGGATCACCAGGCATTGCGTGAACAGCAGCAGGCAGGCCACCAGCTGGCGGGGTTCCTGGGTGTCGACCAGCAGGCTGAGCAGCACGCCCAGCAGCAGCGGAAAGGCGAAGGCCAACCGCCAGGGCGGGCGCCGACCATGGATCAGCGGCAGGCTGACGGTGTAGAACGCCAGTGCCGTCGACAGCAGTGTGTTGGCCAGCACATAGGTCAGCCAAATTGAAGCCTGCCCGAACAGGGTGAAGCCGATGTAGGCCAGCGCGTGGGAAAGCATGCCCAAACCCGTGGTGAGCATGCCGTCGCGGTGACGCAACTGGCCGACCAGGATCAGGCAACTGCCCATGATCACGGCGACCAGCGCGACGGCTCCGAACAGGGTCTGGGTGTGGGCGATCATGTCGGCCTTCTTGTTTTCAGGAGTTGCTTAACTCTAGTGCAATCCTTTGTCCCAGTGCTTGCGTCAGGTCAGGCCCACCAGTAGCGCACCATATGGAAGAACACCGGTGCTGCGAAGCACACCGAATCGAGGCGGTCGAGCATGCCGCCGTGCCCTTCGATCATGTGGCCCCAGTCCTTCACCCCACGGTCGCGCTTGATCGCCGACATCACCAGGCCGCCGGCAAAGCCGAGCATGCACACCAGCAGGGCGAACAGTGCGGCCTGCCAGAAGGCGAACGGGGTGATCCAGCAGAGCATGGCGCCGATCAGGGTGGCCAGTGCCACGCCGCCGACAAAGCCTTCCACGGTTTTCGAGGGTGAGAGGTTGGGCGCGATCTTGTGTTTGCCGGCCAGCTTGCCGCACACGTACTGCAACACGTCGGAGAGCTGCACGACGATGATCAGCCAGGCGATCAGCAGCAGGTTGCGGCCCTCGTAGCCGGGAATGTCCAGGGTCAGCAAGGCGGGCACCGAGGAGATGCAGTAAACCGCGATCATCAGGCCCCACTGCACCTTGGCCGCACGTTCGAGGTAACGCGTGGTGTCGCCGCCCAGCGAAGCGAGGATCGGCAGCAGCAGGAACAGGTAGACCGGGATGAAGATGGCGAACAGGCCGTACCAGCCGAAGGCGATCAGCACGTACTGCATCGGCAGGGCGAAATAGAAGGCCGCCACCAGCGCCGGGTAGTCGCTGCGCCGGGTCGGCGTCAAGGTCATGAACTCGCGCAGGGCATAGAAGGATACGAAGTAGAACAGCACCACAACGCCGGTGTTGCCGAACAGGAAGGCGATGCCGATCACCAGCACCATCACCCACCAGGCGTTGATCCGCGCGTTGAGGTTGTCGACCACCGGGTTGGGGCGGTCGCCGCTGCGTTTCTTGAGGATGAAGCCGACCAGGCTGGCCAGCAGGAGCAGGGCACCGATACCGGCGAATAACAACAGGGTATTACGATCCATCTCAGGCCTCCTCGGGTGCCAGTGCCAGCAGGGCGTTACGCGCGCGTTCCAGGAAGGCGTCCTTGCCTTCCCCCTCGATGGGCTCCAGCGCAGCGCCGAAGCTCAGTGTGCATAGCAGGGGCAAGGGCAGCGCCCTGCCCTTGGGCATCACCCGGTTGAGGTTGGCGATCCACACCGGCACAAGTTCCACGTCCGGGCGCGCCTGAGCCAGGTGATAAAGGCCGCTCTTGAAGGGCAGCAGCGGCTCGTCGCCGAGGTTGCGTGTGCCTTCGGGGAAGATGATCAGCGAGTCGCCGCCGTCCAGCGCGTCGAGCATCGCTTGCAGCGGGTTGGCGCCTTCCTTGCGCTCGCGGTCGACCAACACGCCGTTGAATACCTTGTTGATCAGGAAGCTGCGTACGCCCGGCTTCTGCCAGTAGTCGGCGCCGGCCACCGGTCGGGTGCGTTTGCGCAGTTCTGGCGGCAGCGAGGCCCAGAGCAGGACGAAATCGCCATGGCTGCTGTGGTTGGCGTAGTACAGGCGTTGCGTTGCCTGCGCGGTGCTGCCGAGCCACAGGGCTCGTGCGCCGGTCAGCAGGCGAGCTGCCGAGGTGATGGCGAAAGCGGTCAATGCAGCGAGCATGGCGACTCCTTAAGCGAAAACGATGAAGATCCCGAGTACAACGATGACGATCTGTAGCAACAGGCACAGCGCCTGTTTACGCAGTAGGCCGAGTGCGCCCTGAGAGCGAAGGCTCCAGGTACGGCCAGCCTGCTGTGCATTCTGCAGGCCCAGATTCTGTAGCGCCTGATCCAGCGCATGAGTCTGGCTGTCGAGCTGTTCACCGGCCTGGGCCAGGCGCTGAAAGAGTTCGGCGTCCAGCGCCACGCGCAGCGCCCAGTATTTCTCGGCCAGTCCGGTGATCAGCAGCGCGGCGCACAGCAGCGCCAGGGTCAGGCTGGGCGGCGCACCCAGCCAAGGCGCCAGGCCGAAGAGCACGGCGAGCAGGCTGAGCGCGCCGGAGCAATGATCGAGGCTGCGCCCCCGCCGCAACAGTGCCGCGACCAGCAGCAGATCAGCCTGCATGAGCGACCTCCAGTCTGGGCCCGGCATCGAGCATGCCCTGCAACGCGGCCAGGTGCTGCGGGCCAAGCACGATCTGCGGCCGCGCCTGGCGGATCAGCGCCACGGCTGACTCCACGCTCTGGCAGCGGCCACTGTGCAGCAGCCAGGCCGCCACGGCGGTGGCACTGCGCGAATAGCCCAGAGCGCAGCACACCAGCAACGGGCCCTCATGACGCAGACGCTCTATGGCCTCGGCGGCGCGTTGGCAGGTCAGCGTATCCGGCGCCACGAGATCCAGTGACGGCAGGCTGCAATAGTTCTGCGGCGTATGCAGCAGCGGCAGCTCGGCGCAGAGGTCGACCAGGGCGGTAAATCCATCGAGATCGCCCGTGGCGGGCAGGCGGCCGAGATGAATGCCTTCCACGACCTGGCTGGGCGCAGGCTGGCGGTATGTCCACAGCCGCGAGTTGATCCAGGCGCCGATCAGATAGGGGGCGAGCAACGCCGTGGCGGCCGGGCTGAGGCGCCCATTGGCTTGTTTCTGGAAGCCGCCAGCACCGAACAGCAGGTAGTTGAGCGCAACCAGCACCAGGGCCACGGCCGGCCAGAACAGCCACAGCCAGGCACCGCCCAGCTTGACCGCTAGCACGGCGCTCAGCGTTGCGCCAAGCCCGTAGCGCAGTGCCAGGCGCCAACGGCGCGGATCGCTGGCCAGGCGTATCTGCTTCAGCGGCGTATCACCTTGCAGCGGCAACAGCCACAGGCAGAGGAACCCGGCCAGCAGCCCGGTGGGTACATCGATGAAATGGTGCTGCCAGGTGGTCAGCACGGAAATACCGATCAGCGCCATCCACCCGTGCAGCAGGGCACGCCAGAACAGGCCGCGCGTGTGATTGGCGAACATCGCCCAGATGATCACCAGCAGGGTGATATGCAGCGAAGGCGCCTGGTTGAAGGGTTTGTCGAAGCCCATCAGTACGTCGAACATCAGCCCGAAGGTGCCGTCCAGCGCGGGTCGTTCGAAGGTGAAGCGCAGTGGCCAGAGCAGGAAGCAGGCGACGCAGATCACCTGGGCGGCAAGCAGGCGCAGGGCGTGGCGATCCATTTCGCGGCGGCAGGCCGGCAGCAGGAAGGACAAACCATAGAGCAGGTCGATCGACCAGTACGGGACGATGCTCCAGGGCCACAGGGGTATCTGCGGCTCCCAGGCGAAGACCAGGCTGCCGACGTCATCGCGCTGCCCGCTGAACCAGTTGGCGAAGCCATAACTGGCGAAGAACAGCGGGCCGAGCAGCAGCAGCCAGAGTACGCCGCGCTTCCACAATCCTTGTTCGCGGGCGTGCTCCATCACTTCACCCGTTGTGCCAGGGACACACTGAAGATGCCCCATTGGTCGATGCGCTGCGCCACCTTGCGAAAGCCGGCGGCTTCGACCAACTGATCCATCTCCGCCTGGCTGCGCCGACGCATGACCCAGGCCTGGCCGTCGCGGTGGCTGGTCAGGGCGCGGGCGATCAGCTCCAGCTGCGGGTGCCAGGGCTGGCCGGTGTAGACCAGATAACCGCCCTCCTCGACTGCCGCCGCCAGGCCGGCCAGCGAGTCGCCGACCATCTGGTTGCTGCCGAACAGTTCGTACAGGCCGGAGACCACCGCCAGGGTCGGTTTCGGGTCGAGTGCGGCGAGGTCGTCACGGTCGAAGGCATCGCCTTTGACGAAACGGGCGATATCGCCCAGGCCCTTCTGCGCGATCAGGGCATTGCCGTCGCGCACGTTGATGTCGCTGTAGTCGCGCAGCAGGATCGAGTCGGGCCGCTGCTGCTGGCTTTCCAGCGATTCGAGGATGTAGCGGCCATGGCCGGCGGCGATATCGACGATGCGCACCGCGCTGTTCGCTTCGCGCAGTTTGCTCATGGCCAGGCGCAGCAGCTCCTCGGCGTGCAGCTTGCGCTGGCGAATGCCACGCCAGCCGATGGAATCCAGGTAGTTCTGGTCGATGAGTCGGCCCAGTGTGCCCTTGCCGGTGGGCTGGTTGCGGTAGACATAATCGAGCGTGCTGCCGGAATCGAAGCCGGTGTCGAAGCCCAGTTTCACCCCGGCCGACACACTGCTGCCCAGGCGCATGCCAGCGCGGGTGGCGCGCCAGTAGAGGTCACGCAGCGAGTGTTTCGGCAGCGGTGCGGCCAGCTCTTCGGCTTCGGCGCAGGTGGCGCCCAGGCGATCGGCATCGAGCAGCGAGGGGCGTGTGACCGGCTCCTCGAAATTGCGCAGGATGAAGCGCCGCGCGCGGCTCAGGGCATGGGCGCGGTCACGTTCACCAAGGGTGTCATGGAAGAAACCCGGGAGCAGGTGTTTTTCCTTGCGCAGACTGCCGAGGCGCGCGAAGAAGTCTTCCTGCGGCTTGCGGTGGACGACGAAATCGGCACCGGAGATCAGCAACTGGGTCGGCACCTGAATCGCCTGGGCGTCGGCGACGATACGGTCGGCCGCCTCGTACAGACCGAGCAGCATGGTCACCGAAATTGGCCGGGCGATCAGCGAGTCGTTCTCGAAGGAGGCGATACGCTCGGGATCGTGGCTGAGGAACCGCGCCTTGACGTAACTGTTGACGAAGAAGTTGCCGCGCAGGGTGTGCAGCAGCTTCAAGCCGGGGCGGGCGAAGGGCACGTAGAGCTTGACCTTGAACGCCGGCGAGGCGAGTACCAGGCAGCGCACCTTGGGCGCGTAGTCGTGGGCCCAGGTGGAGATGATCACCGCGCCAACGCTTTGCGCCACCACAGCCAGGTCCTCTTCGGCGATGCCGTGCTGGCTGCCGATATGCTCGACGAAGGTCTGCACGTCACGCACGTTGGTGGCGAAGCTCGGGCTGTCGCCGCGTGCGCCGGGTGAAAGGCCATGGCCACGGGCATCCCAGGCGAAGAAGTCGCAGTGCGGCAGCTCCAGTTCGTCCACCAGGTGGGCCATGCGCCCACCATGCTCATGGCCGCGATGAAACAGCACGACGGCCTGGCGCGGGCCATCGCCGGGCGCTGTCGCCGGCCAGTGGCGATAGCTCAGCTCGACGCCGTCATGCGTGGTGAAGCTGTGAAGTTGTACGGGGCGCATGGAATCTCCTTATTCCTTGAGAGGGTTCAGGCCGTTTCGGCCAACCCGTGGCGAACGCGGTTGTACAGCGTATAGAGCAGCAAGGCGAGGATCAGGGCCAACAGCAGGTTGATCCACAAAGCCGGAAGCAGGCCGGTGGCGACGCCAGCGCCGAGCACGCCGAAGCAGAAGGCGCGGTCACTCTTGCCCATCGGCCCGTCATATCGACGTGAAGCGCCAACCATCGGGCCAAGCACGCCGGCGTACTCGCTGATCACCGCCAGCAGCACCACGAGAATCACCAGCAGCGGCGAGACGCCGGCCAGCAGGGCGAAGGGCAGATACAAGGCGCTGTCGGCGATCACGTCGCAGAGTTCGTTGAGGTAGGCGCCGAGCTTCGATTGCTGGCCGAACTCGCGCGCGAGCATGCCGTCGACGGCGTTCAGCGCCATGCGCAGCAGCATCCACAGCGGAATCAGGGCGAACAGCCAGGTGATGTGGCTGAACGCGGCGAGCAGGGCGCCGAGCAGCGCGGAGATGACGGCTGCCGCCAGGGTGACCTGATTGGCGGTGACGCCGCGTGCGTGAAGACGTTCGACGCCGGGGCGCAGCAGGTTCTGGAAGGCCGGTTTGAGCTGGTAGATCGAGGGCATGGCAGCGAATTCCTTTTCTTGTCCCATCTTCGGCCATTGCCGAGGGCGAGACTGTGAACCCGTCGAGGTAGAAGTGGATTCATCGACGGCATTCGTAGCGCAGGTACGACCCGCCCTACCTGTGAATCACAACTTATACCCCGTCGTGGGATTTTCCTAGCGCTGGTGATTCGTCAGGAAAATCAGCCGGATGTGATCGATGGTGGCGCTTTGCTTGCATTTGACGCACAGCTTATCCACAGATCAGGCCGTTTCGCCCAGGCGGCTCAGCTGCGGCTCTTCGCCGCGCAGTTCGGTTTGTTGCTGGCGCACCCACTGAAAGGCACGTTCGTTGAGTTCGGCGATGGCACGCGGGCCTTCGCCCTCGGCATACATCGGCGGGCCGATGATGACCTGGATGGTGCCCGGGCGCTTGCCCCAGCCTGCCTTCGGCCAGAACTCACCAGCATTGTGGGTGATGGGCAGTACTGGCAGTCCGGCATTCACCGCCAGGGAGGTGCCGCCTCGGGAGAACTTGCCGATCTGGCCTGGTGGAATCCGCGTGCCTTCGGGGAACACCAGCACCCAGGCGCCCTGCTTGAGGCGTTCGTCGCCCTGCTTGGCCAACTGCTTGAGCGCCGCCTTGGGGTTGCTGCGGTCGATGGCGATGGGCTTGAGCAGCGCCATGCCCCAGCCGAAGAAGGGCACGCGCAGCAATTCACGCTTGACCACCTGCGACAGTGGCTCGAAGAAGCCGGAGAGGAAGAAGGTTTCCCAGGTGCTCTGGTGGTTGGCGAGGATCACACAGGGGCGCTCCGGGATGTTCTCCAGGCCGCGCACTTCATAGCGGATACCGACGATCACCTTGGCCAGCCACACGGCGCAGTTGCACCAGGCCTGGACGACGAAGCGGTAGCGTTGGCGGAACGGCAGCAGCGGCGCGACCACCAGGCTGATCAGGCACCAGAAGAAGGAGCTGGACGACAGCAGCAGGTAGAAAAGCGTGACTCTGAGTGCCTGCAGGATCGCCATTGAACTTCGCACCTTATGAAAGCAGTTGATCGGCAACAGCCGCCAGATCATCGAATACCAGGGTTCCCGGCGGCAACGGCTTGGCCAGGGTTCGTTCGCCCTTGCCGGTTTTCACCAGCACAGGCTGACAATCGACGGCCAGCGCGGCCTGCAGGTCACCGCCGGTATCGCCGACGAACCAGATTCCTGCCAGTTCCGTGGCGTAGTGCGCAGCGATCTGCCGGAGCATGCCCGGTTTCGGCTTGCGGCACTCGCAGCCATCGTCCGGTCCGTGCGGGCAATGAACGATCAGGCCGACTTCACCGCCCTGCTCCGCCACCAACTCGCGCAGGCGCGTGTGCATCGACTCCAGGGTCGCCAGGTCGTAATAACCACGGGCGATGCCGGACTGGTTGGTGGCCACCGCCACCGTCCAACCGGCTTTCGACAGGCGTGCGATGGCGGTGATCGACGAAGGGATTGGCAGCCATTCGTCGAGCGTCTTGATATAGGCGTCGGAGTCTTCGTTGATGACACCGTCGCGGTCGAGGATCAGTAACTTCATAGCCACAAGCTCCAAGCCGCAAGCTACAAGGCAGCAGCGGCCTGCTTGCCGCTTGAAGCCTGTAGCTTGCCGCTGCTGGGGTCAGCCCAGTACCGAGATGTCCGCCACGCCGAGGAACAGCCCGCGCAGGCGGGCCAGCAGGGCGTAACGGTTGGCGCGCACGCGTGCGTCTTCGGCGTTGACCAGCACCGCCTCGAAGAAGGCATCCACCGGCTCGCGCAGGCCAGCCAGCTTGGCCAGGGCCTCGTTGTACTGGCGGGCGGCGGCCAGCGGCTGTACGGCCTGGTCGGCTTGCTGGATGGCGGCGTGCAGGGCGAACTCGCTGGGGTTGTCGAAGTAGTGCGCTTCGACCTGGGCGGCGACGCCACCTTCGGCCTTGCTCAGCAGGTTCGACACACGCTTGTTGGCGGCGGCCAGGGCAGCGGCCTGCGGCAGCGTGCGGAAGGCCTGCACGGCCTGCACGCGCTGGTCGAAGTCCAGCGGTGAGGTCGGGTTGACCGCACGCACCGCCTGGTACACGGCCACTTCGATGCCTTCGTCTTCGTAGCGTGCACGCAGGCGGTCGAAGATGAACTCCAGCACCTGGGCGGCCAGGCCTTCGGTCTTGATCTTGCCGGCGTACTGGGCGACAGCGAAGTCGACTGCAGCGGCCAGGTCCAGGTCCAGGCCCTTCTCGATCAGGATGCGCAGCACGCCGAGGGCGGCGCGACGCAGGGCGTAGGGGTCTTTCGAGCCGGTCGGCAGCATGCCGATGCCGAAGATGCCGACCAGGGTGTCGAGCTTGTCGGCCACCGCCACGGCAGCACCGGTCAGGGTGCTTGGCAGTTCCGCGCCGGCACCGCGTGGCATGTATTGCTCGTTCAGGGCCAGGGCGACGTCCTGCGGCTCACCGTCGTTGAGCGCGTAGTAGTAGCCGGCGATGCCCTGCATCTCGGGGAATTCGCCGACCATCTCGGTGGCCAGGTCGCACTTGCTCAGCAGGCCGGCACGGGCGGCACGCTGGGCGTCGCCACCGACTTCGCGGGCGATGAAGCCGGCCAGGGCGGAGACGCGCTGGGCCTTTTCGAATACCGAACCCAGCTGGGCCTGGAACACCACGTTGGCCAGGCGCTGGTTGAAGCCTTCGAGCTTCTGCTTCTTGTCCTGCTTGAAGAAGAACTCGGCGTCGGTCAGGCGCGGACGCACGACCTTCTCGTTGCCCGAGACGATCTGCGCCGGGTCCTTGGACTCGACGTTGGCCACGGTGATGAAGCGCGGCAGCAGCTTGCCGTTCGCATCGAGCAGGCAGAAGTACTTCTGGTTGTCCTGCATGGTGCTGATCAGCGCCTCCTGCGGCACCTCGAGGAAGCGTTCCTCGAACGAGCAGACCAGCGGTACTGGCCATTCGACCAGGGCGGTTACTTCGTCCAGCAGCGCCGGCGGCACGATGGCCGTGCCCTGCTCAGCCGCAGCCAGCTCGTCGACGCGGCGGCTGATGAGCTCGCGGCGCTCGGCGAAGTCGGCCAGCACGAAGGCGCTGCGCAGGTCTTCGGCGTAGTTGGCCGGGGCGCTGATACGCACGTCGCGGTTGGCGTGGAAGCGGTGGCCACGGGAGACGCGACCAGCCTTCTGCGCGAGGATTTCGCAGTCGACCACGGCGTCGCCGAAGAGCATCACCAGCCACTGCGTCGGGCGCACGAATTCGTCGCGACGGGCGGCCCAGCGCATGCGCTTGGGAATCGGTAGGTCGTTCAGCGAATCCTGCACGATGGTCGGCAGCAGGTTGACCGCCGGCTGGCCAGGGATGTGCTGGGCGAAGCGCAGTTTCGCACCGCTGCGGTCGATCTCGGCGATGTCCACGCCGCACTTGCGGGCGAAGCCCAGGGCGGCCTGGGTCGGGTTGCCGTCGGCGTCGAAGGCGGCCTGGATGGGCGGGCCGTCGAGGTTCATGCTGCGGTCGGCCTGCTGCTCTTCGAGCTGCTCGACCAGCACCGCGAGGCGGCGCGGCGCGGCGTACACGCGGCTGGCGGTGTAGCTCAGGCCGGCGCTCTTGAGGCCTTTCTCGATACCGGCGAGGAAGGCCTCACCGAGGCTCTTCAGGGCTTTCGGTGGCAGCTCTTCGGTGCCCAGTTCGACCAGGAAATCTTTCGCACTCATGCTTGCGCCTCCAGCTTGGCCAGTACTTCGTCACGCAGTTCGGGGGTGGCCATGGGGAAGCCGAGCTTGGCGCGCGCCTGCAGGTAGCTCTGCGCTACCGCGCGGGCCAGGGTGCGCACGCGCAGGATGTACTGCTGACGCGCGGTCACCGAGATGGCGCGGCGGGCGTCCAGCAGGTTGAAGGTGTGCGAGGCCTTGAGCACCATTTCGTAGGTCGGCAGCGGCAGCTGAAGCTCGATCAGACGGTTGGCTTCGCTCTCGTAGAAGTCGAACAGCTCGAACAGCTTCTCGACGTTGGCGTGCTCGAAGTTGTAGGTGGACTGCTCCACCTCGTTCTGATGGAACACGTCGCCGTAGGTCACGGTGCCGAACGGACCGTCGGTCCAGATCAGGTCGTAGACCGAGTCCACGCCCTGCAGGTACATGGCCAGGCGCTCCAGGCCGTAGGTGATCTCGCCGGTCACCGGGTAGCACTCGATGCCACCGACCTGCTGGAAGTAGGTGAACTGGGTGACTTCCATGCCGTTGAGCCAGATTTCCCAGCCCAGACCCCAGGCGCCGAGGGTCGGCGACTCCCAGTTGTCTTCGACGAAGCGGATGTCATGCACTTCCGGGTCGAGGCCGATGGCCTTCAGCGAACCCAGGTACAGCTCCTGGAAGTTCTCCGGGTTGGGCTTGAGGACCACCTGGAACTGGTAGTAGTGCTGCAGGCGGTTGGGGTTTTCGCCGTAGCGGCCGTCGGTCGGGCGACGCGAAGGCTGCACGTAGGCGGCATTCCAGGTCTCCGGGCCAATGGCGCGCAGGAAGGTGGCGGTGTGGAAGGTGCCGGCACCTACTTCCATGTCGTAGGGTTGCAGCACCACGCAGCCCTGCTCGGCCCAGTAGTTCTGCAGGGCCAGGATCAGGTCCTGGAAGGTGCGCACGGCAGGCTTGGTCTGGCTCACGAAAAAATCACCTGTGGAGGCTTGCGAGGGAAAGCCGGAGAGTATATCGAAACTCGGCGCAGGCCGCAGGGTACGGCATATCGGCATCATCCGACGCGTAGCGCGACTGTATTTATATCCAGTTGTTTTGCCGTTATAGTCACCGCTTCGACCCTGACCGAGGTTCACAGCCATGCCCCGCTGCTTCTGGTGTACCGACGATCCGCTCTACCAGGCCTATCACGACGAGGAATGGGGTGTGCCGCAGCGCGATGCCGGTCATCTGTTCGAGATGCTGCTGCTCGAAGGTGCGCAGGCTGGCCTGTCGTGGATCACCGTGCTGAAGAAGCGCGAGCGTTATCGCCAGGTGCTGCACGGTTTCGATCCCGAGCGCCTGGCCCGTCTCGGCGATGAAGAGATCGAGGCGCTGATGCAGGACCCGGGCATCATCCGCAATCGCCTCAAGCTCAAGGCCGTGCGGCAGAACGCCCAGGCCTGGCTGAAGCTGGAGGACCCGGTGACATTGCTCTGGTCGTTCGTCGGCGGTGCGCCGAAGATCAATCATTTCAGCGACCGTAGCCAGATGCCGGCAGTGACGCCCGAGGCCGAGGCCATGAGCAAGGCGCTGAAGAAGGCCGGTTTCACCTTCGTCGGGCCGACCATCTGCTATGCCTTCATGCAGGCCACGGGTATGGTGATGGACCACACCACCGACTGCGACCGCTATGCGCAACTGAAGGGCTCATGACCACCATCACCACGCTGGACGAACTGCAGGCACTGTACGGCGAAAGCCATGAACGCTCGCGGCGCAAGGAACTGCCGCGGCTGATCGAGCCCTACCGTGCGCTGATCCAGGCCTCGCCCTTCGTGGTGTTGGCCAGCGTGGGCCCGGATGGCCTGGATTGCTCACCGCGCGGCGATGCGCCAGGTTTCGTGCGAATTCTCGATGACCAGACCCTGCTGCTGCCGGATCGCCCCGGTAACAACCGCATCGACAGCCTGCGCAACATCGTGCTGAACCCGCGCGTGGCGCTGCTGTTCCTGATTCCCGGCGTTGGCGAGAGCCTGCGCATCAACGGTCGCGCCGAGATTTCCCTCGACCCCGAGCTGCTCGAACTGGGCCGTGCCCAGGGCAAGCTGCCGCGCAGCGTGCTGCGCATCCATATCGATACCTGCTACTTCCAGTGTTCCAAGGCGGCAGTGCGTTCCGGCCTGTGGGATGCCTCGCGTCAGGTCGAGCGCGCCAGTCTGCCGAGTGCCGGCGATATCTTCCGCTGTATCTATGAGGAGTTCGACGTCGAGGCCTACGAGCGCGATCTGCAGCAGAGGCTTCGGACGAGCCTGTACTGACTGGCTCGGCCCTGGCCGTTACACTGGGCGCTTTGCGGAAACGGTTGGAGTCTGTCGTGGAAAAACTCAAGGGCGCCCTGGTGGTCGGTTTCCTGCGCCTGTTCGCACTGCTGCCCTGGCCTGCCGTGCAGGCCGTGGGCAATGCCATCGGCTGGCTGATGTGGAAGCTGCCGAACGGCTCGCGCGACGTGGCGCGCATCAACCTGAGCAAGTGCTTCCCCGAGCTGAACGAGGCCGAGCTGGACAGGCTGGTCGGGCAAAGCCTCAAGGACATCGGCAAGACACTGACCGAAAGCGCCTGCGCCTGGATCTGGCCGGCGCACAAGTCACTCAAGCTGGTCCGCGAAGTCGAAGGCCTGGAAGTGCTGCAACAGGCCCTGGCCTCGGGCAAGGGTGTGGTCGGCATCACCAGCCACCTGGGCAACTGGGAAGTGCTCAACCACTTCTACTGCAACCAGTGCAAACCGATCATTTTCTACCGCCCGCCGAAGCTCAAGGCGGTCGACGAGCTGCTGCAGCAGCAGCGCGTGCAGATGGGTAACCGCGTCGCGCCCTCGACCAAGGAAGGCATCCTCAGCGTCATCAAGGAAGTGCGCAGGGGCGGCGCCGTAGGCATTCCTGCCGACCCGGAGCCGAGCCGCTCGTCGGGGGTTTTCGTGCCCTTCCTCGGCACTACCGCGCTGACCAGCAAATTCGTACCCGGAATGCTTACCGGCGGCAAGGCGGTCGGCGTGTTCCTGCATGCGCTGCGCCTGCCGGACGGCAGCGGCTACAAGGTGATCCTCGAAGCGGCGCCGGAAGGCATGTACAGCGAGAATGTGGAAGAAGGCGTGGCGGCGATGAGCGAAGTGGTATCGCGCTATGTACGCAACTACCCGAGCCAGTACATGTGGAGCATGAAGCGCTTCAAGAAGCGGCCCGAGGGTGAGGCCAAGTGGTACTGATGTACTGCCAGCCGGCATGACAACGAATGAAGGCGCCTCGATGGCGCCTTTTTTCTGTCGGGCGTTGGGAATTGCTTCGATTTTGCGTTATTAAAGGCTGCATCGTCCGCCTACCCCCGGAGTCTCCATGCCGAACCAGCGCCAGCAGGTGCGTACCCCGATGAAGTGCCGGATCAAGATCAGCCACCCCAGTTTTGGTGAGCTGGTGGCGCAGACTCGTGACCTGTCCGATAGCGGCGTCTACGTGAAGCACCCGGACATGGCCAGCCTGTCGGTTGGCACCGAAGTGATCGGCCAGGTGCAGGATCTGCCCTTCCCCGCCCCGGTGCTGAAGATGGAAGTCATGCGTGTAGATGCCGAGGGGGCCGGCTTGCGCTTTCTCGGCGAGGCCTGAACGGCGGCAGCCAGCCTGGACGTTCGCCGCTTCGAGTAACGCCTGGCCTTAGGTTTCTGCTACGCCACTGGCGGTGTCGACTGCATCGCCATGATCCTTGCCCGCTACATCGAACCCCCTATCAGCGCTTCATCGACCAGTTGCTGCTGGAAGACCTCGGTATCGATCGCTACTTCACCTAGACCGTCACACCCGGCACCGCTGGCGCCCCCGCCGAGCGGGACGATTGGAGACGCGCCAGTCGCGAGATCGAGGAAGTCAGTGGAGCGTGCGACTCAACTGTCGGGGCGTAATTGGGCGCGATTGGTCGGGAATACGAAGGCATCAGCGGTAAACCGTTCGTCGACTCGTCTCGCTTGGAAATGAACCAAAGGCTTTTTCAGGCAGTCCCTCTCCGGGACGGGCAGGCGGCTCGTTTCCGATGCAATGCCTTGATCAGGAAGGGCTTCCGCGCAAAGGCCAATCACCAGGGTCACTGGGTTTGAATAAATTTTTAATGTCATTTTGCCTGGGAGGCGCTCTTTTACTGGGAATTTGTACCCAAGCCTCCGCCACGTTTCGTATCCACACCATTCCTGCCACCGCGCCAGCGGTCGCGCCCAAACCGGCCGGCGAAGTGATCGACCGCGCCCTCGGCGCACTGGGCACGCCCTACCGCTGGGGCGGTACCAGCCTGCGCCATGGTTTCGATTGCAGCGGCCTGGTGCAATACGCCTTCAAGACCCAGGACGACCTCGAACTGCCGCGCACCTCCCGCGAGCTGTCGCGCCTGGATGCGCCCTCGGTGAAGCGCAGCGACCTGCAGCCGGGCGACCTGCTGTTCTTCCGCATTCGCAGCCGCTCGGTGGATCACGTGGCCATCTACATCGGTGAGGGTCGCTTCGTCCATGCGCCGCGTCGCGGCACGAACGTGCGCATCGACTTCCTCGACAATTCGTACTGGCAGCGTCATTTCCAGTTGGCCAAGCGGGTGGTGCCGGAGGCTTGAGTCAGCGACGGCGCGTTCAAGGTCGGCGTGATTGGCTCCCCTCTCCCCAGAGGAGCTTATCGCACAGAATCATTTCTCCAGTGCACAGCATTACGCGAAGGCACGACCTTTCATCCGAGCGGCGTGGCCGTCTGCGGCAAAACCTATCCCGCGGGTCAACAACGCGCTAGAATGCGCGCCGCTCGCGGCCATGTCGGCTGCGGCAGTGGGTTCCCTAACCCCACTCCATGAAAAAGGACATCGACATGACCCTGATTCCTGCGTCGGTCAGTCGGCCCGTGCTGGCCGGCCTGATCACCTTCCATATCCTCATCATCATCGCCAGCAACTACCTGGTGCAGCTGCCGATCACCTTGTTCGGCTGGCATACCACCTGGGGTGCGTTCAGCTTCCCGTTCATCTTCCTGGCTACCGACCTCACCGTGCGCCTGATCGGCAAGCATGCCGCGCGCGTGGTGATCGCCCGGGTGATGCTGCCGGCATTGATCGCCTCCTATGTGGTGTCTGTGCTGTTCCACGAAGGTGCCTTCGGCGGCCTGGCGACGCTGGGTGAATTCAACCTGTTCGTCTTTCGTATCGCCGTGGCCAGCTTCCTTGCCTACGCCTTCGGCCAGTTGCTGGATATCCAGGTGTTCGACCGTTTGCGGCAGATGCGCCAGTGGTGGGTCGCGCCGACAGCCTCGACCATCCTCGGCAACCTGCTCGATACCTTCCTGTTCTTCTCGGTGGCCTTCTGGCGCAGCGACGATCCGTTCATGGCGGCCAACTGGGTGGAGATCGCCACGGTGGACTACGTGATCAAACTGGCCATCAGCCTGATTCTCTTCGTGCCGCTGTACGGCATGCTGCTCAGCGCCATCGTACGGGCGTTGCCGCAGCGTACTGCCGCGGCGTGAGTGAAGCCCCAGGCCAGATGCAATCCGGGACGGGCCTGCAGCTTGCCCGCAGATTTCATCCGGGCTGCCGCAGCGGTGTGCGCGGCGTGAAGCGTCTCCCCCGGTAGCTGGTGGCGAGAGTGTGGGAGGGGTTTGAGCCACGACGGCTTGAGCCCTGATCCCGGATCGGTGACATGCAGAAATGCCTGGAAGCTCGCCGCTGAAGCGCCTCCCACAGGATGCGGCGGGCCTTGTCGATCAGCGTTGCTTGTCCAGCTTGCGCAGGAACACCGTCATTTCTTTCTCGGCCTGTTTGTCGCCCTTGGCTTGGGCTGCAGCGATGCCCTGCTGCCAGGCCTGGCGTGCGCCGTCGTGGTTGCCCTCGGCCTGCAGCGCCTTGCCCAGCAGTTTCCAGGCAGCGGAATAGCCGGGGTCGAATTCGACGCAGCGTTGCAGGTGTTCGGCGGCCTGCGCGGCATTGCCGCCATCGAGATGGGCCTTGCCCAGACCGAAGCGCAGCAGAGCACTGTCCATGCCCTTGGCCAGCATTTTTTCCAGTGCTTCGCTGCTCATCGCGGCTCCTGCATCGTCGTGTGGGCATTCCCGGATTTCATCCGGGCTACGAATTCGTAGCCGGATGCGATAAGGGACTCAGAAGAACGTCAGGCCGGCCTGGAACAGGCGCTCGACGTCGCGGATGTACTTCTTGTCGACCAGGAACAGGATCACGTGGTCGCCGGACTCGATCACCGTGTCGTCATGGGCGATCAGCACTTCTTCGTCGCGGATGATGGCGCCGATGGTGGTACTCGGCGGCAGGGCGATGTCTTCGATGGCGCGGCCGATCACCTTGCTCGATTTGGCATCGCCGTGGGCGATCACTTCCAGCGCTTCCGCTGCACCACGGCGCAGGCTGTGCACGCTTTCGATGTCGCCACGGCGCACGTGGGTCAGCAGTGTGCCGATGGTGGCCAACTGCGGGCTGATGGCGATGTCGATCTCGCCGCCCTGCACCAGGTCGACATAGGCCGGGTTGTTGATGATGGTCATCACCTTGCGCGCGCCCAGGCGCTTGGCCAGCAACGACGACATGATGTTGGCCTCGTCGTCGTTGGTCAGGGCGAGGAAGATGTCGGCGTCGTTGATGTTCTCTTCCACCAGCAGGTCGCGATCCGAGGCGCTGCCTTGCAGCACGATGGTGCTGTCGAGGTTCTCCGACAGGTAGCGGCAGCGTGCCGGGTTCATCTCGATGATCTTTACCTGATAGCGGCTTTCGATGGCCTCGGCCAGGCGTTCGCCGATGTTGCCGCCACCGGCGATCACCACGCGCTTGTAGCTGTCCTCGAGACGACGCATCTCGCTCATTACCGCACGGATATGCGCCTTGGCGGCGATGAAGAACACCTCGTCATCGGCCTCGATGACGGTATCGCCCTTGGGCATGATCGGCCGGTTGCGGCGGAAGATGGCCGCCACGCGCGTGTCGACGTTGGGCATGTGCTGGCGCAGCTGACGCAGTTGCTGACCCACCAGTGGACCGCCGTAGTAGGCCTTGACTGCCACCAGTTGCGCCTTGCCTTCGGCGAAGTCGATCACCTGCAGGGCGCCAGGGTATTCGATCAGGCGCTTGATGTAGTTGGTCACCACCTGCTCGGGGCTGATCAGCACGTCGACCGGAATCGCTTCGTTGTCGAACAGCGCCTCACGGGTCAGGTAGGCCGCCTCGCGCACCCGGGCGATCTTGGTCGGCGTGTGGAACAGGGTGTAGGCCACCTGACAGGCCATCATGTTGACTTCGTCGCTGTTGGTCACCGCCACCAGCATGTCGGCATCGTCAGCGCCGGCCTGGCGCAGAACGGTGGGGAAGGAGCCCTTGCCTTGTACGGTGCGGATGTCCAGGCGGTCGCCGAGGTCGCGCAGGCGGTCGCCATCGGTGTCGACCACGGTGATGTCGTTGGCCTCGCTGGCGAGGTGTTCCGCCAGGGTGCCGCCCACTTGGCCGGCGCCGAGAATGATGATTTTCACTGATCGCTCCGTTAGCTGTGGCTGGTCACAGCGGTCTTTATCAGCTTGGCATAGTAGAAGCCGTCGTGGCCTTCCAGTTGTGGCAGCAGTTGGCGACCGTGCTCCGGCTGCAGGCCGAAGTCGCCGGCGATGGCGACTTCCTGCGCGTCGGCAGTGCGGGCCAGGAACGCGGCGATGGTCTCGCTGTTTTCCGTTGGCAGCACCGAGCAGGTGGCGTAGAGCAGGATGCCGCCGGGCGTCAGGGTCGGCCACAGGGCATCGAGCAGCTCGCCTTGCAGCTGGGCCAGGGCCGGGATGTCCTCGGGCTTGCGGGTCAGCTTGATGTCCGGGTGACGGCGGATCACGCCGGTGGCCGAACAGGGCGCGTCTAGCAGGATGCGCTGGAACGGCCGGCCGTCCCACCAGGCTGCGGTATCGCGGCCGTCGGCGGCGATCAGGGTGGCGTCGAGGCCCAGGCGCTCGAGGTTCTCGCGCACGCGCGTCAGGCGCTTGGCTTCCAGATCCACGGCGACCACTTCGCTCAGCTCCGGCTCGGCTTCCAGCAGGTGACAGGTCTTGCCGCCTGGTGCGGCGCAGGCGTCCAGCACGCGCTGGCCGGGCGCCAGCTCCAACAGGTCGGCGGCCAGTTGCGCGGCTTCGTCCTGCACGCTGACGCGGCCGTCCCTGAAGCCGGGTAGTGTGGTGACATCGCAGGGCTGCAGCAGGCGCACGCCGTCGCGACTGAAGATGCAGGGTTCGGCTTCGATGCCAGCGCTGCGCAGCTCAATGAGATAGGCATCGCGTGAACCGTGGCGGCGATTGACCCGCAGGATCAGCGGCGGGTGCGCGTTGTTGGCGGCGCAGATGGCCTGCCAGTGCTGCGGCCAGTGCGCCTTGAGCGCTTTTTGCAACCAGCGCGGATGCGCGCTGTGCAGCACCGGGTCACGATCGAGTTCGGCAAACAGGGCTTCGTGCTCACGCTGGGCGCGGCGTAGCACGGCATTGAGCAGGCCCTTGGCCCAGGGTTTTTTCAGCGCGCCGGCGCAGCCGACGGTCTCGCCGATGGCGGCGTGTTCGGGAATGCGGCTGTGCAGCAGTTGGTAGAGACCGATCAGCAGCAGCGCTTCTACGTCCTTGTCGGCGGCCTTGAAGGGTTTTTCCAGCAGTTTCTCGGCCAGCAATTGCAGGCGCGGCTGCCAGCGGGCCGCGCCGAATGCCAGGTCCTGCGCCAGGGCGCGGTCGTGGTGCTCGACCTTGTCCAGCTGTGGCGGCAGGCTGCTGCCCAGCGAGGCCTTGCCGGACAGCACGGCGGTCAGGGCGCGCGCGGCCGCCAGACGTGGGTTCATTGACCGAGTACCAGGCCGGCGGCGAACTGGTCGCGGCGACTGTTATAGAGGTCGGCGAACGCCAGCGGCTTGCCGCCGGGCAACTGCAGGCGAGTCAGGCGCAGTGCACCGTCGCCGCAGGCCACGGTCAGACCGCTCTTGTCAGCCGCGAGAATGGTGCCTGGGCTGCCTTTGCCCTCCCCGATCTCGGCTGCATGCACTTTCAAGGCATCGCCGTTCAGCGTGGTGTGGCAGATCGGCCAGGGATGGAAGGCTCGAACCAGGCGCTCCAGTTCGACGGCTGGGCGGCTGAAATCGAGACGCGCCTCGTCCTTGTTGAGCTTGTGCGCGTAGTTGGCCAGGGCATCGTCCTGTACCGCACCGATGAGCGTGCCGGCCGCCAGGCCGTCGATAGCCTGCAGCACCGCCTGTGGGCCGAGCTGGGCGAGACGATCGTGCAGCGAGCCGCCCGTGTCGCTGGCGCTGATCGGGGTGCTGACCTTGAGCAGCATCGGCCCGGTGTCCAGGCCGGCCTCCATCTGCATCACGGTAACGCCGCTCTCGGCGTCGCCGGCCTGCACCGCGCGCTGGATCGGCGCGGCGCCGCGCCAGCG
Source organism: Pseudomonas sp. EggHat1 (assembly GCF_014892995.1). Classification (NCBI taxonomy): domain Bacteria; kingdom Pseudomonadati; phylum Pseudomonadota; class Gammaproteobacteria; order Pseudomonadales; family Pseudomonadaceae; genus Pseudomonas; species Pseudomonas sp. EggHat1. The sequence goes on from NZ_JACKQK010000016.1 coordinate 22,864, forward strand.
TGGCAGCAGCGAGGCGTGGCTGTTGATGCAGCCCAGACGCGGGATGTCGAGCACCGCCTGGGGCAGGATCAGACCGTATGCGACCACCACCATCAGATCCGGTTTGAGCGCCGCCAGCTCGGCCTGGGCCTCTTCATTGCGCAGGCTGGCCGGTTGGTAGACGGCAATACCGTGCTCCAGAGCAAGCTGCTTGACCGGGCTGGGCATCAGTTTCTGGCCGCGTCCGGCCGGGCGATCCGGCTGGGTATAGACGGCGACGATCTCGTGCGGGCTGGCCAGCAGAGCCTTGAGGTGCTCAGCGGCGAATTCAGGGGTGCCGGCAAAGACGATACGCAATGAGTCAGGCATGGGGGCTCGCTAAAAGAAAAGGCTTGCCGTAGCAAGCCTTCTGGATGGGGCGTCAGGCGCGTTGGCGATGCTGTTTTTCCAGCTTCTTCTTGATCCGGTCGCGCTTGAGGTTGGACAGATAGTCGACGAACAGCTTGCCGTTGAGGTGATCGCACTCGTGCTGAATGCACACGGCGAGCAGACCTTCGGCGATCAGCTCGTAGGGCTGACCATCGCGATCCAGTGCCTTGATCTTGACCTTCTGCGGGCGGTCGACGTTCTCGTAGAAACCAGGCACCGACAGGCAGCCTTCCTGGTACTGGTCCATTTCGTCGGTCAGTGACTCGAACTCGGGATTGATGAACACCCGTGGCTCGGACTTGTCCTCGGACAGGTCCATGACCACCACGCGCTTGTGCACGTTGACCTGCGTCGCGGCCAGGCCGATACCCGGAGCGTCATACATGGTCTCGAACATGTCGTCGACCAGTTGACGGATGGAGTCATCCACGACGTCCACCGGTTTGGCGATGGTACGCAGGCGTGGATCAGGAAATTCGAGGATATTCAGGATCGCCATATGCGTTTGTGATGCACTTGTGGAATAAAGTCAAAATCCGCTGCTAAGATGATGAACAGCATTGAAAAACGGCTTCACGCCGCGTATTCAGCGGGTTTGGCACGCGGCGCTAGGGCGCTTCACGTGAAGGCACATAATAAAGGGATTCACCGTATGAGGAAATCACTACTCGCCCTGCTCTTTGCAGCTGGCGGACTGGCCCTGACCAGCTTGGCTCAGGCCGAAGTGCAACTCAAGGACGGTCACCCGGACCGCTACACTGTGGTCAGGGGCGATACTCTCTGGGACATTTCCGGCAAATTCCTGCGCCAGCCGTGGAAATGGCCGGAGATCTGGCACGCCAACCCGCAGGTCGCCAACCCGCACCTGATCTATCCCGGCGATACGCTCAATCTGGTCTACGTTGACGGTCAGCCGCGCCTGATGCTCAACCGCGGCGAGTCGCGCGGCACCATCAAGCTGTCGCCGCAGGTGCGCAGCACGCCGATGGCCGAAGCGATTCCGACCATCCCGCTGGAGGCGATCAACAGCTTCCTGCTGAGCAACCGCATCGTCGACACGCCGGAAGAATTCAACGGCAAGCCTTACGTCGTCGCCGGTAACGCCGAGCGCGTGGTCAGCGGCGCTGGTGATCGCGTCTACGCCCGTGGCCAGTTCGACGAACAGAACCCGATCTATGGCATCTTCCGCCAGGGCAAGACCTATGTGGATCCAGACACCGAGGAGTTTCTCGGCATCAACGCGGATGACATTGGTACCGGTGAGATCGTAGCTGAGGAAGGTGATGTCGGTACCCTGGTGCTGAGCCGTTCGACTCAGGAAGTGCGCCTCGGAGATCGCCTGTTCCCTACCGAGGAGCGTGCGATCAACTCCACTTTCATGCCCAGTGAGCCTACCAGTGAAATCAACGGCCTGATCCTCGATGTGCCGCGTGGTGTGACCCAGATCGGTCAGTTCGACGTGGTCACTTTGAACAAGGGTGGCCGTGATGGCCTGGAAATCGGCAACGTACTTGCGATCTACAAGACCGGCGAAACCGTACGTGACCGCGTTACCGGCGAAAGCGTGAAAATTCCGGACGAGCGTTCCGGTCTGCTGATGGTGTTCCGTGCTTACGACAAGCTCAGCTACGGTCTGGTATTGCAGGCCAGCCGCCAACTGGCGGTGATGGACAAGGTCCGCAACCCGTAATGCCCAACGAGCCCCGCACTAGCGGGGCTCGTGCTTTCAGGCCGCCAGGATGGCGGTGCAACTGTTCAGGGAAGAGTCGCCATGCCTGCATCCTCCTCGCTTTCCCCCGCCGTTTCTCCTGCCGAACTCGAAGCCCGCTTGCGTCTGCATCTGCTGCCAGAGGTGGGGCCGCGACGCTTTCGCAAACTTCTGAGCGCTTTCGATAGCGCCTCGGCTGCACTCAGAGCGCCGGCCAGTGCCTGGCGTGCACTGGGGTTGCCGGCTGCCTGTGCCGAGCCTCGCCGCAGTGCGGAAATCCGCGAGCGAGCGGCTGCCGCCCTGCACTGGCTGGATGAGCCTGGTCAGCATGTGCTGATGTGGGACGATCCAGGCTACCCAGCTCTGCTCGGCGAGCTGGCGGATGCGCCGCCGCTGTTGTTCGTGGCGGGCGAGCCGAGCGTGCTGGAGGCGCCGCAACTGGCCATGGTCGGCAGTCGGCGCGCCTCGCGGCCCGGCCTGGATAACGCACGGGCCTTTGCCCGCAGCCTGGCGGGCGGTGGTTTCGTCATTACCAGCGGTCTGGCATTGGGGATCGATGGCGCCGCGCATCAGGGGGCGCTGGAAGGGGGCGGTAAAACGGTGGCCGTGCTGGGCACCGGCTTGCAGTGCCTGTATCCGCAGCGGCATGTGGGGCTGGCGGCGCAGATCATCGAGCACGGCGGTGCGCTGGTCTCCGAGCTGCCGCTGGACTGTCCGCCACAGGCGAGCAATTTTCCGAGGCGCAACAGGATCATCAGCGGGCTTTCGCTGGGTGTACTGGTTGTCGAGGCCAGCCCTTCGAGTGGCTCGCTGATCACTGCACGCCTGGCCGCCGAGCAGGGGCGTGAGGTCTATGCCATTCCCGGTTCGATCCATCACCCTGGCGCGCGTGGCTGCCATCAGCTGATTCGTGATGGCGCCACTCTGGTGGAAAGCATCGAACACATCCTCGAAGCTCTGCGTGGCTGGCAGGCGCCGGCCGTCGAATCCACATCGGCGTCGCTGGCTGGCGTTGAGCATCCGTTGTTGGCTTTGCTGCATGCCGCGCCGCACAGCACCGAGGCGCTGGTGCAGGCGATTGGCTGGCCGTTGTCACAGGTGCTGGCGGCTTTGACCGAGTTGGAGCTCGATGGCCTGGTGTGCAACGAGGCGGGGCGTTGGCTGGCGCGCAGACCTTAAGTGCCGTGGCAGGTCTCGATTGGCTTGGATAGACTGCCGCCCATTGATTCCGTGGGAGACAGTCGATGGCCAGCAACTGGCAGATACAGCAAACGGCGCGAGTGGTGCGTGAAGGTGGCGTGATCGCCTATCCGACCGAGGCGGTCTGGGGCCTTGGCTGCGATCCCTGGAACGAAGAGGCGGTGTATCGTCTTTTGGCGCTCAAGGAGCGGCCGATGCACAAGGGGCTGATTCTGGTTGCCGATGACATCGAGCAGTTCGACTTCCTGCTCGATGATCTGCCAGAGGTCTGGCAGGAGCGCCTGGCCGGCACCTGGCCTGGCCCGAATACCTGGCTGGTGCCGCATCAGAATCGCCTGCCCGAGTGGGTCACGGGCCAGCACGACAGCGTTGCCCTGCGCGTCAGTGACCATCCGCTGGTTCGCGCGCTGTGCCGCTACACCGGCCCGCTGATTTCCACCTCGGCCAACCCGGCGGGGCGCCCTTCGGCGCGTTCGCGCCTGCGCGTCGAGCAGTACTTCCCGGGCGAACTGGACAAGGTCCTTGGTGGCGCGCTTGGCGGACGCAAGAACCCCAGCCTGATTCGTGACCTGCGCACGGGCGATGTGATTCGTCCGTCCTGACGGGCCAATGCTCGCGGCTAAAGCCCCTCCCACGATTGTGGCGGCTGTGGGATGGGCTTTAGCCGCGACTGTTTTACGGCATCAAAATGGTCGAACCGGTGGTTTGCCGTGAGCTCAGCGCATCCTGTGCGGCGGCGGCGTCCTTCAGCGCGTAGCGGTTGCTGATTTCCACCTGCAGCTTGCCGCTGGCGATCATGTCAAATAGCTCGTCAGCCATGGCCTGCAGGCGCTGTGCGCTGGTGGCGTAGCCGGCCAGGGTCGGGCGGGTGACGTACAGCGAACCCTTCTGCGCCAGGATGCCCAGGTTGACCCCGGTGACCGCGCCGGAGGCGTTGCCGAAACTCACCAGCAGGCCGCGTGGCGCCACGCAGTCCAGCGAGGTTTCCCAGGTGTCCTTGCCGACGCCGTCATAGACCACCGGGCACTTGGCGCCGTCGGTCAGTTCCAGCACGCGCTGCACGACGTTTTCATGGCTGTAGTCGATGGTCGCCCAGGCACCCTGCGCCTTGGCCCGTGCTGCTTTCTCGGCCGAGCTGACAGTGCCGATAAGGTTAACGCCCAACGCCTTGGCCCACTGGCAGGCAAAGGAGCCGACGCCGCCGGCCGCAGCGTGGAACAGGATGGTCTCGCCGCCCTTGAGCTCGTAGGTCTGACGCAGCAGGTACTGCACGGTCAGGCCCTTGAGCATCACCGCTGCGGCTTGCTCGAAGCTGATGTTGTCCGGCAGTTTCACCAGTTTGTCGGCGGGTAGCACGTGCAGCTCACTGTAGGCGCCGAGCGGACCGGTGGCGTAGGCGACGCGGTCACCGACCTTGAGGCCTTCTACCTCGCTGCCAATCGCCTCGACCACACCGGCACCTTCGGTGCCCAGGCTCGAAGGCAGCGCCGGTGGCTGATACAGGCCGCTGCGGAAGTAGGTGTCGATGAAGTTCAGGCCGATGGCCCGGTTGGCCACGCGAACCTCGCGCGGGCCTGGTGCTGCCGGCTGGTAGTCGCGGTATTCCAGCACGTCGCTGCCGCCGTGCTGGCTGAACTGAATACGCTTGGCCATCTCGGATTCCTTGTCTGACTTGAGCCGCTGCAAGCGGCGAAAGAGCCTATCCAATCGTCCTGATTGACCGACGTCAACTGCGGATGTGCCTGGGTGAATGCTATGCTGCCCGCCGATTTCGACCTGCTCTCTGTTCAAGGTGCCGCCGTGACTGACCGTACCGAGGCCGTGAAGGCCTACCTGCTCGACCTGCAAGACCGCATCTGCTCCGCCCTGCAAGCCGAAGACGGCCAGACCGTGTTCGCCGAGGACTCTTGGCAGCGTCCGGCCGGTGGTGGCGGGCGCACGCGGGTGATCGAGAACGGCGCGTTGATCGAAAAAGGCGGGGTGAATTTCTCCCACGTGTTCGGCGACAGCCTGCCGCCCTCGGCCAGTGCCCATCGCCCCGAACTGGCCGGGCGTGGCTTCCAGGCCCTTGGCGTGTCGCTGGTGATCCACCCGGAAAACCCTTACGTGCCGACCTCGCATGCCAATGTGCGCTTCTTCAGTGCCGAGAAGGAAGGCGAGGAGCCGGTGTGGTGGTTCGGTGGCGGCTTCGACCTGACGCCCTACTACGCCAATGAAGAAGACTGCGTGCACTGGCACCAGGTCGCGCATGACGCTTGCGCACCGTTCGGCGCCGAGGTCTATCCGAAGTTCAAGGCCTGGTGCGACCGCTACTTTCACCTCAAGCATCGCGGCGAGCCGCGTGGCATTGGCGGGCTGTTCTTCGACGACCTCAACGAGTGGGACTTCGATACCAGCTTCGCTTTCATGCGTGCCATCGGTGATGCCTACATCCAGGCCTACCTGCCCATCGTCCAGCGCCGCAAGCTGACGCCTTTTGGTGAACGCGAGCGCGAGTTCCAGGCCTTCCGTCGCGGTCGTTACGTGGAGTTCAACCTGGTGTTCGACCGTGGCACCCTGTTCGGCCTGCAGTCGGGCGGGCGCACCGAGTCGATCCTCATGTCGCTGCCACCGCACGTGCGCTGGGGCTACGACTGGAAGCCGGAGCCGGGCAGCGAGGAAGCGCGCCTGACCGAGTACTTCCTCACCGATCGCGACTGGCTGCAGAAGACGCCGTGATCCTGTAGCCCGGATGCAATCCGGGGCCGTTCATAGGCTGCCCCGGATTGCATCCGGGCTACGAACTGGCAACATTTCCCCGTTGGGAGCCCACCTTGCAGGCGATCTGGCCCCAGAGCGAATCGCCAGCCAGCTGGCTCCTACACAAACAGGATTTCCCATGGACCGCTACTGCGTCTTCGGCAACCCCATCGGCCATAGCAAATCGCCGCTGATCCATCGTCTGTTCGCCGAGCAGACCGGCCAGGCATTGACGTATGACGCGCGCCTGGCGCCGCTGGACGATTTCGTCGGTGATGCCCGTACCTTCTTCGCCGAGGGGCTTGGCGGCAACGTCACCGTACCGTTCAAGGAAGAGGCCTTTCGCCTGGCCGACGAACTGACCGAGCGTGCGCGCCGCGCTGGCGCGGTGAACACTCTGAAGAAGCTGGCAGACGGTCGTCTGCTCGGCGACAACACCGATGGCGCCGGTCTGACCCGTGACCTGCAGGACAACGCCGGTTTCAGCCTGGCCGGTAAGCGCATCCTCGTGCTTGGCGCCGGTGGCGCCGTGCGTGGCGTGCTCGAACCCTTCCTGGCGCAGAAACCGGCCGTGCTGGTGATCGCCAACCGTACCGTGGCCAAGGCCGAACAGTTGGTGCGCGAGTTCGCCGATCTCGGCCCACTGGTCGCCGCCGGCTTCGACTGGATCGATGCGCCGGTGGACCTGATCGTCAACGGTACTTCGGCCAGCCTCGGCGGTGAGCTGCCAGCGATCGCGCCAAGCCTGATCCAGCCCGGTCATACGGTCTGCTACGACATGATGTACGGCCGCGAGGCGACCGCCTTCAACCGCTGGGCTGCCGAACAGGGCGCGACGCGTTGTCTCGATGGCCTGGGCATGCTGGTCGAGCAGGCTGCCGAGGCTTTCGAGCTATGGCGTGGCGTGCGCCCGGATACCGCGCCGGTGCTGGCCGAACTGCGCCGCCAGCTGGCGGGCTGAACTTCCCGAAGTTCGTGCAGAGCGCCGCTGCGTAGATACCGATGACCCCGCAAGTTCCGACGCGCCGTAACCCACCATTAGTGTCACGCGGGAAGATCGCCTGGTGGGTTACGCGGCGCGCCATCATCGCGCTGTCAGGTCGTTCGTGTATTGCGCCGCTAACCCACCCTACGAGTTCGAGGCCGCTCACTCAATCCTCGAACTGCACCGGGCAGCGCTCGGCGCCTTCGAGCTTGAGGATTTCCTCCACTACCTGTGGCCGCGCCTGACGCAGCACCAGGCTGCGTTTCAGCGCCTGCAGGCGTCGCGCCTCCTGGTGCAGCATCTCCACGCCGGCGTAGTCGATGAAGTTGATGTGCCGCGCATCGATCACCAGGCGCTGACCTCGGCTGCGTTGCAGCAATTGCTGGATGTACTGGCAGGCGCCGAAGAAGATCGAGCCCTCGATGCGCAACACCTCGTCGTCGCCGTCCTGCCACAGGCGCACGCGCGGCTGCGAGGTGCGCTTGAGGTAGAAGAACAGTGAGGCCAGCACACCGGCGTAGATCGCGGTCTGCAGCTCCAGCACCAGGGTCGCGGTGAAAGTCAGCAGCATCACCATGAACTCGGCGCGACTGACCCGGCGCAGTGCGCGGATCGCAGGCAGATCTACCAGGCCCCAGCAGATCAGCAGGATGCCGGCCGCCATCACTGGCAGTGGGATATGCGTCAGCAGCGCTGCGCCGAACAGCGCGAACAGCGCCACCAGCAGCGCCGAGAACACCCCGGCCAATGGCGTACGCGCGCCGGCCTGCAGGTTCAGCGCCGAGCGGGTGAAGGAGCCGGCCGACAGTGAGGCGGAGAACCACGGCCCGAGCATGTTCGACAGGCCCTGGGCGCGCACCTCCTGGTTGGCATCGAGAAACTGATGGGACTTCACCGCCAGCGCACGGGCGATGGACAGGCTGGTGACCAGCCCGAGCATGCCGCAGGCCACGGCTGCCGGCAGCAGGCGCAGCACATCGTCGAGGTCGAAACTCAGCATCGTCAGTGGTGGCAGGCCGCCGGCAAATGGTGCGACCAGGGCAATGTCAGCGATGAGACGCGCAGGTAGCAACCAGGCCAGCAGGCTGCCACAGACCAGGCCGATCAGCAGCGCAGGCGCCTTTGGCCAGAGCTTTCGCACGGCCACGCTGAGCAGCAGCGTGAAGGCCGCCAGCGCCAGGCTCGGCCAGTGTGCCTCGGGCAGGTGTTGGCCGATCTGCAGCAGACTGGCTAGCGCCGTGGGCTGGCTGGTGACCTCGACGCCGAGCAGATTGGGCATCTGTCCGATGACGATCACCAGGGCCGCGCCGAGGGTGAAGCCGAGCACCACCGACTGCGAGACGAAGTTCACCAGTGCGCCGAAGCGCAGCAGACCGAGCAGCCATTGGAAGAGCCCGGCGAGAAAGGTCAGCAGCAGGATCAGGGCGATGAATTCGTCGCTGCCGATGCGCGCCATGGGGCTGACGCTGGTGAACAGGACGATGGAGATCGCAGCCGTCGGTCCGCAGATCAGGTGCCAGGAGGAGCCCCACAGGCAGGCGATGATCACCGGCACGATGGCGGCGTACAGGCCGTATTCGGCAGGTAGCCCGGCAATCAGCGCGTAGGCCAACGATTGCGGCAGAGCCAGGATTGCACCGGTCAGGCCCACCAGCAGGTCGTTGCCGAGGGTCTTGCGGCTGGTGCCAGGCAACCAGCGGAGAAACGGCAGCAGGGTCTGTCGGTCAGGTAGGTGCATGATTCGGGTCGAGGGTGGGCCGCAGGCGACTCCACCCTACTCACTTGCCGCGGTTAATTCAAAGCCGCGCCTTCACAGCGGCCAGACCATCGCCACCGTCTAGGGTCTTGACGCCCTGCAGCCAGCCATCGAGTAGCTGCGGGTTGGCCTGGAGCCAGGCCTTGATCGCGGCGTCGTTGCTGGCCTGTTTGCTCAGCACCTGATCCATGATGCTGTTCTCCATCTCCTGGGTAAAAGTCAGGTTGCTCAGCAGCTTGCCGACGTTGGGGCACTGCGCGGCGTAGCCCTTGCGCGCCAGGGTGTTGACCTGGCCGCTGTCGCCGAAGTACTTCTCGCCGCCTTTCAGGTATTTCATGTCGTGCTGCACGTTCATCGGGTGCGGCGTCCAGCCGAGGAAGACCACGAACTGATCGCGTTTCACCGCGCGGCCGACCTGCACCAGCATCGCCTGTTCGCTGGACTCCACCAGCGTCCAGTCGCCCAGGCCGAATTCGTCGGCGGCGATCATCTGCTTGATCGACTCGTTGGCGGGTGAGCCGGAGGCGATGCCGTAGAGCTTCTTGCCGAACTTGTCGGCGTGCTTGTCCAGGTCGGCAAAGGTCTTCACCCCGGCATCAAAGGCATAGGTCGGTACGGCCAGGGTGTACTCGGTGCCTTCGAGGTTTTGCGCCAGCTTATCCACCTCGCCGCTGGCGACGAACTTGTCATAGTTGCTTTGCTGCGCCGGCATCCAGTTGCCGAGGAACACGTCGACCTGGCCCTTCTGCAGGCCGGCGAAGATGATCGGCACGGCCAGGGTCTGGGTTTGCGGCTTGTAGCCCAGGCCGTCGAGCAGGAAGCTGGCGATGCCGTTGGTCACGGCGATGTCGCTCCAGCCCGGATCACCGAGCTTGACCGTGGCACAGGCTGCGTCCTCAGCCCAGACGTTGCCGGCGCTGGTGAGCGCAGTGGCGAGTAACAGCACACTGAATCGGTTCATGGCGTCTCTCCTTTTTTCTTCTTTGGGGGGCGGCAGTCGGTAAAGGTTCACGCCTGGGGAAAACGGGCGCGGCGTTCCAGGTCGTCGAGATCGATATGGTTGCGCATGTACTGTTGGCTGGCGTCGACCCAGGGCTGATGATCCCAGCTGGTCAGCTTGCCCTGGCTCAGGGCCTCGGCCACCAGGCGGCGGCGGCGCTGGCTGGCCAGGGTGGCGGCGTGGATGGCCGGAATATCCCAGCGTTCGCGGGCCTCGGCCAGGAAGCCGGCGAGGATACCCCTGTGCTCGCTGCACTCGGCCAGGTTCTGACGCTCGAGCGGGTCATTGTCCAGGTTGAATAGCAGCAGTGGGTCCTGCTCGGAATAGACGAACTTCCAGGGGCCGCGACGAATCATCATCAGTGGGCTGACAGTGCCTTCGGCCATGTATTCGCCGAGCACTTCGTCGTGGCCACCCGTGCCTTGCAGGTGCGGCAGCAGGGAGTGGCCCTCCAGCTCCAGGCCCTGCTCGACCTGGCCGCCGGCCAGTTCCACCAGCGTTGGCAGCAGATCGAGAGTGGAGACGGACTGACTGACCCGATGCGCGGTGAAGCGCTGCGGCGCATGCACCAGCAGCGGCACGCGGGCGGACATCTCGAACCAGTGCATCTTGTACCAGAGGCCGCGCTCGCCAAGCATGTCGCCATGGTCGCCGGAGAAGACGATCAGGGTGTCCTCGGCCAGGCCGCATTCTTCAAGTGTCTTCAGCAGCTTGCCGATGTTGTCGTCGATATAGCTGCAGGCGCCGAAGTAGGCACGGCGGGCGTCGCGAATCTTGTCCTCGGGCAGCGGTTTGTCCCACAGGTCGATGACCTTGAGCAGACGCTGCGAGTGCGGGTCCTGCTCGCTCTGCTCGATGTGCTGGCGCGGCAGAGGAATGTCCACGCCCTCGTAGCGATCCCAGTATTCGCGGGGGATGGTGTAGGGGTCATGCGGGTGGGTCATCGACACGGTCAGGCAGAACGGTTGATCCGGGGTCATGCGCACGTGGTCGTATAGGTACTGGCGTGCCTTGAATACCACCTCCTCGTCGAAGTCCAGCTGGTTGCTGCGCACGCAGGGGCCGGCCTGCAGCACCGAAGACATGTTGTGGTACCAGCTGGCGCGTACGTCCGGCTCGTCCCAGTTCACTGCCCAGCCGTAGTCGGCCGGGTAGATGTCGCTGGTCAGGCGCTCCTCGTAGCCGTGCAACTGGTCCGGGCCGCAGAAGTGCATCTTGCCCGACAGCGCGGTGCGGTAGCCGAGGCGGCGCAGGTAGTGGGCGTAGGTCGGCACATCAGCGGGAAAGTCAGCGGCGTTATCGAAGGCGCCGATCTTCGACGGCAGCCGCCCGCTGACCAGAGTGAAGCGCGACGGCGCACAGAGCGGGCTGTTGCAGTAGGCCGAGTCGAACACCACGGCCTGCTCGGCCAGCTTCATCAGGTTGGGCATCTGCACCGGCGAGGCGGCATCGTGCAGCGGCAGGATCGGCGCGGCCATCTGGTCGGCCATGATGAAGAGGATGTTCGGGCGCTTCATGGTGGCGGGTATTCCATACTGTTGGTTTATGCGACAGTGCGGGCACCATGATTCCGGTAGAACGGCGGCAGGGTAAACCCGGCTGCGAAACATGCCTCGGATAAGCAGAGCTTATGTTTAAAGCCATCGATGGACTATCGCTCGACGCACTGCGGGTGTTCGAGTCGGCGGCGCGCCAGCTCAGTTTCACTGCCGCCGCCAGCGAACTGGGCAGCAGTCAGCCAGCGATCAGTCAGCAGATCAAGCGTCTGGAGCAGCAACTGGCCACGCGCCTGTTCGACCGCGTCTACCGAGGCATCGTGCTGACCGAGGCCGGCGAGCTGTTGCTGGCCCATGTGCAGGAAGGGCTGGCGAGCCTCGATGCGGGGCTCGTCGCCGTCACCGCGCGCCAGCAGCATGAAGTGCTGCAGGTGGCCACCGACTTCGCCTTCGCCGCCTACTGGCTGATGCCACGTTTGCAGCGCTTCAACAGGCTGTACCCGGAGGTGGACGTCAGCCTGATCACCAGCGAGCGCGACCCGGCCACGGTGCCGAGCGACATCGACGTGGCGATCCGCTTCGGTGATGGCCGCTTCAAGCATGGCGAGGCGCACCTGCTGTTTCGCGAGGAGGTGTTCCCGGTGTGCAGTCCGCGTCTGCTCGGCGAGCTTCAGCCGCCGCTGCCGGTCGCAGTGCTGGCTGAACTACCGTTGCTGCACCTGCGTCCGGAGCACCGTTCGCGCTGGTTCGACTGGGATGGCCTGTTTCGCGCGCTGGGCATCGCCAGCCTGCCAACGCCCGGCGCGTTGCGTTTCGACAACTACACCCTGCTGATCCAGGCGGCGATTGCCGGGCAGGGCGTGGCCATCGGCTGGCGCCATCTGGTCGATGAGCTTCTGGCTCAGGGGCTGCTCTGTCGTCTGGGTGAGGCCCAGGTGCATTCGGCGTTGGGCTATTACCTGGTGCTGCCCGAGCGCAAGCGTCGCCAGCGCCTTACCGCGCGTTTCGTCGACTGGTTGCAGGCCGAGCTGGATTCGCCAGCAGCAACCGTTTGACCGGGCCATACTGCAATAGCCAAGCGTGATCCCTATACTGGTCGCCGCCGCTCTGGTCAGTCGTTTTCCAATTCTGCCAGCGGCTCCCACACTCCAACCGGTGAAGTAAACCGTGAAACTCCATCATTCGATTTTGGGCCTGCTGCTGTGCGGCAGCCTTGTTGTTTCGAACCTCCAGGCCGCGCCCGCCCAGCCCAAGCAGGAGCTGGCCGCCGGTAGTGCATTGCTGATCGATCTGAAAACTGGCCAGGAGCTCTATTCCAGCAACCCGGACCTGCGTCTGCCGGTCGCTTCGGTCACCAAGCTGATGACCGCCATGGTGGTGCTGGATGCCAAGCTGCCGCTGGACCAGGTTTTGCCGATCAACATCCGCGACACCCAGGAAATGCAGGGCGTGTTCTCTCGTGTGCGTATCGGCAGCGAAATCACTCGTCGCGAGATGCTGCACCTGGCGCTGATGTCCTCGGAGAACCGCGCCGCCGCCAGCCTCGCGCACCATTACCCAGGCGGCCACTCGGCCTTCGTCGCGGCGATGAATGCCAAGGCCAAGGCGCTGGGCATGCACAACAGCCACTTCGTCGAACCCACCGGCCTGTCCGAGCTGAACGTCGCCACCGCCCGTGACCTGGCACTGATGGTCAAGGCAGCCAACCAGTATCCGCTGATCCACCAGTTCAGCACCGATTCCGAAGCGACCGTGGCCTTCCGCAAGCCCAACTACACCCTCGGCTTTCGCAACACCAACGCGCTGGTGCGCAAGCCTGACTGGAACATCAACCTGAGCAAGACCGGTTTCACCAATGCCGCTGGTCGCTGCCTGGTGATGGCCACCACCATCGCCAATCGCCCGGTAGCCTTCGTGGTACTCGGCGCCTTCGGCAAGTACACCCACATGGCCGACGCCAACCGTCTCAAGCGCTGGATGGAAACTGGCAAGGTCACCCCGGTACCGGCTGCGGCGCTCAGCTACAAGCAGCAGAAACTGGCCGAGTGGAGTCTGCAGGCCAAGCAGTGATGCAGCGGTGACAGAAAGGGCGACTCGTTGAGTCGCCCTTTTTCGTTGTGCTGTCATGTAGCCCGGATGCAATCCGGGGCCTTTCAACTGTTTCCCCGGATTGCATCCAGGCTACGGTCGATTTTTCTCAGTCGTGGTGCGTCAGGTCGGGCAGCCCAGCCGCTCGCTGAGAAAATCGAGAAAGCAGGTGATGCGCGACGCCAGCGCGGTGTTGCGGTAGTACACCGCGTTGATCGGCTGGCGCACCTCCACGCGTTGCTCGGCCAGCACCTCGACCAGCGCGCCGCTGGCGCGGGTGCCGTCAGTCATGAAGTCCGACAGGCACACCAGGCCTTCGCCGGCCAGGGCCAGTTCGAGAATGGTGTCGCCGCTGGAGGCGCGCAGGCTTGGGGTGATGCGCCAGCGCTCGCCGAGGGCGTGGCGTAGCGGCCATTCGTTGAGGCTGTCCGGCTCGGTGAAGCCGATCAGACTGTGCCCGGTCAGATCCTCGGTACGCGCTGGCGTACCATGGCGGCGCAGGTATTCGGGGCTGGCCAGCACGCGGCGGCGACTGTGGCACAGCGGCCTGGCATGCAGGCTGGAGTCCGGCAGGTTGCCGATGCGGATGGCCAGGTCGGTGCGGCGTTCCAGCAGGTCGATGATACGGTCGTCGCTGTTCAGCTCCAGTTCGATCTGCGGATAAAGCGCACGAAACTCGCCGATCAGCGGCACGATCGCATGCAGCATGAATGGCGAGGCGGTGTTGATTCGCAGGCGCCCGGCCGGTGCCTGGCGGCGCAGGGTCATCTGCTCCTCCGCATCCTCGACACTGGCGAGGATGCGCCGCGCCTGGGCCAGAAATATCTCGCCCTCCTCGGTCAGCTCCAGGCGCCGGGTGGTGCGGCGTAGCAAGGTGACGGCAAGCTTTTCCTCCAGCCGGCTGAGGGCACGGCTTACGCCGGACGCAGTTTGTTCGAGCTGCTCGGCGGCGGCACTGATCGAGCCGCAGTCGACCACGCTGGTGAAGGCGAGCATTTCTTCCAGGCTGGTCTTCATTGTTGACCTTCAGTCAAAGGTATTTGCTGATTTGATAGGTTTTCCGCATGAGTCTGGCGCGGATACTGTTTTCCATCAAGCCTGCCTGCTGCTCGCCCTTTGCCTTGGGCCTGCAACTTTTACTCGCTGAGTCAGGCCGAACCATTCAGTCCCAGCGTCCGGTTTGCTGACCGGTCATCCATCTTTACCTTCGCTCAATCCCAGCCCGGCTTCGCACCGCGCTGGGATTGAGCACCTGGAACTTCGTCTGGGTTGCCAGCGGTGCGCATGGCGCACCCTACTTGCTGTTGGAGGCGTAGGGTGCGCCGTGCGCACCGGTTGCAGAGCGTGCCTCAGCGCCCGCCGGCGATGTCGATCAGCGCGCCAGTGGTATAGCTGGCCTTTTCACCGAGCAACCAGACGATGGCTTCGGCGACTTCCTCGGCGCGCCCGGCGCGGCCCAGCGGTGTCGCCTTGCCCAGGCGCTCGGCGCGATCCGGCTGGCCACCGCTGGCGTGAATCTCGGTATCGATCAGTCCCGGCCGCACGGCGTTGACCCGCACGCCCTCGCCGCCCAATTCCTTGGCCAGGCCGCGAGTCAGCACGTCCATGGCGCCTTTGGCTCCGGCGTAGTCGACATACTCGAAAGGTGAACCGAGACTGGCGGCCACAGACGACACCAGCACCATCGAACCACCCTCTCCACCACGGCTGCGGGCCATGCGCCGAGCCCCTTCGCGCGCGGTGAGGTAGCTGCCCAGCACATTGACGTCGAACATCCGTTGCAGGCGTTCGCCGCTCATCTCCAGCAGCGACATGGGCGGGGCGACGATGCCGGCATTTACTACCAGGCCGTGCAGCGGGCCGAGCTTGTCCATGGCCTCGAACAGGCGCAGCACATCGTCCTCGTTGGCGACATCGCCAGGCAGCGCAATGGCGTTGCCGCCCATGGCTTCGATCTGCGCCACCACCTCATTGGCGGCTTCGCGGTCGCTGCGGTAGTTGACGCCGACCGTCCAGCCGCCAGCCGCGGCCAGCAGGGCAGTGGCGCGGCCGATGCCGCGGCTGGCACCGGTGATCAGTAGATTCTTGCTCATGGCTGGGCTCCTCGTCTTGTTTGCATTCAGGTTGCCGGCTTTGCAGCGGGCTCGCTAGCGCGGGTTTGTTCCGATGAATGGTAGGTGCCGGTCATTCACGTCTATCCCGGGGGCGGCAGGTATCCAGCAGGTCATTTGCACAACACTTGCTGAACGAATAGTCGACTGAAACCGAGGGATTAAATTTATCGTGATATAAGTTAGTCTTTTTATTCTTTATTGACATATAGCCATGGCGCAGTTGCTGCAACAGGCAAACTCATGCAAGCAGGAGGTGCGATGGAGCACAACATATCTCTCATCACCATGTTGGCCGGTGGCTTCGGTCTGGCTTTGATCTTTGGCTTTGTCGCGGAAAAGCTGAAGCTGCCGGCGTTGGTAGGTTATTTGTTGGCGGGTATCGCACTCGGCCCGGCGACCCCCGGTATGGTCGCGGACATGGAACTGGCCCCGCAGTTGCTGGAAATCGGCGTGATGCTGCTGATGTTCGGCGTCGGTCTGCATTTCTCCCTGAACGATCTGCTGGCAGTGAAGAAGATCGCCCTGCCGGGTGCGGTCGTGCAGATGAGCATGGCCACCGTGCTCGGTCTCGGCGTGGCCAGTTGGTGGGGCTGGACCTTTGGTGAGAGCCTGCTGCTTGGGTTGTCGCTGTCCTGTGCCAGCACCGTGGTGTTGCTCAAGGCATTGGATACGCGCGGTATCACTGATTCGATGAATGGCCGTATCGCCGTCGGCTGGTTGGTGGTGGAAGATCTGGCCACTGTATTGGTGCTGGTACTGCTGCCGCCGCTGGCGGGTATGCTCGGGGGCAAAGTAGTCGGTGTCGATGCCGGTACGCCGCTGTGGCAGGTATTGGGTGGGACCCTCCTGCAGGTGGCGGTCTTCATCGCTCTGATGCTGGTGGTCGGGCGCCGCGTGTTGCCCTGGTTGCTGCTGCAGATC
Organism: Pseudomonas sp. EggHat1; assembly: GCF_014892995.1. Taxonomy (NCBI): domain Bacteria; kingdom Pseudomonadati; phylum Pseudomonadota; class Gammaproteobacteria; order Pseudomonadales; family Pseudomonadaceae; genus Pseudomonas; species Pseudomonas sp. EggHat1. The sequence continues at coordinate 39,279 of NZ_JACKQK010000016.1, forward strand.
GCCAAGACCGGCTCGCGCGAGCTGTTCACGCTATCGGTCGTCGCCGCTGCTATCGGTATCGCCTACGGCGCCGCTGTTCTGTTTCATGTGTCGTTCGCTCTTGGCGCATTCTTCGCTGGCACGGTGATGCGCGAGTCAGACCTCTCGCACCGTGCGGCCGAGGAGTCGCTGCCGCTGCGCGATGCCTTCTCGGTACTGTTCTTCGTTTCGGTAGGCATGCTGTTCGAGCCGGCCGTGCTGGTCGAAGAGCCGCTGCGCGTTCTAGCCGTGGTGGCCATCATCATCGTCGGCAAGGGCCTGGCAGCGGCGCTGCTGGTTCTGGCTTTCCGTTATCCCTTGAGCACCGCTCTGACCGTGGCGGCGAGCCTGGCGCAGATCGGTGAGTTCTCCTTCATCCTCGCTGGCCTGGGCAAGGATCTGGGCCTGTTGTCGGCCGAGGGCATGAGCCTGGTGCTGGCCGGCGCGCTGATTTCGATTGCGCTCAACCCTCTGGTGTTCGCTTGCATCAAACCGATCAAAGAGCTGGCTCTGCGGCGTTCTGCTCTGGCTCGACGCCTGGAATTTCGCGAAGACCCGCTGGCAGTGCTGCCGGCCAGCACCGAGCGCAGATACCTTGAGGGGCAAGTGGTGGTGGTTGGCTACGGTCGTGTTGGTCGGCGTATCGCCAAGGCCCTGCTTGAGCGTGGCATTCCTTTCGTCGTGGTCGAGCAGAATCGCGAGCGAGTCGAGCAGATCCGTGGTCAGGGCATCGCTGCGGTCAGCGGTGATTCGGCCGAGCCGGGCACGCTGATCCAGGCGCATATCGCCAAGGCGTCGATGCTGGTGATCGCCACGCCCGATCCGCTGAACGTGCAGCGCATGGTCGAAACCGCGCGGGCGTTGAATCCGCAGGTGGAAATCGTGATCCGCACGCACAGCGCCGATGCGATGGAAATCTTCCGCCGCGAAGGTTTTGGCGAGGTGTTCTTCGATGAGGAAGAACTGGCGCGCGGGATGAAGGACCATGTCCTGTCGAAGTTCGCTCCGACTCAGCCGCGCTCAGCGCACAGTCCGGCGCACGGCCACTGAGATCGCGTTGAACGAGCCGCTGCTGGCGCGATCCCGCAGCGGCTTTTTCGTGCGGGCCGGTTATCGGCGAGATGGCTGGGGCGTCGTCCCTGTGCACAAACCACCTGAATATCAGTAGCATCTGCTCCGCTCGTTCGCTGTGAGCGTGCCTCATTACTCGATAAGGAAGTCCCATGACCAAACTGCTGTTCGTATCCCTGCTTGCCGCTGTCTCGAGCGCGAACGTCTTGGCCAGCTCCGCCAAGGTCGACAACCCGGATCAACTGCTCGGCATTTGGGCCATGACGCCGCTGAACAACGGCATCGCCAACGTGGTGGAGTTCAAGGGCGACGGCAAGAGCAACCTGCATCCGTTCAATTGCGCAGAGCCGGGCGAGCAGGAGGTGGAAGTCTCCGACTATCGCCTCAGCGAGGATGGCCAGACCATCCACATCACTTCGCCCTATCAGAGCTTCGATCTGCAGGTCCTGGCTTTCAATGCCAAGACCATGGAGCTGGGCATGGAGATCGAAGGCCTCAAGCTGAATTTCTCCTACGTCAAAGGCGACAAGATCGAGCCGCTGTGCGCTTTGTATCGGTAAGCGATGCCTGACAGAGCCTCTGCCCTGTGATTGCCATGCACCCACAAGGTATGGACCAGGTTGCTGATCCCCCGGTCATCTCTGGGCGCATGACGGCAAGTTGCTTCGGGCGCTAACATGCGCGCCCTTTAGCCTGTTCACACGCCCTCTCATGAAACCCGCACGCCTACGCGCCGACCTGCTGGCCGGCCTGACCTCGTCCTTCGCCCTGGTGCCCGAGTGCATCGCCTTCGCCCTGGTGGCCCAGGTCAACCCGCTGATGGGCCTGTATGGCGCCTTCATCATCTGCACCCTCACCGCCCTGTTCGGTGGCCGACCGGGGATGATCTCCGGCGCGGCCGGCTCGATGGCGGTGGTGATCGTCGCGCTGGTGATACAGCACGGCGTGCAGTATTTGCTGGCCACGGTGCTGCTCGGTGGTCTGATCATGCTGGCGTTCGGTTTGCTGCGCCTGGGCAAGCTGATTCGTATGGTGCCGCACCCGGTGATGCTGGGCTTCGTCAACGGCCTGGCGATCATCATCGCCCTGGCCCAGTTCGAGCACTTCCAGCACGACGGCCACTGGCTGCAAGGCAACGCGTTGTACCTGATGCTCGGGCTGGTGGCGCTGACCATGCTCATCGTCTATCTGCTGCCACGCCTGACCCGCGCCGTGCCGCCTGCGCTGGTCGCAATCCTCGGGATCGGCGCGCTGGTCTACCTGATGGATCTGCCGACTCATACCCTCGGCGACATGGCGCAGATTGCCGGCGGCCTGCCGAGCCTGGTGTGGCCGGACATTCCCTGGAGTCTGCAAACCCTCGTCATCATCGCCCCATACGCCGTGCTGATGGCTCTGGTCGGCCTGCTGGAAACCCTGCTGACCCTGAACCTGACCGACGAAATCACCGCCACGCGCGGCCACCCGGATCGCGAGTGCGTGGCGCTCGGGGTGGCCAACATGACGTCCGGCCTGTTCGGTGGCATGGGCGGCTGCGCGATGATCGGCCAGACCGTGATCAACCTCGGCTCGGGTGGGCGCGGGCGGCTGTCCGGGGTGGTCGCCGGGGTGATGATCCTGCTCTTCGTGCTGTTTCTCTCGCCGCTGATCGAGCGCATCCCGCTGGCCGCGCTGGTCGGCGTGATGTTCGTGGTGGCGCAGCAGACCTTCGCCTGGGGTTCGCTACGTGTCGCCGGCAAGGTGCCGGCCAACGACGTGCTGGTGATCATCGCGGTGACCGCCATCACGGTAGCCACCGACCTGGCAACGGCAGTGCTCTGCGGCATCGTCATCGCTGCGCTCAACTTCGCCTGGCAGCATGCGCGTGAGCTTTACGCCGACAGCGATATGCAGGCCGATGGCAGCAAGCTGTACCGTGTGCATGGCACATTATTCTTCGCCTCCTGTACCACCTTCCTCGCGCAGTTCGAGCCCGCCGACGACCCGCAACAGGTGACTCTCGACTGCCGCCACCTGAGCTTCGTCGACTACTCGGCCATCGCCGCGCTGAAAACCCTGCGCGAGCGCTACGAGCGCGCCGGCAAGCACCTGCGCGTGGTGCACCTGTCCGAGCGTTGCAAGCAGTTGCTCAAGCGTGCGGGCGAGTAGAGTCGCCTTCGCCGTTGCGGTGCGTAAGCATCGGGCGGCGCCATCTGCAGCCCTGCGGATTCTGTTGAAAGAGCCTTGAGCAGTCCTATTTTGGGACTTATCATTCCCTAACTGGGACTCAATGGATCTTCTATGCCAACTCTTTCATTAAGCGAGACGCTGTTCACGGGCACACAGCGTAAGGTGTTGGGGCTGCTTTACGGCAATCCAGAGCAGAGCTTCTATGCCAATGAAATCGCCCGCTATGCACAGGTAGGTAAAGGCAGCCTGATGCGTGAGCTGGAGCGGTTGCAGCAGGTGGGCATCCTGACCATGAGCCGCCACGGCAACCAGACCCATTACCAGGCCAACCGGAAATGTCCGATCTACGTCGAGTTGCAAGGCATCGTGCGCAAGACATTTGGAATCGGTGCGCCGCTGCGTGACGCGCTCGCACCGCTGGCCGGGAAACTGACGTGGGCGTTCGTCTATGGTTCGCTGGCCAAAGGCAGTGAACATGCTGGCAGCGATATCGATCTGATGCTTATCGGCGACGGCCTCAGCTATGCCGAAGTGATGGAGCTTTTGCTGTCGGTCGAGGCGCAACTAGGGCGCACCATCAACCCGACGCTGTACACTCCAGACGAGTGGAAGGCCAGGAAAGCCGCTGGTAACAGCTTCGTGCTGCGTGTGGCGCAGCAGGGCAAGATCGAGCTGATTGGCCACGATCCGGAAGGAACCGAACATGGGCAATAACGACAATCTGGAAAACCTGTTGCGCACGGGTAGCCTCAAGGCCGAACCGCCAGACTGCAAGGAATGTGAAGGACTGCTGCGTTCGGCTATTGATCGCCTGCAGGATGCTCATACACCCTCGCTGTCATTCGCCAGCCGCTTCGACCTTGCCTACAACGCCGCACATGCACATGCACTGGCACTGACTGCATTGCGCCTCCAAGGTTATCGCTCCGACCGCCGCTACTTGGTATTCCAATGCCTGGCGCACACGCTCTCCGTCAGCAAGGCACAAGTGCGCCTGTTTGCGCTGTGCCATGAGCGACGCAATCTGGCAGAGTACGAAGGGTATATGGACATAGATGAACCGCTGCTGGCTGAGTTGGTTGCGGCGACTGATGCGCTTTTGCTTGAGGTACAAAAAGCTATGGCGATGGCTTGGTCTACGTGAGCGCATAGGATGGGGTGAGCCTCGCGAAACCCAATAGTCAATTTCCGGGGTATCGCTGTCCTCAATCCAGGTCACCGAGTTATTGGCTACGACATGCCCATGAAAAAGCCGCTGACGGGTCGCTCCGCCAGCGGCTTTTTAACTTGCCAGAGATGCGATCAGCGCCGCGCGCCACGTACCCCTTCGGCCAGTTCGCGGCACAGGCCGAGTACGCCGTCGATGGCCTGTTGCGGGCTTTGCGCTTCGGCGATCTTGTCGATAAGAGCGGAGCCGACCACCGCGCCCTCGGCGCGCCTGGCCACTTCGGCGGCGTGCTCCGGGGTGCGGATGCCGAAGCCAATGCACAGCGGCAGGTCGGTGTGACGACGCAGGCGCGCCACGGCTTCCTCGACGTGATCCATGGTCGCCGCACCGGCGCCAGTCACGCCCGCTACCGACACGTAGTAGACAAAGCCGGAGCTGCCAGCCAGTACGGTGGGCAGGCGGTCGTCGTCGGTGGTCGGGGTGGTCAGGCGGATGAAGTCGATGCCTGCGCTCTGCGCCGGCTCGCACAGTTCGTCGTTGTGCTCTGGCGGCAGGTCGACCACGATCAGGCCGTCGACGCCAGCGGCCTTGGCGTCAGCGATGAAGCGCTCGACGCCGTAGACGAAGATCGGGTTGTAGTAGCCCATCAGCACCAGCGGCGTGCTCTGGTTGCTGGTGCGAAATTCGCGAACCATCTGCAGCGTCTGCTGCATGCCCTGCTTGCCGGCCAGCGCGCGGATGTTGGCGAGCTGGATAGCCGGGCCGTCGGCCATCGGGTCGGTGAAGGGCATACCCAGCTCGATCACGTCGGCGCCGGCGTCCGGCAGGCCCTTGAGGATGCTCAGCGAGGTGGCGTAGTCGGGGTCACCGGCGGTGATGAAGGTCACCAGTGCGGCGCGGTTTTCCTGCTTGAGTTCGGCGAAACGGTTCTGCAGGCGGCTCATGCGTGCTTCTCCTGGTTGTCCTGCATGTGGTGCATCACGGTCTGCATGTCCTTGTCGCCACGACCGGACAGGTTGATCACCATCAGGTGATCCTTGGGCAGCCTGGGTGCGCGCTTGAAGGCTTCGGCCAGCGCGTGGGCGCTTTCCAGGGCCGGGATGATGCCTTCCAGGCGGCAGCACTGGTGGAAGGCTTCGAGGGCCTCGTCATCGCTGATCGGCACGTATTCGACGCGCTTGATCTCGTGCAACCAGGCGTGTTCCGGGCCGACGCCCGGGTAGTCGAGGCCGGCGGAAATCGAGTGGGCGTCGGTGATCTGGCCGTCGTCATCCTGCAACAGGAAGGTACGGTTGCCGTGCAGCACGCCCGGTGCGCCGCCAGCCATGCTCGCCGCATGCTTGCCGGTGTCGATGCCGTGGCCGGCCGCCTCGACGCCGACGATCTGCACGCCGCTGTCGTCGAGGAAGGGGTGGAACAGGCCGATGGCGTTGGAGCCGCCGCCGATGCAGGCCACCAGCGAGTCGGGCAGGCGCCCTTCCTTGTCGAGGATCTGCTCACGCACTTCGTTACCGATCACCGACTGGAAGTCGCGCACCATGGCCGGATACGGATGTGGGCCGGCGGCAGTGCCGATCAGGTAGAAGGTGTTGTGGACGTTGGTCACCCAGTCGCGCAGGGCTTCGTTCATGGCGTCCTTGAGGGTGCCGGTGCCGGCAGTGACCGGGATCACCTCGGCGCCGAGCAGCTTCATGCGGAAGACGTTGGCCTGCTGGCGGTCGATGTCGGTGGTGCCCATGTACACCACGCACTGCATGCCGAAACGTGCAGCCACGGTGGCGGTGGCCACGCCATGCATGCCAGCGCCGGTCTCGGCGATGATGCGCTGCTTGCCCATGCGCTTGGCCAGCAGGATCTGGCCGATGCAGTTGTTGATCTTGTGCGCGCCGGTGTGGTTCAGGTCTTCGCGCTTGAGGTAGATCTTCGCTCCGCCGAAGTGCTCGGAGAGGCGCTCGGCGTAGTACAGCGGGCTGGCACGGCCGATGTAGTCGCGCTGGAAGTAGGCGAGTTCTTCGAGGAAGGCTGGATCGCTCTTGGCCTTCTCGTATTCGGCGGCCAGTGAGTTGATCAGCGGCATCAGGGTTTCGGCGACGAACTGGCCGCCGAAGCGACCGAACAGGCCGCGAGCGTCGGGGCCGGTGCGAAAGGAATTCTGTGAACCAGGCATGGCTGTCATCCGTTGGTTGGTCAGACAATGGAGGTAGCTTAAGGCTTGAAGGGGGTAGATAAAAACTGATTAATTTGCTTAAACATGTGATTTTTTCTGACATATTAATCATGGATGAATAGCATGAATGATCGCTGGTTATGGACTTTTCCTGTGGTAGGCGCTTTTCTTATTGCCATCGCATTGGTTCTACAAAATCACAGATGGAATGAAGAGGAACGCATGGTGCGAACGACTGGCAGTGTGGTGGCGTTGATGGGCCGGGGCTGCCCTCTCGTCGAATTCTTTCCCCGCCCGGGGGAGCGCATTACCTTTACGGGCGAGGTCTGCAGTCGGCCTGGCTATGCCGAAGGCGACACGGTCGAATTGTTCTACGACCCCCTGGAGCCGCAGCACGCGCATATCGATAGCTTCCTGCAGAACTGGTTCATCAGCCTGATACTGGGTGCCATTGGTTTGTTCTTCACGTTGATCGGGCTGGTGCTGTTAATACCGGAGGCGCTGGTCGACAGCCGGCGCAAACGGCTCAAACTAAAGGCCAGGCCGTACAGGCACAGTTCGTGGAAATCCGGCGCAACCCGTTTTCCACCTTCAACAATGTGCCGGCCTGGCAATTGGTCTGTCAGTGGTGCAACCCGAGTACCGGCGAAGTACATCTGTTCTACAGCGAAGACCTGTGGTTCGACCCGCAGCCGTTTATCGGGAATGAATTTCTGCAGGTAATGGTCGACCCCAATGACCCTCGACGTTACAGCGTCGATACCAGCTTCCTTCCGCGCCTTGCAGATTGATGACATGAATCGAGATCTGCCCCCGCTAAACGCCCTGCGCGCCTTCGAGGCCGCCGCCCGCCTGCAGAGTGTGAGTCGTGCGGGTGAGGAGCTGCATGTCACCCATGGTGCGATCAGTCGGCAGATTCGTGCGCTGGAAGAACAGCTCGGCGTCAGTTTGTTTGACAAGGACGGTCGTGGGGTGAAGCTCACCGATGCCGGCATGCGTTTGCGCGATGCTGCCGGCGACGCCTTCGAGCGCCTGCGTGGGGTCTGCGCCGAGCTCCGGCAACGCCAGGACGATGCGCCCTTCGTCCTCGCTTGCCCCGGTAGCCTGCTGGCACGCTGGTTTATCCCACGCCTGGATCGCCTCAATCGCGAGCTGCCGGAGCTGCGCCTGCAGCTATCGGCCAGTGAGGGCGAGCTGGACCCGCGCCGCCCCGGGGTGGACGCCACCCTGTGCTTCGCCGCGCCGCCCTGGCCGGCGGACATGCAGGTGCATGAGCTCGATATCGAACGGATCGGGCCAGTGCTCAGTCCGCGCTTTGCCGGCTATGCGCGCTTGCGCGATGCGCCCGCTGCGGCGCTGCTCGAGGAACCGTTGCTGCACACCGCTTCGCGCCCCCAGGCCTGGCCGCAGTGGGCCGCGGCGCAGGGCCTGGAGCCGGCGCGGCTGCAACAGGGCCAGGGTTTCGAGCATCTCTACTACCTGCTGGAGGCGGCCGCCGCCGGCCTGGGCGTGGCCATCGCGCCGCAGCCGCTGGTGGCCGACGACCTGGCCGCCGGCCGCCTGGTCGCGCCCTGGGGCTTCGTCGAAACCGCTGCGCGGCTGGCGCTCTGGGTGCCTGGTCGCGCCCGCGATCCGCGCGCCGAACGTCTGGCCGAGTGGCTACGCGCGGAGCTGGGTAGCGAGAGCTTCTCGGGCTGAGCTCACTGCTCCTTCAGCCGCAGCGCCAGCTTATCCACCGTTGCAGGGTATGGCGCCGGGCTGGTGGAAGACGCTTTGTGGCCTTCCACGGGTGGCCAGTCACCTTCTTTACGGCTTGCTTGGCGTCGCCATATTGTTCTGAGCCCGGCAAGCCATCTCAGTAGGTGTAACGCAGGGTCAGGCTGAAGTTGCGCGGGTCGCCGTAATGCAGGCCGCCCCAGTTGTTGGAGGTTGGCAGCGACTGGTAGTAGCTCCTGTCCAGGACGTTGTTGAGGTTGTACTGCACGCTGAACTGATGGTTGATCTGATAGTTGGCGTACAGGTTGAGCAGCGTGTAGCCGCCCTGCTCGATGGTGTATGAGGTGACGTCGGCAGCGGTATGGTTTTGCGCATAGACGTCGCCCCCTACGCGCCACTTCTCCAGCACGCCGGGCAGGCGGTAGTTGGTCGACACCTTCAGCAAGCGGCGTGGGATGCGCCGGTAGTAGTCTGACCCCTTGCTCGCACCCCCGACATACTCGGGGTCGCTGTAGGTGTAGTCGGCACTGACGTTCCAGCCTTCGAGCGGCTCGCCGGAAATGTCCAGCTCGAAGCCGCGGTTACGCACCTTGGCCCCTTCTTCATAGCATCTGCTCGTTCCGGTCACACCGCAGGTTGGGGCCGCCACCTGTGCCTCTGGCATGTTCAGCAGGTCGGTCTGGAACAGCGCGACGGCGGTGTTGAGGCGGCCGCCGAAATATTCACCCTTGAGCCCCAATTCGTAGTTTTCACCCTCGATCGGATTGAGCAGCGTGTCGCCCACGCTGTAATAGCTCTGGGTCTTGTAGATCTCGGTGTAGCTGGCGTACAGAGAGTGGTTTTGTTCGAGGTCGTACACCACGCCTGCATAGGGAATCAGGCGTCCGTCCTCCTTGTACTGGTCATGCACGTAGGGGCTGTCTACCTTGTAGTCGGACCAGCTGGCGCGGCTGCCGATGATCAGGCTCAGGTCGTCGCTGAGGCTGAAGCGCGAGGCGGCATACAGGCCGCGCTCCTTGCGCACGTAGGCGTAGTCGGACTGGGCGGCGTTGAGGTTGGGTGCGGGAATTGCGCTGTGATCGAAATCGGTGATGTCGATGGTCGGCGTGTTGCTGGCGGTGTGGATGCCCACGTCGAACTCGTCCTTGCGATCATTGGCGCCCAGCATCAGCTGGTGTTTGCGACCGAACAGTTCGAAGGGGCCGGTAGCGTACAGATCGACGCCCATTTGGCGATCCTTGTAGTCGGCCTGGGACACCACCAGCCGGTAGTTGTCGCCGCTGGTGCGCGCCGGGTACGAGGAGAGGAAGCCAGCGTCGGACCAGATCGAGTTCAGTGCCAGGGTCAGCTTCCACTCGTTGGCGAAGTGGTGGGTGATGTCGCCGAACAGGGTGTAGTTGTTGCGATCCAGATAGGCCCATTCGCCGGCCAAGTTGGTCGAGCGCGACAGCGGATAGAACGAGCCGTCGGCACGGGTATTCAGGCCGCCCCAGTCGTAACCGTTGCTGTTGTCCTTCTGCGCGCTGGCGCCCAGGGTGAGCACGGTGGAGTCGTTCAGGTCGGCTTCGCCGATCATGTACAGCAGCTGGTTGTCGTTCTCCGAGCCATCGCGGTAGCTGTTGGCGTTGTTGTAGTAGGCCACTGCCCGGCCACGGATGTTGCCGCTGTCGGTGAGTGGGCCAGACACATCGATCTGGCTGCGGTAGTTGTCCCAGGAGCCGGCACCCAGTTCAGCGCCCAGGCGGAAGTCCTCCGTCGGCCGCTTGCGCACCAGATTGATGGTCGCGGAGGGGTTTCCGGTGCCTTGCAGTAAACCGTTGGCGCCACGCACGATTTCGACGCGGTCGTAGATCGCCATGTTCGCCGTGGACATGACGTCCATCGAGTAGTTTTCCGAGATGTTGCTCGGAATGCCGTCGAATTGCAGGTCGCTGACCTCGAAGCCGCGCGAGTAGTAGGTGGAGCGCCCGGTACCGATCTTGGTGTAGGTGATGCCGGTGGTGGTGCGCGCCGCATCGTCCAGCGACTGGACATTCTGGTCGTCCATCTTCTGCCGCGTCAGTACGGTGACCGACTGCGGTGTTTCGCGCAGGCTCATGGCCATCTTGGTCGCGGTGTTGCTTGAGCCGGTGGTGTAGGAGCCGGTGCCCTCGGTGGTGGCGCCAAGCCGAGTACCAGTCACCGTGGTTGCCGCCAACTCCAGCGCATCGCCGCCTTGCACCGCTACGGCCAACGCATAATTGCCGCCCTGGTTGAGGGGGCGCAGACCGGTGCCGGCCAGCAGCAGGGGGAAGCCTTCCTCCACCGAGTAACTGCCATTGAGCCCCGGGCTGCGTTTACCGGCCGTAAGTTGTGCATCGACGGACAGCAGAATGCCGGCTTCGCTCGCAAAACGGTTTAGCGCCTGATCCAGCGGGCCGGCGGGGATGGCGTAGGCACGTACCTGCTCGCTGGCAGCCGGCTGGGCCTGGACGATGGGCGTGGCGAGGAGCAGCGGAGTGCCGGCCAGCAGGCCGGCGAACAGGGCGTGGCGAACCGCGAGGCTAAGCCGGGAATGGGTCGAAGTGGGCAGATGCGGCATTCTGGATAATCCTCTTGAGAATGCTTCTTTGTTAGTTTCAAGAGGTATCCCGGACGACCCGGCAAAACCGACAAGGGTCTGCAGAAATCTTTTCAATCGCCTTCAGCACTTAAGCAGGCACTTGTGAGAGGCGCTTCAGGCCCGTAACGGTCGCGGCTAAAGCCCCTCCCACGGTTGCGCTGTCTCCGGGGAAGGCTTCTACGCCGGCCCTACCGTGACCCAGTAGCGCGTCAGGCTGTGCACCCTGACCGGCAGCGACTGCTGCAGCGCCGTCAGCACCCGGTCGGTGTCGGCCAGGGGGAATACGCCAGTCAGCGGCAGGCTGGCGACTGCCGGGTCGCAGCGCAACACACCAGGGCGATGGCGTGACAGCTCAGCGATAAACTGGCCCAGTGGCATGCGCTCAGCGATCAAGCGGCTGTCGTTCCAAGCGATGGCGTTGGCGTTTGCCGGAGCAACCTCACCCAGGCGCGTGGCGGAGAACCAGCGACTTTGTCCGGCTTGCAGGCGCACTGGCGGTGCATGCCGTGGACGCAATTCCAGCTGGCCCTCGAACAGTTCGACCTGGCTGCCGCCGCCCTGCTGGTACACCGAGAAGCGTGTGCCCAGCGCCTGGATCTCCCCGGCGGCGGTTTCCACGATCAGCGGACGATGGGTCGCATCGTGGCCGCTGTCGAGCAGCAGTTCGCCGTCGAGCAAGCGGATGCGTCGCTCGCTCGCGCCGAACAGGATGTCCACCGCGCTGCCGCTGTTCAGGCTCAGTCGACTGCCATCCGGCAAGGTGCGTTGCAGGCGTTCGCCGGTGCCGCTGCGCAGGTCGGCCATGACCTCGCGCCAGGGCAGTTGCGAGTGGGCGAGAAAACCGCTGCCGCCGGTTACCAGTAGCGCTCCGAGCAGTTTGAGTGCCTGCCGCCTGCGTGCATCGGGCATTTCACGCAAGACGGCGCGGGCGGTGTCGCTCGGTACGCCGGTCAGGGTGCTTTGCAGTTGCTCCAGGCGCTGCCAGGCACGGTTGTGCTCCGGGTCGGCGGCCTGCCACTCGGTAAAACGGCGCTGCTGTTCATCATCCAGTTCGCCGCCCCAGCGCAGCATCAGCCAGTGGCTGGCCTGCTCGACGATGGCGGGAGCGATGGGCGCGTCCTGGGCGGTTTTCATTCGGCGTAGAGCACCTGATAGCAGGCGGCGATGGCGCGCAGCATGTACTTCTGCACCGAGCTGACGCTGACTTCGAGGCGCTCGGCGATCTGTGGATAAGTCAGCCCCTCGAACTGCGACAGTAGGAAGGCCTCGCGCACCTTGGCCGGCATGCCGTCGAGCATGGCGTCGATCTGCATCAGGGTTTCGATGACCATGGCACGGGTCTCCAGCGACGGGGTTTCCGGTTCCGGCAGAGCGGCGAGGCTTTCCAGATAGGCCTGTTCAATACGCTGACGGCGCCACTGGTCGATGATCAGGTTGCGGGCGATCTGCGCGAGGAAGCGGCGGCCTTCGCCGTGTTGCGGCATGCGCCGTGTTACCAGCAGGCGGAGGAAGGTGTCCTGGGCAATATCGGCGGCCCGTTCACGATCGCCCAGGCGGCGGCGTAGCCAGCCTTGCAGCCAACCATGGTGATTGTTGTAAAGCCTGTGTACGTCATCGTGCAGCGATGAAGGCGGCAGAACGCTGGACACCCGAAACTCCCTGGCGCGCCGATGCAGATAAGAATTGATCGCGATTGCATGGAGGCGCCACGGGTTTGGGAACAGCTGCAGTGAGAATTGGCTGAATATTCGGACGGCTGCGCCAGGGCGCTGTGGGTGGTTTCTCTCGTATAGCGCACGGGCGCGGAGCGCCCTGGGCTTCGTTCCCACGCAGAGCGTGGGAACGATCGACGATCAATACTCGTCAGTCGATGCCTCTACGGCTCAGAACTCCGGCGTGTACTGGACGCTAAACATCACGTTGCGCGGCTCGCCATAGTAGTTGTTGTAGTCGATGGTGCTGTACGCAGGCACGTAGTACTTCTTGTCGAGCAGGTTGTTCAGGTTGGCTGCCACGCTGATCTCGTCGCTGACCTTGTAGGCCACCCGCGCATCCCAGACGGTGTAACCGGGCAGGTCGAACACATGGTCATAGGACGTGGTGCCGCTGACGGCCGTGGTACCCAGACCCACCGAGGTGCGGCTCCAGTCACCTGGCAAGGTGTAGTCAGCCCACAGCTTGAGCTGGTGCTTGGGCGTCCAGGTACTGAAGACCTTGTCCTTGTAGGTGCCGTCTTCCAGATAGCGGGTGGTGTTGAAGACGTAACCGGCCATCACCTGCAGGCCGCTCAGCACTTCACCGCTGATCTGCGCTTCCAGGCCCTGGCTGCGCACCTTGCCCGACGCCGTCGAGCAGTACCAGCCGTTGCAATCCATCGGTCCGTTACGGTTTTGCACGGCACGGTTTTCATGGTCGTAACGGAACAGGGCGATCGAGGTGTTTACGGCGCCGTCCAGCAGTTCGCCCTTGAGTCCCAGCTCGTAGTTAGTGCCAATGATCGGCTCGACCACCGAGGTCGGCGAGGCGAGTGTGCTCTGCGGCTGGAACACATCGGTGTAGCTGGCGTACACCGACCACTGCTGATCCAGTTCATAGACCAGGCCCGCGTAGGGCGAGACCTTGCCGGTGCTCTTGGTGGTGGTTTCGCTGGGATTGCTGCCGTCGAAGTTTTCCGACCCGTAGCTGTAGTCGTACCAGCTGACGCGGGCGCCCACGATCAGTTTCAGTGGATCGGTCAGGTTGATCGACCAGCGCGAGTAGAGGCCTTTCTGCTCCACCTCATACTGGGGCGTTTCTCCATGGCCACGATTGGCCAGGTCGTAGATGTTCGGCATCGGCCGGTGATGGTCGACGTTGGACGAATCGGCACCGAAGGTGGGCGCGCGCGCCCAGCGGTCGTCGGTGTTGATGCGCGAGTAGTTGGCGCCCAGCAGGAAGGTCTGCTCGAAACCGAAGCCGGTGAAATCACCATCCAGGTAGAGATCGAGGCCCTTGCTGTGGGTAGTGAAGTCGGTGCTCCAGTCGATGTAGGTGTTGTCGGTCGAGCCGTTGGTCGGCAAGGCATCCCACAGGGCCTGGTAGGTGGCGCCGTTATGTTCGCTCATGTAGACGCTGGCGGCCTTGACCTGCCAGTTGTCGTTGAGGCGATAGGCGGCATCGAGAAAGACGCTGGTCTGGTCGTTGTTGGAGCGGTTCCAGTCGGCACCGACGTAGGTCGAACGCGACCAATCCGGGTCGCTGCCATTGGCGTAGCGTGGCAGACCGAGCATTGCCGGGCGCGCGTGGCCTTTCTGGTTGGCCACGCCGACGCCCACGGTTAGATCCGGGGTGAAGTCGTAGTCCACTGCGGCATAGACCGTCTGGTTCCAGCCCCCCACATAGTCGATGAAGGAGTCGCTGTCGTTGTAGCTGACCACGGTACGACCACGCAGCGTGCCGCTGTCGTTCAGTGGCCCGCCAGCATCCACCTGAAGACCATAGCGATCCCATGAGCCCGCCTTGCCGGTAAGAGTGGCTGCGGCCTGCTGCTGGCCACGCTTGCGCACCAGGTTCATCGCGCCGCCCGGGCTATCGCCGCCTTGCAACAGCGCAGCTGGGCCACGCAGTACCTCGACACGATCGTAAAAACCAAGGTCTTCGGTAAGGTAGCTCCCTAGCGAGTAGGTGTTGCGCGGGATCGGCACGCCGTCGTACTGCAAGGTGTCGATGCTGAAACCACGGGAGTAGATGAACAGACCCGAACCCGGTGAGCGGGTCGCGGTAAGTCCTGGGGTGCGGCTGACCAGTTCGGAGATCGTCTGGGTGTTCTGATCATCCATTTGCTTGCGGGTCATCACGGTAATCGACTGTGGGATGTCCTTCAGGCGTTGCACGCCTTTGCCCAGCGACACGGCATTGGAGGTGTAGGAGCCGCTGGCTTCGGTGGTTGCGCTCAGTTGAGCGGCATTCACGGTCATGGCGCCGAGCTCCAGTGCGTCGGCGTTATCTGCTTTGGGCTGCACGCTCAAATTGCCACCGGCAGTCACCACCAATTGCAGCCCACTGCCTGCCAACGCCTGTTGCATGGCCTGCTGGGCGGTCATCGAACCGCGTACGGCAGACGCCCGTTTGCCGCTGACCAGTTGCGGATCGAGAGAGATCACCTGGCCACTTTGGCGGGCAATGGCGTTGAGCGTTTCGCCCAGGCTGGCGGCGGCTAGATCGAAGGTCAGCACCTGCTGTTGCACGGTAGATTCGGCATGAGCAATGGCAAGCGGCAGGCCGGAGGAAAGCGCGACTGCCAGGGCGAGTGGCCAGGGTTTGAGCACGGAAATTCTCCTGAATATGTGTGTCGTCAGGAGAGAGGTGCCGCGAAATATGAAAACCGGACACGGATGCGAAGAGTTTTCATTCTTTTCCCGGGCTGATCATGAGGTCTGTATTCACATTCGTGGACAAGTCGGCGATCTGCTTGCGCCACCGCCGTCTGGATCGATCATCCGGCAACCGCTTCAGCACCTTGTACGGCCTGGCTCCTAGCCGCGCGGCCTGATCAGGGTCAGCCAGGGGCCATAACGCTCGATCTTGAGCGGCAGCGTCTCAGCCAGTGCGTTCAACGCGCGGTCGCTGTCGTCCAGTGGGAATACGCCCTGCACCCGCAGGTTGCGTATCTGTGGGTCGAGGCGCAGAAGACCGCGACGATAAGGCCTCAGGGCCTCGATCACCGCATCCAGCGGCTCATCAAGCACGCTGAGCTGGCCCTCCTGCCAGTCGGCACGGAAGCGCTGGTCGCTGTCGAGACGCTCGATGCGTGCCGCGTGCAGTACAGCGGACTGCCCCTCCTGCAGGTCGAGCTGGCTGCCCGTGGGCAGGGAGACCCGCACGGAGTGCTCCAGAACCACCACACGGGTCGACTCGTCCTGGCGCTCGACCAGAAAGCGGGTACCCAGTGCGCGTGCATCACCTTGCTCGGTACGCACGATGAAAGGCCGCGACGGATCTGTCGCCACCTGCACCACCAGTGCTCCGCGACGCAGGCGGAGCAAGCGTTGCCCGGCGGAGAAATCAAGATCCACAGCACTGCCGGCATTCAGGCTCAAACGGCTGCCATCGGCCAGTGTCAGGTTGCGCCGCTCGCCCGTGCCCGTATGCAGATCGGCCAGCAGGGTCTGGCCGCTGTCGCTGCGCGCCGCCAGCCAGAGGCCGCCACCGAGCAGGCCGACACCAACCAGCCCACGTAATACATCGCGGCGGCCATGGGTGGGTTGCAACAAGGGCTCGCGCAGGGCGCTCGGCGCGCGGCGCACGATGTCGTAGGGCTCGCCCAACCGACTCTGCAGCTGTTGCCAGGTATGGGCATGGCCGGGTGCGGCATTCAGCCAGTTCTGGAAGGCATCCTCGGTACGTACGTCAACACGGCCCGAGCGCAAGCGCACCATCCAGTCGATGGCCTGTTCGACGACGGGGTCGAGCGCTTCGCTTTTCACGGCTGCATACCGCTCAGCCAGCACTGGCGAATGGCCTGGGTCATGTAGCGGCCCACCGTACGCTCGGAGACACCAAGGCGCCGGCCGATCTCTGCATAGGAAAAACCATCGAGCTGGCTGTAGAGGAACGCCTGTTTCACTGCCAGGGGCAGGTCTGAAAGCGTGCGGTCGATGCTGGTAAGCGCTTCCAACAGGAGGATCTTTTCCTCGGGCGAGGGGGCGAACTCTTCGGGCAGCAGCGCCAGGCGCTCCAGGTAGGCCTGCTCCAGACGCTGGCGGCGGTAGCGATCGTAGATCAGCCTCCGGGCGACAGTGGAGAGAAAGGCGCGAGGCTGTTCGAGGCTTTCCGGATCGACACGGGCGGTGAGCAGTTGGCAGAAGGTTTCTGCAGCGGTGTCTTCGGCGTCAGCGCGGTTACGCAATTGGCGCTGAACATACTGCAGTAGCCAGCGATGGTGGTCGCTAAAGAGAAAGCCCAATTTGGAAGCAGTCGACACGGCAATCGTCTCATGACGAATGAGAATTTGTCGCATCTTAACGATGTAACGAGCTGCCTGTAAATGACACTAATGCTCAGCAGGCTAGTCTCAAGGATGAACCCTCAAGACTCAGGAGCCCATCATGTCCACCCATCACACCTACAAGAAGATCGAAATCGTCGGCTCGTCCCGCACGAGTATCGAGGAGGCCATCGAGAACGCCTTGGCCGAATGCGCCAAGAGCGTGCGCAACATGGACTGGTTCGAGGTCGTCGATACCCGTGGCCATATCGAGAATGGCAAGGTGGGTCACTACCAGGTCACGCTCAAGATTGGCTTTCGCTTGAGTGGTAGCTGATGCCCTGGGCGGCGAGGAAGGCGAAGAACGCTTCGCGGCTTGAATAGCGCGGTTGGTAGCCGAACTCTTCCTTTAGCCGCTGATTGGCCAGCACTGGCCGGTAGCGCAGAAAATCCAGCTGCTCCGGGCCGTACTGGCTCAGCCCCAGTGGCTTGAGCAGGCGCAGCGCGCCGCTGAGCAGCGGCGCTGGTAGCGGCCGATAAGGTTTGCCGAGGATCTCGGCGATTTCCTTGAGGCTCAACGCGCCATCGCCGGCCAGGTTGTAGATACCTTCGCGGTTCTCTTCCAGGCCCTGACGGATGATGCTGACCACATCCTGCTCCCAGATGAACACGAAACGGCTGCTGTGGCCGAGCACGCCGAGCACCGTGCGCTTCTTGAACAGGTCGCTGATCGGGTTGTTCAGACGTTTGCCAAGGATGGTGCCGGGGCGTAGCACCAGTTGACGCAGTTGCGGATGTTCCTCGCGGCAGCGCGCCAAAAATTGTTCGATCTCCAGTTTGTGCTTGGCGTAGGCGAAATATGGGTGGCCGCGCAGCGGCTGGTCTTCGTCGATCCATTCGGCATTGTCTGCGGCGTAGCCGTAGGCTGCGCCGGAGCTGGCAACTATCAGTTGGCGTACGCCGTTGGCGAGTGCGCTGTCCACCAGACACTGGCTACCACCGACTTCGATGGCGTGCAGGTGGGCTTCGGTCATATCGCGCGGTGGGCGTATTACCGTGGCCAGGTGGACGATGGCGTCTGGTTTCCAGCCGCTGATGCAGGCGCGCACCTGCGCCGGGCGGCCCATGTCCAGCAGCACCGGCTCGACGTTGGCTTTCAGCCCTTGGCTGGCGAGGGGGCGTATGTCTGCGGCGATAAGCGTCCATTCGGGGTGCTGAATGGCCAGTTCGTCGAGCAACTGATGGCCTATGAAGCCGGCTGCACCGGTGATCAGAACGCGCATGACGGTCTCCCGGCGGACGCTGATGTCCGCCCTGGTCCGTTCGATTGCCGGAAGAGCCCCGGCGCGACGGACGTGGCCCTTTGGATAAACGGGCCTGGTGGTTATTGTTTTTACCCGGCGTCAGGCTAGGCAGGCGACCGTCGGCTGACAATGGCGGAAGTCGCCAGCGGCCGTGGCGATTTACGCCAGGCGGACGGAGGGTGTGGCACCGCGCACAGCCATGAGGGTTGCGGCTGGCCACCAAGGCGTGGATCAGGCAAGCTGGCCACGCTTGTTCAGGGAGGATAGTCATGTTCAGGATGGTGCTGGTGTTGTTCGTCGCGCTGTCGCTCGGCGGCTGCATCGACAACGAACCGCCACTTGTCGAGGAGCGCCGCCTGCTGCTCAGCGGTGAGGATTTCGCCGCTTACGAGGCGCCGGACGAGGGGCGCTACGAGAAGCTGGTGACCTACGCTGCGCGCAGCATCGACCTCAGTTTCGAGAGCGAGGGCAGCGACTGGTTCTATCTCTATAGCGGCGTCTCGCTTTACCCGCGCGCCGGTGATGCCCTGATGACCAGCTACGCCGAGACGTTCGGCGCCTCGTTCGGCCTGCGTGACAGCGGGTTGGTGCAGCAGGATCTGCCACTGGAAACCAAGCTGGCCAGTCGCGCCAGCCTCAAGCTGCTGACCCAGGACGGTGAGCCGGTGGGCAACCTGTTCTATGCCACAGTCGGCAACAAGTCGATGTTCACCATCTTCACCGGGGTGTACTTCGAGCAGCCCGAGGACTTCGAGGCGTTCATCGCGCCCAAGCTGCTGGCGTTGCGTGAATACCAGCACACCGATCCGTTGCTGAGCTGGGCGGGCGACAAGCTGGGGTTCGGCGCCGATTGAGCCGCCCCAGCGCGAAGACGATCAGCCGAAGAACCAGTAGCACACGCCGATGGCGGCGATGATGCCTGCCGCGTCGGCGACCAGCGCGCAGCCTACGGCATGGCGGGCGCGCTGCAGGCCGACCGCGCCGAAGTACACCGCAAGCACGTAGAAGGTGGTCTCGGTACTGCCCTGCACCGTAGCCGCAACCAGCGCCGGGAAGCTGTCGACACCGAAATTCTCCATGGTTTCGATCAGCATGGCGCGTGCAGCACCACCGGAGAAGGGTTTCATCAGCGCAGTGGGCAGGGCGTCGACGAAGCGGGTATCCCAGCCCAGCGCTTCGATCAGCCAGCGAATGCCGTCGAGGCCGAAATCCAGCGCGCCGGACGCGCGCAGCACGCCGATGGCGCAGAGCATGGCAACCAGATAGGGCAGCAGGCTCTTGGCCACATCGAAGCCTTCCTTGGCGCCTTCGATGAAGCTCTCGTACACCGCCACCTTGCGCAGGGCGCCGACCACCAGGAACAGCAGGATCAGGCCGAACAGAGTGAGGTTACCGAGCAGCGATGACAGCGCCGCCAGGGCAGTGGCGCTCATGCCGGCGAGCAGGGCCATGAAGCCGCCGAGCAGCAGCGCGGATGGAATCAGGTAAGCCAGCACCACCGGGTCCCACAGGCGCAGGCGTTGCATCAGCGACACCGCGAGCAGGCCGGCCAGGGTCGACGCGCTGGTCGCCAGCAGGATGGGCAAGAACACCAGGGTGGGATCTTCGGCGCCTTGCTGCACGCGGTACATGAAGATCGATACCGGCAGCAGGGTCAGCGATGAGGTGTTGAGTACCAGGAACAGGATCTGCGCGTTGCTTGCCGTGTTGGCGCTGGGGTTGAGATCCTGCAGGGCGCGCATGGCCTTGAGGCCGATGGGCGTGGCGGCGTTGTCCAGGCCCAGGCCGTTGGCGGCGAAGTTCATGCTGATCAGCCCGAGCGCCGGGTGGCCCCGTGGCACTTCCGGCATCAGGCGGGCGAACAACGGGCCCAGCATGCGTGCGAGCAGATCGACCAGCCCAGCTTTTTCGGCGATGCGCAGCAGCCCCAACCACAGCGTCAGGGTGCCGAACAGCACCACCATCAGCTCGACCGAGAGCTTGGCCATGGCAAACAGGCTCTCGACCATCGCGCCGAATACGGCGGCGTCGCCGCCGATCAGCCAGCGTGCCAGAGCGGCAGCAGCACCCAGCAGAAAAAAGCTCAGCCATAGGCCATTGAGCATTGCGACCCCCCTTAGATTGGCCGGCGGTGCCTTCCTTGGTGTTCTTATCCCTGAGGGAAAGGTGGCGCGAAGCGCCGGATGCAGGAGGGCATGCCGTTATGGCGGGGGATGATAACGTGCCGGCGGTGTCTATGGGACAGCCGGCAAACTGTCGTCACTCAATACCAGTTGGGATCGCTGCGCAGCTGTTCCATCAGCATCTGCTGGACCTCCTCGTCCGGGTCGCCCAACCAGCGCAGGCTGGCGTGTTCACTGGGCGCGCGATCCTCGGGCAGGCCATCGGGCACCTGCACGTATAGCGCGTAGGCTTCGTCGTCTTCCCATTCGAAGGCGACATAGGCGCGCTGCCCGAAACATCTGTGCGCTTCGCAGACCTGGCCGACCAGGTAGCGATCACTGTCGGCTTCCACTGCCTGCATGGGAGTAGACAGGCCGCTGAGATTGATCAGCCAGTCCGGCAGGCGCTCTTCATCCTTTACCAGGTCCTGCCAGGCATGGCGGTACTCGGCGTTACTGGTCAGCAACTCGCCTGGATGGAAACTGGTGTCGCGGTCGGCGGCCTGAGCCGCCAGGGCGCCGCCCATCAGCAGGGCGGCGGCAATGGCGTGAATCGACTGCATCTATTTCTCCCTAAAGACGCGGGCGACGGCCCATGACGAACGAGACGATGAATAGCACCAGGAACACCACGAACAGAATCTTGGCGATACCTGCAGCGGTGCCAGCGATACCACCGAAGCCCAGTACTGCGGCGATGATGGCGATGATCAGGAAAGTGACTGCCCAACTAAGCATGGTGTTTCTCCTCGATGGATCAGTGGGTGAAGGCCCAGGCAGGCCAGGGGTCTTGCGCGTTGCTCGGGTCTACAGGCTGGGGCGCAGCGCCCGTGGGCAGCTCCAGCTCGGCGGTATTGCGGCTCGCGCACAGGGTCTGGCCAATCAGTACAACGCTGGCGAGCGTCAGGCTGAGCAGAAGCAGCAAGGTGGCGAGCACCAGAGCAACTATCCACATGGCGATTCTCCTGTTGCGTTGGAGGCGGATGGCTCGTTATCCGTCTCTTCCTTGTTCTGCATTGCAACCGGTGCATGACCGGCCACCCACTGGGAACAGTGCAGCACCCGTGCCAGGCTGTTTTTTTGTATAAAATCCTTAAGAATCAGTTATTTATGTTTTCTAAGAGGTGCTAGGGGGCAGGCATACTGCCCGAACGAGGCTTGGCCTGTCGTGCGTTTTGCACGACCCGGCATGGGCTGTGACGTCTTGCGGCCTGCCAGAGTGGTCGCTCGTCGACTGCACAGTCGGTATACTCGCTGCGCCCGTGTGCCATGCGGGTTCCGCGCCCAGAACAACAACCGCGCCGCGAGTCTCGAACCGATGAACGACTACGAACAGGAAGACCCGATTCCCCAGGGTGACCTCGCCCTGCAGATCACCGCGTTGCCGCGCGAGACCAATGGTTTCGGGGATATCTACGGTGGCTGGCTGGTATCGCAGATGGATCTCGCCGGCACCGCGATGGCGAGCAAGGTCGCAGGTGGCCGTGTGGCGACCGTCGCCATCGATCGCATGGCCTTTCTGGTACCGGTATCGGTGGGCGCCCAGCTATCGTTCTACACCCAGGCACTGGAGATCGGCCGCAGTTCGATTCAGATGATGGTCGAGGTGTGGAGCGATGATCCGCTGTCCAACGAATGGCGCAAGGTCACCGAGGCGGTATTCGTGTTCGTCGCCATCGACGGCAGTGGTCGCACTCGCCCGGTGCCGCCGCGTCGCGGTTGACGTTCACCCAGCGCAAACGCGAATTGCAGTAACGAAAACGCCGGCTAGAAGCCGGCGTTTTGTTTTGCTGAGCGATCAGCCGCGGATGTTGTAGATATCCTTCTCGTTGCTTTCCGCGTATTCGTAAAGGCGCTTGAGGTAGGCCTTCTGGTGTTCCCACACCTTGGTTGCTGCCGGGTCGGCCGCTGCGCTGGCATCGACCACCTCGGCCGCCACTTCCTTCAGGCGGGCCAGGACTTCGTCCGGCAGGCGGCGAACTTCCACGCCGTCGGCCTTGAGTTGCTCCATGGCCTCCATGTTCTTGGCGTTGTAATCGTCGAGCATGTCGCCGTTGACGTCACGAGCAGCAGCGCGAACGATGGCTTGCAGGTCCGCCGGCAGGGTTTCCCAGGCCTTGATGTTGACGTCCAGCTCGAACAGAACGCTCGGCTCCTGCCAGCCTGGGGTGTAGTAATACTTGGCTGCTTTGTGCAGGCCGAGGGCCAGATCGTTGTATGGGCCGATCCACTCGGTGGCGTCGATGGCGCCAGTCTGCATGGCGGTGAAGATTTCACCGGCCGGCATGTTGACCACGGTGCCGCCCATCTTGGTCAGCACTTCGCCGCCCAGGCCAGGGGTACGCATCTTCAGACCTTTGAAGTCTTCGACCGAGTTCATTTCCTTGTTGAACCAGCCAGCGGTCTGCACGCCGGTGTTGCCACAGGCCATCGGCAGCACGCCGAATGGTTTGTAGACTTCTTCCCACAGTTGCTGGCCACCGCCACGATGCAGCCAGGCGTTCATTTCCTGGGCATTCGGGCCGAATGGCGAGGCGCAGAAGAACTGGGCCGCCGGGACCTTGCCTTTCCAGTAGTACGGTGCGCCGTGACCCATCTCGGCGGTACCGCGGGAGACTGCATCGAACACTTCCAGTGCCGGTACCAGTTCACCGGCTGCGTACACCTTGACCTTCAGGCGGCCGTTACTCATTTCATCGACCAGCTTGGCGAAGCGCTCGGCCCCCACGCCGACGCCCGGAAAGTTCTTCGGCCAGGAGGTGACCATCTTCCAGTTGAAGGTTTGGGAACTCGAGCCCTCTTGGGGTGCTGCGGCGCTCTTGGCCTCTTCTTTACAGCCAGCCAGTGCGGTTGCTGCAAGGCCTACGCCCGCTGCGGCGAGTATGTCGCGACGTTTCATGCAATGCTCCTTCTTGTTGTATTGGTCTTACCACGGGATCGCCGAAGGTAGACCGGGCGTGAATAACATAGGGGGTCGTGACCTACAAGCCTAGCTACTACGACTAAAGTTGTACGGGCATTGCTGCATTACCGGTAGCCTGCCTAGAATCGCCGGCCTGCGGCTCACAAGGACGCGGGCGGCGTGATGTGCAGCCAACCGGCTTGCAGTCCTGTCTCCTACACTCATAACGATAAAGGACTCACTATGTCCGACAAGCCTTCATTTCCCCTCGCTCTCGCATACCTGATCGATGCGCTCAACAGCTGGTTCGGCAAGGCCTGCGCCTGGCTGACGGTATTTCTGGTGATCGGTACCGCCATCGTCGTGGTGCTGCGTTACGGTTTCGGTATCGGTGCGACAGCCCTGCAGGAGGCGGTGCTTTACGCTCACGCACTTGTGTTCATGGGTGCAGCGGCCTGGGTGCTGCAGCGCAACGGTCACGTGCGCGTGGATATCTTCTACCAGAAGTTCAGCGGTCGCCGTCAGGCGCTGGTGGAAATTCTCGGTAACCTGCTGTTCCTGCTGCCGGTCGCGCTGTTCCTCGGCTGGGCCAGCTGGGACTACGTCAGCAACGCCTGGTCGACTTTGGAAGCTTCCAGCGAGTCTGGTGGCCTCAAGTTCGTCTATCTGCAGAAGAGCATCATCCTGGTACTGGTCATCAGCCTGGTACTGCAAGGTATTTCCAATATGATCAAGGCGCTCTACGTCTTCAGCGGTCGCCTGCCGGCTCCGGAGGTGAAACATGGCTGAGTTGATGGCGATTCTGCTGTTCGTCAGTATTTGCGTGGCCTTGATGGCCGGCTTCCCGGTGGCGTTCACCCTGGCCGGCGTTTCCCTGCTGTTCGCCGCTATCGGCGTCGTCACGGGCACCTTCGACCCCGGTTACCTCAGCGCTCTGCCGAACCGTCTGTTCGGCATCATGAACAACCAGACCATGCTCGCCGTACCGCTGTTCGTGTTCATGGGCGTGATGCTGGAACGTTCACGGGTGGCCGAGGACTTGCTGGAGTCCATGTCGCGCCTGTTCGGCACCCTGCGTGGCGGCCTGGCGATTTCCGTGTGCGTGGTCGGCGCTCTGCTGGCGGCTTCCACCGGTATCGTCGGTGCCACCGTGGTGACCATGGGCCTGCTGGCTCTGCCGACCATGCTGCGCCGTGGTTACGACCCGGCCATTTCCACCGGTACCCTGGCGGCTACCGGCACCCTGGGGCAGATCATTCCGCCTTCGATCGTGCTGGTGTTGCTGGGTGACGTGATGTCCAGCGCCTATCAGCAGGCGCAGCTGAAGATGGGCATCTTCTCGCCGAAGACCGTGTCGGTCGGTGACCTGTTCGTCGGCGCGCTGATTCCCGGGCTGCTGCTGGTTGGTCTGTACATCGTCTACATCATCGCAGTCGCCATCCTCCAGCCGAAGAAGCTACCGGCGCTGCCCCAGGAAGAACTGGGTCCGATCGAGTGGGGCAAGCTGATCAAAGCCCTGGTACCCCCGCTGATCCTGATTGGCGCGGTGCTGGGCTCGATCCTCGCCGGTTTTGCCACGCCGACCGAGGCTGCCGCACTGGGGGCCGTGGGCGCCATGTTGCTGGCTTTCAGCAAAGGCAAGCTGAACTTCGGTCAGCTCAAGGAAGTGGCTTACGGCACCACCGAAATCAGTGCCATGGTCTTCATGATCCTGATCGGTGCCTCGCTGTTCTCCCTGGTGTTCCGAGGCTTCGGCGGTGAGGTGCTGATCGAGGACGTGTTCGCCCAGCTGCCTGGCGGCGTGCTCGGTGCGTTCTTCCTGGTGATGCTGGTGATCTTCCTGCTCGGCTTCATCCTCGATTTCATCGAGATCACCTTCGTGGTGGTGCCGATCGTCGGCCCGGTGCTGCTGGCCATGGGCCTCGACCCGATCTGGCTCGGCGTGATGATCGCGCTGAACCTGCAGACCTCCTTCCTGACTCCGCCATTCGGCTTCGCGCTGTTCTATCTGCGTGGCGTGACGCCGGCGAGCATCCCGACCAGCACCATCTACAAGGGTGTCGTACCGTTCATCCTGATCCAGATTCTGCTGCTGGTGATCGCCTACATCTTCCCGGGGCTGATCACCTGGCTGCCGGAACAGGTCTACGGCAAGTAAGCATTGCTGGCTGGTTTGGCAAAACGCCCGTCCTCGTGATGGGCGTTTTGCTTTTTGCGTTGTCACACTGTCTGTCATCTATCTCAACGAGAGGTCGCCATGAGCACCGCCCAAGTCGAACGTGTGGAACTGGATCAACTGGTCTGCTGGCGCATCCGTGCTGCTGATAGCGAATTGCTGGTGGCCCAGCAGGGTGCGCAGATTCTCAGTTACCAGCAGGGCGAGCAGCCGCCGCTGATCTGGCTAAGCCCGGATGCGGCCTACCAACGTGGCCAAAGCGTGCGTGGTGGTGTGCCGGTGTGCTGGCCCTGGTTCGGTGACCTGCGGCGCAATCCGCAGGCCGTGCAGGCGCACTATCATCAGGAGCAGGCGCCGGCCCACGGCCTGGTGCGAGCGATGGACTGGGAGCTGCTGGGCATCGACGAGGAGGACGACACTGTCACTCTGCGCTTTGCCTATGACACGCGTAATCAGCCGCTGGACGGCTGGCCCAGGGACGTCGGC
The DNA here is from genome assembly GCF_014892995.1 of Pseudomonas sp. EggHat1. Classification (NCBI taxonomy): domain Bacteria; kingdom Pseudomonadati; phylum Pseudomonadota; class Gammaproteobacteria; order Pseudomonadales; family Pseudomonadaceae; genus Pseudomonas; species Pseudomonas sp. EggHat1. The sequence goes on from NZ_JACKQK010000016.1 coordinate 65,185, forward strand.
CTGACCTTCGTCGTGCGTCTGGCGCAGGATCTCAGCATGAGCCTGGAAACCCACAATCGCGGTGACACGCCCCTGACCCTGAGCCAGGCACTGCACAGCTACTTCGCCGTCAGCGACGTGCGCCAGGTCAGCGTCGAGGGGCTGCAGGCCTGTCGCTACCTCGACACCCTGCTGGACTGGCAGGAGCTGCGTCAGCAGAGCGAACTGGGATTCAGCGCCGAGACCGATCGCATCTACCTCGATACGCCCGCGCGGCTGAGTATCGTCGACCGCGGCTGGGGCCGGCGCATCCATCTGGATGCACGCGGCTCACGTTCGGCCGTGCTGTGGAATCCCTGGATCGACAAGTCCAGGCGCCTCTCGCAGTTTCCCGATGACGCCTGGCAGAACATGTTGTGTATCGAAACGGCCAATGTGCTGGAAGACGTCGTGCAGCTAAAGCCGGATGAAAGGCATCGCCTGGAGTTGCGTATTTCGAGTGAGCTGACTGACTAGCTTCATGTGTCGATACACCGAACCTGTAGGAGCGGCGCCTCGCGGCGAATCGCAAGTACGCCGCCAAACCGGAAGCTTCGCCCAGGGGGCTCCTACGAAAGGCATTTAGCGGCCTTCTGATTCTTCACTGACTGTCAGTGCTTGCTTGTGCCTCCAGGGCTTTTCGCAGATCGTCAGCGCGGCTGAAAACCTGCTGCGAGACGATCTGCAGACCATCGAGCTGCAGCCACAGCACTTCGCCCTCGCCGGCCGGATAACGCGGGGCGATGCGCGCATCACGGTCGAGGAGGATGCGGTAGCTGTAGTCGCGCATCTTCGGCAGGGCGAAGAGGCTGGCGATGATGCCGGGCATGCGGCTGATATCGGCGAGGAAGACCGCCTGGCGCTGCTCCAGATAGCCCCTGGGTTTGCCGTCGAGGGCGGCGTTGACCAGCTTGGCGCCGTCCATGTCGCGCGCCACCAGCAGCACGCGGGTCTGCTCGTTGAGGGTATAGGGTGCGTCATGCTGATCCAGCAGCGTCCAGGGCACCAGGCGCTCGCCGGGCTCCAGGGCCAGTGCAGCGGTGGACAGCAGGCACAGCAATAGCAGGGCGGCAGCTTTCATGTGCGGGCTCCAGAGCGATCAGTAGAGGTCTTCGTCAGTTACCAGGCGGACTTCGCCCGCTTCCATGGCATAGGCGGCGTCGGCCAGGTCGTTGCTGACCTGCTCCACCTTGAGCTCGCCGCTGACCCACAGTGGGGCGTAGATATCGTCGAGCGCGATGCCCTTGGGATAGCGCACCAGCACCAGCTGATTGGGCGGCGGTGGCGGTACATGGATGCAGGCGCCCGGGTAGGGCACCAGAAAGAACAGCGTGCTGTTGCCTTTCTCGTCGTTCTCCAGCGGCACCGGGTAACCCCCCAGGCGGATGGCCTTGCCGTCGAGTGCGGCGACGGTCTTGGTGGAGTACATGACCGCAGGCAGGTCCTTGTCCTGCTGACGCAGGCCGCCTTCGCCGTAGAAGGTGCTGTCGCCTTCGGGGCTGTCGTGACTGATGTCGGGCATTTCCTCGAGAGCCTTGCGGTCTTCGGGGGGCATCAGGTCGAGCCAGTCGGTTTCCGGCAGTTCGGCGTGGGCCAGACCGGTACAGAGCAGCAGGGTGAGCAACAGGTGGCGCATGGGGTATGGCATCTCGTGGCAGCGTGAACGAGGAGCCGACAAATCGGCTCCTGAGCAGGGCCTGTCAGCCCTTCCTGATCGCGCCGTAGATTACCAGCAGAACGATGGCGCCGATCACTGCGCCGATAAAACCGGCGGCCTGTCCGGCTTGGTAGATGCCCAGCGCCTGGCCGCCATAGGTGGCGGCAATGGAGCCGCCGATGCCGAGCAGGATGGTCATGATCCAGCCCATGCTGTCATTGCCGGGTTTGAGAAAACGTGCGATCAACCCGACGATCAGGCCGATGAAAATGGTACCGATAATGCCCATTGGCGTATCTCCTTGGTGAGTACCGCTTGTGCGGCAGACCAGCTTGGGACAGGTCAATGGGCCATCAGTTCGCCTCGTCTGGCGGCAGAACGCCATAACGACGGTAGATCAGGGCCACTTCGCCCTCCTCACGCATGCGCTCGAGCTCAGTGCCCAGGCGGTCGTAGAGTTCGCGCCGGTCGCTCTGGTAGCGTTTCAGCGATGCGCCGAAGTGGTTGCCCAGTATCTGCTGGTGTTTGTAGTGCGCGTAGCTGTAGTCGCGAAAGTTAATCGCCTGGAATTGCGCTTCCATCGGTACGGCGTCGATCACTGCGATGGTGTCCAGGCGCCCGGCCCGGAACATCGCGGCCAGCTGCGCGTCGTCGCTGGCATAGGCACGATCGAGCAGGTCATCGCTGTCGAAGGGCTCGAAATAGGCTGTACCGCGTTTGACGCCCACGGACAGATCGTACAGATCCTCGTAGCGGCTCGGTCTGGCTTCGTCCCCCGGGCGCACGACGAAGCGAACGTTCAGTTGCTGATTGCCGATACTGGGCAGGAAATGGATGTACTCGAGCCGCTGTTGAGTGAGCAATACGCGCGGCACCAGGTCGACTCGCCCGGAGCGAAGGTCGTCGAGGCTGCGCAGAAAGGGTGCTTCACGCCACTGCAGGTCTACCCCGACGCGGTGTGCGGCAGTTTCCAGCACGCTGATCAGCGGGCCGCTGGGCAGCCCGTCGACCGCTCGCATTTCCGGCGGCCGTTCGCGAAAGTCGACGCGCAGCACCTCTGACGCGCCAACGCAGGTCAGCGTGAACAGTAGAGGCAGCAAGGAAAGAAGACGCTTCATGGGGGGCTCTTGAACGACCACCGTCGTTCAAGAGTCTAGCTGCGAATCGACCGGTCAGTCTTCGGCGATCAGCGCCTGAACGTCGGCGATACGCGCGTCGAGACTGGCGTGATCGGCGCACCGCAGGGTGGCATGACCGACCTTGCGCCCGGCCTTGAAGGCCTTGCCATAGTGGTGCAGGTGGCAGTCGGCAACGCTGATCACCTTGTCTACCGGCGGCACCGAACCGATGAAGTTGAGCATGGCGCTTTCGCCCAGCTTGGCGGTGGAGCCCAGCGGCAGGCCGGCGACGGCGCGCAGGTGGTTTTCGAACTGGCTGCACTCGGCACCTTCGATGGTCCAGTGCCCGGAGTTGTGCACGCGCGGGGCGATCTCGTTGGCCTTGAGACCGCCGTCCACCTCGAAGAACTCGAAGGCCAGCACGCCGACGTAATCGAGCTTTTCCAGCACGCGGCCAACATAGTCCTCGGCCAGTGCCTGCAGCGGGTGATCGGTGCTGGCGACGGACAGGGCGAGGATGCCGCTGTCGTGGGTGTTGTGCACCAGCGGGTAAAAGCGCGTTTCGCCGTCGCGGGCGCGCACGGCGATCAGCGATACCTCGCCGGTGAAGGGTACGAAGCCTTCGAGGATGCACGGCACGCTGCCCAGCTCGGCGAAGGCGCCGCTGACATCTTCGGGCTTGCGCAGCACCTTCTGGCCCTTGCCGTCGTAGCCCAGGGTGCGGGTCTTCATCACCGCCGGCAGGCCGATGCTGGCCACGGCGGCGTCGAGGTCAGCCTGCGACTGGATATCGGCGAACTCCGGGGTGGGAATGCCCAGTTCGCGGAACATGGACTTCTCGAACCAGCGGTCGCGGGCGATGCGCAGGGCTTGCGCGCTCGGGTAAACCGGCACGAACTGCGAGAGGAAGGCCACGGTCTCGGCCGGCACGCTCTCGAACTCGAAGGTGACCAGGTCGACCTCGTCGGCCAACTGGCGCAGGTGGTCCTGATCGCCGTAGTCGGCACGGATATGCTCACCGAGCGCCTGGGCGCAGGCGTCCGGCGCGGGGTCGAGGAAAGCGAAGTTCATGCCCAGCGGGGTGCCCGCCAGGGCCATCATGCGGCCCAGCTGGCCGCCACCGATCACACCTATTTTCATAACAAAGCCCCTTTATCAGCAGGTGGCGAGACCAAGCAGTTGAACGCTGCCCGCAGCGCAGGAAGCGGAGTTTACGCCGGTAAATGAGCATTCCGAGCAGCGGACAGCGTTCAAATGCACCGTGTCGCAGCCCCTGATGGAATGGGCTTCAGGCCTCGCGCGGGTCCGGGTTGCTCAGCACGGTATCGGTCTGTTCCTGGCGGAACTGCTTCAGCGCCGCGTGAAACTGCGGGTGCTGGTGACCGAGGATACTGGCGGCGAGCAGGGCTGCGTTGACTGCGCCGGCCTTGCCGATGGCCAGGGTGGCGACTGGAATACCGGCCGGCATCTGCACGATCGACAGCAGCGAGTCGACGCCCGAGAGCATGGACGACTGCACCGGCACGCCGAGTACCGGTAGGTGGGTCTTGGCGGCGCACATGCCCGGCAGGTGAGCGGCGCCACCGGCACCGGCGATGATCACCTGAATGCCACGTGCTTCTGCCTCTTCGGCGTACTGGAACAGCAGATCCGGGGTGCGGTGGGCAGAGACCACCTTGACCTCGTGGGGAATGCCCAGCTTGTCCAGCATCTCGGCGGTGTGGCTAAGGGTGGACCAATCGGACTTGGAGCCCATGATCACGCCAACCAGTGCGCTCATCAAAGTGCCTCTTCTCTCGGGCGCCTCGCGGCGCGTCAAAAACCAACAAGCCACGCGGGCGGGCCAGCGTGGCTTGTCATGATTCGTTGGCCGGGTGCTGCCGGCCGAAGGCCGCGCAGTATAACGCAAAGCCACTGCTGTCGGGCAGTGGCGATGACCGTTTGTCATGCAAGGCGTGGCAGAGGGGGAAAACCGCCTAAACCTTGCTCTGGGGCAATGCCGGGGTGGGCTGTGCGCGCACACTGGTCAGACACTCGCATGCAAGAGGAACCGCGCATGAACCAGACCATGAAAGCCGCCGTCGTCCACGCTTTCGGTGAGCCGCTGCGTATCGAGGAGGTAAAAACCCCGCTGCCCGGCCCCGGGCAGATTCTGGTGAAGATCGAGGCCTCCGGCGTCTGTCACACCGACCTGCACGCGGCCGAGGGCGACTGGCCGGTGAAACCGAGCCTGCCGTTCATTCCCGGCCACGAGGGGGTTGGTTATGTGGCGGCGGTCGGCAGCGGCGTGACCCGGGTGAAGGAGGGTGACCGCGTCGGCGTGCCCTGGCTATACACCGCCTGCGGCTGCTGCGAGCACTGCCTGACCGGCTGGGAAACCCTGTGCGAGAGCCAGCAGAACACCGGTTATTCGATCAACGGTGGTTATGCCGAGTACGTGCTCGCCGACCCCAACTACGTCGGCATCCTGCCGAAAAATGTCGACTTCCTCGAAATCGCCCCGATCCTCTGCGCTGGCGTGACGGTGTACAAGGGCCTCAAGGAAACCAAGGCACGTCCCGGCCAGTGGGTGGCGATTTCCGGCATCGGCGGCCTCGGCCACGTTGCGGTGCAATACGCCCGCGCCATGGGCCTGCACGTCATCGCGGTTGACGTCGATGACGCCAAGCTGGAGCTGGCGCGCAAGCTCGGCGCCAGCCTGACCATCAACGCGCGCAAGGAAAACCCGGCCGAGGTGGTGCAGCGCGATATCGGCGGTGCTCACGGCGTGCTGGTCACGGCGGTATCCAATGCTGCTTTCGGCCAGGCCATCGGCATGGCACGCCGACATGGCACTGTGGCGCTGGTTGGCCTGCCGCCAGGTGATTTCCCCACGCCCATCTTCGATGTGGTGCTCAAGGCCATCACGATCACCGGCTCCATCGTCGGTACTCGCGCGGATCTGCAGGAAGCGCTGGATTTCGCCGGCGAGGGTTTGGTCAAGGCCACGGTGCACAGCGACAAGCTCGACAACATCAATGGCATCTTCGATCAGATGCGCGGTGGGCAGATCGAGGGGCGGGTCGTGCTGCAGTTCTGATTCGGGAAAGGTCACGGATTGGCAACTTTCCTACAGAGCGGACGCGGACGGGCGCACAGATCACCGCCAAGCGGCGGGCTATACTGTGCGTCCTTCATCCGAACAAGGACGTGTCGTCATGAAACAGTACGTTTCGCTGGTAGCCCTCTCCCTGCTTTCCCTTCAAGCTGCTGCGCTGGATCTGGCCAAGCACCCGCAGGTGTTCGACGCCGGTCAGGGCGTCAGTCTGGCGTTGGCCCCTTCCGCCGACGGCAAGCAGGCGCTGGTGCAGGTTCGCGGCATCAATCACCCGCTCGACGAGGTGGTGTTTCTCACCGACGTCCGTGAGCTGGGCAACGAGCAGCGTGACTATGGCATCCGTCTCGATGGTCGCGACTACAACCTGCTGAACAAACGCCGCGCCTGGAGCGGCGAGAGCTACCAGCTCAACCTGCCGAACACCCCAGGGTTTGAGCTCAGCTACAACGAGGACAAGACCAAGGCGCTGAAGCCGAAGGACCTCCTGGCGATGTACCAGAAGCAGGAGAAGGATGGGCTGCAGGTGCGCCTCGCCGCCTTCGACCGCGAGCAACGTGTTGCCGATTACAGCGCTCGCCTGCAGGAGATCGACGGTGAGGCCTCCGAGGCCTGCGCCACCCCACTGAGCACCCAGGTGGACTGGAGCGCGATGTCCGATGAGCAACTGATGAGTCTCAGCGTGCCGAGCTTCTGCGGCGAAGTGGTCAACCAGATGGCCTACCTGTGTGGCAAGGATGAGCGCTACAAGGCTGAGGCCAAGACGCTCAAGGGTATCGACTGCCGCTTCGGCGAGAGCATGAAGTTGCGCGAGCAGGACGGCCAACTGCAGTTCACCACCCTCAAGGACGAACCGAATCAGGGCGACTTCATCAACGCGATTCTGCGTAATCGCTGATCCTTCCCGGCGGGCTGCGGCCCGCCGTCTCGCGGCATATTTCTTGCGTTCCTTTGTGTAATCACGCATACGGAACGCATCATGCTGCACGCTCCACTGACCACCCTGCATGTGGTTTCCCTGATCCTGCAACGCTTCGCCGAGCAGCCCGAGTTACGCCCGCACTTGCTGGCCGGGAGCGGCATTGGTGCGGCTGATCTGGACAATGCCGATGCCCGCATCACCCGGGTGCAGGAGCTGCAGGTCTGCGCCAATGCCCTGGCCCTGCGTGCTGATCTGGGGCTCGACCTGGGGCGCAGCCTGCATGTTTCCTCCTATGGGCTGCTTGGTTACGCTGCGCTGTCGGCTGCCACCTTTGGTGACGCCTGGCGTCTGTTGCTGCAGTACCCGGCGCTGCTCGGCACCTATTTTCGCCTCGACCTGCAGGTGGAAGGCGAGCTGGCCTGGATCTGCGCCAGCGGTTACCGCGATGCCGAGGCGCTGGAGGTGTTCAACGTGGAGATGTGCCTGGCCTCGCTGAAACTGATCGGTGATGAACTGCTGCGCCAGCCCTTGCCATTGGAGGGCGCCGAGTTCACCTATGCCCAGCCGCGCTACGTGAAGCGCTATGCACGCAGCTTTCCCTGTCCGCTGCGTTTCGAGGCCCAGCGCAACGCCTTCGCTTTTCCCGCTGCACTGCTGGAGCGCCGACTGCCGCTGGCCGATAGCGTCACCCACGGCGACATGGTGGAGCGCTGCCGTCGCCTCAACGCCGAGTTCAGCAGCCGCCAGGCCTGGCTGGAGCGGGTGCGCCAGTTGCTCGCCGCGCAGTTGGCCGAGCCGCCGGGGCTGGAGAACCTGGCGCAGCAGATGCATTGCTCGCCGCGCACCCTGCGTCGTCACCTGCAGGAGTTGGGCACCAGCTACCAGGGCTTGCTCGACGAGCTGCGCTTCGAGCGCGCCAAGGCGCTGCTCAGCGAGGAGCAATGGCCGGTGTACCGCATCGCCGAGGTGCTCGGCTTCAGCGAGACCGCCAGCTTCCGTCATGCCTTCCAGCGCTGGAGCGGCGTGCCGCCGAGCCGCTTTCGCGCGTAGCCCGGATGTAATTCGGGGCACTGGCGCGGGCCTTTGGGTGACGGATCGCCGGCAAGCCGGCTCCTACGGAATGCCCGACTCTCCCTTTAGGAGCCCGCTTGCGGGCGATGTGTGATACCGGGCGATCACTGAAACCGTAGGAGCGGCTTCAGCCGCGATAAAAGCTCGCCGCTAAAGCGCCTCCCACAGGTATCGCTCATTCCTCCGCCTGCACGTTGCGGTACATCTGTAACCGCGCTGCTTCATGCAAGCCGCGGCTCAGCGCCAGCAGGCGCCGGAACTCTTCCGGGTGACGCTCGGCGACGTTGTCGCGCGGCGTTGGCGAACGCAGGTCGTGCAAGGTCGGCGAGCTGCCGTCGTGCTGCATCTGCACGAGGAAGTCACGGGTCACCGCGCCAATCACCGGGAAGGTGCCTTCCTGCAGCACCAGCGGCACCACGCGTTCGCCTTCCGGCGCCGGCAGTTGCAGGTCGCGGCCGAGGCCGCCGTTATCGAAGGGCACGCCGACCAGTCCGGCCACCGTCGGCAATAGGTCGGCCAGGCCCACGGCCTCGTCGAACTCACGCGGTGTCAGCCATTTCGGTGCGTGGATCAGCAGCGGCACGTTGTTGCTCTCCAGCCCCAGTTGCTCGAAGGCCGGCGCCATGTGCGGGATCTGGCTGATGCGGGTGTTGTGGTCGCCGAAGAAGACGAAAATGGTGTTGTCGTAGAAGCCCTGTTCCTTGGCCAACTCCATCAGGCGCCCGATGTTGAAGTCCAGCAGGCGCACCGCGTTGTATTGCTCGACGCTGCGCGAGCCGGCCTGTTGTACCTGTTCCAGCGGCAGGTCGAGTGGCTCGAAGCCGTCGTTGTCCTTGGGAATGGTGAAAGGGCGGTGGTTGCCGGAGGTCTGCAGGTAAGCGAAGAACGGCTTGTCCCTGGGCAGTGCGCCAAGGATGCGCGAACTCTCCTTGAAGAAATCCAGGTCGGAGATGCCCCACACGTCCACCTGCGGCGACTGCCAGTGGCGTTCCTCATAGAGCTGAACGCCGTCGATGCTCTGGCGGATCAGCGCGTTGATGTTGGCCCAGCCGGCGTTGCCGCCGATCATGTAAAACTTTTCGTAGCCTGGTAGCGCGTTGATCAGCGTGCGTTGACGGGCGATCAGCGGGTTGCGCGTCGCTGTCTCCTGGCGCGATACATCGGGGATGCCGGTGATACTCGCCCACACGGTCTTGGCAGTGCCGGTGACTGGCACGTAGAAGTGACGGAAGAACCAGCTTTCCCTGGCCAGACGATCGAGGTTCGGCGTCGGATTCAGCGGGTTGCCGTAGGCGCCCACGGCGCTGGTGCCGAGGGATTCGAGCATGACGAAAACCACGTTGGGCTGGCGTTCGGTCTGGATGCGATGCGCCTGCACTGGCTGGTGGCGAAAGAAGTTCAGCGCGTTCGGATCGCGCTCGCTGACGCCCAGATAATCGGCCACCACGTCGTAATGCGCACGCGTGGCCGTCTCATCGAAAGCGCTGGGTTCGAGCTTGAGGGTGTCGAAGAGAAACAGCGCCGGGTTGATCCCGAGCGCACCCACCTGACTGTTGCCACTGTAGAACGCATCGCTCCAGCGCAGCGGCACCGGGTTCTCCAGGTTCAGCGCGCTGGCACGGCCGAGCAGGCCGAAGAACACCAGCACGCTGACCACTGCCGCGCCGCCGATTGCCGGCAATATGCCGACTCGTTGTGCGTGCGGCCGATCCAGGGTGGCGCGCTCCAGTCGCAGCAGCGCCCATGACCACAGTGCCACGCCTACCAGCCAGGCCAGGGTTATCCACAGCACCGGGTAGGTCTGCCAGAGCATGCCGGTGGAGATCTGCGCATCACCGGCAAAGCGCAGCACCGTGGCGTTGAGGCGCACACCCAGGTAGGCGTAGTGGCCGAAATCGATAATGTAGAGCAGGCCCAGCGCGGCCACGGCCAGCAGCAGATAGCCGCGCAGCAGCCAGCGCACCGCGCGAAAACGCGCCAGGCGCACCCTGGGTAGCGCCAGCAGGATACCCACCGGTAGCATCAGCAGCAGGGCCAGGCGCAGGTCGAAGCGCAGGCCGATACCGAGGGTACGCAGCACGTCCGGTTCGCTGATGCTTTCGACAGCCGAAAAGCCCAGCAGAAACAGTCCGCGCAAGGCGGCGAAGAGCACGAACAGCAGCGCCGTGAGGCCTGCCAGGTAATGCAGGCGGCGGGATTTCAGCCAGCTCATGCGAGGTTCCTTGTACGAGTCGAAAGCCGGATCAGCATCCAGCGTCCGCCTGCCAGAAGCAGCGCACCGAAGCTGTATAGAGCCAGGTAGGGGTCGATCAGGTAGTCCCAGTAGTTTTCCGAAGCGCCCAGGCGCAGGGCGAAGGCAAGGGTCGCCAGCACCAGCGTCAGGGCGCCGAGCCAGCTGCGCTGGAGGATCAGCACCGCGCACAACAGGCCGAGCACCAACAACATGGGGCGGGGCTCGAAGCCGAGCTGGTACGGGTCGGCATAACTCAGGCCCAGCGCCGCCGGGTAGAGCAGCACGGCCAGGCCGGCAAACAGCGCCAGGCTGGCCAGGCGATCACGGGCGCCGGCGTGCGACAGGCCAAAATGGCATAGCGTCGCCCAGCCAAGCAGAACCAGGCTGGCCACCGACAGGTCGCCGATATAGGTGCGCAACTGCAGTGCCAGACTGATGCCCTGCACCGGCGCCAGGCTGAGCAGCAGGCAACCCGCCAGCAGGATGCCGCGCTGCGTCGCAGTGCGCGTCAGGCGCGCGAAGATCAGGAATGCGAGCAGAGTGAAGGCCAGATGCGGCAGCCAGAAATCAGTCATGTGGGCGGCGCTCCGAGAGCCAGGCCTCGTTGAAGCTCAGGTGCTTGATGAACATGTCGTTCCACGAATACACCAGGTGGTAAGTGCCTTCGCGGTCACGGGTGAAATAGGGGTATTCGTAGTCGAAGGTGCAGCCCTCGGCGCTGCACATGCGCTCGCTCACCCGCTCGAGGAACTGCGCCTGCTGTTCCGGCTTGCCGCCGCTGGCGCGGAATTTTTCACTGACCACGGCCGGGAATTCGTCTTGCGCAATCGGTTCGCCCCAGGGGTTGGGGCTTTCGTCGAGCTCGCCGAGAGTGCGCCAGTTGGCCAGGTTGGCGTCGGTGGCATAAAGGGTCAGGCGAAAGCGCCCATCTTCGAGGTCGTTCATCGCCACCAGCAAGCTGCCATCCGGGCGGCTGACCGCCGCCAGGGACGAGTTGGGGTTGCTCGGCTCGACCGGCTGCGGATGGCTCCAGCTGCGCCCGGCGTCCTCGCTGTAGCTGGCCAGCACGCGGTGATGTTCCTCGCCGGCATAGCGCAAAAGGGCCACGGCGCGACGTTCGTCCAGCGCCACCACGGCCGGTTGCAGGGAATCTCGCCCCTTGCCGATGCGGTACTTGCCCAGCACTTCGCCCTTCGCGCTCAGGTGCAGGTACTCGGGAAACTTGCCGAGGAACTCGTGATACACCGGCAGGCCGATGCTGCCGTCGGCGTGGAATACCGGCGCGGCACGCACCAGCGTGCTGATATTGAGAAAGGGGCTGGTGATCAGTTGCCGGGGCGCCGACCAGGTTTCGCCAAGGTCGTCGGAAACCATGGCGTTGATCGCGCTGCCAGCCCAACCGCCGAGCGACACCGAGACGTAGAACAGCCACAGGCGGTTGTCCGGAGCCAGGCTGATCACCGGATTGCCCAGCTTGCGGATGTGCTTGCCGACCGCGCGCTGGGTCGACTCGCGGCTGGCCAGCACACGCTCGGTGCTCCACTGGCCGCTGGCGGCATCGAAGCGCGCGGCGCGAATCTGTACGTCGGCGGCGCCTTCGCGAGTACCGGCGAACCAGGCTGCCATCAGATCGCCGCCGGGCAGGCCGGTGATCGAGGCGGAATGGACGAAATCCTCCAGATCGGAGGAGGCGAAGTGAGCTGCCCTGGCCGGTGGCGCATCGGCCGGCATCGGTGGCTGGCTGGCGAAGGGCGCCAGTGCGTGCGGGGCAGCGCCGAACCAGGCGCAGGCGAACACCGTGGCAGCGCCCAGCAGCAGGGTGCAGGTCTTGAGGGTCGAGGTCATGTTCGGTGGTTCAGGGGTGTCTGGGTGAAGTCGGGTGCGAGCTGGCGACTTCTTCTACCGGGCGGGCATCGACCGGGTCGTAGTAGATCTCCAGCTTGCGGCCGTCACGGTCGAAGCCATAGATCTCGTAGCAATTGCCGGGGGTGATGCGGAACTTGGTGATCTGCACGCCTTGGCGCTTCATCTGCTCGCGGAACTGCGACTCGGGCATCCAGGCGCTGCGGTCTTGCCGAGCGCAGTCGGTATCAGCGAGTGCGGCGCTGGATAGTGCAAGCAGTGCGAGCATCGTCAGGGCGCGAACGGGGCGGCGGGCCGGTGTCGACATGCTCGGCATCCTTTGGCGTGGCTGATGGTTCGGGGGTTGGCCCCAGGCAGGTTGCCACCATCGGCCGCCAGGCTTAAGGAAAGCTTAAGCATCACGGGTTGTTACATTTATCCGCCGTGGGTGGTGGGGAGATTCATGGCCAGCCCTACCTGGCGGCGACCCGGCGGGCAGCGTCGCTGCGCGCTGTTAAAAAACCGCTCTCGTCCATTTTTTGGCCATTTCGATCCCCTTTTGGCCGTTGCCAGCGTTCTCGATTCGCTGCCAGCGGGCGAACAATGCAGGCACAACAACGAGCCTGGAGCGCTTTGCATGCTCACCTACTACAGCGACGACCACCACCTGCACCACGGCAAATGCGAGCTGATCGACGGGCAATTGATGCCCTGCTTCGAGAAGCCGCAGCGCGCCGATCACATCCTTGCGCGCGTCAAGGCTCGCCAGCTCGGCGAAGTCCGCGCGCCCAAGGATTTCGGCCTGGCGCCCATCGAGCGCATCCACAGCAAGGCCTACCTGGAATTCTTCAAGGGCGCCTGGGCGCGCTGGCAGGAGCAGGGCGGCAAGGGCGACCTGCTGCCGTTCACCTGGCCTGCACGCACCCTGCGCCGGATGATCCCCAACGATCTGCACGGCCAGCTCGGTTACTACAGTTTCGATGGCGGCGCGCCGATCACCGCCGGCACCTGGCAGGCCGCCTACAGCGCTGCGCAGGTTGCGCTGAGCGGGCAGGCCGAGATCGCCAGCGGCGCCCACAGTGCCTTCGCCCTGTGCCGTCCGCCAGGCCACCACGCCGCTGGCGACGTGATGGGCGGCTACTGCTACCTGAACAATGCCGCCATCGCCGCCCAGGCCTTCCTCGACCAGGGTCGCAAGAAAGTCGCCATCCTCGATGTCGACTACCACCACGGCAACGGTACCCAGGACATTTTCTACCAGCGCAGCGACGTGCTGTTCGCCTCCATCCACGGCGACCCGGCCGAGGAATTCCCGTTCTTTCTCGGTTATGCCGACGAACTGGGCGAAGGGGCTGGCGAGGGCTGCAACTTCAATTACCCGTTGCCGATGGGTAGCTCCTGGGACACTTGGAACGCGGCGCTGGAGCAGGCCTGTCAGCGCATCGCCGACTACGGCGCCGACGTGCTGGTGGTTTCGCTGGGCGTGGACACCTACATGGAAGATCCGATTTCGCAGTTCAAGCTCGACAGCCCGGATTACCTGGCCATGGGCCGGCGCATCGCCGCGCTCGGCTTGCCGACGCTGTTCATCATGGAAGGCGGCTACGCGGTGGAGGCCATCGGCGTCAACGCGGTCAACGTGCTGGAAGGCTTCGAGGGCGCGTAGCGCGTAGGGTGGACGACGCTTTTTTCGTCCACCGTTGTAGCTCCAGTCCGGTGGATGGATAAAGCGCCATCCACCCTACGAAAAACTAACAACGACACTTCAGGGGTGAGAAACGATGAAAGCCATCAAACAGATGCTTGGCGCCGCCCTGTGCGGCGCCACCCTGCTCAGCGGCGCAGTGCAGGCCAAGGAGCTGCGCGTGTACAACTGGGCCGACTACATCCTCCCGGAGGTGCCCAAGGACTTCCAGAAGGAGTCCGGCATCCAGATCACCTGGGACACCTTCGAGACCAACGAGGCGCTGGAGGCCAAGCTGCTCACTGGCAACTCCGGCTACGACCTGGTGATCCCCTCCAACCAGTTCCTCGAGACCCAGATCAAGGCGGGCGTATTCGCCCCGCTGGACAAGTCCAAGCTGCCCAACTGGAAGAATCTCGACCCGGTACTGCTCGGCCTGCTGGAGAAGAACGACCCCGGCAACCAATACGGCGTGCCCTACATGTACGGCACCGTGCTGATCGGCTACAACCCGGACAAGGTCAAGGCTGCGCTCGGTGACGATGCGCCGGTGAACAGCTGGGACCTGGTGTTCAAACCCGAGTACATGGAGAAGCTGAAATCCTGCGGTGTGGCCATGCTCGACTCGCCCACCGAAATCATCCCCATCGCTTTGCACTACCTGGGCCTGGACCCCAACAGCGCCAACCCGGCCGACTACGACAAGGTCACTGAACTGCTGCTCAAAGTGCGACCGTACGTGGCCTACTTTCATTCGGCCAAGTACATGACCGACATCGCCAACGGCGACATCTGCGTGGCCATCGGTTATTCGGGCAGCTTCTACCAGTTCGCCAACCGCGCCAAGGAAGCCGGCAACGGCGTGGTGATCAACTGGCGTTTGCCGAAAGAGGGCGCACCGATCTGGTTCGACACCTGGGCCATCCCCAAGAGCGCGAATAATTCGGACGAAGCCCACGCCTTCATCAACCACCTGCTCGAACCCAAGGTGATCGCGCCGATCAGCGATTTCCTCGGCTACCCCAACCCCAACGTGCCGGGCATGGAGTTGGTGGGTGCGGATATCGCCGACGACCATGACCTGACCCCGACACCGGAGCTGCAGAAGTCGCTGTACGTGGTGCAGCCGCTGCCGCAGAAGATCGAGCGTGTGCGCACGCGGGCGTGGACGTCGATCAAATCGGGTAAGTGATTCGTCGCTAAAGGCTCGCGGCTGAAGCGCAATGCCGCCCAGCCGCTCCTACAGAACACGATGCCCTCTGTACCGATGGTGCCCACGCTCTGCGTGGGCATCTGCGTTTGTGACGCTCTGCGTCATGTGTGGCGGCGTTGGTGGTTGTGACGGACGCAGAGCGTTCTAGGCTGCGTTTCCACGCGGAGCGTGGGAACGATCAATGAAAAGCTCGCGGCTGAAGCGCAATGTCGCCCCAGCCGCTCCTGCAGAACGCGATGCCCTCTGTACCGATGGTGCCCACGCTCTGCGTGGGCACCTGCGTTTGTGACGCTCTGCGTCATGTGTGGCGGAGTTGGTGGCTGTGACGGACGCAGAGCGTCCTGGGTTGCGTTTCCACGCGGAGCGTGGGAACGATCAAATTTCCCGCGAGAGCCGCTGCGCGCAGCGCACCCTAGCCGAAAGCTCAGCTGCCCACTTCCCCCGTCTCCAACTTGCGCCAGAGCAAACGCACCGCCGCCTTGCGCACCAGGGCGCAGCGGTACAGGCGGATTTCCAGCGGGATCTGCCAGTGTTCGCCGCCGCAGATGGCCAGTTCGCCACGGGCCAGTTCAGCGGTGACCGACAACCGTGGCACCCAGGCCACGCCCATGCCTTGCAGGGCCATGCTCTTGAGACTGTCGGCCATGGCGGTTTCGTACACCGTCGTCGAGCGCAACGCGCGCTGGCGCAGCAGCAGGTTGACCGAGCGCCCGAGAAAGGCGCCGGCGCTGTAGGCCAGCAGCGGCACGCTCTGGCCATTGTCGAGGTCGTACAGCGGCGCGCCGGACTCGTTCACCGCGCACACCGGCAACATCGAGGTGGCGCCCAGGTGCAGCGAGGGGAAGATCGCCGGGTCCATCTGCAGCGCCGCGTCGGGGTCGTAGTAGGCGAGGATCAGGTCGCAGGCGCCTTCGCGCAACGAGTGCACCGCTTCGCCGACGTTGGTCGCTACCAGTCGTGTGGTCAGTGGCAGGCCTTCGCGGCGCAGGCGGGCGATCCACTCGGGGAAGAAGCCCAGGGTCAGCGAGTGAGCGGCGGCAATCGACAGCATTTCGCCCTGCTGACCTTCCAGGTTGTGCAGGTGGCGCACCACCTCGCCGAGCTGTTCGACCAGGCTGCGCGCGGTGACCAGAAACAGCCGGCCGGCTTCGGTGAGTTCGACGGGGGTGCAGGAGCGGTCAACCAGTGTCAGGCCGAGCACCGCCTCAAGGCTGCGGATGCGTCGGCTGAACGCCGGCTGGGTGACGAAGCGCTTTTCCGCAGCCTGGGAAAAGCTGCGGGTGCCGGCCAGGGCGACGAAATCTTCCAGCCATTTTATTTCCAGGTTCATAGCAGGCTCCCGAGGAAAGACGACTCGGTAGATGGGGCGCGAACCGTGGGAGGCGCTTCAGCGGCGAGCGGTCGCGGCTGAAGCCCCTCCCACGGCGGTCATGTACGCCGCAACGGCGGCCGACGTCACATCCACATTATGCCGATTGTGCATAGGTCAGCAAGTAACGGCATTGGTAGCGAGACGGTCGGAGCCCCTATTCTATGGGCATCGCGGCACTCGCCGTACTTCCCAAGAGCCATCGCTATCATGTCCTCTGCTGCATCTGTTCGCGTCGAAAAAGACCTGCTCGGCACCCTCGAAGTCCCTGCCGATGCCTATTACGGCATCCAGACCCTGCGCGCCGTGCAGAACTTCCGCCTGTCCGGTGTGCCGCTGTCGCACTACCCGAAGCTGGTGATCGGCCTGGCCATGGTCAAGCAGGCCTCGGCAGACGCCAACCGCGAGCTGGGCCACCTGTCCGCCGCCAAGCACACGGCGATCAGCACCGCCTGCGCGCGTATCATCCAGGGCGAGTTCCACGAGCAGTTCGTGGTCGACATGATCCAGGGCGGCGCGGGCACCTCGACCAACATGAATGCCAACGAGGTGATCGCCAACATCGCCCTCGAGGCCATGGGTCATGAGAAGGGCCAGTACCAGCACCTGCACCCGAACAACGACGTGAACATGGCGCAGTCGACCAACGACGCCTATCCGACCGCCATCCGCCTCGGCCTGCTGCTCGGTCACGACAGCCTGCTGAGCGCACTGCACAAGCTGATCCAGTCGTTCGCCGCCAAGGGCCTGGAGTTCGGCCACGTGCTGAAGATGGGTCGTACCCAACTGCAGGACGCCGTGCCGATGACCCTCGGCCAGGAATTCCGCGCCTTCGCCACCACCCTCGGCGAAGACCTGCAACACCTGAAACTGCTGGCGCCGACCCTGCTCACCGAGGTGAACCTGGGCGGTACCGCGATCGGCACCGGCATCAATGCCGACCCGAAATACCAGGCCCTGGCGGTCAAGCGCCTGGCCATCATCAGCGGCCATCCGCTGACCCCGGCTGCCGACCTCATCGAAGCCACCAGCGACATGGGCGCCTTCGTACTGTTCTCCGGCATGCTCAAGCGCACCGCGGTCAAGCTGTCGAAGATCTGCAACGACCTGCGTCTGCTCTCCAGCGGCCCGCGTACCGGCATCAACGAGATCAACCTGCCGGCCCGTCAGCCGGGCAGTTCGATCATGCCGGGCAAGGTCAACCCGGTGATCCCCGAGGCGGTCAATCAGGTGGCCTTCGAAGTGATCGGCAATGACCTGGCGCTAACCATGGCAGCCGAGGGCGGCCAGTTGCAGCTGAACGTGATGGAGCCGCTGATCGCCTACAAGATCTTCGACTCGATCCGCCTGCTCACTCGCGCCATGGATATGCTGCGCGAGCTGTGCATCGACGGCATCACCGCCAACGAGGCGCGCTGCCGTGAGCTGATGGAAAACTCCATTGGCCTGATCACCGCGCTGAACCCCTATATCGGCTACGAGAACGCCACCCGCATCGCCAAGGTCGCCCTGGAAACCGGGCGCGGCGTGCTGGAGCTGGTACGCGAGGAGCAACTGCTGGACGAAGCCACGCTGGCCGACATCCTGCGCCCTGAGAACATGATCGCCCCGCGTCTCGTGCCCTTGCAGCCCTGAGTGGAGAACCATCATGCAGCCTACAACGACGCCTAACGTCCGGTTCCTGTTCCGTACGGTGCATCCGCCACGGCGCTTCTGGCCGGGCCTGGGTGGTTTCTACACCGGGGCGAGCCAGGTGCAAGCCCGCCCGCGCAGCTGACAACCTGTTCATAGGAGGCCTTCACCAGCCTCAACCTTCAGGGATGGCTTTGGCCATCCCTTTTTTTTGCCTGCCATTCAATTGGGGGTAGGGTGCGCCGTGCGCACCGTCTGTTGGCCTGGGTTACAGCTTCCACGCCCGGCGCAGCGTCTGCACCGCTTCGACGATCTGCGCCTCCGGCACTGCAGCAAATCCCAGCACCAGTCCGGCGCGGGCGTCCTCGGCCGTCTCGCTGCCTGGCAGCCAGTAATCGCTCAGAGGGTTCATCTCGATGCCGGTTGCGCGCGCAGCGCCGATCAGCTCGCGTTCACGCGTAAGGCTCTCGACCCTGATGCACAGGTGCAGGCCGGCTTCCACGGCCGGTAAAGAAGAACACCCGGGAATTACCTGCGGCCAGGCTTCGATCAGGGCGTCGCGTCGGCTGCGCGCAGCCTGACGCATGCGCCGCACGTGGCGCTGGAAGTGCCCGGCAGCGATGAACTCGGCCATCACCGCCTGGGTGCCGACCTCCAAATGGCGCATCTCCAGCGCCTGGCGCCTCGCGAAGCTCTCGGCCAGCGCTGGCGGCAGCAGCAGATAGCCCAGGCGCAGCGCCGGGAAGGCGAGCTTGCCGAAGGTGCCGATGTAGATCACTCGCTGCTGCTCGTCCAACGCTGCCAGCGGCGCGAGCGGCGTACCGCTGTAGCGGTACTCGCCGTCGTAGTCGTCCTCGATGATCCAGCCGTTCACGCGCTTGGCCCACTCCAGCAATGTCAGGCGTCGCGGCAGTGACAGGGTGACGCCGGTGGGGTACTGGTGCGCGGGCGTGACATAGGTCAGGCGGCAATCATTCAGGCGCTGCAGGGCGGCGACGTCCAGACCTTCGCCGTCTACCGAAACGCCGCACAGCTGCGCGCCGGCCATGGCGAAGGCATGGCCCGCCGCGCGGTAGCCGGGGTTTTCAATGGCCACACGGTCGCCCGGTTGAATCAGCAATTGCGCGCAGAGGCTGATGGCCTGCTGCGAGCCGCAGGTGATCACTATCTGCTGTGCCTCGCAGGTCAGGCCGCGGCTGTTGCGCAGGTAGGCGGCGATCAGCTCGCGCAACTGCATGTCACCGGCCGGATCGCCATAGCCCAGCCGTGCTGGCGAGGGTTTGTGCCAGAAGCGTGCCTGCAGGCGTGCCCAGGTCTCGAAGGGGAACAGGTCGAAGGCCGGTATACCGATGCGAAAGGCGCGCGGTGCGCCCTCGGTGGGCATCGCCAGGTGGTGGTCGTGTAACAGCTGCAATGCCGGGCTGGCGGTTGCTGGGGTGACGGCTGCTACTGCGACAGGGCGATTGCGCGTCAGCTCGGCGACATAGGTGCCATCGCCAACCCGCCCGGCTACGTATCCTTCGGCATACAGCTGGTCCAGCGCGCGGGTCACGGTATTGCGCGAGATGTCGAGCAGCGCGGCCAGCTCACGGCTGGCAGGCAAGCGTGTGCCGCCGGCCAGGCGACCGTCGAGGATGCGCTCGCGCAAGGCCTGGTAGAGCTGGCGCGCCAGGCCCTGGCCGGGCTGCAGATGAATGCCGGAAAGATCGAATGGCAAGGCGGACGAGCGATTCATGATCAGCAGATTGGCTCTATCAAAGTCATAAGGAATGGATCTTACGTCAGGCCAATATCCTGCCTAGCATGGCCCCATCACGCCAGGAGAAAACGTCATGTACTGCCCCGCCGCCTTCCGCCAGGACGACCTTGCCACCTTGCATGCGCAGATTCAGGCCAGTGGCCTGGCCATTTTGACCAGCACTGGCGAGCAGGGCCTGCAGGCCAGTCACCTGCCGCTGCTGCTTGAGCCTGGTGAGGGCGAGTTCGGCACTCTTTACGGCCACTTCGCCCGCGCCAATCCGCACTGGCGCGACCTGGCCGCTAGGGCCGAGGCGCTGGTGGTGTTCAGCAGCGCTGACGCCTATGTGCATCCTGGCTGGTACCCGGCCAAGGCCGAGCACGGCAAGGTGGTGCCGACCTGGAACTACATCGCCGTGCATGCCTGGGGCCAGGCCGAGGTGTTCGATGATCCCGAGCGCCTGCTCGAGCTGGTCAGCCGCCTCAGCGAGCGCCACGAACAAGGGCGCCCACAGCCCTGGGCGGTCAGCGATGCGCCACGCAACTACATCGACGCCATGTTGCGCGCCATTGTCGGTTTTGCCCTGCCGATTTGCAGGCTAGAGGGCAAGTGGAAGCTCAGCCAGAACCGTTCCAAGGCAGACCAGGCTGGTGTCCGTGCCGGCCTGACGACGTCAACCGCGCCGCGTGACCATGAACTGGCGGTGCAGATGAATCCCACCGACTGACCATCAAAGGAATGCCCACATGCGCGACATTCGCCCTGTCACCGCTGCCGATCACGCCGCCTGGCTGCTGCTCTGGCAGGCTTACCAGCGCTTCTACCAGGCCGAGATTCCAGCCGAGACCAGCGCCCTCACCTGGCAGCGCTTTCTCGACCCGGCCGAGCCGATGCACGCCGCCCTGGCCTGGCAGGACGGCGAGGCGGTCGGTTTGGTGCACTTCATCTATCACCGCAGTTGCTGGACGCGTGGTGACTACTGCTACCTGCAGGATCTGTTCGTCGCCGAGCACATTCGCGGTGGCGGCATCGGCCGCGCGCTGATCGAGCATGTCTACGCCGATGCCCGTGCCGCCGGTGCCAGCCGCGTGCACTGGCTGACCCAGGAAAACAATTACCAGGGGCGTATGCTCTACGACCGAATCGGCGACCGCTCCGGCTTCATCCAGTACAGGAAGCTCTTCTAATGAACAGCGATCTCGCTCACTGGCAACCCCGTCCCACACCGGACCAGCGCGTGCTGCAGGGCCGCTTCGTTCGTCTCGAGGGGCTCGATGTCGGGCGTCATGGTGATGATCTGTGGCGTGCGTTGCAGGGGCCGGACCCGGCACTTTGGGATTATCTGCCCTACGGCCCCTTTACCGAACGTGGCCTCTTCGATGCCTGGCTGGCCGGCAATGCGCAGAGCCGCGATCCGCTGTTCTATGCGGTGGTCGACCTGGCCAGCGGCCGCGCCCTTGGGGTGTTCAGCTACCTGCGTATCACCGCGCAGGACGGCAGCATCGAGATCGGTCACGTCGCCTTCGGCGCGCCGATGCAGCGCACACCAGGGGCGACCGAAGCAGTCTATCTGCTGGCGCGACATGCCTTCGACGATCTTGGTTATCGCCGCCTCGAATGGAAGTGCGACGCGGCCAATGCCCGCTCGCTGCGCGCCGCCGAGCGCTTCGGCTTCACCCAGGAAGGGCTGTTCCGTCAGCACATGGTGCGCAAGGGCAGGAATCGTGACACCGCCTGGTTCTCCATCATCGACGGGGAATGGCCGGCCTGCCGCGAGGCCTTCGAGCGCTGGCTGGCTGTGGACAACTTCGATGAGACGGCGCGGCAGAAGCAGCGCCTGGAGGCGCTGCGGGGGTAACGCCCTACTCCATCTCGAACAACCCGTCACGTAGCTGTGCGCCGCCCAGGCGCTGGCGGATGTCGTCGTCGATGCGTGGGTCATCGGGGGCGTAGAGCATCAGCTGGCGATAGGCATTGACCCGGTTGATCTCGTTACCCAGGTACTGCCAGACCACGCGGGTGCAGGCCGGTGTGCGGCGGTCTCCGCTGGAGACGCCGGTCTTGATGCCGTTGAGGCGGATGATGCGGCTCTTGAAGCTGGGGATCAGGATGGTCTGGCTCATCTCGTTACCGGTGAGCGACTCGTAGTCCACCAGAAACAGGCGGTCCTGCAGGAAGAACGCCGTGCCCAGGTAGCGACAGCGCACCCAGTCCTCACTGCCGCCGCGTGTGGGTTCCTGGCGCTCCTGGCGTTCCTGGCGCTCGAAAAGGTAGTTGCCGCGCTCCTCGCGCAGGTGCACGAGAGACAGCAGCACGTGCCCCGGCACCGACATGCAGTTGGAGTATTCGAAGTAGTAGCCGCAGTAGCGCTCCATCGGGCTGGCCTGACGGCGCAGTGGGGCGAACAGGTCCAGCAGCGGGTCGCTGCCATTTTGCTGCTGCGCATCGCCGCTGCGTGCGCCGATCAGGCGGGTGAACTGCTCGGCCGGCATGGCCAGCTCGAAGGGTTCGACGCCGAAGAAATCGCAGATGCGCTTGAGGTTGTGCGTGGTCGGCCGGCTTTGCCCTGCCAGGTAGCGGTTGAACTGCGCACGGTTGATCGACAGCTTGCGGCACACCTCGGCAATCGAGCGGTAATGGCTGCAAAGCAATTTCAGATTGCTGCCGAGGGAATCGGACATATGGCCGCTCCAGCTGATGCGAATGACGCGATTCTAGCATCAACTCGCATCAGATCGCCGCGACCTGCGAAATTGTCCCGCGCGGCGCCTTCACCAAAGATTGCGCCACCCGCCAGGCGCGGCGCATTCCCATTCAGAACAACAAGAGAGAAAGCCTCCATGCTCGATCTTCTCAATGACCTCATCTGGAGCAAGCTGCTGATCGTGATGCTGATCGGTCTCGGCCTGTTCTTCACCATCGCCTCACGCTTCGTCCAGTTCCGCTACTTCGGCAGCATGTTCCGCATTTTCAGCGAGGCCTTCCAGCGTCAGCCGGGCCAGCTCAGCTCGTTCCAGGCCTTGATGCTGTCGGTTGCCGGTCGCGTGGGCGCCGGCAACATCGCCGGCGTATCGGTGGCGATCATGCTCGGCGGTCCGGGCGCCATCTTCTGGATGTGGGTCGTGGCCCTGGTCGGCATGGCCACCAGCTACTTCGAGTGCTCGCTGGCGCAGCTGTACAAGCGTCGCGAGGCCGATGGCGGCTACCGCGGTGGTCCGGCCTTCTACATCCAGCACGGCCTTGGCCAGCGCTGGCTGGGTATCGTCGTGTCGATCCTGCTGCTGGTGACCTTCGGCTTCGGCTTCAACGCCGTGCAGTCCTTCACCGTCGCCAGCTCGCTGCACGACACCTTCGGCGTTCCGACCCTGGCCAGCGGCATCGCCCTGACCGTGGTGATCGGTCTGATCATCTTCGGTGGCATCAAGCGCATCGCCAAGTTCGCCGACGTGCTGGTGCCGGTCATGGCGTTCTCCTACCTGGCCATGGCACTGCTGGTGATCGGTCTGAACATCAGCGAAGTTCCAGCCACCTTCGCCCTGATCTTCAAGAGCGCCTTCGGCCTCGAGCCGGCCTTCGCCGGTGGCATCGGCGCGGCCATCATCATGGGTGTCAAGCGCGGCCTGTTCTCCAACGAAGCTGGTCTGGGCAGTGCGCCGAACGTGGCTGCGGTGGCCGAGGTCAAGCACCCGGCCGCGCAGGGCATCGTGCAGTCGCTCAGTGTGTTCATCGACACCCTGATCCTGTGCAGCTGCACGGCGATGATCATTCTGCTGTCCGGCGTGTATCAGCCGGGCATGGAGCAGGCCGGTGTGGTGTTGACCCAGAGTGCCGTCGCAGCCGTTGTCGGTGAGTGGGGCCGGGTGTTCGTCAGTCTGGCGCTGCTGCTGTTCGTCTTCACCACGCTGATCTACAACTATTACCTGGGTGAGAACGCCCTGGGCTTCTTCAGTCAGAAGCGCGGCCCGGTGATGATCTACCGCGTGCTGGTGGTCGGCCTGGTGCTGTGGGGCTCGGTGCAGGATCTGGGCACCGTGTTCGCTTTCGCTGACGTGACCATGGGCCTGCTGGCGATCTGCAACCTCATCGCTCTGGCGCTGCTGTTCAAGGTGGGCCTGCGCCTGATGCGCGACTACGATAGCCAGATCAAGGCGGGTGTCGAATCGCCGGTGCTCGACGCCAAGCAGTTCGCTGACCTGGATCTCGACCCTGCCGTCTGGGGCAGTCAGCCAGGCAAAACCGCCGACCAGGCGGAAATCGGTGATCGCGTCTACCAGCGTTGATCTGACTCAGATGGAAGAAGGGGGCGAGGCCCCCTTTTTCTTGCCTGCCACCTTTGGCAGCCATTGTTCGGGCAGTCGTGAGCGACGTAGCGAATGTCGCGCAGGCCCGTGATTTGTGAGGAGAGCCCATGGCGACCCCGGAAAAACTCCTGGTGCTGTACACAGGCGGCACCATCGGCATGCAGATGAGCGCAGACGGCCTGGCGCCGGCCTCGGGCTTCGAGGCGCGCATGCGCACGCAACAAACCAGCGAGGACGGCAGCGAGCTGCCGCAATGGACCTTTCGCGAGCTGCTGCCGTTGATCGACAGCGCCAACATGAACACCGGCCACTGGCTGGCGCTGAGCGACGAAATCGTCACAGCGGTGCAGAAAGGCGGCCACGACGCCGTGCTGGTGCTGCACGGCACCGATACCCTGGCCTACAGCGCCGCAGCGCTGAGTTTCCTGCTACTCGGCCTCGATGTGCCGGTGGTGCTGACCGGCGCCATGCAGCCGGCCGGTGTGACCGACGGCGATGCCTGGCCCAATCTGTTCGGCGCCATGCGCGCGCTGTATCGCGGCGTGAAGCCGGGCGTGCACCTGTACTTCAACGGCCAGCTGCTGCATGGCGCACGTTGTTCGAAGTTGCGCAGCGATGCCTTCGATGCCTTCCAGGTGCTGCCGCGTCAGCGTCAGGCAGAGCGTGCCACGGTCGATGCGCGGATCGACTTCCGTCAGCCGCGCCAGGCGGTGAATCTCGCTGTATTGCCGCTGCATCCGGCGGTGCAGGCAGGGCATCTGCACGCGCTGCTGGCCAGCGGCGTGCGGGGTCTGCTGCTGGAGTGCTATGGCAGCGGTACCGGCCCGGCCGGCGACGCGCAATTGATGAGCGTGCTGCGTGAGGCGCACCAGCGCGGCGTGGTGCTGGCGGCAATCAGCCAGTGCCCGCAGGGCCATGTGCAGTTCGGCGTGTATGCGGCCGGCAGCCGTCTGGCCGAGGTCGGTCTGGTGTCCTGTGGCGGCATGACCCGCGAAGCCGCACTGGGCAAGCTGTTCGCCCTGCTCGGCGCGGGGTTGCCACAAACCGAGGTTGAGCACTGGCTGGCGCGCGATCTCTGTGGTGAGATGAGCGACTGATCCACCTGCCCTAACAGAGGAAGGACGATGAGTATCGAAATTCGCCCTGTAGTTGCTGCCGATCACGAAGCCTGGTTGCCCTTGTGGCAGGGCTACCAGCGCTTCTACATGACCGAGATTCCAGCCGACACCAGCGCGTTTACCTGGCAGCGTTTTCTCGATCCCGCCGAGCCCATGGGCGCCGCCCTGGCCTGGCAGGGTGACCAGGCCATTGGCCTGGTGCACTGGGTCATTCACCGCTCGACCTGGACCACCGGCGATTACTGTTACCTGCAGGACCTGTTCGTCGCCAAGGGCCAGCGCAGTGGCGGCGTCGGTCGTCAGCTGATCCAGCATGTTTTTGAGCAGGCGCGTGCTGCCGGCTGTTCACGGGTGCACTGGCTGACTCACGAGAGCAACAGCCAGGCCAAGCTCTTGTACGAGCGCATCGGTGAGCGCTCGGGATTCGTGCAGTACCGCAAGCTGTTGTAGGGTGCGCTGCGCGCACCTTTGGTCCCTTTGGCCTGGGTGCGATCCGGCGAGAGCGGCGCCCCTTCCCCGGATTTCATCCGGGCTACTGCAGCTGTAGCGCGCCGATTCAGCGCGCTGTTGTAGGGTGCGCTGTGCGTACCTTTGGCACTCTTGGCCTGGATGCGATTTGGGGAGCGCGCCCCTTTTCCCTGGATTTCATCTGGGCTACGCAGCTGTAGCGCGCCGATTCAGAAGACCGACCAGCCAATACGCTCACTGAGCAGTTCCAGCGCCTTGATCCCTGCCAGGGAGTTACCCGCCGTGTTCAACTCCGGTGACCACACGCACACGCTGAACTGCCCTGGGACAACCGCGACGATGCCGCCGCCGACGCCGCTCTTGCCCGGCAGACCGACTCGATAGGCGAAGTTACCTGCTTCGTCGTACAGCCCGCTGGTGGCCATGATGGCGTTGATCTGCTTGGTCTGGCGGGGCGACAGCACCTGCTCGCCGCTGTGCTGGCAGAAACCCTGGTTGGCCAGAAAGCCAAAGGCACGCGCCAGGTCGACGCAGCTCATGCGCAGCGCGCAGCAGCTGAAGTAGCTGCGCAGCACGGCCTCGACTTCGTTGTGGAAATTACCGAACGACTGCATCAGGTAGGCCGCTGCCGCGTTGCGCGCGCGGTGCTGGTACTCCGACTCGGCGACATGGTTGTCCACGGTGACCTCGGGGTTGCCCGACAGGCGCCGGACGAAGTCGCGCATCGACAGCGCCGGTGCGGCGTAGCGCGACTGGTTGATGTCGCAGATCACCAGGGCGCCGGCATTGATGAACGGATTGCGCGGCTTGCCACGCTCGAACTCCAGCTGCACCAGCGAGTTGAACGGCTGCCCGGACGGCTCGTGGCCCAGGCGCTGCCAGATGCTCTCGCCGCTGTGGCCGATGGCCTGGACCAGGCTGAACACCTTGGAAATGCTCTGGATCGAGAAGGGTGTACGTGCATCGCCTGCGACATGCACCTGGCCGTCGTTGCCATACACGGCGATGCCCAGCTGATCAGGCGCCACGCTGGCCAGTGCGGGAATGTAGTCGGCCACCTTGCCCTGGCCGATCAGTGGGCGGACTTCATCGAGAATTTCGTTCAACAGCGCTTGCATGTGTAGAGCCTGTTCAAAGTCTCGCGAGCTAGAGCCATGCAAGGCGCAACGACCAGCGGGAGTAACAGCCAAAGGCTGGCCCGAAGGGTGAGCGCCAGCGAATCAAGCAGGCGAGGAAGCGGAGTTTACAAGCTGTAAATGAGCATTCGACCGGGCTGGCGTTCCAGCCTGTTTTTAACGCAGCATGGCCGACGCGCAGCAGACTTTGGCTGGCTCTTCGGCTCGTGGCGGCGCCGGGCTCGCCCGGCATGTCACTGCTAGACGCCAGCGGGCGCCGTCGAATCACAGCTCATGACTTGCCCTGAGCGGCCTGCACCCATAGGCTCGGTCCTCTCCTGTCGTTGGCGTAGTTCGATGTCCACCGTTCTCAATGTGCTGCTGCCGATCTTCGGCCTGATCCTGGTCGGATTCATCTGTCGACGAACCAATCGCCTGGGGCCGACCGCGGCATCGGAGATGAACCGCTTCGTGGTCTGGCTCGGCCTGCCAGCGTTGCTGTTCAGCCTCACGGCCAAGGCCGACTGGACGCAGATCTGGCAACCCGGTTTCCTGCTCGCCTTCACCGGCGGCATGCTCGCGGTGTTTCTGATCACGCTGGTGTACCGCTGGAAAACCACTGGCAGCCTGGTCGACGCCAGCATCGATGGGCTCAGTGCCGGTTATGCCAATACCGGCTATATCGGCATTCCACTGTGCGTACTGGTGCTGGGTGAGGACGGCATGGCGCCCGCGCTGATCGCCTCGCTGCTGGTGGTCTGCGTGCTATTCGGCCTGGCGGTGGTGTGCATCGAGGTGGGTCTGCAGAGCAAGAAGGGGTTGGGCGGTGCCATCGTTCAGGTGGTCACCGCGCTGTTGAAGAATCCGCTGGTGGTCGCGCCACTGCTTGGTGCTGCCTGGGCGTTTGGCGGCGTGCAGATGCCTGCGGCGCTGGACGAGTTTCTGCGCCTGCTCGGCGCGGCCACGGTGCCCTGTGCACTGGTATCGCTGGGGTTATTCCTGGCGCAACGGCAGAGCGGGCCGAGCGAAGGTGCCTGGCCGCTGGTGGCCCTGAAGCTGGTGCTGCAACCGCTGGTGACCTGGTTCATCGCCTTTGTGCTGCTCGACCTGCCGCCGTTCTGGGCGCATGCCGCGTTGTTGCTCAGCGCACTGCCAACGGGCACCGGGCCGTTCATGCTCGCCGAGTACTACCAGCGCCAGGCGGCGCTGGTTTCGCGGGCGATCCTGTTCTCTACCCTCGGTTCGCTGCTGACCCTGTCGCTGATTCTGCTGGCGATCACCCCTTGAGCTGCAGCTCCACGCCCAACTGCTGCGACAGGCAGGGCCAGCGCCGCCAGGCCGATGCGGTATCCGGCGCCGCCAGGCGCTCACGGTAGGCCTGCACCGACGGCAGGTCGAAGCTGGCGTCATCGAGCATGCCGGCCAGGGCATGATGCACGGCCTCGTCGAGCTGGTTGGCGAAGGGTTCGCCGATCAACTGATGAGCGATCAGGTTGGCGCGTGTAGTGTCCAGCGGGATCAGCGGCTGGCCGAGATGGGCGATATAGCGGTCATTGACCTCCTCCACCAGGCGATGGGCCAGATAGGCTTCGTCGAGCAGGCCTTCGAGACCTTCATGACCCTCCATCAGCGCCGGTGGCTGCAGGAAGAAATGCTCGGCGATCTTCAGCACCGGTTTCACAGCCGCCTCGATTCCCGCTTCGCGCGCGACTTCGGCAGCCGCGTCGAGCACGTCCGGCACCTCCTCGATATAAGCGATGACGAATGCGCTCAGCGCCCCCGGCGCATCCTCCTCCGGCAGGCGGATGGACGGATGCAGTCGATCCAGCTGAGCCTGCAGCAAGCGCGAGAGCGCCTGGCTGCCGCTTTCCTGCTGGCGAGCCTGGGCGATCAATTGACGAAGGGCGACGGTGTTCATGACGGCTCCTACATTTCAGGACATGGGCGTGAACATTAGCCGGCCGTTTGGTCGGGCTAAGACGCGATTGTCATAATTTTTTCATACTTATGCGAGTTCGCTATAACGACCTGTATCAGAAAGGCTACACCCCGCGTCAGTCGGGGCGTTTAGGACAGGGCCTGCGCGCCTTCGGCCAATTTTGCGTACACGTTGCGAGGTGAAACTCGCCGTCTATACTCGAGTT
This sequence comes from Pseudomonas sp. EggHat1, assembly GCF_014892995.1. Taxonomy (NCBI): domain Bacteria; kingdom Pseudomonadati; phylum Pseudomonadota; class Gammaproteobacteria; order Pseudomonadales; family Pseudomonadaceae; genus Pseudomonas; species Pseudomonas sp. EggHat1. The sequence goes on from NZ_JACKQK010000016.1 coordinate 93,922, forward strand.
CGAAAGGCAGTACCTGATGGAACCGGACGAGCTCAGGCACGGAGAGGTTTCGGCAGTAGTCGCCAGCAGTTGAGCACGGTGCGCGGACAGTGAGTTCGCCTTGTCGCTCCATGGCAGTCGATCCCTTAGCCGCAGGCTCAGCCGGCGGGATAACAAGAACAATCAAGGGGAACCCGCAATGATGCGACATCCACGAGTCTGGATGGGCCTCCTGCTGTGGCTGGCATTAGGCTCGGCGCACGCGCAGTGGACGGTCAATATGGCGCCCGGTGTAACCGACGTCAGCCGCTCCGTGTTCGATCTGCACATGACCATTTTCTGGATCTGCGTTGTGATCGGTGTGATCGTGTTCGGCGCCATGTTCTGGTCAATGATCATGCACCGCCGCTCCACGGGCCAGAAACCTGCGCATTTCCACGAAAGCACCACCGTCGAGATTCTCTGGACCGTGGTGCCGTTGGCCATTCTGGTGGTGATGGCGATTCCGGCGACCAAGACGCTGATCGAGATTTACGACACCTCCGAGTCCGAGCTGGACATCCAGGTCACTGGCTACCAGTGGAAGTGGCACTACAAGTACCTGGGTCAGGACGTCGAGTTCTTCAGTAACCTGACCACACCGCGCTCGCAGATCGACAACCGCGAAGCCAAGGGCGAACACTACCTGCTGGAAGTCGACGAGCCGTTGGTGGTGCCGGTGGGCACCAAGGTGCGCTTCCTGATCACCGCCGCCGACGTCATCCATTCCTGGTGGGTGCCGGCACTGGCGGTGAAGAAGGACGCCATTCCCGGTTTCATCAATGAATCCTGGACGCGCATCGAAGAGCCCGGCATCTACCGTGGCCAGTGCACCGAGCTGTGCGGCAAGGATCACGGTTTCATGCCGGTGGTGGTCGAGGCCAAGTCCAAGGAAGACTTCGACGCCTGGCTGGCCGAACGCAAGCAGGCCGCTGCCGCAGAGCGTGAGCTGACCAGCAAGGAGTGGACCATGGAAGAGCTGATGGCACGCGGCGAGAAGGCATATAACACCGCCTGTGCGGCCTGCCACCAGCCTACCGGTGAAGGTTTGCCACCGATGTTCCCGGCGCTCAAGGGCTCGGCCATCGCCAAGGGGGCAGCCGAGGGCCATATCGACATCGTCTACAACGGCAAGCCGGGCACCTCCATGGCCGCCTTCGGCAAGCAGCTGTCGCCGGTCGACCTGGCCGCCATCATCACCTACGAGCGCAATGCCTGGGGCAACAATGTCGGTGACATGGTCACGCCCAAGGACATTCTCGATTTCTCCAAGGCGCAGGAGTAAGGACATGAGTGCAGTGATCGACCACGGTCATACTGACCACCACCATGGCCCGGCCAAGGGCCTGATGCGCTGGGTACTGACCACCAACCACAAGGACATCGGCACGATGTACCTGTGGTTCAGCTTCTGCATGTTCCTGCTGGGCGGCTCGATGGCCATGGTCATCCGCGCCGAATTGTTCCAGCCTGGCTTGCAGATCGTGCAGCCGGAATTCTTCAACCAGATGACCACCATGCACGGCCTGATCATGGTCTTCGGCGCGGTGATGCCGGCCTTCGTCGGCCTGGCCAACTGGATGATCCCGCTGATGATCGGCGCGCCGGACATGGCCCTGCCGCGGATGAACAACTTCAGCTTCTGGCTGTTGCCGGCGGCCTTCGGTCTGCTGGTCTCGACGCTGTTCATGGAAGGTGGCGGGCCGAACTTCGGCTGGACCTTTTACGCGCCGCTGTCGACCACCTACGGGCCGGAGAGCACGACCTTCTTCATCTTCGCCGTGCACCTGATGGGCATCAGCTCGATCATGGGGGCGATCAACGTGGTCGCCACCATCCTCAATCTGCGCGCCCCCGGCATGACCCTGATGAAGATGCCGCTGTTCGTCTGGACCTGGCTGATCACCGCCTTCCTGCTGATCGCGGTGATGCCGGTACTGGCTGGCTGCGTGACCATGATGCTGATGGATATCCACTTCGGCACCAGCTTCTTCAACGCCGCTGGCGGTGGTGATCCGGTCTTGTTCCAGCACGTGTTCTGGTTCTTCGGCCACCCCGAGGTGTACATCATGATCCTGCCCGCTTTTGGCGCGGTCAGCTCGATCATTCCGGCCTTCGCGCGCAAGCCGCTGTTCGGCTACACCTCGATGGTCTACGCCACCGCCTCGATCGCCTTCCTCTCGTTCATCGTATGGGCGCACCACATGTTCACTGTCGGCATTCCGCTGACCGGTGAGCTGTTCTTCATGTACGCCACCATGCTGATTGCCGTACCCACCGGGGTGAAGGTGTTCAATTGGGCCAGCACCATGTGGCAGGGCTCGATGACCTTCGAGGCGCCGATGCTGTTCTCGGTGGCCTTCGTCATCCTGTTCACCATCGGCGGTTTTTCCGGGCTTATGCTGGCCATCGCCCCGGCGGACTTCCAGTATCACGACACTTACTTCGTGGTGGCGCACTTCCACTACGTGCTGGTGCCCGGTGCGATCTTCGGCATCTTCGCCTCGGCCTACTACTGGCTGCCCAAGTGGACCGGCCATATGTATGACGAAACCCTGGGCAAGCTGCATTTCTGGATGAGTTTCATCGGCATGAACCTGGCGTTCTTCCCGATGCACTTCGTTGGCCTGGCCGGCATGCCACGGCGTATTCCCGACTACAACATGATGTTCGCCAACTTCAACATGGTCTCCAGCATCGGCGCCTTCATGTTCGGCGCCACTCAGCTGTTGTTCCTGTTCATCGTCATCAAGTGCATCCGCGGCGGCAAGCCGGCCCCGGCCAAACCCTGGGATGGTGCCGAAGGCCTGGAGTGGACGGTGCCGTCACCGGCGCCCTATCACACCTTCAGCACACCACCGGAAGTGAAATAGGAGGTCTGCCGTGAGCGAGGTCATCGCGACTCGTCGCCTGGTTACCCGTCTGCTGCTCGTGGTGGTGGTGATGTTCTGCTTCGGCATCTTCGTCCTGCCGCCGTTCTACGACGCCATGTGCCGGGTATTCGGCATCAACGGCAAGACGGCCGGGGCCTACCAGGGTGAGCAGATGGTGGACGAGCAGCGTCAGGTGCGCGTGCAGTTTCTCGCCACCAACGCCGCCGGCATGGTCTGGGAGTTCGGCCCGCAGGCTGACGAAATACTGGTTCACCCGGGTGAGTCGCGCGACATGCTGTTCGTCGCCTACAACCCCAGTGACCAGCCGATGAGCGCACAGGCGATTCCCAGCGTATCGCCTTCGAAGGCGGCAGCCTTCTTTCACAAGACCGAGTGTTTCTGCTTTACCCAGCAGGTGCTGCAACCGGGCGAGCGCATCGAAATGCCGGTGCGTTTCATCGTCGACAGGGATCTACCCAAGGACGTGAAGCACCTGACCCTGGGCTACACCCTGTTCGATATCACCGCGCGCAAACCGCCAGTGGCACAGGCTCCATAAGGAGAACAACAATGTCGAGTCACGAAAGTCACGAGAACTATTACGTACCGGCGCAGAGTAAGTGGCCTATCGTCGCCACCATCGGCCTGCTGGTCAGCTTCTACGGTGTCGGCACCTGGTTCAACGATCTGTCGGCGGGCCGCGAGGGTTCCAACGGGCCGCTGATCTTCTTCGTCGGCGGGCTGATTCTGGCCTGGATGCTGTTCGGCTGGTTCGGTAACGTCATCAAGGAAAGTCGCAGCGGTCTGTACAGCGCGCAGATGGACCGCTCCTTCCGCTGGGGGATGAGCTGGTTCATCTTCTCCGAGGTGATGTTCTTCGCCGCCTTCTTCGGCGCCCTGTTCTATATCCGTACCTGGGCCGGACCCTGGCTTGGCGGCGAGGGTGACAAGGGCGTGGCCAACATGCTCTGGGAAGGTTTCGAATACAGCTGGCCGCTGCTGCAGAATCCCGACTCCAAGCTGTTCCCGCCGCCAACCGGGGTGATCGACCCCTGGCACCTGCCGCTGGTCAACACCATCTTGCTGGTGTCATCCAGCTTCACCATTACCCTGGCTCACCACGCGTTGAAGAAGAACCACCGTGGCCCGCTCAAGGCCTGGCTGGCCGCGACCATCGTCCTCGCCCTGGCGTTCCTGTTCTTTCAGGTCGAGGAATACATCGAGGCCTATACCGAGCTGGGGCTGACCCTGGGCTCAGGCATCTATGGCGCCACCTTCTTCATGCTCACCGGCTTCCACGGCGCGCACGTGACCTTGGGCACCATCATCCTGATCGTGATGCTGGTGCGCATCACGCGCGGGCATTTCGACGCCGATCAGCACTTCGGCTTCGAGGCGGCCGCCTGGTATTGGCACTTCGTCGATGTGGTCTGGCTGGGCTTGTTCGTCTTCGTCTACGTACTGTAGCGGGGGCTACCACGTAACGTGGGACACCAGTTGCCCTGAGTAGAAGCCCCAGGCGACCAGAGCAACGGTAATGGCGGTAAGGCCGACACGGACAGTCAGCGCGCCGACCACGCGGGAACCATGGCCTTCGTCCTTGACCAGGAAGAACAGGCCGCTGAACAGGCTGGCGATGGTTGCCAGCAGCATGAGGACGATCGCGGCCTTGAGCATGTGAGACTCCGGGGGATTCGAGTGATGCATTGCAGTATAGCCAGCAACCCCGATCGTAACGGCAGGGCGCAATGAGCGCCTTCCGTCCCGGTTGGTTGCCCAGCGTGCTGGTTGCCCTGCTGCTGCCGGGATTGCTGTGGCTGGGCTTCTGGCAGCTGCAGCGTGGCGATGAAAAGCGCCTGCTGCTGGCCAGTTTCGAGGCGCGGCGCCAGGCCGAACCGATCAGCCTCGAGCAACTCGAGCCCATGCCGGACCCCGCCTACCGCCGCGTTCAGCTGCGTGGACACTTCGATACCGAGCACAGCCTGCTGCTAGACAGCCGCATTCGTGATGGTCATGCCGGAGTCGAGCTGCTGCAGCCTTTTTACGATCAGTCCAGCGGACTCTGGGTGTTGCTCAATCGTGGCTGGCTACCCTGGCCGGACCGGCGCACGCCGCCGCACTTCGACAGCCTCGATGGCGTGCTGCAACTCACTGCCTGGGTCTACGTGGCGCCCTCTGGCGGTCTGAATTTGCGATCCGACACGGCATCCGAAGGCTGGCCGCGACTGATCACGCAGGTCGAGGCCGACAGCCTCTGGCGCCAGCTGGGCCGTGGTGGCCTGCCTTTCGAGGTGCGCCTGGAGTCCGGGCCTGCCAGTTATCGCGTCGACTGGCCAATCGTGGCCATGAGCCCCAGCAAGCATCTGGGCTATGCGGTGCAGTGGTTCTCCCTGGCTGCCGCGCTGCTTGGCCTGTTCATTTATCTCGGAATTCACAATGCACGGGAGCATCGTCATGAACCCAGCCATCGCCATGCCTGAGGCACCGCGCAAGGGGCGTGGTCGCCTGCAGTTGTTGTTGATCCTGGCCATTGCCATCGGCCCGATGTTCCTGGCCAGCGCCATGTACCAGTGGCGCTTCTGGGTACCGGAGACGCGCAGCTACCACGGCGTACTGATCGGCGATGGCCGCACCCTTGCCGATCTTGGCGTGCAGGGTGAGGTGGAGCCACTGTGGCAGATTCTGGTGACAGCACCGGGCGCATGTGAGGCCGACTGTCAGCAGCTGGTTTACCTGGCGCGGCAGATCCAGATCGGTCTCAATCGCGAGACTGCCCGCGCCAGTCACGGTCTGGCGCTGGCCGAACCATTGCCGGCCGAGTACGACGCCACGCTCAAGCGTGAGTACCCGCAGCTTGGACGCTATCGGCTGGATCTGCAGGCCTACGACAAGGCCGCCGAGTCGGTACCGGGTGCACAGCTGTGGCTGGTCGATCCACACGGCAATCTGGTGCTGCGCTATCCGGCCGGCAGCAAGGGCAAGGCCATTCTCGATGATCTGCGTTACCTGCTGAAAATTTCCCTGATCGGTTGATGCCGCGCTCTGTCCGTATCGACAGAGCGCCAAGCCCAGTGCCCAAGGAGTTGACATGCACAAGCCTGGTTACCGTCTAGCGCTGTTCGCGACCCTCCTGACCGTGGTGGTGGTGCTGCTAGGTGCTTACACCCGACTGACCCATGCCGGTTTGGGTTGTCCGGATTGGCCGGGTTGCTACGGCTTTCTCGGCGTGCCGATGAGCGAGCACAAGCAGGCCATCGCCGAGGCGCGATTTCCCGAGGCCCCGGTAGAGGTCGCCAAGGGCTGGTACGAGATGATCCATCGTTACTTTGCCGGTGCACTGGGGCTGGTGATTCTCGTCATTGCAGCCCAGGCCGTGCGCCGTCGCGCGGAGCCAACCCAGCCGCTCAGGTTGCCGTTGGCGATTCTGGCGCTGGTGATCCTGCAGGGCGCCTTCGGCATGTGGACAGTCACCCTGCAGCTGTGGCCGCAGGTGGTCACCGCTCATCTGCTCGGCGGTTTCGCCACGCTCAGTCTGCTGACCTTGCTCACGTTGCGCCTGTCTGGACGCTTCGCCCCGCTGCAGCTGCCTGGGCCCCTGCGGACATTGGCGGCGGCTTGCCTGCTGCTGGTGATCGGGCAGATCACCCTCGGCGGCTGGGTCAGCTCTAATTACGCTGCGGTTGCCTGCGTCGACCTGCCCACCTGTCACGGTGAGTGGTGGCCGGCGATGGATTTCGGCAAGGGCTTTCACCTGACCCAGCACATCGGCCCCAACTACCTGGGCGGACAGCTCGACAGTGATGCGCGCACCGCCATTCACATGAGTCACCGCATCGGGGCGCTACTGGTGACGCTGGCGCTGTTGGTACTGGCCTGGCGACTGCATGCAGCCAGACTGTCGCGCTTGTCTGGTCTGCTACTGCTGGCGTTGGCCGTACAGGTCGGCTTGGGCATCAGCAACGTGATCTTCCATTTGCCGCTGCTGGTGGCGGTAGCGCACAACGCAGGTGGCGCGGCCCTGCTGCTGGTGATGGTGCTGATCAACTATCGCCTGAGGGCTGTTTCTGCGGCTACTCGCGAAGCATCCGCTCTCGCGGGTGCACGCGTGTCTCTTGCGTCCAACGGTCTGCTTCAGGCCGGCAAATAACGATTCAGGGAGAAGTGCCATGGCGACAATGCTGCGAGCTCACGCCGAACATGCTACCTGGCGAGATTATCTGGAGCTGACCAAGCCACGGGTGGTGATGCTGATGCTGATCACCTCGCTGGTCGGCATGTTCCTCGCCACCCGTGCCGGTGTGCCCTGGACGGTGCTGCTGTTCGGCAACCTTGGCATCGGCCTGTGTGCCGGCGCGGCGGCTGCGGTCAACCACGTGGTGGATCGACGTATCGACTCGATCATGGCGCGCACGCACAAACGTCCGGTCACTGCCGGGCGGGTCTCGCCGGTTGCGGCGCTGACTTTCGCGCTGCTGTTGGCCATCGCCGGCATGAGCCTGCTGATGGTGTTCACCAACGAGCTGGCCGCCTGGCTGACCCTTGCCTCATTGCTCGGTTATGCGGTGATCTACACCGGCTTTCTCAAGCGCGCTACGCCGCAGAACATCGTCATCGGCGGCCTGGCTGGCGCGGCACCACCGCTACTGGGCTGGGTCGCCGTCACCGGCCACCTGAGCGCCGAGCCACTGTTGCTGGTGCTGATCATCTTCGCCTGGACGCCGCCGCATTTCTGGGCCCTGGCCATTCATCGCAAGGCCGAATACGCCAAGGCGGACATCCCCATGCTGCCTGTCACCCACGGCGAGCACTACACCAAGGTGCATATCCTGCTCTACACCCTGGTGATGTTCGCGGTGACCTTGCTGCCCTACGCCATTCATATGAGCGGGCCACTTTATCTGGTCTGCGCCCTGCTGCTGGGCGGCCGCTTCCTGCACTGGGCCTGGGTGCTGTACCGTGACAGCAAACCGCACGCGGCGATCAACACCTTCAAGTACAGTATCTGGTACCTGTTCTTGCTGTTCATCGCTTTGCTGGCGGATCACTACTTGTTGCTGAATATCTAAGGTTTTTCATGACGCGCACTCAGACCACTGTTTTCGTCCTCGTTGCCATCGTTGCTCTGGTGCTGGGCCTGACCGTCAACAAGGTGCTCAACAGCAAGAGCCAGGGTGACCCGGCGGCGTTGCTCGATGCCGGTATCGTGCTTCTACCGCAGAACCGCAGCCTGCCAGCGCTGAGCCTGATCGATCAGGACGGCAAGGAGGTCGCGGTGGATCAGCTCAAGGGTGAATGGAGCCTGCTGTTCTTTGGCTACACCTTCTGCCCGGACATCTGCCCGGCCACCCTCGCTCAGCTGCGCCAGTTGCAGACTCAACTGCCCGAAGAAACCCGTGCACGGCTGAACGTGGTGATGGTCAGCGTGGACCCCCATCGCGATACGCCGGAGCAACTGAGCAAGTACCTGGGCTTCTTCAATGCGGGCTTCAAAGGCCTGACAGGCGAAGAGGAAACCCTGCAGAAATTCGCCAACTCGGTGAGCATTCCCTACATCCCGGCTGACACCAGCAAGGAAAACTACACCGTCGATCACAGCGGCAACCTGGTGATCATCGGCCCGGACGGCACCCAGCGTGGCTTCATCCGCGCGCCGATCAATAACGCCAAGCTGGCGGCACAACTGCCGGGGCTGGTTTCGGGTAGCTGATCCGCCGGGTGCGCTGCGCACCACTATCACCAGCATTTCCCGGATTTCATCCGGGCTACGGCCCCGGTCTCGTAGGGTGCGCCACGCGCACCGGCTGGCGGTCAAAGACATTGGTGCGCACGGCGCACCCTACGGGGCGTGGCCGCGTAACCCACCAGGCAATGGATGGCGTTGCGCCGACGGTGGGTTACGCTGCCGCGGGCACAGAGTGTGATTCAGCAATGTGTCACAGGCGGCTAACCCACCCTACGAAACGCGTCGATCCCACTACAGCGCGAATGGCAAGGGCAGGTTGATCTGCTGGCGCTGCGCCAGGCGCCGTTGGAATTCGGCCGGATCATGAATCAGTACTTCCTGCCCGGCGAACGATTCGGCGGCGATCAGGCGTGACAGCCAGAAACGCACGCAGGCCACACGAAGCATGGCCGGCCACAGCTGCGCCTCGGCAGCGGTGAAGGGGCGCAGCGCCGCATAAGCACCCAGCAGCGCACGGGCGCGAGCGCCGTCGAGGTTGCCGTCTTCGTGTGAGCACCAGTCGTTCAGGGTGATGGCCAGGTCGTAGAGCATCGGCCCGGAGCAGGCGTTGTAGAAGTCGATCACCCCGGCCAGATGGTTGCCGTCGAATAGCACGTTGTCGCGGAACAGATCGGCGTGCAGGTTTGCCCGCGGCAAAGCCAGGATGCGCGGCTTCAGCTCGGCGATCTCGGCCAGCGCATCACGTAGCAGTGGCAATGCCTGCTCATCGAGCTTCAACGCCTGGCTCGGGCCTTCGGCGAGCATCCAGTCCAGGCCGCGGTCGCTGCGACGTTCCACCGGCTGTTCGCGAGTCGCCAGGTGGATGCGGGCCAGCAGGCTACCCACTTCCTGGCAGTGATGCGCGTTGGCCTCGCGCACATGCTTGCCGGACAGCCGTGGCTGCAGCAGTGCCGGTTTCTCTGCCAGGCTGCGCAGTGCCTCACCATCCTGTGTACGCAGGGCGTAGGGCACCGGCAGGCCGGCATCGTGCAGCACATCGAGTAATTCGATGAAGAACGGCAGGTCGGCCACTGGCCCGCGTTCGACCAGGGTCAGAACGTACTCACCCTGCTCAAGGCTGACGAAGAAGTTGCTGTTTTCGCTGCCCGCAGCAATGCCCTGGAAATCACGCAACCGACCAAGCCCGTAGGGCGCCAGGAAGACTTCGAGCTCATGACGCTCCAGGGGGGTGAATACCGACATATCAGACCTTAATCGCTTACCAGCTAAAGATTTCCCACGATGGGATCAGCATGTCCGGATCGTCCGAACGTATGAAGTTGCCGTCGCTGCCATCGGCGCGAACGAGAAAGTAGGGTTTACCGTTCTTCGGGATGACCTTGATGGCATAGAGGAAACCATTGACCCGGTATTCCTGAATGGTGCGGTCGCCGTCCTGGCGGATGGTCACGTCCGGATCACCCGAGACCGGATCCTCGGCATACGCGGCAAGCGGAAGACAGGCCAGCAGGCCGACCAGTAAAAGGCGTTTGGCTGTACCCATGATAACCTTGCTCCTCGTATTCAATGATGCAGCCATTCTAACAGGCCGCTGAAAAACTACCTGCGTTGCCATTGCTGCGTTAAAGACAGGCTGGAGCGCCAGCCCGGTCGGAATGCTCATTTACAACTCGTAAAGTCGAGCGCGACTCCGACCGGTCCTCGCCTGTTTTTGCGGGGCCGCCATCGGTATTGCACTGGCTGCCTCGCCTACGTTTTTCAATTACCTGTAATACTGCACCCACCGAAAAGGTTGATCCCGCGCATGAGCCAAGCTCCCCTCGTTCTGGTCGACGGTTCCTCTTACCTGTACCGCGCCTTCCATGCCCTGCCACCGCTGACCACTTCCAAGGGCATGCCCACCGGAGCGGTAAAAGGCGTGCTGAACATGCTCAAGAGCCTGCGCAAGCAGTACCCGAACAGCCCCTTTGCCGTGGTCTTCGACGCCAAGGGCGGCACCTTCCGCGACGAGCTGTTCGCCGAGTACAAGGCCAATCGCCCCTCCATGCCGGACGAGTTGCGCGTCCAGGTCGAGCCGTTGCATGCCAGCGTGCGCGCCCTGGGTCTGCCGCTGCTCTGCGTCGAAGGCGTGGAAGCTGACGACGTGATCGGCACCCTGGCGCGTCAGGCGGCCGGGGAAAAGCGCGACGTGGTGATCTCCACCGGCGACAAGGACATGGCGCAGCTGGTCTGCCCGCACGTTACGCTGGTCAATACCATGACCGGAAGCGTCTACGATGCCGATGGCGTAAAGGAGAAATTCGGTGTCGGCCCTGAGCTGATCATCGACTACCTGGCGCTGATGGGCGACAAGGTCGACAACATTCCGGGTGTGCCCGGCGTCGGTGAGAAGACCGCTCTCGGCCTGCTGGTGGGCATCGGCGGTGGTCTCGACGTGCTCTACGCCAACCTCGACAGGGTCCCCGAGCTGCCGATCCGCGGTGCCAAGGGCTTGCCGGCCAAGCTCGAAGAGCACCGCGAGATGGCCTACCTGTCCTATCAGCTGGCAACCATCAAGACCGACGTGCCGCTGAACATCGAGATTGACTCGCTGCATCCGGGCGAGCCGGACCAGGCCGCGCTGGTGCAACTCTACGGTGAACTGGAATTCAAGAACTGGCTGGACGACCTGCTCCGTCAGAACAAGTCGCTGGCCGCCAAGGCTGCTGCGCCGGCTGGCGATCTGTTCGCCGAACCCGCTGGAGAAACCGCCGAAGCAGCCGCTGAACCAACGCCGCCGAGCGATGGTGATTACCAACTGGTGCTGGAGCAGGCGCAGTTCGATGCCTGGCTGCAGAAGCTGGAGCAGGCCGAGCTGATCGCCTTCGACAGCGAGACCACCAGCATCGACGCCCAGCAGGCGCAACTGGTCGGCCTGTCCTTCGCGGTCAAGGCCGGCGAAGCGGCCTATATCCCGCTGGCGCACAGCTACATGGGCGTGCCGCAGCAGCTCGATCGCGATGCGGTGCTCAAGGCGCTCAAGCCGATTCTCGAAGACCCGGCCAAAGCCAAGGTCGGCCAGCACGCCAAGTACGATATCAACGTCCTGGCCAATGCCAGCACACCGATTGCCGTGCAGGGCGTGGCCTTCGACACCATGCTCGAATCCTACGTGCTGGACTCCACCGCCACCCGCCATGACATGGACAGCCTGGCGCTGAAATACCTGAACCACAGCACCATTCGCTTCGAGGACATCGCCGGCAAGGGCGCCAAGCAACTGACCTTCGATCAGATCGCCCTGGAGCAGGCCGGCCCTTACGCCGCTGAGGATGCCGATGTCACCCTGCGCCTGCACCAGGAGTTGTGGGGCCGGCTGCAGTCCGTACCATCGCTGGCCAAGGTGCTGCGCGAGATCGAAATCCCGCTGGTGCCGGTGCTGGCGCGCATCGAGCGCAACGGCGCGCTGGTCGACGCCAAACTGCTCGGTGAGCAGAGCGTCGAGCTGGGCGAAAAGCTGGTGGAGCTGGAGCGCAAGGCATTCGAGATCGCTGGCGAGGAGTTCAACCTCGCATCGCCCAAGCAGCTGGGCGTTATCCTCTACGAGAAACTCGGTTATCCGGTGATCAGCAAGACCGCCAAGGGCCAGCCTTCCACTGCCGAAGCGGTTCTCGCCGAACTGGCCGAGCAGGACTTCGAACTGCCCAAGGTGCTGATGCAGTACCGCTCCCTGAGCAAGCTCAAGAGCACCTATACCGACAAGCTACCGGAGCAGATCAACCCGCGTACCGGGCGCATCCACACCAGCTATCACCAGGCAGTGGCCGCCACTGGCCGTCTGTCGTCGAGCGACCCGAACCTGCAGAACATCCCGATCCGCACCGCCGAAGGACGACGTATCCGTCAGGCCTTCGTCGCGCCCAAGGGCTACAAGCTGATGGCGGCGGACTACTCGCAGATCGAGCTGCGCATCATGGCCCACCTGGCCAAGGATGAAGGGCTGCTGGACGCCTTCCGCCATGACCTGGACGTGCACAAGGCCACGGCTGCCGAGGTGTTCGGCGTGGCGCTGGAAGAGGTGAGCAGCGACCAGCGACGCAAGGCCAAGGCCATCAACTTCGGCCTGATCTACGGCATGAGTGCCTTCGGCCTGGCCAAGCAGATCGACGTCGAACGCAAGGAGGCGCAGGCCTACATCGACCGTTACTTCGCTCGCTATCCGGGCGTGCTGACCTACATGGAGCGCACCCGCGCGCAGGCTGCCGAGCAGGGCTACGTGGAGACGGTCTACGGCCGTCGCCTCTACCTGCCCGAGATCCATGCGCAGAATCAGGCCATGCGCAAGGGCGCCGAGCGCGCGGCGATCAACGCGCCCATGCAGGGCACTGCGGCGGACATCATCAAGCGCGCCATGATCGCCGTGGACGGCTGGCTGCAGGACAGCGGTATCGATGCGCGCATCATCCTGCAGGTGCACGACGAGCTGGTACTGGAGGTGCGCGAGGAGCTGATCGATGAGGTCAGCGCCAAACTCAAGAGCCTGATGAGTGGTGCTGCCGAGTTGGACGTGCCGCTGCTGGTGGAGGTAGGTGTCGGCGTCAACTGGGACGAGGCACACTAATCCCCGTCGCCGCGGCGCAATGCCGCGGCCGCTCTAGCTTTGGGGTTTCAGGGAATCAAAAGGCGCTTTTTTATTGCAAATGGTTTTTAAAAAGGCGATGAACTTTCCGCAAACCCACCCGGTCAGAGTTCATGAATGGCCGCAAAGCCCTTCAATGCTCCTTTGTTGTGTTAAGTGTTGGCAGACATCTGAACCCCGCCCTAGCGGTTCAGACCTTGAACCCCGAACTTCTCCCTCCCCATACGAAGCTCGGGGTTTTTTTTGCCCATAAAAAGGTCGCTTGCGACGATCTGATGACCCTCTCCCTCCGGGAGAGGGTGCCCGAAGGGCGGGAGAGGGAGCTTACTCGCTTATTACGAGTCGTCTTCCGGTGCGCACTGCGCACCCTGCTTCAGGCCTCTTCAGCGCTTTCTTCACCCTCTTCCGGCAGCAAATCCAACCAACCAGCCAGCACCATCTGCGCCTCTTCCACACCCATGCGCTTGGGTGCCGAGAACAGCTGGATACTGATGGCCTCGCCCCACTGCTTGTGAATTTCCTGGCGTACCTTGAGCAGCGCAGTCTTCGCCGCACCGAAGGCCAGCTTGTCGGCCTTGGTCAGCAGGATATGCAGCGGCATGCCACTGGCCACCGACCAGTCCAGCATCATGCAGTCGAACTCGGTCAGCGGATGACGGATATCCATCATCAACACCAGGCCGCTCAAGCTCTCGCGGCTGCCCAGATACGCTTCCAGATGTTTCTGCCAATGCTGCTTGAGCGGGATCGGGACCTTGGCATAGCCGTAGCCAGGCAGGTCGACCAGGCGACGCTCGTCGTCCAGGCGAAAGAAGTTGAGCAACTGCGTGCGCCCGGGGGTCTTCGAGGTGCGCGCCAGGCTGGCATGGGTCAGCGTATTGAGCGCGCTCGACTTGCCCGCGTTGGAACGGCCGGCGAAGGCGACTTCCAGGCCGCTGTCCTCGGGGCACTGATCGACCTTGGCGGCACTGATGAGGAAGCTGGCCTGCTGGCACAGACCGATGATGGGATTTTTCGGGAGCATGGGGTATCCGGTGGTTACCTCAATCCGCAGAGAGGGTGTCTACAAATGGCTGCGCGCGGCCATGCTGCGTTGGAATCAACCTCAAAATGCTCATGTACTACTCGTACACTCCGCTTTTTCGGCTGACTCCGCCTTGCCTGACCTTTGCTCGCTGCTTTGTAGAGACCCTCTTGACCGTTCGAGGGATTGCGACATTTCCGCGCACCTGTCGCACGCCAGGTGGCGCGGCAAGCGGCGTCGTTTCCGTTTCAGCGTTGCCAGTATATAATGCCGCAGATTTTGTGTGCGCTTTGTCCCACCCGCAGGAACCCGATTGCCGGGAGCGATTACATCTCTGCTCGATAGAAAGCAGAACGTTCCCTACCCTGATGAGGTTGATTTGATGAAGAAAATGCTGCTCGCTGCTGCAGTTATGATGCTGTCTTTCAACGTCTATGCTGCTCAGGATCCGCAAGCTGTGTATGACCGTTCCTGTGGCGTGTGCCACAACGGCCAGATTCCCACGGCGCCCAAGAAGGGCGACAAGGCCGCATGGGAGCCCCGCCTGGCCAAGGGCATGGATACACTGGTGCAGAGCGTCACCAATGGTTTGAATGCCATGCCGCCGCGCGGCTTGTGCATGGACTGCACGGCCGAGGATTACCAGGCGGTCATCAAACTGATGACCGAATGAGTGAGCCCCGCCGATAACCCTTCTCTCTTTTAGCCGTAATTGGATTAGCTGATGAACAAAGTACTCGTGAGTCTGCTGTTGACCCTGGGCCTCACCGGCGTGGCTCAGGCTGCTGGCGATGCCGAAGCCGGTCAGGGCAAAGTTGCTGTCTGTGGTGCCTGCCATGGCGCCGATGGCAACAGCCCTGCGCCAAACTTCCCCAAGCTGGCCGGTCAGGGCGAGCGTTACTTGCTCAAGCAGCTGCACGACATCAAGTCCGGTGACCGTCCAGTGGTCGAGATGACCGGCATGCTGGACAACCTCAGCGATCAGGACATGGCTGACATCGCTGCTTACTTCTCCAGCCAGAAGATGAGCGTTGGTGCTGCCGATCCCAAGCTGGTCGCGCGTGGTGAAGCGCTGTTCCGTGGCGGCAAGCTGGAAGAAGGCATGCCGGCCTGCACCGGCTGCCACTCGCCCAACGGCGCTGGTCTGGATGCAGCTGGCTTCCCGCAGTTGGGCGGCCAACATGCCCAGTACGTTGCCAAGCAGCTGACCGATTTCCGCGAAGGCAACCGCACCAACGACGGCGACGCGATGATCATGCGTGCCATCGCTGCCAAGCTCAGCAACAAGGATATCGAAGCGGTATCCAGCTTCATCCAGGGTCTGCACTGATAATTTGCTGCGCGTCGGCCCTGCTGCGTCAGAAACAGGATCGGAATGCTCATGTACAAAAGTACACTCCGCTTCCTCTCCTGTTTCTTCCTTGCATGACTCTAGCTCGCGAAATTCTCTAAAGGCCAAGGGTTGTTGCAGTTGGTAAGACAAAGGGTGGCTACGGCCACCCTTTTTCATTTGCGGCGCGGCTACAATGGCCGGAACCTGCATCGTGTCGCCCGGTCTTACTAGCGATTCGCCACGAGGCGATGCCTACTACCAAGGAGTACCCCATGCGTAACCTGATTCTCGGCGCAGCTCTGGCCGTCAGCAGCCTGTTCGGTATCACTGCTCATGCCGAGCCAGTGGCTGGCCAGCAGTACGTTGAGCTGAAGAGCCCGGTGCCGGTTTCCAAACCCGGCCAGATCGAGGTGGTGGAGCTGTTCTGGTACGGCTGCCCGCACTGCTATCAGTTCGAAGCGACCCTCAACCCCTGGGTCGAGAATCTGCCGGAAGACGTCAATTTCGTTCGTGTGCCGGCACTGTTCGGTGGCATCTGGAACGTGCATGGTCAGGCGTTCATCACCCTGGAAAGCATGAAGGTCGAACACAAGGTGCATGAAGCCGTGTTCACCGCCATCCACCAGGAGAAGAAAAAGCTGGCTTCGGCTGAAGAGTTCGCCGACTTCGTCGCGACGCAGGGCGTTGATCGCGATGCCTTCCTCAAGACCTTCAACTCCTTCGCCGTCAAAGGTCAGATGGAAAAGGCCAAGAAACTGGCGATGGCTTACCAGGTCACGGGTGTGCCGGTGATGATCGTCGGTGGCAAGTATCGCTTCGACCTGAGTTCGGCCGGTGGCCCGCAGCAGACCCTGCAGGTCGCTGACCACCTGATCGCCAAGGAACGCGAGGCGCTTTAAGCGACCGCAGGCGCGAAGCATGCTGCGCCGCTGGCGAAAGACACGTGCAGTTGGCCTGTGCGATCCACAGGTCAACCTGCACTGTTCGCCGCAGGCCGACTGGCCAGCCGACGGCCTACTGCGTCTGCTCAGTTTCAACGTCCAGGTCGGCATCAATACCCAGCGTTACCATCACTACCTGACCCGTAGCTGGCAGCACCTGTTGCCCCATTCCGGGCGTGCCGGCAACCTGCAGCGCATCGGTGATCTGCTCGCCGATTTCGATCTGGTGGCGTTGCAGGAGGTCGATGGTGGCAGCCTGCGCTCGGGCTACATCAATCAGGTCGAGTACCTGGCCCAGCAGGGCGCCTTTCCCTACTGGTATCAACAGCTCAATCGCAATCTCGGGCGTTTCGCCCAGCACAGCAATGGCGTGCTAAGCCGCTTGCGTCCCACCCTGCTGGAAGATCATCCGCTCCCTGGTCCGCCCGGACGTGGTGCGATTTTCCTGCGCCTCGGTGAGGGCGAGCACGCATTGGGTGTGGTGATGATGCATCTGGCGCTGGGCGCACGCACACGAACGCGGCAACTGGCTTACATTCGCGAGCGCGTCAGTGAGTTTCGCCATCTGGTGCTGATGGGCGACATGAACACCCATGCTGCCGACCTGCTGGAAAACTCCCCGCTGCGCGACCTCGGCCTGATCGCGCCACAGGTCGAAGCAACCTTCCCCAGTTGGCGACCGCAGCGCTGTCTCGATCATATCCTGCTCAGTTCCGAGCTCGAACTGGGGCGCGTCGATGTGCTCAGTCAGCCGATTTCCGACCACCTTCCCGTGGCCGTGGAAATCCGCCTGCCGGAAGCACAGAATGCTGCGCAAATGCCTATGCTGAAGACGCCATCTCCCGAGTAAGCCGTATGAGCGATGACGCGCAACGCTGGAAAGACAAATACCTGAGCAGCCTGGAGCAGCAGGAAAAGCTCGATCGCCGTTGGGAGTTGCGCCTGGATCTGCTGCGTCGCGGCCTGGTGCGCAGCAGCCTGGCCGCCGAGGGCGCGGACAAGGCGGTCGATCAATGCATGCAGGAAATGCGCGAAATCCTTCGCCGCGACGATATGGACGCCGCCTTGAGCGGCCTCATCCCGCGTCTGGAAAAGGCCGTGCTGGATTCCGAGCAGCGCCGTCAGCAGCGTGCCGGTGAGGCGGCGACCGCACTGGCTGCCTTGATCGAGCAACTGCAGCGTCTGCAGCCGCCGCGCGAGGTGCGCAAGGCGCTCAAGTCACTGGGAAAACAGCTGGAGGATGCCACCAGTCATCAGTATCTGCTGCCTGCGCTGCTCAGCCAGCTGAGCAATCTGCAGGGTCAGGCGCTGACCGTTCTGCAGGCTCCGGTGCAGGAGCAGCCAGGCCTGTTGCAGCGTTTGTTTGGCTCGCGCGCAGATAACAACGAAAGCAGCGAAGATTCGCCGAGCGGTGCCGCCGAGGCCGCTGCCATTGCCGAGGCGCTCGCACCACCATCGGCGCCAACACCAACACCAACACCAACACCAACACCAACACCAACGGCCATAGCGTTGGCGAACGAGCCGCCTCCCAGTTTCTCCAACGTGGCCAGCGTGCCAGCCCGGCACCAGGTCCACGACGCCTCGCCTGTACTCGACAGCCTGCCGCTGCCACCGGGGCTGGTACGGCAGGAGGATGCTAGCGACAGCCCATTCTCATTGCCCAGCAGCGAACCCGGGTACAGCGCGGTGGCGCCACATATCGCCAGCAGTCTGCGCAATCTGCTCGACGAACTCGAACTGCCGGCGCGCCATCTGCCACAAGGTGAAGCGCTGCGTTCGCGCCTGGAGGGCAATCTCAACTGGTACGAGCTGGTGCCGGTGCTGGATGACCTGGCTGTGCTGGTGCTTGCCGTCACCGATAGCGGTCAGCGTGAGTTCGCCGGCTATCTCAAACAGCTCAACGAGCGTCTGGCTGCCTTCATCGAAACCCTCAGCGAGGCACACGAGGGTTACAGCGCTTCAGTGGAGAATGCGCGCAGTTTCAACCAGCAACTGCGCGATCAGGTCAGCGATCTGCAGCACAGCGTGCAGGAGGCTGCCGATCTTGAATCGCTCAAGCAGGCCCTGGAGCAGCGCCTGGAAGGCCTCTTGCAAAGTGTCAGCAGTCATCAGCGTCAGCGCGACAGCGGTGGAGATGACGTGGCCGAGCGGCTACAGGGGCTGGTCAAGCGTGTCGCCGAGATGGAGCAGGAGGCGCAGCAGTTTCGCGAGCATATCGAGGAACAGCGACAGAAGTCCTTGCTGGATCCTCTGACTGGGCTGCCCAACCGTGCTGCCTGGAGCGAGCGTCTCGACCTGGAGGTCGCTCGTCGCCAACGTTACGGCGGCCAGTTGTTGTTGGCGGTGCTGGACGTCGATCACTTCAAGCGGATCAACGACGGCTACGGCCACCTGGCAGGTGATCGAGTGCTGAAGATCATCGCCGGGGAGCTCAGCAAGCGTTTGCGCAAGACCGACTTCATCGCCCGTTTTGGTGGCGAAGAGTTCGTTCTGCTGATTCCTGCAACGCCGCTGGAGGGAGGTGTCCAGCTTCTGGAAACCCTGCGCGCGGCAATCGAAGCCTGCCCGTTCCACTTCAAGGGTGAGCCAGTGACCATCACCTTCTCCGCCGGTATTGCGGAATTTCGCAATGGCGAGGCGACCGAGGTCACCTTCGAACGTGCCGATCAGGCGCTCTATCGCGCCAAGGGCTCGGGGCGTAACCGAGTCGAACAGGCTGCCTGATCCCTTCTACGTTGAGCCGCTGCGGCAGGCGCTGCGGCTCCCTGTGCGAACGACCCACGCCCTCTAGGGCGTTGCCTCAGCCGGGTCCCTGCTGGTCGCTGATGCGGGAGCAGCGGTTCGTGCCCGTGGCGCGTGATCGTCCTCGTCCTGCAATGGCACCTCATTGCCCTGCGCGTCGTACAGCTTGCCGCCGATGAAGTGATCGCCATCGTGCAGGGCGGCGATGTCGTGGTAGCGCAGGCTGCGCTCGGTGCCGGCGACGAATACCGACTGCTGATCCGAGTTGCCGGCGGTGAAATGGTTGAACAGCAGGTTGAGCAGGATCGCCATGATCGCCGCCGAGCTGATGCCCGAGTGGAAGATGGTTTCGAACCAGGCCGGGAAGTGATGGTAGAAGCTGGGCATGGCGATGGGGATCATGCCGAAGCCGATGGAGGTGGCGACGATCACCAGATTCATGTTGTTGCGGTAGTCGACCTTGGCCAGGGTGCGGATGCCGCTGGCGGCGACGGTGCCGAACAGCACGATGCCGGCACCACCAAGCACCGAGGTCGGCACTGCGGCGATCACTCGGCCCATGATCGGCAACAAGCCGAGGGTGACCAGAATCAGCCCGCCGGTGGCGACCACATAGCGGCTCTTCACGCCAGTCACGGCGACCAGGCCGACGTTCTGGGCGAAGGCACTCTGGGTGAAGGAGCCGAACAGCGGCGCAACGACACTGGCGATCATGTCCGCGCGCAAACCATTGCCGAGGCGTTTGGAATCGACCTTGGTGTCGATGATGTCGCCGACGGCAAGGATGTCGGCCGAGGTTTCCACCAGGATCACCATCACCACGATCAGCATCGAAATGATCGCTGCCACCTCGAACACCGGCATGCCGAAATGTAGCGGTGCCGGGAAGGCCAGCACCGGCCCGTCGCCGACTTTGGAAAAATCGGCCATGCCGAATACCAGTGCCACCAGGGTGCCGATGACCATGGCCAGCAGAATCGACAGACGTGAGAGGGTTGCACTGCCGACCTTGCTCAATAGCAGCACGGTGGCGAGGGTGAAAGCGGCCAGGCCGATGTTGGCCATGCTGCCAAAGTCAGCTGCACTGCTGTTGCCACCCATGGCCCAGCGCGCCGCTACAGGCATCAGCGTCAGGCCGATGGTGGTGATGACGATGCCGGTCACCAGCGGTGGGAAGAACTTGGTGATCTTGGAAAAGATCGGCGTGATCAGCAGACCGATCGCCGCTGCGCCTATCACCGCGCCGAACACCACGGGTAGCCCGCCTTCACCGCCATTGGCGCCGACTATCGCCACGATGGTGGCGACGCTGGCGAACGACACGCCCTGTACCAGGGGTAACTGGCAGCCGAAGAATGGCAAGCCGATGGTCTGCAGCAAAGTGGCGGCGCCACCGACGAAAAGCGATGCGGCGATCAGCAGGCCGATATCGGCAGGTGACAAACCAGCCGCCTGGCCGACGATCAGGGGGACGGCGACGATACCGCCGTACATGGTCAGTACGTGCTGCAGGCCGTAAAGCAGATTGGAGCCGAGGCCGAGGTTCTCGTCCTCTGGGCGCTGAGTGGTGGACGTCATGGGGAAGCTACTCGCTGTTGTTCTTGTCCGGTCAATGTAGACATTTTGTAGTCATATTGGCTACTACTTTGTATACATTTTTTCTGGCGTTTATCCCTGGAACTGTTTCGCCTCTGCTGGTCATAAAATTTCCACATGCGCTGATGTTGCTCGAATCTGACCGTGGCGCCGACTCGCGAGGTGACCCCGTCAGGCCCTAGACTATGCGCACTAGTCACCGGAGACGCCCATGGACATCTTCAGCATCGCCGTGCTGATCTTTTTGGTCACCGACCCTTTCGGCAATATCGCCATCTACATTGCCGCGCTGAAGAACGTCGAGCCGCGCAGACGGTTGTGGATCGCCGCGCGCGAACTGCTGTTCGCCCTTGGCCTGTTACTGCTGTTCCTCACCTTTGGTGACAAATTCCTCACCAGCCTCGGGCTGTCACGCGAGGCAACCGCGATTGCCGGCGGTATCATCCTGTTCGTCATCGCCATGCGCCTGATCTTTCCCAGCCCGCAAGGCCTGCTCGGCGACGTACCGGATGGCGAGCCGATGCTGGTGCCGTTGGCCACGCCGGCGGTCGCCGGACCTTCGGCTCTCGCGGTGATGATGACCCTGCGCAACACCCACACCGGGCCGCTCTGGGAGCTTTACCTGGCGGTCATCCTGGCTTGGGCAGCGACGGCATTCATCCTGTTGCAGGCTTCGTTCCTGCAGCGTTTTCTCGGTAATCGCGGGTTGATGGCGGTAGAGCGATTGATGGGCATGCTGTTGATCATGCTCAGCGTCGACATGCTGCTGGACAACCTGCAGAGCGTATTCGGTCACGCATGAAGTCTCTCTGTCTTGCCCTCTTCCTTGTTCTGCTTGCCGGTTGCACCGGTGGCCTGCGCATCGATGACAGCCACACCGCGACCGGCCAGAACAGCCGTGTGCAGTACGTCGTGTTGCACTACACCTCCGCTGACCTGCGGCGTTCGCTCGACCTGCTGACGCAGACCGAGGTGAGTAGCCACTACCTGATCGGTGATGCGCCGCCGACCGTCTACCGTCTGGTGGATGAGAGCCGTCGCGCCTGGCACGTCGGTGTCAGCGAATGGAAGGGGCGCACCTGGCTCAACAGCACCACGATCGGCATCGAACTGGTCAACCAGGGTTACTACCAGACGCCGGCCGGTCGTTACTGGCAGCCTTTCGCGCCGCAGCAGATCGATACCCTGATCGTGCTGCTCAAGGACATCGTCAAGCGTCACCAGCTACCGCTGGGCTCGATCATCGCGCACAGTGATGTGGCGCCACAGCGCAAGGTCGATCCGGGCCCATTGTTTCCCTGGAAGCGTCTGGCCGACGAGGGACTGGTGCCCTGGCCGAACGAAGACGCCGTGGCGCGCCAACAGGCGCTTTTCAGCACCAGTCTGCCAAGCGTGCAGTGGTTCCAGGAGCAGTTGGCGCAAAACGGCTACACGGTGCCGCAGCATGGCGAGCTGGATGAGGTGACGCGCAACGTCATTGCCGCCTTCCAGATGAAGTATCGCCCGGCCAACTATGACGGCCAGCCGGACGCCGAAACTGCAGCGCGGTTGCTGGTGCTCAATCTGCAGGCGGCAGGATAGAACTCAGCTGGGTGTCGTGGCGATCAGCCGGGAGTCGGTCAGCGCGGCACTGCGATGAACGGTGGCGGCCTGGTATTCGGGGTCAGAGAGCATGCTCAGAAAGGCTGCTGACGAGGGATAGCGCACCAGCAGAAGCAGATCCCAGCGCTCTTCCTTCGGTGCGATGAGCGCCAGGTGGACGTCAGCCATCACCTGCACCTCACCGCCCACCCCCTTGACCTTGTTCAGCGCGGTGCGGCTGTAGCGCGCATAGGCTTCGCGCCCGCTGCACGGCACATGGAGGCTGCCTGCGTCGTACGCGGCTTGATCGTTGAAACGAAGCAGATTGAGCATCAGGATCGGTGTATCGCTGGGCATGTGCTCGGCGAACGCCAGCAGATCCTCGCGGTCAGGGTTGATGCTCGGCATGCACGTTCCTCGGCTGGCGTTTTTCCTGAGCCTCTCGCCTGAAGCCGAGTACGGCAAGCGCTATTGATCCTTCTGATAGCCAATTATCTGGTCAGCGTGGTGCTTCGCTGCGCTTGCTGTACTGGCAGGTCGATCAGCGTGGGCCAGGTTGGAAATCGCGTGCATCACGCGCCCAGACGTCCAGCACCGGTTTGAGATCCTCCAGGGTCAGTTGCGAGCTGCTGTTCTCCAGTGTCAGGCCGTGACCCTTGCGCACCACGCGCAGCACCGGTTCGCTGGTGCGGGCATCGAGGCCCTCCAGCTCGATGAAGATGGCGCTGTCGCGGTCACGGGTGCCTGCGGCTGTGGTCGCTGCTGCCAGCACCAGGGCGACAGGAATCACTTCATAGGCCTTGAGCCCTTCGGTGGAAACCGTCACGCCGGTGATCGCGCTGCGCAGTACCAGGCTGTCCATGGTCGGTTCGTTGACCACCGTCATGCGCCCCTGCAACTCACGGATCAACGCCTGATGCAGATAATCACGGACGCTTTCCAGCGTCTGCGCGCTGACCTGATCGCTGGGGACTGGTTCTGGATAGAAGGTCGGCTTCTCCACATACACCGTGGTGTAGCGCTCGCTTTTGAACTGCGGCGAAATCCAGCGCAGCACCGGTGCGCCAGTGGCTGAGGTGGCTGGCTGGAGCTGGGAGTAGTCGGCGAGGTAGCCGGAGAACTGTGTGGGTTTGGTGGTCTGGCTGGCGCAGCCGCTGAGCAGCAGACCAGCGAGTAGAGCCAGGCAAAGCGGGTTGGCGTAACGCATCGGTGGACTCTCCTGTCCAGGGGCCTGCAATCAGCCTAGATGCCGCTTCGTCAACCCGCCAGTTCGCTCAAGCGTTGAGCAAGAAGCTTGAAGTCATAGGGTTTCACGATGCTCTCGGTGGCCGCCGCGCTGTCGCGGGCGCGCACCTCTTCGAGCAGGTCGCGTTCGTAATAGCCGCTGGCGAACAACACCGGCAGGGTCGGTCGCAGCTGGCGCGCAGCTTCCACCAGTTCGCGCCCGTCCATCCCGGGCAGGCCGATGTCGCTCATCAGCAGATCGAAGTGCTGCTCGCTGCGCAGCCGTTCCAGGGCGCTGTGCCCGTCGCGCAGGGCGAGGACGCGGTAGCCGAACTCCCCGAGTACTTCAGCCGTGAGTTGGCGCACGACATCGTCGTCCTCGACCAGCAGGATGGTCTTGGCACTGGCGCAGTCGATTTCGGTCATGGGGCTCTCTGTTTCAGCGCGCAGAATGCGCGAATGTTTGGCAAACTTCGGAGTCGGTGCGCGGTCAGTGTGCCATACGCCTTCTCCGGACAGACAAGAACAAGCGAGACAATCATCGAATGGACGTCCCAATGTCGAATGAGTCCGCAATGGACGAAAAAGGGTTTCGCCGGATTCTCAACCGTAACGTCGCGCTGCCGCTTGGCTTGGGTCTGGTTGGTGCGCTGTTTTTTGCGCTGTTGATCGGCTACCTGCTCAATGCGATTCGCTGGGTCGAGCACACCGATCAGGTGCTCAACAGGGCCAGCGAGGTGTACAAGCTGACGCTTGACCTGGAAACCGGCATGCGTGGTTTCCTGCTCAGCGGCGAAGAGGACTACCTCGCGCCCTACGAGCAGGCGCGCGGCAAGTTTCGTCCACAGACCGAACAGCTCATTGACATGGTTTCCGACAACCCGGCGCAGGTGCAGCGTCTCGAACGTCTGTTGGCCATGCAGGAGCAGTGGGATCTCTATGCTCAGGAAGTCATTGCCAGCCGCCGCGATGGCGGCAACTTCATGGCCGAGGTCGGGCGTGGCCGGGGCAAGAATCTTACCGATGGCATGCGCCGCGAACTGGATACCTTCATCAACAGCGAGCGTGAATTGCGTCAGCAGCGCAATGCCGAAGTAAGCGGCACCACGCTCTGGGGGGCCGGCATCTATCTGGTGGTCAGCATCCTGTTCAGTGCCCTGTTGGCGCTGTTCGGTCGCCGTGAGCTGATGAACCTCTCGCAGACCTATTCACTGGCCATGGCCAAGCAGTCCGATTATGCCGATGAGCAGCGTCGCCGCGCCTGGCTCGGTGGTGGTCAGAATCTGCTGGCGGAACGTTTGATCGGTCAGCCGCAGGTGCAGGAATTGGCCGACCGCTCCCTTGAATTTCTTGCCGAGTACCTCGATTGCGTGGTCGCCGCTCTGTATCTGCGCGATGCCCAGACCGGCGACCTCACGCGCGTTGCCGGTTATGGCTTCAGCGAAGACGCCAGCCTCAAGGCGCATTTCTATCGCGGTGAGGGCCTGATCGGACAGGCTGCTCGTGGCCGTCGTCTGGTCTGCCTGGATGATCTGCCGGCGGATTACATCAAGGTCGCCTCAAGTCTTGGAGAAGGCCAGCCAGTGAGCGTCGCCTTGCTGCCGCTGCAGTCCGAAGACCGCGTCAACGGTGTGGTCGAATTGGCCTTCATGCGCGTGCTGGAGCCGCGCGAGCGCGAATTCCTCGAGGCCATCGCCAGCAATGTCGGGATGGCGCTTGAAGCGGCGCGCTATCGCCAGCGTTTGCAAGAGGTACTCGGCCAGACCCAGCAACTCAACGAAGAGCTGCAGACCCAGCAGGAAGAACTGCGCGCGGCCAACGAGGAGCTGGAGCAGCAGGCGCGCGTGCTCAAGGAGTCCCAGGCGCACCTGGAAACCCAGCAGGCCGAGCTGGAGCAGACCAACGAGAAGCTCTCCGAACAGGCGCAGACGTTGGCCGACCAGCGTGACGAGCTGGACCAGCGCAACACCACCCTCGGGCGTATTCAGGCTCAGTTGGAGGAGCGTGCCGAGGAGCTGCAGCGCGCCAGCCGCTACAAATCCGAGTTCCTTGCCAACATGAGTCACGAGCTGCGCACGCCGCTCAATAGCTCGCTGATCCTGGCCAAGCTGCTGGCGGAAAACGGCAACGGCAATCTCAACGACGAACAGGTCAAGTTCGCCGAGTCGATCTACTCGGCCGGTAACGATCTGCTCAATCTGATCAACGACATTCTCGATATCGCCAAGGTCGAGGCCGGCAAGCTAGAGATACGCCCCGAGCGCACGCCGCTGGCGAGCCTGCTCGAAGGCTTGCGTGATGTATTCGTACCGCTGGCCGGCGAGCGCAGTCTGAGTTTCGAGATCGAGCAGCAAGGCGAGCTGCCGCAGGTGCTGTTCACAGATCGCCAGCGTGCCGAACAGATCCTGCGCAACCTGTTGTCCAACGCCTTCAAGTTCACTGACCGTGGCGGCGTGACCCTCAGCGTGTCGCGGCAGGACGACCAGAACCTGGCCTTCGCCGTGCGCGATACCGGCATCGGCATCGCTGCGGATCAGCAGCAGGCGATCTTCGAGGCCTTCCGCCAGGCCGATGGCACCACCAACCGCCGTTATGGCGGCACCGGCCTGGGGCTGTCCATCTCGCGCGACCTGGCCGCGTTGCTCGGTGGCTCGATCATGGTCAGCAGCGTGCCGGGCGAGGGCAGTACCTTCACTCTGCTGCTGCCCGAGCGCCTGGTCGAAGGTGCAGCTCCCAGCCAGCCGATTGCCGCGCCTCAGGTGGTGGCCGAGCCCTCGCAGCCGGTTGCCGCAGCCATTGCCGCACCTGTGATGCCGCGAGCACCAGCGCCTTTCGCCGATGATCGCGAGCACCTCGATGAGCGTGGCGGCCGCCGCGTGCTGGTGGTCGAGGACGAAGTGCGCTTCGCCCGCATCCTCTTCGATCTGGCTCACGAACTGGGCTACGCCTGTCTGGTTGCCACCTGCGCCGATGAAGGCCTGGAACTGGCGCGGCAGTTCCGCCCGGATGCCATCCTGCTCGACATGCGCCTGCCCGACGGCTCCGGCCTCGGTGTGCTGCAACGGCTGAAGGATGATCCGCAGACCCGCCACATCCCGGTCCATGTGGTTTCTGTGGAGGATCAGAGCGAGGCTGCACTGCACCTGGGGGCGGTTGGCTATGCGCTCAAGCCCACCAGTCGCGATCAGCTCAAGGACGTCTTCGGCAAGCTCGAGGCCAAGCTCAATCAGCAGGTCAAGCGCGTGCTGCTGGTCGAGGACGACCCGTTGCAACGCGACAGCGTTGCCCGCCTGATCAGCGACGAAGACATCGAAATCACCGCTGTCGCACTGGCTGGCGAAGCGCTGGAGAAGCTGCGCGATACGGTGTTCGACTGCATGATCATCGATCTCAAGCTGCCCGACATGCAGGGCAACGAGTTGTTGCGGCGCATGGCCGAGGAAGACATCTGTTCCTTCCCGCCGGTGATCGTCTACACCGGTCGTAACCTGACCCGCGACGAGGAAGCCGAGCTGCTCAAGTACTCGCGCTCGATCATCATCAAGGGCGCGCGTTCGCCAGAACGTTTGCTGGATGAGGTCACTCTGTTCCTGCACAAGGTCGAGGCCGAGCTGTCCAGCGAGCACCAGCGCATGCTCAAGACCGCGCGCAGCCGCGACAAGCTGTTCGAGGGTCGGCGCCTGCTGCTGGTGGACGATGACGTGCGCAACATCTTCGCCCTCTCCAGCGCGCTGGAGCAGAAGGGCGCCACGGTGGAAGTCGCGCGCAACGGTTTCGAAGCGCTGGACAAGCTGAGGGAGCGTGAAGACATCGACCTGGTGTTGATGGACGTGATGATGCCGGAGATGGACGGCTACGAAGCCACCCGGCAGATTCGCCTGGAGAATCGCTGGAAGAACCTGCCGATCATTGCGGTCACGGCCAAGGCGATGAAGGATGACCAGGAGCGCTGCCGCGAGGCTGGCGCCAACGATTACCTGGCCAAGCCCATCGACCTGGATCGCCTGTTCTCCCTGATCCGCGTGTGGATGCCCAAGCTGGAGCGTCTGTGATGCCTGACGAAATCGAGCTGCGCCTGCTGATCGAGGCAATCTACCTGCGCTACAGCTACGACTTTCGCGACTACTCGAAGGCCTCGCTCAAGCGCCGTGTACGCCAGGCGCAGACTCAGCTGGATTGCCCGACCATTTCGGCGTTGCAGGCGCGCATCCTGCACGAGCCGCAGGCGTTCATGCAGCTGCTGCAGTACCTCACCATCCCGGTCAGCGAGATGTTCCGCGACCCCGAATATTTCCTCGCGCTGCGCGAGCAGGTGGTGCCGTTGCTGCACACCTATCCTTCGCTGAAGGTCTGGGTGGCTGGCTGCAGTACCGGCGAGGAGGTGTATTCCCTGGCCATCCTGCTGCACGAGGAAGGCCTGCTGGAACGCACCATGATCTACGCCACCGACATCAATCCGCACTCGCTGGAGAAGGCCGAGCAGGGCATCTTCGCCCTCGACAACCTGCGCACCTACACCCAGAACTACCAGCTGTCCGGTGGCAAGCGCGCGTTCTCCGACTACTACTCGGCGGCCTATGACCGTGTGCTGTTCGACAAGTCGTTGCGCACCAACGTGACCTTCGCTGATCACAGCCTGGCCACCGACAGTGTGTTCGCCGAAACCCATCTGGTGTCGTGCCGCAACGTGCTGATTTATTTCAACCGCGATCTGCAGGACCGTGCTCTCGGTCTGTTCCACGAATCTCTTTGCCACCGCGGTTTTCTTGGTCTGGGCAGCAAGGAAAGCCTGGATTTTTCCGCCTATGCCCGGCAGTTCGAAGCGGTCTCGCGGCCCGAGCGGATTTTCCGCAAGCGATGAGCAGCCAACGGATCAACCTCCGCGGCCAGGTGCGTGCGCCGCTGCAGGCCCTGCTGATTGGCGCCTCGGCTGGTGGTGTCGAGGCGCTGTTGAGCCTGCTCGAGGACCTGCCGCCGGATTACCGACTGCCGGTTGTCTGCCTGCTGCATCAGCCGGATCGCAGCGACAGTCTGCTGGCCGATCTGCTGCAGCGCCGCCTGAAGCTGCCTGCCAAGGAAGCCGAGGACAAGGAGTACCTGCGCGGCGGCGTGGTCTACGTGGCGCCCGCCGGTTACCACCTGTCTATCGAAACCGAGCGCAGCTTCTCCCTCAGTCGTGAGGAACCACGGCATTTCTCCAGGCCGTCGATCGATATTCTTTTCGAGTCCGCTGCCGATGCCTATGGCGAGCAGTTGGCTGCCGCGCTGCTCACCGGCGCCAACGAGGATGGCGCGGCCGGTCTGCTGGCGATCAAACAGGCCGGCGGCCTGACTCTGGTGCAGGAGCCTGCCGACGCGCAGGTGCCCACCATGCCGAATGCCGCGCTGGCGCTGCTGAAACCGGATTTTCTCCTGTCTATCAATGCCATGCGCCTGCTGCTGGCCGAACTGGATGCCCTGCCATGCTGAGGAAGATTGAAGCCAAGGTGCTGATCGTCGACGACCTGCCGGAAAACCTGCTGGCATTGCGTTCGTTGATTCAGAGTGAGGATTGCACCGTGTTCCAGGCCAGCAGCGCCGATGAGGCGCTGTCACTGCTACTCGAGCACGAGTTCGCCCTGGCTATTCTCGACGTCAAGATGCCGGGCATGAACGGTTTCGAACTGGCCGAGCTGATGCGCGGTACTGAGAAGACCAAGCATATCCCGATCATCTTCGTCAGCGCTGTTGGCCGCGACATGGACTACGCCTTCCGTGGTTACGAGAGCGGCGCAGTGGACTTCCTGCACAAGCCGCTGTCGCCCTTCGAGGTACGCAGCAAGGTGGCGATGTTCGTCGAGCTGTACCGCCATCGCAAGGCGTTGAGTATGCAGCTGGAAGTGGTCGAGGCGGCGCGTCGTGAGCAGGAGGCGCTGCTCGCCGAGCTGCGCGAGACCCAGGGCGAGCTGCAGAAAGCGGTACAGATGCGTGACGTGTTCATGTCCATCGCCTCGCACGAGCTGCGCACGCCACTCAATGGTCTGATCCTCGACGTGCAACTGCGCCGACTGCGCCTGGAGCAGGGGCGCATGGATGCCTTTACCCCGGACAAGTTGCAGGAGATGGTGGCACGCGACGAGCGACAGATCCGCAGCCTGAGCCGCCTGATCGACGATATGCTGGATGTTTCGCGCATTCGTACCGGCAAGCTTTCCGTGCGTCCAGAACCCGGCGACCTCGGCGTGCTGGCTGGCAACGTGGTGGAGAGCCTGGCCGCGCAGTTCACCAATACCGGCAGCCATATCGAGTTGCACGTCGAGGGACCGGCACCGGTGATGATGGACGAGTTCCGCATCGAGCAGGTGTTGGCCAACCTGCTGACCAACGCCCTGCGTTACGGGGGT
Organism: Pseudomonas sp. EggHat1; assembly: GCF_014892995.1. Taxonomy (NCBI): domain Bacteria; kingdom Pseudomonadati; phylum Pseudomonadota; class Gammaproteobacteria; order Pseudomonadales; family Pseudomonadaceae; genus Pseudomonas; species Pseudomonas sp. EggHat1. Next base: position 123,941 of record NZ_JACKQK010000016.1, read on the forward strand.
GGTAAACCCGTATCGGTGCGTGTGAGGGCGGTGGACGATGTGGTACGTGCCGAGGTGCGTGACCAGGGGCTGGGCATCTCCGAGGCTGACCAGCGGCGGGTCTTCGAGCAGTTCGAGCGCGTCTCTGGAGCCAGCGTCGCGCAGGGGCTTGGGCTCGGCTTGTTCATCAGCGAGCAAATCGTCCAGGCCCATGACGGGCGCATTGAGCTCAGCAGTCGTCTCGGCGAGGGCTCCTGTTTCAGCATTCTGCTGCCGCTACGCAGTTGATCGTGCAAATTGCACGTGTCGTGATTCATGCATCTTGCAAAGTGCATGAGCGAGGGTCTTGAGATTTGTTTTAAATAATTGATTTATAAGGATATTTTTCATTAATTGATGTTGGCATGAGCGCTGCAGAATCAGTCATGTAAGCCCCGACTGATCTGCTGATGGAGAAGCGTCATGAACATCGTCCGAGTGAGCCTGTTTTGCGTCGCTGCATTGCTGGTCAACGGAGCTTACGCCAAAGATTTCATTGGTTCGGCTGGAGCCATCGCCAAAACGGCCGAGTTCACCCTTTCCAACTCGCCGGTGTGGGAATCGCGTGTCGCTACGCAGCAGGAAGGCTCTGCCGAACTGCGCACGCAGCCAACTCGCGCTGTCGGTGCCGTCGGTGACGATACGCAGTGGGTGCGCATTTCCGATGAGGGTGACACCGATACCGCCAACCGTGAGCCGCGTCCTGCCAACAGCACCCCACGCTGGGTGTTCTGACCGACAAGGAGTCCTGCCGTGTCCAGAAGTGCCATCCTGTTGTTGATCATGACCCTATCGAGTCTGGCTGTGCTATGGCTGAGCCCTGCTCTGGACGGGGGTGTCGCCCTGCTGCTCAAGGGAGGCTGCGTCGTATTCGGTGCGGGCTTTCTGGTCGCGCTGATGGCCGGGCGCCGTATCAAGTTCGACCCGGTGCTGCGCTGAAGCTGATTCCGCGCCAAGGAAACAAGAAAACGCCACGAAGACCGTGGCGTTTTTTATTGAGCGTGAATAGGCCGTTACCCGGTCGTCTACCTCAGACCGGCAAGCTGAAATAGAAGTTGGCGCCTTCGCCGGGGCGTGAATGAACCTTTAGCTGACCACCGTGCAACTGCACGATCTCCCTTGCCAGCGCCAGGCCGAGGCCGACGCCACCCTTGCGTCTGCCGACCTGAACGAAGGGTTCGAAGATCCGCGCCTGTTGTTCGAAGGGGATCCCTTCGCCTTCGTCCTGCACGCTGACGATCACCTGTTCGCCATGGCGGCGCGCCTGTAGTCGTATCTTGTCACCCGGGTTGCTGTAGCGCAGGGCGTTGTCGGTCAGGTTATCGAGCAGTCGCTGCAGCTGCGCGGCATCGAGCTCAAGCTGCGGCAGGGGCTCGTGGACTTCGCAAAGCACCGTCACCTCGCGCTCCGCGGCTCTCTCGCTAAAACGTTGAGACAGCTGCTGGATCATTTCGCTTAGGTCGCAGGGGCGGCGCTGCAGGGTTTGCACGCCATTCTGGTAGCGCGAGAAGTTGAGCAGGTCGTCGATCAACTGCACCAGCCGATGCATCTCCTCGTCGACAGTGCGTATCAGTTCCTGCTCGCGTCCGCCTGATGGCAGTGAAAGACGCTCGCGAAGCAGGCTGAACGCCATGTGCATGCCGGTGATCGGCGTGCGCAGCTCATGCGAGGCGCGCAGGATGAACTCGCTGCGCACTCGGTCGAAGGCACGTTGCTTGGTGACGTCACGCAGCACCATCACTGCCCCCACGCTACCACCCTCGCGCAGCTGAATCGGAGTCAGGGCCCAGGCCAGTAGCCTGATCTCGCCGTCACGTTCGATCTGCAGATCAGCCGGCGGCTCATGCAGCAGTTCGCCTGCCAGCACCTGGCGCAACGCCTCGTCCACTGCATGATCAGGCAGCAGCGGCCCGATCGGCTGGCCGAGGATATCGGCCTGCCAGGAAAGCTGACGTAGCGCCACTGGGTTGGCGTGTTCGATGTTGCCCTGGGCGTCGAGGATGACCAGGCCATCGTCGATGCTGTCGAGCACCGCTTTCAGGCGGCCCTCGCTGTTGAGCAGTTGCTTGAGGTTGCTCGAGTGATATTCGCGCAGGGACTCGGTCATCAGACCGAAGCGGCGGCTCAGGACGGCCAGCTCGAACACCGGGGATACCGGCAGCACCACGTCGTATTTGCCTTGGCCGATACGGTCGGCGGCCCGCGCCAGCATGTCGATGGGGGCGCCGAAGCGACGGGCGATGCCGTGGGCAGTCAGTACACCAATCGCCAAGACGGCCAGGCCGATAAGCACCAGGAGCCCGGCGATCAGCTGGGAGCGTTCGCCAGCACGGCTTTCGGCCGAGATGACCCAGTCGACGACCTGGTCCTGTTGCGCCAGCAGGTGATCACGCAGGTGCTGAAAGGCTTCGATGAAGGGCTTGTGGTTGCCCAGATCGTGCGGTGTCTCGCCGGGCGCTGTAGCGCTGTTGGCTGCCTCTTCCATTTCAGCGTAAAGCGCTGCTGCTTGTTCCAGGCTGCGTAAATAGTCGTCATTGAGGTTGGCCTTGAGCCCCTCATCGAAGGTGGCACGGAACGACTTGCGAATAGCTTCGAGGCGCTGCGCATCGGGCTGCTGATCGATCAGCACGATCAGTTCGTCGCCCAGGTGCTGGCGCAGTTTCTGGCCGATCTGCACGGCGTCGAAGCCGCGCTGGATCAGGTCGCTCTGGCTGCGCGCCATCTGCGTGACGCTGAACAAGCCGAGCAGCAGGCCCAGCAGCGCCACGGTGATCAGCGCGGAGATGCTGAGGAACAGTCGCGTGCGAAGCTTCATCGACAGCTTCATGGAGATCCCGTGGTCAGAGGTTGTACTGCTTGCGTTTGCGGTAGAGGGTCGAGGTATCGATACCCAGCGTCTTGGCGGCCATGTCGAGGGTGTTGCTGCTGGCCAGCACGGCGGCGATATGCGCCTTTTCCAGCTCTTCGAGGCTCATCGCTGCGCCGACGCGCACGGCATTACTGGGTGCTTCGCTGCTGCCGCCCAGGCCGAGATGGCTAACCTCCACCACGTCGCTCTGGCAGATGATGCTGGCGCGCTCGATGACGTTGCGCAGCTCACGGATATTGCCTGGCCAGTGATAAGCCTGCAGGGCGGCGGCAGCCTCGGGGCTGAAACCGCACGCCGGGCGCCCGTAGTCGCTGACGAAGCGGGCGAGAAAGCGCTCGGCCAGGCCCATCACATCTTCGTGACGTTCGCGCAGCGGCGGTAGCTTGAGGGTGATGACGTTGAGGCGGTAGAGCAGGTCCTCGCGGAAGCGTCCTTCGCGGACCATCTCGTCGAGGTCCAGATTGGTCGCCGCGACGATGCGCACATCGGCGCGGCGGGTTACCGGATCGCCGACACGCTCGTACTCCTTGTCCTGAATGAAGCGCAGCAGCTTGGGCTGCAGGGTCAGCGGGAAGTCGCCGATCTCGTCGAGGAACAGGGTGCCACCGTCGGCCTGACTGACGCGGCCCTGAGTGCTTTCGCTGGCACCGGTGAAGGAGCCGCGGGCGTGACCGAACAGTTCGCTTTCCATCAGCTCGGCCGTCAGCGATGGGCAGTTGATGGTTACGCAGGTGCGCTTGGCACGGCGGCTCCAGCCGTGGATGGCGCGCGATAGCTCGCCCTTGCCGGTGCCGGACTCGCCAAGAATGAGAATGTTGGCGTCGGTAGCGGCGACCTGCCGTGCGGTTTCCAGAATCGCCATCATCGCCGGGCTGTGCGAGTCGAGGCCATCCTTGGCCTTGCGCACCTCACCCTCCAGAGCCTCCAGACGTGCGGCCAGAGTGCGCACTTCCAGCTGCTTGGCGGCGGCCAGGCGCAGTTGATCGGGAGTGCAGGGTTTGACCAGGTAATCGGCGGCGCCGGCCTGGATTGCATCGACTGCGGTGTCCACGGCCGAATGGGCGGTGACTATCACCACACGCATCCAGGGGGCCTGGATGCGCATCTGCGCCAGCAGGTCCAGGCCGTTGTCCTCGCCCAGGCGCAGGTCGAGAAAGCACAGGTCGAATACCTGTCGCTGCAGCAGCGCCTCGGCTTGGGTCGCACTGCTGGCGCCGGCGACGTCATAGCCTTCGTCTTCAAGGCAGTAACGGAAGGTACGCAGGATTGCCGATTCGTCGTCCACCAGCAGAATGCGTCCACTGGTTTGCTCTGCAACTGCCATGTATGTGCTCCATCTGACGGGTCAATGCAGCTTAGTCAGGTAAAAACCATGCAAGTTGCACGGCCCGACTGTACCGATACTGCACCCTGCATGCAGGCAGGGTGCCTTTATGGTTATTAAGTTTATGTTTTAAAAGGGAATTCTATTTTTATGCTGGCTGGCATGGGGCTTGCGATATTGCCTGTATCGTCTCACGAACAGGAGTGAACTCATGCCCCCGTTCAAGCCTTTGTTACTGGCCGCCGGCACCGCGCTGATGCTCGGTCTGACGCCTGTGGCCAGCCATGCTGCCGAAGGTCAGCTATCAGCACAGCTGGATGCGGCCCGCCAGGAAGGTTCGATCTGGACAGCCTTTGCGCTCAACCGGCACCTCAACCCTTTCAAGCTCGATATCGACGTTGAGGATGGTGCGGCCACCCTCAACGGCAAGGTCGAGAATGATGTTCAGAAAGAGCTGGCCGAGCAGGTGGCGCTGAGCATAGGTGGCATCGATTCGGTGGACAATCGCATCGAGGTCAGCAGTGACGCGGTCGAGGGCGCTGCACCCAGCGTGGTGCAACGCCTGGAGGACGCCAGCCTGGCTGCCACGGTGAAGTCCAAGTTGCTGTGGAACAGCAACACCCGCGGCCTGGATATTCAGGTCAAGAGCGAAACCGGCAACATCACCCTCAGTGGCCATGCGCAGACGCCGGCGGCCAAGGAGTTGGCAGGCCAGCTGGCAGCCAATACCGATGGCGTGCGCGAAGTGTTCAACCACCTCAGCATCAGCACTGCCGACAGCAGTAGCAGCGAAGTGCAGACCACACTCGACGAAGCGCGCGAGAACATCAGTGACAGCTGGATCACCAGCAAGGTCAAGGCCAGCTTCCTCTACAGCCGCAACCTGGATGCCATGAACATTGCGGTGAACACCGACGACGGCCTGGTCAGCCTGCGTGGCAACGTGCTGAGCAGTGCCGAGAAGCGCCTGGCAGTCGAGATCGCTCGCAACATCCGTGGTGTGCGTGGTGTCGACGCCGACGCCCTGCGTATCAGCAGCTGAATTTCAACCCACCGCAGCCGCTCGAGCGGCTGTCATCTCGCAAGTCCCATCGCCAAGGAGTGAATCCATGAGCAGCAAGACCGCACAACTCAATGAACTGATCGAAATCACCCGTGACGGCAAGCGCTTTTATGAGCATGCCCACGAAGAGGTCAAGGATATTCGCCTGCAGGCGCTGTTCCGCGACATGGTGCGCGCCAAGACTGAAGTGATCGACGCCTTGAGCGTCAAGGTCGCGGCCAACCAGAGCGAGCCGGCATCTGGCGGCACCCTGCTGGGCAAGCTGCGCCAGTTCTACGCCGACACCCGCGCGACGCTGGCCAAGGATGAAGACGCCACCTATGTCGCGCAGCTTGAGGAAGCGGAAGACCGCATTCTGCATGCCTTCGAAGATGCGCTGGAAAGTGCGGACAATGACGTTCGTGTGCTGCTGGCCGTGGAAATGCCCAAGGTACGGGCTTGCCACGACCGCATGCGGGCGCTGAAGCAGAATATGCAGTAACCCCCGCGCGTCATCCGAGCCCCTGCACGCATTGCGTGCGGGGGCTTTTTATTAGCGCTGGGCAGAGCGGGCTGGCAAGGTTGTGTGCGTAATTCCCTAATTGCTATGTCAGGTGGACTTGAAGCCGGGCAGCCCGTTCGCGGCACGCCACTCTTTCACGGTGCGGTTGATACCTTTAGCCGAATTGTCCGCCCCGTCCTCTGGGTAGTAGATAAGATCTGTTCCGTCCGGATGACCTGTGACTTCGCAGAACCGTTCCAGCAGCTCCCCCAGCGCACTGTCTGATGCGTTATTGTTGGCTTTGCGAATATCTTCTACAAACTGTATGAACTGTTGCTCGGTGTAATCAGTAATCGACTTGCTCATGTTCTACCTGCGAAAAGAGGACAGATTTACTTTCAAGTTAGTTATACTCAAAAAATATCTGCCCCTGAGGAATCACTACAAATCCATTCCAGCGCCAGGGCTCGATGCTTGTTGTTACTCTGGAATCGGTATGAACGCCCTATCTCTGAACCTGAAGGCCGATCAAGTAGAGCGCATGACATGCCGTGGTGTATCGATAACCGAGCCCCCGACCCCTCGGCTATCTTGCTTCTGCTAGGTCAGCTGGATTTAAAGCCGGGAAGTCCGTTTGCGGTACGCCAATCCTTCACTGTGCGGGTGATCCCTTCAGGGGAATTGTCTGCCCCAGTCTCCGGGTAATAGATGAGATCAGACCCGTCGGGGTGTTCACTAACTTTCTCAAAATGAAGCAGCAAAGCATCAGCACGCTCATCTGTATCCGAAGCATCCTCCTTGAATAATTCTCTCAACAGCTGAATAAACTCGGCTTCGGTGTAATCAGAAAATTTCTGTTTCATAAGGCTAGTCATGAACTATTTACCGTCCCGATGCAAATCAATGTGATTTCTTAGGGGAACAATAGGGGGCAGATCACGATTAATTTTTCGTAAATCGTAGTCTGCCCCCTATTGTTTGTTAGGTCAGTTGGACCTAAAACCGGGAAGTCCGTTCGCGGCACGCCACTCTTTCACGGTGCGGGTGATGCCCTCGGGGGAATCATCCGCACCATCCTTGGGATAGAAGATCAGGTCTGAACCGTCAGGATGTTCGCTTACCTTCTCGAAGTGGAACACCAACTGATCCACCTCTGACTCGCCCCCAGAATGATCAACGATGCGACGCAGCAGGGCTACAAATTCAGACTCACTGTATTCATTGAACTTAGTCTTCATGGCTTTTTCCGGCCCTCCTTGTGAGTCTGGACATGGCGCTTCGGCGCAAACAATAGGGGTTTCCGGGCTGCTCGCTGTATCAGTTAAACTTGAAGCTTGGTAGGCCGTTTGCTTCACGCCATTTCTTCACAGTCTCGGTGATCCCTTCTGGAGTACATTGTTCTTCAGACTCGGGCCAGTAAATCAGGTCGGAGCCATCCGGATGCTCAGTTATCTGTCTGAATTGATCCAAAAGCTCGTCAAGAATTTCATCCGGAGTGCCATTCTTATTGGCTGTAAAGATCTGTTGCATGAAGTCAACGAATTGAGCCTCGGTAAAGTCAGCAAATTTTCTTTTCATAAAAATCACTTACCATGTATATCAATATGATTTTTTGGTGTGTTGACTCGTAAGTTATCGACATCATACACAGCACCGTCCTTGGCGATATACTCAAGATGATGTAGTTCAAAGCTAGCTCTTTTCCCAATAACGTCTCTTTGACGAGCCTTCGGCGCACAACCATCTAGCATTCGGGCGATGTTCTGCGCATTAAACTGCCTAGCAAGATTTGGATCATTCGCCACTTCGATCCAAAAAGCTTCCCTGAATTTATTAAAGCTCGAAAACTCCCGCCCTCGGAGCTTGTCCGCAATTCGCGTCGGGATTGGTGCGCCCAGCCCCTCACCCGCCCCTGCCAACCAGATGCCCAACACATCCTCGCCATATCCAGTGACAACCCCCGGATCATGCCGGGCATTCATCACGATATAGAGTGGCGCAATGCCCGAGCCGGCCGGGAATACCAGGATGAAATCCCGATACTCTGGCGGGTAGATCGGATTGACGATGAGGTTGTCGGCCTGCTCTACAGGTGGGTAAATCGTGATCAGCGGGGTTTGGGGAGCAGCCTCCAAGTCAGGAATGCCCAAGGTATCGGAAGGATTGGCGGCAGGCGTCCAGATCAGTTCAACACCACCCCCGAAGTCCGCCACCATCTGGCTACCCACCCGGGCGAACTGGACGACAGGAATCGTTTCCCAGTCGCTTCGCAGCTGCGTGTTGTACCCGTAGCCCTTCAGCGTGCCGTTCGCTCGTTCCTCGACCCGAATGCGAACCCGGGTGCGGGCCTGCCGCATCGAGCGAAGCTGCTCCTCCGTGTAGTGCGCGCTATCACCAATGAGCGTGCCCCCAATCACTCCACCCGTGACGATGCCGCCGCTAACTACACGACCTCCCGCCCCGACAGCTACACGCCCACCGCTGGCCACCGCACCACCAGCAGATGCGATCTCGCAGAGCCCACCACAAGACTCACCGGCATCTAAAGGCGCAAGGCCACGCAGCGCCAAGGCGCCAAAACCAGCAGGGACATTCCCACTGATCTTCTTGAGCTGCACCTTGCCGCTCTCGTCCACATCTCTGCCGCCGAGTAACACCAGGTTGCCGTAGTCACTCACGTCATCGACCGGGAAAGTGCCTGACGACGTGCTGTAGTCGATCACCGAATCGGGCAGCYTGCTGCACTTGGCGAAGACGCAGGCGGCGCGCATCAGGTTGCTTGCAGCAGTCTCCGGTTCAGACATTCGAGTTAAAGCGGGAGGGACAGTTGGTGCGGTAGGTGCCGGGCCTGAGGAGCGTAAGGAACTGCTTGCCGTTCCTGCCGCGTCTTGGTCGTCAGAGCCGTAACTAGCGGTGAATAGCGACGGTAGAAGCCTGGCTCGGTATGGACAACCACTGATGCTGTGCAGTGTTCCAGCCACGAACCGTCCATGACTGTCGATGAACGGAACACCGCCAAGAATCCGGTAAACCTGGCCATCCTTGCCGCAGCTGACGCGATCACCTTCACGAGCATGAGCGATACCGAACATCATGACCCGTGAGTCGGCTTCCACCACCGATCCACCGCACGTAGTTTTGTCACCTAATCGGATGAAATAACCCACTGCCATACCCTTTCCTTGGTCGTAGGAATTGAGCGGCAAGCATGTGCGCACACCACCACTTGATGGCCATGGGACAAATCTGAATGTCAGGAAGGGCACCCCTTGCACCTGCCCAATCCCTTGCGACCCTTGCCCCAATAACTGCCTGACGCCCCTCCTGGGTCGGCATCATCAGCGCAGCAGGTCACAATCACCGAAGTTAGGGGGGGAGCCCCGGCGCAGCAGGGCGGGGGCGCCTGGCTCGGATGTCGGGTGCCCTTCTCTTTGGTTACTTTCTCTTGGGCAAGCAAGAGCTACGAAGCGCAGCGCAGTAACAGCCGCAGGCTGGCCCGCAGGGTGAGCGCAGCGAATCAAGTGACTTGTAAGTTGTTCCACACCTGCTCCAGACCGCCAGTGACTAGATCTCCAGATCGTGGGCGAGCGAGGGTCGGAGCAGGTTTTTCTTGATTAACCCGAACGGTTGCCTGAGCTCAAAGCTCGTTTCTGCAAGTCAGGGTGAGACGATGTCTTCGTCAGTGGCAGCGTCACGCTCCAGCGCTATGCCAACGACACTCCAGGCAGGGCCCAACTGGCTACCGATATGCTGGCCTTGGTACCCCACCTGATCGTGGCTGAGGCAACGGGTGGCCTGGAACGCCTCCTGATTGCGGAGCTAGCTGCACAGAAATTGCCGTTGGTGCTGGTCAATCCAAGGCAAGTCCGTGACTTTGCCAAGGCATCGGGTCAACTGGCCAAGACCGACGCGTTGGATGCTCGGGTTCTCGCCGCATTCGGCATTGCCATCCGTCCCGCCATCCGCCCGTTACCCGATGAGCAGGCGCTCGAACTGGCGGATCTGGTTGGGCGTCGGCGACAACTGGTCGACATGATGGTCG
>NZ_JACKQK010000017.1:0-137642 GCF_014892995.1 Pseudomonas sp. EggHat1
GGTACCCTGGGCATCCTGATTCCGCCGTCGATCGTGATGGTGGTGTACGCCGCCGCCACCGAGCAGTCGGTGGGCAAGCTGTTCATGGCCGGGGTGATCCCGGGCGTGATGCTGGGCCTGGTGCTGATGATCGCGATCTACATCGTCGCACGCATCAAGAAGCTGCCGGCCCTGCCGCGTGCCAGTTTCCGCGAGTGGCTGCGCGCTGCCCGTGAGGCGTTCTGGGGCCTGCTGCTGATGGTGATCATCCTCGGCGGTATCTACACCGGCATGTTCACCCCGACCGAGGCKGCGGCCGTGGCGGCGGTGTACGCCGGYTTCGTCGCCCTGTTCGTGTACAAGGACCTGACCATTCGCGAGTGCCCGAAGGTGCTGCTGGAGTCCGGCAAGCTGACCATCATGCTGATGTTCATCATTGCCAACGCCATGCTCTTCGCCCACGTGCTGACCACCGAGCAGATTCCGCAACAGATCACTGCCTGGGTGGTGGATCTGGGTCTGCAGCCGTGGCAGTTCCTGCTGGTGGTGAACATCGTGCTGCTGATCGCCGGTGCCTTCATGGAGCCGTCGGCGATCATCCTGATCCTGGCGCCGATCCTGTTCCCGATCGCCATGCAACTGGGCATCGACCCGATCCACCTGGGCATCATCATGGTGGTGAACATGGAGATCGGCCTGRTCACGCCACCGGTGGGGCTGAACCTGTTCGTCACCTCGGCGGTCACGGGCATGCCGCTGACGGCGGTGATCCGCGCTGCACTGCCATGGCTGATGCTGCTGATCAGCTTCCTGATGGTGATTACCTACATCCCGGCCGTTTCCCTGGCGCTGCCGAAGCTTTTTTTCGCGCGAATGATCTGACGAAAAGCGCTGTAGCCATTTCACAGGCCACGCACACGGACACAACTGCCCGCAATTGCCACGCCTGGCGTAAAGTCACCGCCACGATCGTCAAGGAAACCCTTACATGTTCAAACGCAGCCTGAAATCCGTCGTCACCACCTGGCTGACCGGCCTGCTCGCGCTACTGCCGCTGGCGCTGACCCTGGCCCTGCTCGCCTGGATATTCAGCCTGCTCAATCGCCTGGTCGGCCCCTCGACCCTCATCGGTCAATTGTTCGCAGCACTCGGCCAGCCCTTTTCCAGCAACAGCTACCTGGCTTACCTGCTCGGCAGTCTGGTGCTGCTGGCCAGCCTCTATCCACTGGGTTTGGCGGTGCAACTGGGGCTGCGCCGCCCGCTGTCCTGGCTGATCGATCGCACCCTGCGGCGTACCCCGCTGATCGGTAATTTCTACAACCTGGCTGATCGCTTCGTGGGCCTGCTGGACAAGAGCAAGAACCCGGACATCACCACCATGGCGCCGGTCTGGTGCTTCTTCGGCGGCGACGGCGCTGCCGTACTTGCTCTGCGCCCCAGTTCGGAAAGCGTGGAGCTGGAAGGCCGAGCCTACTGCGCCATCCTCATTCCCACCGCGCCGATTCCGGTCGGTGGCGGCCTGCTGTACGTACCGGAGGCCTGGATACGACCCGCCGACATGGGTGTGGATCAACTGACCAGCATCTACGTGTCCATGGGCCTCACGCCACCTGGCAAACGTAATGTCGAGCAGTTGCCTCCGGTGGTGATCAAGCCTTAGGGATGTTCTGAAAAAGCCATTTATCGTCACTCCCGCGAAGGCGGGAGCCCAGGTGACTCGTAGGTTCTGGGTACCCGCCTGCGCGGGCATGACGGCTTTCTCGGCGTTTCCTTAGGCGAGCGGCAAGCTGGTAGTGGATTTGATCTCCGACAGCGCAACGATGGAGTTCACTTCCTGGATACCGGGTACCAGCGACAGCTTCTCGAAGAAGAAGCGCTCATAGGCCTCGATATCGCGGGTGACGATGCGCAGCATGAAGTCCACCGCGCCCATCAGCACGTGACACTCCAGTACCTCGGGAAACTCGCGCATGGCTTCGGCGAACTCGGTCAGGTTGGAGCGCCCATGGGCGTTGAGTTTGACCTGAGCGAACACCTGCGTATGCAGGCCGATGCGCTTGCGATCGAGCAGGGTGACCTGCTTGCGGATCACCCCCTCCTCCTTGAGCCGCTGAATACGCCGCCAGCAGGGTGACTGCGACAGACCGATACGCTCGGCGATCTCCGCTGTGGAGAGACCCGCGTCCTCTTGCAGCAGAGCAAGAATGCGTTGATCGTAGGCATCCAGAATGACGGACATAAAAAATCCCTATCAGTGGCTAAATAAGGAAATTCTATCCATTAAACACCCACAAACACAGAAAACCAGGCAGAACTTTTGCCAGAAGAAGACGGAAACTTAGGCAAAACCTGCCCGAGCTGCCGCCATGCCTGATACCACTGCGTTTCCGTCCGCCCTGAACCGCCGCGATCCCTGGCAGGATCGTCCCGATGCCGGTGTCGAATACCAGCTACGTACCGACGCCGAAGCCGATGTACTGTGCCGACTGCTCGGCCTGTTCGCCCAATTGCAGCTGTTACCCGAAGCCTTGCACATGGAACGCCTGCAGGATGACCTGCATATCAGCCTGCACCTGCACGGCATCTCGCTGCATCGAGCCGGGGTACTGGCGCAGAAACTGCGCGGCCTGGTATGCGTATGGGAGGTGACCTGGCAGCATCTGGATCACAGCCTGGTGACGGAGGTGGCCTGAAGCGGGCGCTCGATCACGTCAGGCACTTCGCCCTTGTGCGGCTTTTCGGGCATCCTAGTTCGGCTAACCTTGTTCAGGCCGACCCCGAGGAGCCCGCATGTCCGCCTTCACCGCTACCGCCCCTGACCGTGTACTGGATCTTGGTGACCTGCTGCGCGAGCTGGTGGCCCAGGGCCGGGTCGATCAGGATGTGGCTGAGCAGTGCCTGGCGATCCGTCGCAGCTCGCTGAACAATACCCAGCACCCGCTGGAGTTTCTCGCCGCACAGCAGGTGGACGATCAGAAAAGGCCGGGCAAGAAACTCGACCTGGAAACCCTCACCACCTGGCTGGCCAACTTCGCCGGGCAACCTTATTTGCGCATCGACCCGCTGAAGATCGACGTACCGGCCATCACCCCGCTGATGTCCTACGCCTTCGCCCAGCGCCACAAGATTCTCGCCGTGGCGGTGGACAGCGAGAGCGTCACCATCGCCAGCAGCCAGCCGCTGGTGCATAGCTGGGAAGCCAACCTGGTGCACGTGCTCAAGCGTCCGATCAAGCGCGTGGTGGCCAACCCCAGCGACATTCAGCGCTTCACCACCGAGTTCTATCGCCTGGCCCGCTCGGTCAGCGGGGCCAATGCCACCGACCAGAGGATCAGCGGCGTCGGCAACTTCGAACAACTGCTCAGCCTCGGCGCTCAGGATCAGGAACCGGACGCCAACGATGCGCACATCGTCAATATCGTCGACTGGCTGTTCCAGTACGCCTTCCAGCAACGCGCCAGCGATATCCATATCGAGCCACGCCGCGAGCAGGGCACGGTGCGCTTTCGCATCGACGGCGTGCTGCATACCGTCTACCAGTTCCCCGCCCAGGTCACCATGGCCGTGGTCAGCCGCCTGAAAAACCTCGGCCGCATGAACATCGCCGAGAAGCGCAAGCCGCAGGATGGCCGGGTCAAGACCAAGACCCCGGATGGCAACGAAGTGGAATTGCGTCTATCCACCCTGCCGACCGCTTTCGGCGAAAAGATGGTGATGCGCATCTTCGACCCGGAAGTGCTGCTGAAAAGCCCGGATCAGCTTGGTTTCTCTCCTGACGACCTGCGCCGCTGGGAGAGCATGACCTGCCAACCCAACGGCATCATCCTGGTCACCGGCCCCACCGGCTCGGGCAAGACCACCACGCTCTACACCACACTCAAGCAGCTTGCGACCGAGGAGGTGAACGTCTGCACCATCGAAGACCCCATCGAGATGATCGAGGGCGCTTTCAACCAGATGCAGGTGCAGCACAACATCGACCTGAACTTCGCCAGCGGCATACGCGCACTGATGCGCCAGGACCCGGACATCATCATGATCGGTGAGATCCGCGACCTGGAAACCGCCGAAATGGCCATCCAGGCGGCACTGACCGGCCACCTGGTGCTGTCCACCCTGCACACCAACGATGCGCCAAGCGCCATCACCCGCCTGCTCGAGCTGGGCGTGCCGCACTACCTGCTCAAGGCCACCATCCTCGGCGTCATGGCGCAGCGCCTGGTGCGTACCCTGTGCCCACACTGCAAGGCGCCGGTGCAACTGGACGAAGACACCTGGAACGGCCTGACCCGGCCCTGGAGCTCGCCATTACCGACCCAGGCGCATCACGCCGTCGGCTGCCTGGAATGCCGTGAAACCGGCTACCGCGGCCGCGCTGGCGTCTACGAGATCATGCTGATCAACGACGCCATCAAGCCACTGATCAACGCCGATACCGACCTGACCGCCCTGCGCCGCGCCGCCTTCAAGGACGGCATGCGCAGCCTGCGGCTGTCCGGCGCGCAAAAGGTCGCGGCGGGGCTGACCACCATCGAGGAAGTGCTGCGCGTCACTCCGCAGAGCGAGCAACGCTGAGGCTCGTGCAGGCGCGATAGCGGTCATCGGCCAACTGCGGGTGCCAGGCGAACAGGTACTGGCCATCCCTGAGCTGATCCACCAGCACCCGAATCACCTCCTGCTGCACCGCCGGACAGCCCAGGCTGCGCCCCATGCGTCCATATTTCTCCGCCCATCTCGGCGCCACATAGTCAGCTCCATGGATCACCAGCGCACGGGCACGCGCCTGGTCATTGAAGCCGGGCTCCAGGCCATCGAGGCGCAGTGAATGCCCATGCCGGCCGCTGTAGCTTTCACCACCGCGAAACAGACCCAGGCTGGACTGATGGCTACCAGGCAGATTGGAAAAGCGCTCGGCGAACAGCTCGCCGGACTGGCGACCATGAGCCACGAACTCCCGCAGTAGCAGCTGCCTTTGCGTCAGGTCGAACACCCACAAACGTCGTTCCAGCGAGGAGCGCGAGTAATCGATCACCGCCAACCGACGGGCTTCACCCGCGCCTTCTCGCTCAGTACACAGCAGCGCCTGTAGCGCATCCTGCAACGCACGCTTTTCCAACTGCGGCGCCGCACGGTGCAGAGCATTCAGTAGCTCACCAGCCGCCGCGCCCTGCCCTGCCAGTAATAGAGCGGTAAGCAATAACGCCATCAGCGAACGCTCAAACATGCCCTGGCTCCCACGGATTACCTGGCATCTGCCCACCTTGCGAAGGGGTCGGCGGCAGAGCGCAGACGGCTGTGCTTAGATTGATTGATCTGGCAATGGAGTCTATGCAATGCACACCAAAGGGCGATCAGCGAACAGTCTGAGTATGGGTAGCCGCGCCTTCTCATGATCACCTACCTGCAACACTTGTCGTTCTGGGACTGGTTGTCCCTGGCCACCCTGCTGCTGATTATCGAAGTGTTCGGCGCCGGAGGCTACCTGCTGTGGATCGGCCTGGTCGCTGTCAGTGTCGGCGCACTCACCTACCTGTTCCCCGACCTGCCCTGGGTCTGGCAATTCCTGCTGTTCGGCGCACTGGCGCTACTATCGGCGCTGCTTTGGTGGCGTCATCAGCAGCGGGCGCGCAAGCTCAGCAATTGATCGGCCTGGCAACCGGCCATCGCCCGCAAGGAACCACCAGCGGCTTGTGCGACTCCTAGGAGAGGAACCACCCTACAGGAGTTTCATCATGCGTGTAACGAGCCGTGCCGCACTGGCGTTCAGTGCCTGCCTGATCGCCCAGACCGCAGCAGCCGATGGCCTGCTGCGCGACATTCTTTCCTCGGGCGCAACCACCGCCTCGACCTACCTGACCTTCAAGGATCGCAAGCTGGTTGCGGCGGCCGAAGAGGATGCCAGCAGCTTCGTCGCCAGCAACGGCGAAATTCGCGGCCCGCATCTGGAAGCGGCAATGCAGCAACTGCGCAGCGCCAACCCGCAACTGCAGGACGCCGACGACATGGCACTGGCCAGCGCCATTCTCGCCACTTCGGCAGCGCCAGCTGACAGCCCACGCTGAGCCGTCACCAGTCGCGCATAAAAAATGCCCGCGTCCAAAAGGAGCGGGCATTTTTCGTTCAGCTTTCGGGATATCAGGCCTGAGGCCTCCCGAGAACCTATCGTCTTACATCAGCGGCAGGGTGTAGCTGACGATCAGACGGTTCTGATCGGTATCGGTTGCAGCGTTGCCACGCAGCACGCCATAACGCCAGCCCAGACCCAGACCTTTCAGAGCGCCATCCTGGAATGCATAGTCCAGAGCGATGTCACGCTCCCATTCCTTGGCATCACCAGCGCCGGCCACCTTGATGTTGGTGCCCTTCAGATAAGCCACGGAAGCTTTCAGACCCGGAGCGCCGAGAGTGGCGAAGTCGTAGCTGTACTGGCCGAAGGTCGTACGCTCACCGGCACGGGTAAAGCTGTTCACCAGGCGGTCAGTCAGCAGATACACGCTCGCACCCGAGGAGCCTTCGATACCACCCTGGTTCAGCTGCACGAAGTTGCTGTCTTCAGATACACGCTGATGGCCCAGCATTACAGCGTGGCTACCCAGGCTGTAAGTGAAGGCAGCACTCCAGGTGTTGTTATCGATCTCGCCGTCACCGTTGCGGGTGTAACCACCTACGGAGTAACCCGCTTCCTTGCCGTTCTTGCCATCGGAAGTGGTATGGAAGTAACGCAGGTCGGTCTTCAGGCTGCCTTCGCCCAGCGCCAGGTTATGACCCAGACCGGCAAAGTGTTGTTTGTAATAATCTTCCAGATTGGCGTAGTAGTACTGCGCAGTCAGGTCGCTGTTGACCTTCCAGTCACCGCCAGCGAAGTAGAACTTGTTACTGGCCTCGCTGCCGCCAGCGACAGACAGACCGGTGCTATTGCTCGACGCACGACTGACTGCGTGCTCGATCTGGCCAGCGGTCAGGGTCAGGTTGTCGATCTCGTTGGAGGTGATCATGCCACCTTCAAACATCTGCGGCAGCAGGCGACCGTCGTTGGATACCAGGATCGGCAGCTTCGGCATCAGAGTACCGATACGGCCTTCGGTCTTGGAAATGCGAACCTTGGCGGTCGCACCAGCCTTGCTGAAGTCATCAACGGCACTGCCATCGCTTTCCAGCGGGAACAGTTGGCCCGGAGTACGGTCACGGCCGGCCTTGGTCGCACGACCACCACCATCCAGACGCACACCCAGCATGCCAACGGCGTCAACACCGAAGCCGACGGTGCCCTCGGTGAAACCGGACTGGTAATTGAGAATGAAGCCCTGGCCCCACTCGCTGGCCTCACCATTGTTGTTGGTGGTGTTCACGGTGTTTTGGTCAAAGTAGAAGTTGCGCATGGTCAGGCTGGCTTTGCTGTCACCGATGAAATCGGCGAAGGCGACTTGGCTCAGGCCCAGGGTGCTGGCGGCTACGGCCAGTGCCAGGGAGGTCTTTCTCATTATGTTTCTCTCCAGTGTGTTTAAGGTGACGCATCGTCCGGCACAGACTTCGGCACGAAGAGGCAGGCCAGAACGAATAGGGAATACGCACCCACGAGCCAGGAAACGGCACAAGCCGGGCTCGAATGGGTACGCAAAAAACTCAGGAAGAACAGAACAACGGCGAACGCAGCAGGGCGGCCGGAATGAGGCGGGCAGAGTGGTGCATGGTGAATGCTCTCTCGTCGTTGTTATTGTGCACCGACATCCTGGCCGGCATCTGCCGGAGCCCATGCAGATAACGCGCCAGCTCCTGGCGGCAAGCCCGCAAGGCTTCTAGAACAACAGGTTACATTTTTCCTGCAGAGCAGTGACCATGCGATGACAATAAGAACAGGCAAATTTCCGCTTATGAGAACCTGTTCCTAGGCGGAAAATCGCCAACCCATCAGCCCAGGACGATCTGATTCTTGCCTTGACGTTTGGCCATGTACATCGCTGCATCGGCACGTGCATAGAGCGCATCGAGGCTGACATCAGTGGCCAGCAGACTGGTCAGACCCTGACTGACAGTGATGCCGAAACTGGTGCCCTCGTGCCGAAAGCTGAGGCGTTGCACCTCACGCTGCAGTCGTTCAGCCACCTGCAAAGCCACATCCGGCTCGCAGCCCGGGAACAACGCTGCGAACTCCTCACCGCCGATACGCCCGAACAGATCGCCGCGCCTCAAGGCATTGCTGCCGCAATGCGCCAGGCGCTGCAGGACCTGATCGCCGATCTGGTGGCCATACTGGTCATTGATTTTCTTGAAGTCGTCGAGATCGAGCAACAGGAAGGCCAGCGGGCTACCGAACTTGTGCGCGTGTTCGAACTCGCGACGCGCACACTCGAAGAAGTGCCGCCGGTTGCTACTCTGGGTCAACACATCAGTGGTAGCCAGGCGATGCAACTCGCCCTCCAGGCGCTTCTTCTCGGTGATGTCTTCGGCGATACCGACGATCACACTGCCGGGCTCAGCACCCAGCCGGGGGCTGACGAAACACTTGTCGCTGAGCCAGCGCAATTGGCCATCAGCGCGAATGATGCGGTACTCGCGAGACTCCACCGCGCCGGTTTCCAGCACTTTGGCCAGGCTTTCGGCGGCGTAGTCGATATCGTCCGGATAGATGCTGTTGCGCCACTCGCCATAATCGGCCAACAGCAGCGCGGCGGAACGACCGAAGATTCGCTCATAGGCAGGGCTGACATAAATCATCCGCTGCTCGTTCCAATCGAAGGCCCAGAGCACGGCATTGACGCTGCCAAGCAGGCTGCTGAACAGTTGCTCGCGCGCACCCAGGCGCTCCACTTCGGCACGGCTGTGCAGCAGAGCCAAGGTCAGTTCTTCCAACTCGGAAACAGCGTTGCCTTGATCGTCCATTACAGCGGCCATCCGTCCTTCGCCTCGCATTGAAATGAGCATAGTGCGAGCTGTTGGACAAACGCAAAGGCCCGCCAGTTCGGCGGGCCTTTGCTTGTAACGAGCGGCGGTCAGGCAGTCGCGCTGGACGGTCGCAGCGAGTAGGTCTTGAGCTGCTCGGCAAACTCACGCAGCGACTGGATGCCGCTGGCCTCGGCCTCGTGCACCCACTGCTTCATGGCTTCGAGCATGTCGTGGCCGTTGCTGCTGGTCTTGACCCAGATCTGCTGCAGCGCCAGACGCTTCTCGTAGATCACCTTGAGTGCCTGACTTTGTGCCAGCAAGTCAGCAATGCGTGCATGATGCTGCTCTTCCAGCAGGCTCGGCTCACGCGACAGCAGGCGCTTGGCACGGCGGAAAAGGTGACGAACGGACTCGTCGGCCTTGGCCACTTCCTGCTTGACCAGCGGCGCGATCACCAGCTTGCGGTACTGCGCCATGATCTGGAAGCGGTTGTTGAGGATGGCCATGGCAGTGTCCATGTCGAGATGACCTTTGCCCTCGACCCGATGAGCGATAGGCGCGACACGCTGCACCTGAGCCAGACCGAAGAAGCTGAACAGCTTGATCCAGGCCCACCCCATGTCGAACTCCCACTTCTTCACCGACAGCTTGGCGCTGTTGGGGTAGGTGTGGTGGTTGTTGTGCAGCTCCTCACCGCCAATCAGGATGCCCCATGGCACCAGGTTGGTGGCGGCGTCGCGGCACTCGAAGTTGCGATAGCCAACAGCATGACCAAGACCGTTGATGACACCTGCGGCCCATACCGGAATCCACATCATCTGGATCGCCCAGACAGTCATGCCGAGTACGCCGAACAACGCCAGGTCGATGATCGCCATCAACGTCACGCCGCCAATCGGATAGCGGCTGTATACATTGCGCTCGATCCAGTCATCCGGGCAGTTCTTGCCGTAGATACGCAGCGTTTCCTGGTTCTTCGCCTCTTCCTGATAGAGTTCGGCACCTTTGCGCAGCACGGTGCTCAGACCCTTGATGACCGGGCTGTGCGGGTCATCGACGGTTTCACACTTGGCGTGGTGCTTGCGGTGAATAGCGGTCCACTCGCGGGTGTTCTGACCCGTGGTCAACCACAGCCAGAAACGGAAGAAATGCTTGAGCGCGGGGTGCAGTTCCAGTGCACGGTGCGCAGAGTAGCGGTGCAGATAGACAGTCACGCTGACGATGGTCACGTGTGTCATCAGCAAGGTCGCAGCCACCAGCTGCCAGACCGACAGGTCGAGTAAACCGTTGTACCACATGGGCGCTGTTGCCTCTTGAAGGGGGAACGCGGCTTGTCCTGCAAGGACGAACCTGCTCACATTATCCCTGACCCATGCCAGAAAACCAGTTGGTCTTTTAGATGAGAATGTTTCAGCAGTGAAGCATCTATACTGGCCAGCATTTACAAGGGAGCGCTGCCGCTTGCCCATGCGTATCGACATCGCCGCCTTGCGCCTGACCCTGGGCTACCTGCTGCTCGCCGCTCTATGGATCCTTCTCAGCGATCATCTGTTGACCGCCCTGGGCCTGTCCGTGGCGCAACAGGAGCACTTGCAGTCCCTCAAGGGCCTGTTCTTCGTCGTGCTCACCAGTTCGCTGCTTTACCTGGTGCTGCACCGCCATGCCCTGCAGTACCGCCGCGCACGCCTGGAACTGGCCGGTAACGAGGAACGCCTGCGCCTGGCGCTGGATGCCACGCGCGACGGCCTGTGGGACTGGGACGTGACGAGACGCCGAGTGTTCTTCTCCGAGGGCTACGCCAGGCTTCTCGGCCTCACTCCGCAAACCCTGGGCAATACCCGCGAAGACTGGGCCGCGCGCCTGCATCCGGATGACGCTGAGCGCGCGCTGCATGCACTCAACGCCGAGTTGAGCGAACAGTCCTACGAGAACCTCTACCGCCTGCGCCATGCCGACGGCAGCTATCGCTGGATTCACTCGCGCGGCCGCCTGCTGCGAGACGAAAACGGCCAACCACAGCGCTTCATCGGCATCGCCAGCGACATTACCCAACAACGCGCCATCGACGACAGCCTGCGCCAGGCCGCAGCGGTGTTCGATGCCACCCAGGAGGGTGTGCTGGTTACCGATGCCGAGCAGCGGATCGTTCACGTCAACCCTGCCTTCAGCCGCATCACTGGCTACAGCAACGAGGAAATCCTCGGCCAGCACCCCAGCCTGCTCAAGTCCGGCCGTCATGACTCCGCCTTCTACCAGAGCCTGTGGCATGCCCTGCAGAACCGTGGCGCCTGGAGCGGTGAGGTGTGGAACCGACGCAAGAGCGGCGAAATCTACCCGCAGTGGCAATGCATACGCGTCATCCACGACGAGCAGGGGCGCGTCAGCCATTACGTGGCGGTGTTCTCCGACATCACTGCGCTCAAGCGTTCGCAGCGTGAGCTGGATTACCTGGCCCACCACGACCCGCTGAGCAACCTGCCCAACCGCCTGCTGTTCACCGAGCGCGTCGCCCATGCACTGGAACGCAGCAAGATCGAGGAACTGCGCGGCGCAGTGCTGCTGATCGACCTGGACCATTTCAAGCACATCAACGAGAGCCTCGGCCACAACGTCGGTGACCTGCTGCTCAAGGGCGTCGGCGAACGCCTGCAGCAGAATTTGCCCAGTGGCTGCACGCTGGCCCGGCTGGGCGGCGACGAGTTCGGCCTGCTCAGCGAAAATTGCACCGACGCCGCTCAGGCAGCCGAGCTTGCACAACGCCTGCTGCGCAGCCTGGAAACGTTCTTTCGCCTCGACGGTCACGAGCTCTACATTGGCGCCAGCATCGGCATCAGTCTTTTCCCCGAAGATGCCGATAGCGTCGAGCAGATCCTGCGTAACGCCGACTCGGCGCTGTTCAAGGCCAAGAGCAGCGGCCGCGAAGGCTATGCCTTCTATGTGCAGGAGTTGACCGACTACGCCCGCCAACGCGTGGAACTGGCCAGCAGCCTGCGCCATGCCCTGGACAATGACGAGCTGCGCGTTTACTACCAGCCGCTGCATGATCTGCGTGACGGTAGCCAGGTGGGCATGGAGGCACTGGTGCGCTGGCAACATCCGCAACGCGGGCTGATTGCTCCCGGCGAATTCATCCCGATTGCCGAGGACAACGGCATGATCGGCGCCATCGATACCTGGGTACTGGAACAGGCCTGCCGCCAGATGGTGCGCTGGAACACCGAAGGTTGTGCGCTGAGTTTCGTCGCGGTGAACGTCTCCAGCCGTTTGTTCAGCCGCGGTGAGCTCGATATGAAAGTGGCGCAGGTACTGGCAGAAACAGGTCTGCCGCCCGAGCAATTGGAGCTGGAAGTCACCGAGAGCGCCATCATGGAAGACCCGGATGCAGCGCAGAAACTGCTCATCAGCCTGCGCGCCCTGGGCTTGCGCCTGGCCATCGACGACTTCGGCACGGGCTACAGCTCACTAGCGCGCCTCAAGCGCCTGCCGGTGGACAAGCTCAAGCTCGACCAGAGTTTCGTGCGTGGCCTGCCTGACGACCCGGAAGATGCCGCCATCGCCCGCGCGGTAATCGCTCTGGGCAAGAGCCTGGGCCTCAAGGTCCTCGCCGAGGGTATCGAACAGCCCGCTCAAGCCGACTTCCTGCGCGAGCTAGGCTGCAACTACGGCCAGGGCTACCACTTTGGCCGTCCGCAACCTGTAACAACCAGAACCGTCGACGCCACTACGCTGATCGAAGCGAAGAAAAGCTAGTCCAGCACCAGGAGCTGAACATGCGCGTGCTGATTCTCGAAGACGATCTCTGGATCGCCGATCTGCTCAAGCAGATCGTCCTGAGCCTGCGCCCCGGGGCTCGCGTCGACTGCCAGGTACGCGTGGCAGACGCCATATCGGCCTGGCAACGCGAACCTGCTCAACTGGTGATCGCCGACTGGAACCTGCCGGACGGCAGCGGCACTCTGCTATTGCAGGCGATACGCAGCCAGGACCGTGACGTGGCGCTGGTGATGATCACCGCGCGCGCCGACCGCAGCAGCGTACTCGAGGTGCGTGCCCTCGGCATCAACGCCTTTATCAGCAAACCCTTCCAGGTACCCAAGGTGCTGGACTGCCTGCGCCGCCTGTTACCCGAAGATGATGAGCCTCGCGTGGCGGCAGACAACGACGAGGATTTTCTTCACCATCTCTGTGCCTTGCCCGATGAGGAGATCGATCTGCCCCTGTGCGACGAACTCTTTCAGCAACTGCGCGACACGGCGGCAGCACCCAGCACCCTGGAGCAACTCGGCGAAACCTGGCAGCAGGATCCAGCCGTACAGGCGCGACTGATCGCTGCAGCTAACAGCAGTCTTTACAACAACACCGGCAAGCCTTGCGTCAGCCTGCCCGATGCCGTGCAGCGACTGGGCGCGGCCACCGCGCTGAATCTGATTCAGGGCCTGGCGCTACGCCCGGTAGCCAGCCTGCAGGACGCTGATCTGAGAACACTGGGGCAGGACCTCATGCAGACGCAGCTGGACCTGCTAAATAGGGTCGGTGTTCTGGCCAAGGCCTGTCAGCTGGACCCTACCCCCCTGCACAGCGCCGCCCTGCTGCAACGCATGGGAGAGCTGGCCGTGCTGCAGCAGGCGCAGATCTGGCGCAACCAGGGTCTGCCGTTGAGCGAGGAACAGCTGCAACAAGCCCTGCGCCAGTACAGCGGTGAACTGGCCAACCGCCTCAAGGCAGACTGGCGCTTGCCCATTGGGCTGCGTGAACTGATCGGCGCCTGTTACGGCCTGACGCCAGGCACCTCCCGCCGCGAACCTATTCTCATGCGTCTGGCCAGCCTCGAACTGCAGAGCATCAACGGTCAGGAAGTACAACGCCTGCGCCGCCTGGCCGGGCTGAGCTGAGGCACGACGAATGAGTAAACCGAGGCCGGGTCATCGCTGGTTCGACCCATTCAACGCCAGCCACCGGGACGCCGGCCGCTGGATAGTCATCGGTGGCAGCCTGTGCCTGGCGTTGTTCTTCGCCTTTCTCGGGCGCCAGGCGCTGAACGAGCGCGAAGCCCTCTGGCAACTGCAGATCAGCAAGCAGGCAGACATTCAGCGCATGGCCCTGAACAGCACCCAGCATGGGCTGCAGGAACGCGCCCAGCTGCTGGTGGAAACCATCGCTGCCGATGCCTGGGTAACCGAGCTGGTGCGCCAGGCTCACGCCCTGCCAGTGAACGATCTGGAAAACCTGGCCAGCATCCGCAGCCAGCTCTACACCCGCCTGGCACCGCGCTGGCGCAAGTTGCAGGCACGCCAGCCGTTTCGCCTCTACGTGCACCTGGCGCCAGACGTGAAGGTGCTGTTGCGGGTACACGAACCCGAGCATTTCGGCGACCTGCAGATCGGTTGGCGCCCGATGGTGCTGGAGGCACTGCGCAGCGCCAGCAGCCAGGCCGGCCTGGGGCTGACCCGCGGCAGCATCGGCATGCGCGCCATCGCCCCGCTGCTGGCCGAGGGCAACAACGGTCCCCAGCAGGTCGGCGCCATCGAAGTGGCCCTGGGCGTGCTCGACGATCTCGCCCAACTGGACCAGGAATTCGACAGCGGCGTTGCTCTGCTACTGCGCGAGGATCTGCTGCTGGACTCGGGCAGCGGCGAAGAACTACGCGGACTGACCAGCGACAGACAGCGCTGGCGACTGATGGACCATTCGCGGCCCCAGGTCCTGGCCTGGCAACAGCAACAGCGACTGCCTCCCCCTGATGAGGGCGATAGCGTACGCCTGCTGGACGACGGTGAACGCCATTATTTGGTCAATCAGATGGCACTGAGCAGCTACCGGCAACGTCACGACCCCAGCGCAGAGCCACTGGCGGTTGCACTGATCTGGCACGACGTCAGCGATCAGTTCAATCTGCACCGCAGCGACAAGCGCTGGCTGGTGATCAAATGGCTGCTCGCCTGGTGCGGCGCCGAGGCCCTGCTGCTGGTTCTGTTACGCACGACCCGACGCAGCACGCAGCGCCTGATGCAGCGCCAGCAGGCGGCGCTACGCGCGCTCAACGAGATCGCTGCGCTGCCCAACCTGACCCGCACCGAGCAACTGCGCCAGGCGCTGCGCCTGGGCGCCGAGCATTTCGGCATGCCACTGGGCATCATCAGCCGTATCGAAGGGGAGCAGTATCAGGTGCTGGTACAGGTATCTCCCGACGACGCTCTCAGCGACGGCCAATTGTTCGAGCTGGGCGACACCTACTGTAGCCTGGCTTTGCAGCAGAACGATGTACTGGCCATTGCCCATATGGCCGACTCGCCGCACAGGCGCCACCCTTGTTATCGCCAGTTCGCCCTGGAAAGCTATATCGGCACCGTCGTGCGCGTGGGCGGCAAACCATTCGGCACCCTGGCCTTCGCCAACCCCGAGCGACGCAGGCAGCCATTCGATGATGCCGACCGCGAATTCCTCGGTCTGTTCGCCCGCTGGGTCGGCGCCATTCTGGAACGCCAGCAGCAGGAGCGCGCCGTGCGCGCGGCACGCGCCTATCTGCAAGCGGTGCTGGACTCGGCCACCGGTGTGTCGATCATCGCCACCGATGCCAGCGGCACCATCAGCTTGTTCAATTCCGGTGCCGAACGCCTGCTCGGCTACAGCGCCGAGGAGATGATCGGCCACCAGACCCTGGTGATGTTTCATCTCGCGGACGAAATCCAGACTCGCGCCGCCGAGCTGAGCGAGGTCGCCGGTCACCCGCTGGAGGGCTTCGAAGTCTTCGTGCACAACGCCCGTGGCGGCGACCCGGAAACCCGCCAGTGGACCTATCGCCACAAGGACGGCAGCCTGCGCCAGGTCAACCTCACTGTCAGTGCCATGTTCGACGAGAATGGCCAGATCACCGGCTTTCTCGGCATCGCCAGCGATATCAGCGAGTTGCAACAGACCACCCGCGCCTTGCAGAAGAGCGAGAGCCGCTTCCGCGGCCTGGTGGCCAACCTGCCAGGCGTGGTGTATCGCTGCGCCAACGACGCCGACTGGAGCATGCGCTACGTCAGCGATGAAATTGCCAACCTCAGCGGTTACCCGGCCAGCGATTTCATCGACAACCAAGTGCGCAGTTTTTCCAGCATCGTGCATTCCGATGACCTCCCTATCACCTACCGCGCTGGCGAGGCCATAAAGCGCCAGGAAAGCTTCGAACTGACCTACCGCCTGCGCCATGCCGATGGTCATAACGTCTGGGTGCGCGAGAAGGGGCGCGGCGAGTACGACAGCCACGGCAAGCTCCTGTGGATCGATGGCTTCATCTGGGACATCAGCGAGCGCCAGGCCATGGAAGACGAACTGCGCCTGAGCCAGAGGCGTTTTCTCAATGCCTTCAATACTGCGCCACAGGGCATGGCTCTGGTCGGCCCGGACGGCCGCTGGCTGGAGGTCAACGACGAGCTATGCCGCATGCTCGGCTACAGCCGTGAGCAATTGCAGGCCTGTACCAACCAACAGGTCACCCATCCAGACGACGTCGATGCAGATCGGCAAAGCGTCGCCGATCTGCTGGCCGGGCGGGTCAACACCTACCAGATCGAGAAGCGCTACCTCGACAGACTGGGGCGCACGCTCTGGGTACTGCTCAGCGTGTCACTGGTGCGTGATGGTGACGGGCTACCCGTGCACTTCGTGCTGCAGATCCAGGACTTCAGCGACCGCGTCGCCGCCGAGCGCGCGGTGCGAGAGCGCGAGCATTACCTCAGTACGTTGCTCGATAACGTGGTCGACGCCATCGTCACCATCGATGAACAGGGCCGTATCGAAACCTTCAACCATGCGGCCGAAGCGATATTCGGCTATCGGCAGAGCGAAGTGGCCGGACGCAACGTCAGCATGCTGATGTCCGAACCCTACCGCGACGCCCATGATGGCTACATCCAACGCTACCTGCGCACCGGCGAAGCCTGGGTAGTGGGGCAGGCCCGCGAGCTGGAGGGCCTGCGCCAGAGTGGCGAGCGCTTCGCCATGGAGCTGGCGGTGTCGCAGATCAGCCACCAGGGGCAGCGCCGCTTCATCGCGGTAATCCGCGACATCGCCGAGCGCAAGCGTACCGAACAGATGAAGAACGAATTCGTCTCCACCGTCAGCCACGAGCTGCGCACCCCGCTCACCGCCATCGCCGGTTCGCTCGGCCTGATCAATGGCGGCGCCCTTGGCGCCGTACCGGAGAGCATGCGCCAGATGCTGAGCATCGCCCACAGCAACAGCCAGCGCCTCAGCGCCCTGATCAATGACCTGCTGGACATGGACAAACTGGTGGCCGGCAAGATGCATTTCGACCTGCAGGCACGCGCACTGCAGCCACTGCTGGAACAGGCGCTGCTGCACAACCAACCCTATGCCGAGCAGCACCAGGTGGCGTTGCGTCTGCAAGTCGAGGGTGACGCCCAGGTACGAGTCGACGCTCAGCGCCTGGCCCAGGTGATGGCCAATCTGCTGTCCAACGCCGCCAAGTTCTCGCCAGCGGGTGCCAGCGTCGAGGTGCGTCTGCAGCATTGCGGCGAGGTCCTGCGCGTCAGCGTGTCGGACAGCGGGCCGGGCATACCGGAAGCCTTCAAAACGCGCATCTTCAGCAAGTTCTCGCAGGCCGACTCCGGTGACACCCGGCAGCAAGGCGGCACCGGGCTCGGGCTGGCCATCTGCAAGGAAATCATCGAACGCATGGGCGGCCATATCGGCTTCGACTCGCCACCAGGCCAAGGTGCTACCTTCTGGTTCGAACTACCGATCACAGGGAGCGCGTCATGAGCCAAGCCCCGATCCCCGCCAACGAGCAGGAACGCCTGGACGCCCTGCACGCCCTGGAACTGCTAGACAGCCCGGCCGAAGCGATGTTCGACCACATCACCGCGCTGGCTGCTCAGATCTGCGGCACCCCAATCGCCCTGATCTCGCTGATCGATGCCCAGCGCCAGTGGTTCAAGAGCCGGGTCGGCCTGGATGTCGAGCAGACTGCGCGCGAGCTGGCCTTCTGCGCCCATGCGGTGGCCGCCGACGCGCCACTGGAAGTGGACAATGCCCTGGATGACGCCCGTTTTCGCGACAACCCGCTGGTCACTTCCGACCCGCATATCCGCTTCTATGCCGGCGTGCCGCTGCACGACGCCCGGGGCCTGGCGCTCGGCACCCTGTGCGTGATCGACCGCCAGCCGCGCCACCTCGACAGCCACCAACATGCTCAGCTGCAGCACCTGGCACACCTGACCGGGGAGTTGTTCGAGCTGCGCCTGCAGGCGCGCCGCCAGGCCGAACAGAGCGCCATGCACCAGGCCATGCTGGACAATGCCGGCAGCGCAGTGCTGGTGCTTGACCCACAGGGCCGAGTGCTGCGCAGCAACCCTGAAGCGCAGCAACTGCTGGGCTATTCGCCTGGCGATCTGGAGGACCGGTACCTGCCGCAGCTGCTGCTCGAGCCAGGCCAGTACGAGCGCCTGTGCACTGCCTGCAGCAGCGGGCCGCAGAGCACCGAGGGGCAGATGCGCGCACGCAGCGGACAGCACCTGCCGGTGCGCCTGAATCTCTCGCCGATCCGCGCCGAAGGCCAGCAGCTTCAAGGCTACCTGCTGGTGGCCAACGATCTCAGCCAGCGCGAAGAAGCGCGCCAACGCCTGCAGCGCATCGCCGCACAGCTGCCGGGCATGGTCTACCAGTATCTGCTGCGCGCCGATGGCAGCAGTTGCTTCCCCTATGCCAGCGCCGGTATCCGCGACGTTTACGGCTGCACGCCAGAAGAAGTCAGCGAGGATGCCGGCCCACTCCTCGCCCGCCTGCATCCGGACGACGCACCACAGGTGCACGCCGCCATCGCCCGTTCAGCCGCGAGCCTGAGCACCTGGCATCAGGAATACCGCGTCCTGCATCCGCTGCACGGTCCACTCTGGGTCGAGGGGCGTGCTGCACCGCAGCGCCTGCCTGGCGGCGAAACGCTCTGGCACGGATTCATCAGCGATATCAGCGAACGCAAGCGCAGCGAGCAATTGCAGAACGAGTTCGTCTCCACCGTCAGCCATGAGCTGCGCACGCCGCTGACCGCCATCGCAGGCTCGCTCGGCCTGATCAACGGTGGCGCCCTGGGCGCGGTGCCGGAGCAGATGCAGCAGATGCTGGAAATCGCCCAGAGCAACAGCCAGCGTCTGCGCAAGCTGATCGACGACCTGCTGGACATCGACAAGCTGGTCGCCGGCAAGATGCGCTTCGATCTGCAGCCGCTGGCCCTGCGCCCGTTGCTGGAGCAGGCGCTGCACAACAACCAGCCCTATGCCGAGCATCATGGGGTGCGACTTCTGCTGCTGCCGGGCATCGGTTGCGAGGTAACCGCCGACGCCCAGCGCCTGGAACAGGTGCTGGCCAACCTGCTGGCCAATGCCGCCAAGTTTTCCGCCGCCGGACAGAGCGTGGAGCTGGCAGCGGTGCCCGGGGACGGCTGGGTACGCATCAGCGTGCGTGACCAGGGCCAGGGCATCGCGCCGGACTTCAAGCCGCGCATCTTCAGCAAGTTTGCCCAGGCCGATGCTGGTGACACCCGCCGCCAGGGCGGCACAGGCCTGGGCCTGGCGATCAGCAAGGAGATCATCGAACACATGGGTGGACGTATCGGCTTCGACTCCGTGGAGGGGCAAGGCAGCACCTTCTGGCTGGACCTGCCGCTGGTCGGGGTACAGTCATGAACGACAACATCACGCTGCGCCTGCAACTGCTCGGGCAACTGTTCAGCCGCAACAATCTGCTGGCCTGGGGCGTGCTGGCGCTGGCGCTCGGCACCACGCTGCTGGCCTGGGACGGCTTGCGCCAGAGCCAGAGCGCGTCCGCCACACGCCAACTCGAGCTCCTTGCCGACGAAATCAGCGCGGCCATCGTCCAACGCATGCATGACCAGGAAAGCATCCTGCTCGGCGCCGCCGCCCTGCTCGATGCCAGCGAAGCGGTCAGTCGCGACGACTGGCGCACCTATGCGCGTCGCCTGAACCTGGAGGAACGCTACCCAGGCATCCAGGGCCTGGGGTTCAGCCAGGTGCTGCCCGCCGAGCAGCTGCACGCCTTCGAAACCGAGATGCGTGCCGAAGGCTACCCCAACTTCCGCGTGCGCCCGCTTGGCGAGCGCACGCTGTACAGCGCCATTCGCTACATCGAGCCTTTCGCCGGACGTAATCTGGTCGCCTTCGGCTTCGACATGCTATCCGAGCCCGTGCGCCAGGCCGCCATGCTGAGCGCTGCACGCAGCGGCCAGAGCCGTCTGTCCGGCCGTGTCACACTGGTGCAGGAAACCCACGGCAAGGTCCAACCGGGTTTGTTGCTGTACACCCCGGTGTACCGGCACGGCCAACCGCTGGACACCCCCGAGCAGCGCCTCGCCGCGCTACGCGGCTTTGCCTACAGCCCCTACCGCGCGCACGACCTGATGCACGGCATCCTCGGTGCGCGCCAACGCGAGCTGGAGTTCGAGCTCTATGCCGGCCCCGATACGGGTGCCGCCGACCTGCTTTACAGCAGCAGCGGCAACGCCCTCGATAGAGCTGCCGACACCCAGCGAGAGCTGGAACTGTTCGGCCAGCGCTGGTACCTGAACTTTCACTACGCCCCGGGTTTTCTCGACGGCGTCCATCGCGGCGAGGGCTCACTGCTCGCCCTGGGGGTCTGCATCAGCCTGCTGCTGTTCTTCCTGATCAGCAGCCTGAGCCTGCGCCGCGAGCAGGTACAGCAGCTGGCCGAGCGCATCACCGAACAGCTGCACCGCAGCGAAGAGCGCCTGGCGCTGGCGCTCAAGGGCGGGAATGACGGTTGGTGGGATATCGAGGTCAAAGCCGGCAGCTTCTTCGCCTCGGCCCACGGCTGGCAGATGCTCGGCTATCCGGAGCAGGGCCCGCCCGGCTTTGCCGATGACCCCTGGGCCTGGGAAAACCTGGTACACCCGGACGATCTGCCCGCAACGCGCGCCCGTCTGAAACAGGCACTATCCACAGGCGCCAGCAACTTCACCATCGACTGTCGTCTGCTGCGTGTCGACGGCAGCGAACTGCCGGTGCTGCTGCGCGGCTACATCCAGCGCGACGCCAACGGCTACCCGCAGCGCATCACCGGCACCACCATGGACCAGAGTGAGGCCAAGCGCATCGAGCGCCTCAAGAGCGAGTTCGTCTCCACCGTCAGCCACGAGCTGCGCACCCCGCTTACCGCCATCGCCGGCTCGCTGGGCCTGATCAATGGCGGCGCACTGGGCACGGTACCGGAAAGCATGCGGACCATGCTGGGCATCGCCCAGGCCAACAGCCAGCGCCTCAGTCACCTGATCAACGATCTGCTGGACATGGACAAACTGGAGGCAGGCAAGATGCAGTTCGACCTGCAACCCTGCACACTTGCCACCCAGCTCCAGGAAGCGCTGGACAGCAACCAGGCCTACGCCGACCGCCACCAGGTCAAGCTGCGCCTTCTCGACTGCGTGCCAGCCCTCGTACGGGTCGATGCCATGCGTCTGCAACAGGTACTGGCCAACTTCATCTCCAACGCCGTGAAGTACTCGCCGCCCGGCGCCGAGGTGCACCTGCGCGCCGAAGGTCGCGGCACTCGCGTGCGCGTCGAGGTCAGCGACCAGGGCCCAGGCATCGCTGCCGAATTTCGCCAGCGCATCTTCAGCAAGTTCTCCCAGGCCGATGCCAGTGACAGCCGCAGCAAAGGCGGCACCGGCCTGGGCCTGGCGATCAGCAAGGAGCTGATCGAACGCATGGGCGGACAGATCGGCTTCGACTCGGTAGAAGGCCAGGGCGCCTGCTTCTGGTTCGAGCTGCCCACGCTGGCCGAAGCCGCCCGGCCCGCTGCCAGCGACGGCCGGCGTAGCCTGTTGGTGGTCGAGGACGAACCGGATATCGCCAACCTGCTGCGCCAGTTGCTGGAAAACGCCGGCTATCGCGTGCGTCTGGCCTACAGCCTGGACGAAGCCCGCGCCAGCCTGCGCGAGGAAATACCCGCCGCCATCAGCCTTGACCTGCGCCTACCGGACGGTGACGGCATGCAACTGGTACAGGAACTGCGCGCCGACGCGCGCTATCGCGAGCTGCCGATTGTGGTGGTATCGGCCGCCTGTGAAGAAGGCCGCCTGGCGCTCGACGGGGTTCCCGCGCTGGACTGGCTGAGCAAGCCGATCGACCCGCAGCGCCTGCTCGCCAGCCTTGCTCAGGCCTTGCAGAACCTGCCGCAGAGCCCACGCGTGTTGCACGTGGAAGACGATCACGATCTGCGTCTGGTAGTCGCCGAACAGGGCCGCGAGCTGGCCGAGTTCATTCCCGCCGACAGCCTCGCCGAAGCGCGTCGCCTGCTCGCCGAGCAGCCTTTCGACCTGGTTCTGCTCGATCTCGGTCTGCCTGACGGCAACGGCCTGGAGCTGCTCGACGAACTGCAGAACCAGCGGCCAGGGCTACCGGTGGCCGTGCTCTCGGCCAGCGAGATGGATGGCCATGAGTTCGCCGGGGTGAGCGCGGCGCTGGCCAAATCGCGCAATGATGGGCAACACTTCCTGCACATGCTCAACCGCTTGTTACCCGCCAAGGAGACCCGCAATGACTGAGCTCAAGCGCATCCTTCACGTCGAGGACGACCCCTCGATCCAGGCCGTGGCCAAGGTCGCCCTGGAAGCCGTCGGCGGCTTCCAGGTGCTGAGCTGCGCCAGCGGCCAGGAAGCGCTCGATCAGGTGCAAGGCTTCGCGCCCGACTTCATCCTGCTCGACGTGATGATGCCTGGCATGGACGGCCCGCAAACGCTGGAGAGGCTGCGCCAACTGGTGGATATCGGTGAGGTGCCGGTAGCCTTCATGACGGCCAAGGTCCAACCCGGCGAGGTGGCCCATTACCGCAGCCTGGGCGCGCTCGACGTGATCGTGAAACCCTTCGATCCCATGCAGCTCGCCGCCCAGATCCGACAGATCTGGAGCCAACGCCATGGATAAACACGACGGCAACGCCATCCCTCAGACCCTGCAAGAGCGTCTGCAGCAGCTCGGCCAGCAATTCGCCGAACGCCTTCGCCAGGAACTTCCGCAACTGACGCAGCAGGGCGAGCAATTGCTCGAGGCGAGCGACGAGCAGCGCAGGCACCTGTTGCAGGCGCTACGCGACCAGTTGCATCGCCTGGCCGGCAGCGCCGGCACCTTCGGTTTCGACCAGCTCGGCCAGCAAGCCCGGGAGCTGGAGCAACAGGCCGAGCGCTGGCTGGAACACCGGCAACGCCTGCAGCACGAACTCGGCGAATTCATCGCGGCGCTGCAACGCCTGGGCAACCAGACCTCCAGCAGCGAGGCACCCGGCGCAGCGCAGCAGCAGATACCACAGGCGCTACGCGGAGAAACCGAGTCCCGGCTCATCTACATCCTCGAGGATGAAATAGCCGTAGGCGAAAACATGCGCCTGACCCTGAACAACTTCGGCTATCAGGCCGAACACTTCAATTCCATCGCCAGTCTCGATGCTGCTCTGGAGCAGCAGATACCGGACGCGCTGATCGTCGACGTCAATCTGGCCAGCGAAGACTGCAGCGGCCTGGACTATGCCGCAGGCCTGCAGCAGCGCCTGGAGGTGCCACTGCCGCTGCTGGTGCTGACTCACCAGGATGACTTCGCCACCCAGTTGCAGGCGGTGCGGGCCGGTGCATTGGGTTTCTTCGCCAAGCCGGTGGACATTCCGCAGCTGGAAAGCCGCCTGGAACGCTGCTTCGCCCAGCAGAGCGGCGAGCCCTACCGAGTGCTGATCGTCGACGACGACCGCGATCTGGCCAGCCGCTACAGCCTGGTGCTGCGCGACGCCGGCATGCTGGTGGAAATCCTTCAGGACCCGGCGCAGATCTTCGAGCACCTGCGCGACTTCAATCCCGAAGTGGTGCTGCTCGACGTCAACATGCCGGACTGCACCGGCCCTGAGCTGGCGCAGATCATCCGCTGCAACGACGACTGGCTGCGCATCCCGATCATCTACCTGTCGGCGGAAACCGATATCGGCAAGCAGATGAACGCGCTGATCAAGGCCGGCGATGACTTCGTCACCAAACCGATTTCCGACAACGCCCTGGTCGCCACCGTGTTCTCCCGCGCTCAGCGCGCACGCCTGCTGTCCAACGCCCTGGCGCGCGACAGTCTCACCGGCCTGCTCAAGCATGGCGATATCAAGGAGCAGGTGGCCATCGAACTGGAACGCACGCTACGCAGTGGCGACCGCGCCAGCGTGGTGATGCTGGATATCGATCACTTCAAGCGGGTCAACGACGAACATGGTCACGCCGCCGGCGACAACGTCATCCGCGCCCTGGCCAATCTGCTGCGCCAGCGCCTGCGTCGAGTCGACAGCCTGGGGCGCTATGGCGGCGAGGAATTTCTCGCGGTACTGCCGGACTGCAACCCGCAGCAGGCCAAGCAGATCGTCGATGAGATTCGCGAGCGCTTCGCCGAGCTACGCTTCATCGCCGATGGCGGCGAATTCTCCTGCACCCTCAGTGCCGGTATCGCCGGCACCGATGTGCACAGCGAAGCGGAACAACTGCGTGAGCGCGCGGACAAGGCGCTATACGCCGCCAAGCATGGTGGTCGCAATCAGGTGCAGGTCGCAGGCGACTGAACGCGACAGACATCGCAGGAGCCCGCTTGCGAGCGATTAACCAGGGGGCGTTGAGCGCCCGCAAGCGGACTCCTGCATAACGGCGATCACGCCTCGGCGCGCTGCATCAGGCGGCGCTGGCGCCACTCCATGAAGGTTTTCAGGAACAGCGTAAGCAGCGCCATGCACGCCAGCAGGCCGGCAGCGGTGAAGGCGGCCGCGGGCTTGTAGTCGTTGTTGAGCTGGTCGACCAGAAGCGGCAGGGTCAGGGTCTGGTTGATGATGGTGCCGGACACCACCGACACCGCGCCGAACTCACCGACCGCGCGGGCATTGGTCACCACCACGCCATACAGCAGCGCCCACTTGATCTTCGGCAGGCTGATGCGGCGGAAGATCTGCCAGCCGCTGGCCCCCAGGCACATGGCGGCGGTTTCCTCGTCCTGACCCTGGGTCTGCATCACCGGAATCAGGATGCGCGCCACGTAAGGCGCAGTGACGAACACGGTGACCATGACGATGCCCGGCCAGGCGAACATCAGCTGCATGCCGTTATCGTAGAACCAGCGGCCGATGAAGCTTTCCAGGCCATACACCACCAGGTAACAAAGACCAGCGACCACTGGCGATACCGCGTAAGGGATGTCGATCAGCGTGGTCAGCAGCTTGCGACCACGGAAGTCGTAATGGGTCACGCACCAGGCCAGGCAGATGCCAAAGCACAGGTTCAGCGGCACGGTGATCGCTGCCACCAACAGGGTCAGGCCAATGGCGTGGAGCATGTAGTCTTCGTTCAGATTGCTCCACAGCAGCTCAAGCCCACCGGCCAGCGCCTTGCTGAAGATCAATGCCAGTGGCACCAGCAGAATCAGCGCCACCACCAACAGACCGAGGGTTACCAGCGCCAACTGGCGCCAATCCTGAGGTTTTTTCATCGACCTTGCCGTTGCCATGCGAACAGACGCCCCTGCACGACCTGCAGGAGGAACAGAAGAGTCAGCGAGGCGAGCAGAATCACAGAAGCGATGGCTGCCGCCGCCGGGTAATTGAATTCCTGCAGACGGACGAAAATCATCAGCGAGCTGACCTCCGTCTGATAGGGAATGTTGCCGGCGATCATGATCACCGCGCCGAACTCGCCGAGGCTGCGAATGAACGCCTGCGAACCACCGGTGACCAGCGCAGGGGCCAGCGTCGGCAGGATCACCTTGCGGAAGGTCTGCACGCGGCTGGCACCGAGGGTGCGCGCGGCCTCTTCGTATTCCGACCCCAGGTCCTGCAGCACCGGCTGTACGGTGCGCACCACGAAGGGAATGCTGGTGAATACCATGGCCACCACGATACCGGCATAGGCATAGGCCACCTTGAAACCCAGCCACTGGCCGATCCAGCCATTGGGCACCAGCAGCGCGGCCAGGGTCAGGCCGGCTACCGAGGTCGGCAGGGCGAAGGGCAAGTCGATCAGCGCGTCGACGATTCGCCGGCCGGGGAAGTCGTAACGGGTGATGATCCAGGCCAGCAGCAGGCCGAGCACCAGCACCGCCAGGGTCGAGTAGAAGGCCGCTGAAATGGTCACCTTGTAGGTCTGCACCACGCGCGGATCGCTGATGGCGAACCAGTACTGACCCCAGGTCATGTCACTGACGTACAGCAGCAGCGCCGACAACGGCAGCAGGATCACCAGCGAGAGGTACAGCACACTGACGCCGAAGCTCAGGCCGAAGCCGGGCAACAGCGGGGTCTGCAGGAAGAACAGCGTCGGTTTACTCACGAAAAGCTCGGCTCTACAAATGCAGTTGGCCGCCAAGAAGGCGGCCAACGGACCATTACGATGCTCGCGTAGGGCGGGTGCAACCCGCCACTCATGGCTGGCGGGTTACACCCGCCCTACGCCAGACCGGCGCGCTCAGCGCCCGGTCGCGAGAAGCTGGTCGAGGATACCACCGTTGTCGAAATGCTTGGCGGTGATCTCGTCCCAGGTGCCGAGCACCTCGGTCGGGTTGATCAGGCGTACCGGAGCGAACTGCGCCTTGGTCGCCTCGACCACTTCCGGGTTGTGCACACGGTAGTTGTAGCGAGTCAGCAGTTGCTGGATGTCCTTGCTGTACTGGAAGTCCAGGAAGGCCTTGGCCTGCTCGCGGGTGCCGCGCTCGTCGGCCACCTTGTCGACGATGGCCACCGGGAACTCAGCCAGTACGCTGACCTCCGGGACCACGATTGCCAGGTTGGCGGACTTGAACTCGTCGCCCTTGGCGATGTTGATCACTTCCGACTCGAAGGTCAGCAGCACGTCGCCCTGGCCGTTCTGGGCGAAGGCCACGGTGGCGCCACGGCCGCCGGTGGGGAAGTTCTCGACGTTCTTCAGCAGCTTGCCGACGAAGGCCTTGACCTTCTCCTGGTCGCCGTTGAATTTCTCGTTGGCGAACAGCCAGGCGCCCAGGTAGCTGTAACGGGCGTTGCCGGACGTCTTGGGGTTGGGGAATACCAGCTTCACGTCATCGCGAATCAGGTCATCCCAGCTCTTGATGTTCTTCGGGTTGCCTTCGCGCACCAGGAAGGCAGTGGTGCTGTAGTACGGCGAGCTGTTGTTGGGGAACTGCTGAGCCCAGTCCTCACG
This sequence comes from Pseudomonas sp. EggHat1, assembly GCF_014892995.1. Lineage (NCBI taxonomy): Bacteria > Pseudomonadati > Pseudomonadota > Gammaproteobacteria > Pseudomonadales > Pseudomonadaceae > Pseudomonas > Pseudomonas sp. EggHat1. The sequence goes on from NZ_JACKQK010000017.1 coordinate 27,077, forward strand.
CAGCAGTTTGCGCTTGGCCAGGATGTCCACATCGGTCACCTGGTTGAAGGTGACCACGTCGACCTTCTTGCCCTGAATGATGTCCTGCGCCTGGCGCGAAGTGCCGGCGAAGGACTGGATGATCTTCACTTCCTTGCCGCTCTGCTGCTTCCAGTGCTCGACGAACAGCGGATTGATCTCGCCGAACAGCTCACGGGCGATGTCGTAGGAGGCGTTATGGAATGGCGTATCGGCGGCAGCATGGCTCAGTGAGCCCGTCAGCAGGGTGGCGCTGGCCACGGTGGCCAGAACGATCTTCTTCAGCATCTAAGGCGTCCTTATCGAGAGAGGAGCCTGCACGCAGGCTATTTGATGGCGCGATTCTGCAGAAAAATCATATAGCTGAAAAATATCTTTTTATTTGCCTCTTATAACCAAGCTTGCTTTGCTTTCGAAATTGATCGTTTCTCACGCTCCGCGTGGGAATGCATCCAGAGACGCTCCGCGTCAGATGCTGGTGCAGCACCAGCGCAAGCGGGCGCAAAGTGCCCAGGCTTGGGCTCCCACGCTGGAGCGAGGGAGCCATCATCCGCCGATCAGAGTTTGGCGATGGACACTTCGGTGGATTTGACGAAAGCGATCACTTCACTGCCCACCTGCAGTTCCAGCTCGCGCACGGAACGGGTGGTGATCACAGAGGTGACGATGCCGGCGGCGGTCTGCACGTCGATTTCCGACAGCACATCGCCGATGACGATCTCCTTGATGCTGCCCTTGAACTGGTTACGCACGTTGATGGCTTTGATGGTCATGGTGTTTCTCCTGATGGTCCACTGATGTAGCCCGGATGAAATCCGGGGAATCTTGCAACCGCTCCCGGATTGCATCCGGGCTACGGCGTCAAAGCGCCCAACGCAATTGCGTGGGCAGGGGTGATACGGGTTCCGGTGGTATGGGTAATTCAGGCTGCGCCAGCACCCGGTCGAGCACGCGCGCTTCCAGTGCTGCCAGCAGTGGCGAGCCATGCGGACGCGGGCGTACCAGCTGCACATCGAGGTCGAGGCCGATCTGGCCGTCCTCGATGAGGATCACCCGGTCCGCGACAGCGACCGCTTCGGCGACGTCGTGGGTCACCAGCAGCACAGTGAAGCCATGCTGCTGCCACAGGCGCTCGATCAGTTGCTGCATCTCGATGCGGGTCAGCGCATCCAGCGCGCCCAGTGGCTCGTCGAGCAGCAACAAACGTGGGCGGTGGATCAGCGCGCGGGCCAGCGCCACACGCTGCTTCTGCCCGCCGGACAGCGCTGCCGGCCACTCATGGCTACGATCCGCCAGACCAACCGCCGCCAGGGCTTCCTCGGCCTGCTTGCGCCAGTTGCCGGCAAGACCGAGGCCGACGTTATCGATCACCCGCTTCCAGGGCAGCAGACGCGAGTCCTGGAACATCAGGCGAATGTCTTCGCGCACCGCATTGAGCGAGCCACTGCCGGCCAGCAGCTGACCGCCGCTAGGCTGATCCAGCCCGGCCAGCAGGCGCAGCAAGGTGCTCTTGCCGCAGCCACTGCGACCGACCACGGCGACGAACTGGCCGGCGGGTATATGCAGGTCGATGCCCTTGAGCACCTGACGCTCGCCGAAGGCTTTCTCGATCTTCTCGATCGCCAGCGGAATGCCCTGACGAATGCTGTGCAGTGCAGTCATTGGCCACCTGCCTTGGCCTGGTAGGCCGGATGCCAGCGCAGCCAGATACGCTCGAGACCACGAGCGGCGACGTCGGCCAGCTTGCCGAGCACCGCGTAGAGCAGAATCGCCAGCACCACCACGTCGGTCTGCAGGAACTCGCGGGCGTTCATCGCCAGGTAGCCGATGCCAGCGCTGGCCGATATGGTCTCGGCAACGATCAGCGTCAGCCACATGAAACCCAGGGCGAAACGCACGCCAACCAGAATCGATGGCAGCGCGCCAGGCAGGATCACCTGGCGGAACAGGGCGAAACCGGACAAACCATAGCTACGCGCCATCTCAACCAGCGCCGGGTCGACGTTACGGATGCCGTGGTAAGTGTTGAGGTAGATCGGGAACAGCGTGCCGAGCGCGACCAGGAACACCTTGGCCGCCTCGTCGATACCGAACCACAGGATCACCAGCGGAATCAGCGCCAGGTGCGGTACGTTACGGATCATCTGCACCGAGCTATCGAGAAAGCGCTCGCCCCATTTCGACAGGCCGGTGATAAAGCCCAGTAGCAGACCGATGCCACCGCCGATGGCGAAACCGATCCCGGCGCGCTGGCCGCTGATCGCCAGATGCTGCCAGATTTCGCCGGAAGCCAGCAGCGCCCAGCCGGCAGCCAGCACGGCGCTGGGCGCCGGCAGGATGCGACTGGACAGCCAGCCGCTGGCCACCGCCAGTTGCCAGGCGGCCAGCAGCCCCAGCGGCAAGGCCCAGGGCGCGGCGCGCAGGGCCAGTTTGTGAAGGGTCGTGTTGCGCATTTTTTGCCTCGAAGAATTCTGTTTACTCGAACCTGTGCTCCCGGATTTCATCCGGGCTACAAATCCCCTCTCCCCCATCAATGGGAGAGCCGGAGAAACATCGATCCGTAGGGTGCGCCATGCGCACCAATGAGACCGCAGTCCATCGCGGTGCGCGCAGCGCACCCTACGACTCACCCGTAGCCCGGATGCAATCCGGGGCAACCAGTGACTGCACCACCCTCAACTCGCCGAAGCCGCCTTCGGCAGGATGTCGCTGGAGATCATTTCGCCGAACGGGCTGACATAACCGCGACTTTCCGGACGCTGCGGCTGGGCTACGTCCAAATGCGGGAACAGCAGCTCGGCGACCCGGTACGACTCTTCTAGGTGCGGGTAGCCGGAGAAGATGAAGGTGTCGATGCCCAGCGCGACGTATTCCTTGACCCGCGCGGCTACGCTCGGGCCATCACCGACCAGCGCGGTGCCGGCGCCGCCGCGCACCAGGCCGACACCGGCCCAGAGATTCGGCGACACTTCCAGATTGTCGGTCTTGCCGCCGTGCAGGGCGGCCATGCGCTGTTGGCCGACCGAATCGAAACGTGCCAGCGACGCCTGCGCGCGGTCGATGGTGTCCTGGTCCAGGTGGCTGATCAGGCGATCTGCCGCCGCCCAGGCCTCTTCATTGGTCTCGCGCACGATCACGTGCAGACGAATGCCGAAGCGCACTTGGCGCCCCTGCGCGGCAGCCTTCTCACGCACCTGGGCGATCTTCTCGGCCACCGCAGCCGGTGGCTCGCCCCAGGTCAGGTACAGCTCGACCTGTTCGGCGGCCAGGTCCTGCGCTGCGTCGGAGGAACCGCCGAAATACAGCGGCGGACGCGGCTGCTGGATAGGCGGATAGAGCAGTTTGGCGCCCTTCACCTGGATGTGCTTACCGTCGTAGTCGACGGTTTCGCCTTCCAGTACGCGGCGCCAGATACGGGTGAATTCGACGGAAGCCTCATAGCGCTCGGCATGCGACAGGTGCAGGCCATCGCCGGCCAGCTCGTCCGGGTCGCCCCCGGTCACCAGATTGAACAGCGCACGGCCGTTCGACAGGCGATCCAGGGTCGCCGCCTGGCGCGCAGCCACGGTGGGCGAAATGATCCCTGGGCGCAGGGCGACGAGGAACTTCAGATTCTGCGTGAGCGGGATCAGCGAGGCGGCTACCAGCCAGGAATCCTCGCAGGAACGCCCGGTGGGAATCAGTACGCCGCCATAACCGAGGCGGTCAGCCGCCTGGGCGACCTGGGCCAGATAGCCGTGATCGACGGCGCGCGCGCCTTCGGCTGTGCCCAGGTACTTGCCATCACCATGGGTAGGCAGGAACCAGAAAATATTGAGGCTCATGGAGTGGTCTCCTTGGATTCGCTCCCCTCTCCCGCCGGGAGAGGGGCTGGGGTGAGGGTTCTACTGGTTCTGCGCGACCTTGGCCGGCGGATTCCAGATCACATCCTTGATGGTCAGCTGCTTGGGGATCAGCTTCAGCTCGGTGAAGGTGTCGGCGATCTTCTGCTGTGCCTCGACCACCTCCGGGCTGATGAACTGCGCGCCGTAACCCTGGCGCTCGACGGCCTGGCGGGTGATCTCCGGGGACAGGCCGATCAGCGGCGCGACCTGACTGGTGGCTTCGTCGAGGTTGCCCTTGACCCACTCGCCGACGCCGCGGATTTCCTCGACCAGCACACCGACCACCTGCGGGTTTTTCTCGGCATAGGTGCGGGTCGCCAGGTAGAACTGGTGGTTATCCACCAGACCGCTACCGTCACGCAGGGTGCGGGCCTGCAATTGCTTCTCGGCGGCGGACTGGAACGGATCCCAGATCACCCAGGCATCGACGCTGCCACGCTCGAAGGCGGCGCGGGCATCGGCCGGCGGCAGGTAGACCGGGGTGATGTCGCCGTACTTGAGGCCGGCGTCTTCCAGCGCGCGCACCAGCAGGTAATGCACGTTGGAGCCCTTGTTCAGGGCGACCTTCTTGCCCTTGAGCTCGGCCACCGATTTGATCGGCGAATCTTTCGGCACGAGGATCGCCTCGCCAGTCGGAGCCGGCGGCTCATGGGCGACGTAGAGCAGGTCGGCGCCAGCCGCCTGAGCGAACACCGGCGGGGTTTCACCGGTGACACCGAAATCCACGGAACCAACGTTGAGACCTTCGAGCAGTTGCGGGCCGCCCGGGAACTCCGTCCACTTGACCTCAACGCCCTGCTCGGCCAGGCGTTTTTCCAGGGTGCCCTTGGCCTTTAGCAGTACCAGGGTGCCGTATTTCTGATAGCCGATACGCAGGACGCTTTCGTTATCAGAAGCGGCCTGTGCTTGAGTGATGGCGCCGAAGGAAATGGCCGCGGCAAACAGGGCGACCAGACTCCGACGCAAAGTGTTGGCGCCCATGGCGACCTCCTTTGCAAGTTGAGTGTGGGCCTGCTTGCCCGTTGGCGGGCGAGTAAGGCGGGGTGTTACGGGTAGTTCATATACTCCAGCGGGCGTTCACCAGCCGGTCGTTGAGCAGGTTCGGATCGATCGGCTTCGGCCGTCGCGCCAGGGCTGCGCCCAGTTGTTCCAGAGCCTCATCGAGACGTTCGCGCAACTCGTCGTCGATCTGCGCGGGCCTGTCCCCTTCCGGGTAGGCGATCTGCTTGTCCACGGCGAACACGCCGGAGAGCATTTCCTGCGCCTTCAGCGCGGCCAGCACCGGCTTGAGCGCGTAATCCACAGCCAGCAGATGCGCCGGGCTGCCACCACTGGCCAGGGGCAGTACCACCTTGTGCGCCAGGGCACGTTCGGGCAGCAGGTCCAGCAGCACCTTCAGCGCACCGGTAAACGATGCCTTGTATACCGGCGTACCGACCACCAGGCCATCGGCGCTGGCCACCACAGCCTGCAGCTGCTGCACTGCCGGGCTGTCGAAGCGGGCATGCAGCAGATCCTCGGCCGGAAAATCCCGCACCCGTAGCCAACTCACTTCCACGTGCTGCGCCTCGAGGCGTTGGCGCACATGGTCCAGCAGCACTTCAGTGCGCGAGCGCGCCGCAGGGCTGCCGGAGAGCAATACGACGTGCATGATGTTTCCTTAACGGTTGGGCTGCGGCGTCAGACGCAGATAGGGCTTCACTGCGCGATAGCCTCTCGGGAAGCGCTCGGCGATCTCGGCCTCGTCCTTCAACGACGGCACGATCACCACCTCTTCACCGTCCTGCCAGTTGGCCGGCGTGGCGACCTTGTAGTTGTCGGTCAGTTGCAGCGAATCAACCACGCGCAGGATCTCGTTGAAGTTGCGCCCGGTGCTGGCCGGATAGGTGATGGTCAGGCGCACCTTCTTGTTCGGGTCGATGACGAACAGCGAGCGCACGGTCAGGGTGTCGTTGGCGTTAGGGTGGATCAGGTCGTAGAGGTCGGACACCTTGCGGTCGGCATCGGCGATGATCGGGAAGTTGACCACCGTGTTCTGCGTCTCGTTGATGTCATCGATCCATTTGATGTGCGAATCCACCGGGTCGACCGACAGGGCGATGGCCTTGACGCCGCGCTTGGCGAATTCGTCCTTGAGCTTGGCGGTAAAGCCCAGTTCGGTGGTGCACACCGGCGTGAAGTCGGCCGGGTGGGAGAAGAGGATGCCCCAGCTGTCGCCCAGCCACTCGTGGAATCGAATGCGGCCTTCACTGGAATCCTGTTCGAAGTCAGGGGCGATGTCGCCCAGACGGATGCTCATGATCGTGCTCCTTGGCAGTAGCTTGCGTGGTGCTCACTATGCTCAGGAACCAATCGAAACAAAAAGAATAAATAATGATTTATTTATAACCAAAAAGTTATTCAAGGGAGGTTCGTCATGCCCACCCCAAGCCTGCACAAGGTTCCCAGCGAACAGGTACCGATAGCGCTGCTGCTGGAGGCCGACCCCAGCCCCAGCGTCATCGCCCGCTATCTGCAGGAGGGTCATTGCGTGGTCGCACGCCTGGGCGAAGCGACTGTCGGCGTCTACGTGATCAAGGCCCTGACGGCCGACACCTGGGAACTGATGAACATCGCCGTGGCACCCGAGCACCAGGGCCAGGGCATTGGCGCCCTGCTGCTACGCCACGCCATCGAGCAGGCCAGGCAGCTCGGGGCGCAGCGCCTGGAGCTGGGCACCGGCACCTTCGGTCACCAGCTGACCTTCTACCAGCGCGCCGGTTTTCGCGTGGTGGCGGTGGAGCCGGATTATTTCCCGCAGCACTACCCCGAGCCGCTGTTCGAGAATGGCCTGCAGCATCGAGATCGTTTACGCCTGGCCTTGGTACTTTAGGCGGGCTCGCGCAGGCGATAGCCCACCCCCGCCTCGGTGATCAGGTAGCGCGGCGCGGCCGGGTCGTCGCCGAGCTTCTGCCGCAGGTGGCCGACCACCACGCGCAGGTAGTGGCTGTCGCCGACGTGGCTGGGCCCCCAGATGTCGCGCAGCAGTTGTTGCTGGGTCACGACCCGGCCGAGGTGCTGGGCGAGCAGCGCCAGCACAGCATATTCCTTGGGCGTCAGGGCGATTTCGGCGTCGTCGAGGCTGACCCGGCGGTAGGCCAGATCGATGTTCAGCGCGCCACAGACGATGCTCGCCGGCAGCGCTTCGCGACCCTGGCCCTGGCGCAGCAGCACGCGAACGCGGGCGAGGAACTCCTGGATACCGAACGGCTTGGTCACGTAGTCGTTGGCGCCGCCGTCCAGCGCCAGCACCTTCTCGCCCTCGCTGGCGCGCACCGAGAGCACCAGCACCGGCACCTGGCTCCATTCGCGCAGGCCGTGCAGTACCTGCTGGCCGTCGAGGTCGGGCAGGCCGAGGTCGAGCACGACGAGATCGGGGTTGTGCAGTGCCGCCTGGGCCAGGCCGTCTTCGCCGTTCGCCGCCTCCAGCACCCGATAGCCCTGGGCGCTGAGGGCGATGCGCAGGAACTTGCGAATCTGCGCCTCGTCGTCGATCAGCAGAATGTTCGGCCCTTGGCTCATCAGTCTTCCTCGGCGGCTTGCGGTTGCGCGGTCAATGGCAGGTGCAGGGTCAGGCTGGCGCCACGGCCGTCGAGCCCCTCGCCGACCGTGACGCGGCCGCCATGGGCACCCACCATACCCTGGCAGATCGCCAGGCCCAGGCCCGTACCCTGGCCGCCGCGATCGCCCCGCGCTGCGGTGTAGAACATGTCGAAGATCTTCGCCCGTTCCGCCTCGGGAATGCCAGGGCCCTGGTCGGCGACGACGAAGCGCAGCGCCTGTTCGTCGTACTCCAGCGCCACGCGCAGACGGCCACCGGGCGGCGAGAAGCGCGCGGCATTCTCCAGCACGTTGATCAGTGCCTGCTCGATCAGCGCCGCGTGCACGTACAGCAGCGGTGGTTCCGGCGGCAACACGCATTCGACCTGCAGCGGCGCGAGCACCGCGCGCAGGCGTTGCAGGGCGCTGGCGACGATGTCGCTGGGCGCCACCCAGTCGCGCGCCAGTTTGAGCCCGCCATGGCCGAGGCGGGTCATGTCGAGCAGGTTCTGGATGTAGCGGTCGAGGCGCTCGGCCTCGTCGCGGGTGCCCTCCAGCAGCTCGTTGCGATCCGAAGCTGGGATCGCATCACCCAACGCCAGCAGACTGTCGATGGAGCCGCGCATGGCGGTCAGCGGCGTGCGCAGGTCGTGCGACACCGAAGCCAGCAACGCGCTGCGCAGTTCCTCGGTCTGCCCGTGCAGGCGCGCCGCTTCCAGCTCCTCGGCCAACTGCGCACGGGCCAGGGCCTGCGCCAGCGGCTGGGCAAGGGCAGCCACCAGGCGCCGACGCTCGTCCGCCAGCGGCGTGCCATCGGCGCTCTGCAAACCGATCAGCAGCAGCGGCCCCTCCTCGCCACACAACGGCCACCACCACCAGCGACTGCTGGGCAGGGTGTCGGTGCCGAGGCCGGCAGGTTGCTCGTGCTGCCAGGCCCAGTCGGCGGCGGCGCGTTCGGCATCGGGCAACTCGGCGTGCAGCCCCCCCTCATGGCGCCACTGCCCATCAGCGCTGCGCGACAGCAGGGTCAGCTGCATGTCCGCCCAGCCACCCAGTTGCTGCTCAGCCACGGCCAGCACGGCCTGGCGGTCGGCAGCGACGGTGAGCTTGCGCGACAGCTCCAGCAGCGCCGTGGTTTCGCCCTGCGCCTGCCGCAGCGCCTGCACCTGGCGCCGCTGGCGGCTGGCCAGGTTGCCGGTCAACCCAGCCATGAGCAGGAAGAACAGCAGGGTCAGCACGTCTTCCTGACGCTGGATGCGCAGGGTCAGGGTCGGCGGGATGAACAGGAAGTTGTAGGCCAGGAACGACAGCCCCGAGCACGCCAGCGCCGGCCCCAGGCTGCTGCGCACCGCCACCAGCAGCACGGCGGCGAGAAACACCAGGGAGATGTTCGGCAGCTCCAGCACCCGCGCCAGACCGAGGGAAATCAGCGTGGCGCAGGCAGCAGCCAGCGTGGCCAGCAGGTAGTCGCGCCAGCGCGCGGCGAGTCGTGGACGCCGGCCAGCCCGTGGCTGACCACCTGCCGCATCCAGCACGCTCACCTCCAGCCCCGCCCTGGCAGCCAGCAGGCGCTCGCCGAGGCCGCGACCAAACCAGCGTCGACGCAAGCGCCGCGTACTGTTGCCGACCAGGATCAGGCTGGCGCGGCGCTCGCGGGCATGGTCGAGCAGCGTGCGCGCCACCGAGTCGCCATGCAGCGTCACCACCTCACCACCGAGACGCTCGGCCAGGCGCAGCGCGGCTTGCAGACGGCCGCGCTGGTCCTCGTCCATGGCCTGGCGGCCGTCCACGTGCACCACCGACCAAGGCAGATGACGCCGCTCGGCCACCCGGCAGGCGTGGCGCACCAGGCGCTCGGCCTCGCCATCGCCATCAACGCCCACCAGCAGGCGCCCGAGCACGCTGGGCGCGGCCTGGCCGAGCTGGCGGTAGCGTTGGTCGAGGTCGGCATCGACCCGCGCGGCGGCGGTCTGCATGGCCAGTTCGCGCAGCGCAGTCAGGTTGGTCGGCGAGAAGAAGGCGTCGATGGCCGCGCGCGCCTGCTCGGGCATGTACACCTTGCCGTCGCGCAGGCGTTCGAGCAGCTCGCGCGGCGGCAGGTCGACCAGCTGGATCTCGTCGGCCTCCTGCAGCACCCAGTCCGGCACCGTCTCGCGCACCTGCACACCGGTGATGTCGCGGACACGGTCGTTGAGGCTTTCCAGGTGCTGGACGTTGACCGTGGTGTAGACGTCGATGCCGGCTGCAAGCAGCTCCTGCACGTCCTGCCAGCGCTTGGCGTGGCGGCTGCCGGGGGCGTTGCTGTGCGCCAGCTCATCGACCAGCGCCAGCTTGGGCGGGTCGGCGAGCAGACCGTCGAGGTCCATCTCGCTGAGTTCAAGACCGCGATACGGCAGGCGCAGCGGTGGCTGCTGTGGCAGCCCCAGCAGCAGCGCCTCGGTCTCGCTGCGGCCGTGGCTTTCCACCACCCCGGCGCGCAGCAACACGCCCTGGCGCAGTTGCGCATGAGCGGCCTGGAGCATGGCGTAGGTCTTGCCCACGCCCGGCGCCGCGCCGAGAAACACCTTGAGCCGGCCACGGCCTTCGCGGGGCAGGTCGGCGAGCAGCGCTTCGGCGCGCAGGCTGTCGTTCATCGAGCACTCGTCACTGGGAAGAAGTGGATGGATTGTCGACCAGCGCCAGGTTCAGAGCCAGCACATTGACCAGCGCCGGGCCGAACAACGGGCGCTCGGTGTGCGCCTCGACCAGGCGCAGCAACTCAGCTTCTGCCATGCCACGGGCCTGGGCAATGCGCGGCACCTGCCAGGTGGCGGCCTCAGGTGACAGGTGCGGGTCGAGGCCGCTGCCCGAGGTAGTGACCAGTTGCATCGGCACTGGCGTGTCACCAGCAAGGCCGGCGCTGGCCTGCTCGATTCGGGCAAACAGCTTCGGGTTGCCGGACGACAGGTTGCTGGCGCCGCTAGCCACGGTGGCGAAGTTCGCAGCCGAGGGGCGCGAGTGGAACCACTGGTCGTCGTCAAAGGCCTGGGCGATCAGGCGGCTGCCACGCACCTGGCCAGCGTCGTCATGCACCAGGCTACCGGCGGCCTGATCGGGGAAGGCCAGGTGTGCCACGCCGGTAACGGTCAACGGATAGGCGACCCCGACCAGCAGGGTCATGAAGGCCAGTGTGGTGATGGCAGGGCGAATATGGTCGAGCATGATGAATCTCCTGATTCGTGTGGCCCCGGATTGCATCCGGGCTACGTCGCTGAGCGAGAGGGTCTGTCCGGCAATACCGAGTGGCCTGCCCTACCCTCTCCCCAGCCCTCTCCACTGGGCGTGCCCCCATGAATAGGAGAGGGGGCAGACCGCGTGCGAGTGAAACAACACTGTTAAACCCAGCCCAACCCCACCAACAGCAGGTCGAGCAGCTTGATGCCGACGAAGGGCGCGACGAGCCCGCCCAGTCCGTAGATCAACAGGTTGCGCCGCAACAGTTGGCCGGCATCCAGCGCGGGGATGCGCACGCCGCGCAGCGCCAGCGGGATCAGCGCGACGATGATCAGCGCGTTGAATACGATGGCCGAGAGGATCGCGCTCTGCGGGCTGTGCAACTGCATCAGGTTGAGCGCGCCGAGCTGCGGGTAGATGCCGGCGAACAGCGCCGGGAGGATGGCGAAGTACTTGGCCACGTCGTTGGCCACCGAGAAGGTGGTTAGCGCGCCGCGCGTCACCAGCAGTTCCTTGCCCACCTGCACCACGTCGATCAGCTTGGTCGGGTCGCTGTCCAGATCGACCAGGTTGGCGGCCTCGCGCGCGGCCTGGGTGCCGTCGTTCATGGCCAGGCCGACGTCGGCCTGGGCCAGCGCCGGGGCATCGTTGGCACCGTCGCCGCACATCGCCACCAGCTTGCCTTCGGCCTGCTCGGCGCGGATGCGCGCCAGCTTCTTCTCCGGCGTGGCCTCGGCGATCACGTCGTCCACACCCGCCTCGGCGGCGATGGCGGCGGCGGTCAGCGGGTTGTCGCCGGTCACCATGACGGTGCGGATGCCCATGGCGCGCAGCTCGGCGAAGCGCTCGCGGATGCCCGGCTTGACCACGTCCTTGAGGTGGATGGCGCCGAGCAGGCGCCCATTCCCGGCCACCAGCAGCGGCGTGCCACCACTCTGGGCGATCTTCTCCACCTCGCGCGCCAGCGGCGCCGGCAAGTCGTCACGCCCCAGGTCGAGGTAGGCCAGCACGGCGTCCACCGCACCCTTGCGATAAGCCACACCGCGCACGTCGGCACCGGACAGGCGCGTCTCGGCGCTGAAAGCGATCAGCGTCATGCTGGCGCGGTCGGGCACATCCATCGTGTGCAGCGCCGACAGGTACTCGACGATGGACTTGCCCTCCGGCGTGTCGTCGCCCTGCGAGGCCAGCAGCGCCGCCTCGGCCAGTTCCAGCGTGGACACACCCGGAGCCTTGAGCATGGCGCTGCAACGGCGGTTGCCGAAGGTGATGGTGCCGGTCTTGTCCAGCAGCAGGGTGTGCACGTCGCCGGCGGCCTCCACGGCGCGGCCGGACTTGGCAATGACGTTCAGGCGCACCAGGCGATCCATGCCGGCGATGCCGATGGCCGAGAGCAGGCCGCCGATGGTGGTCGGGATCAGCGTCACCAGCAGCGCCGCCAGGTAGATCAGCGGCAGATCGCCGTCGGCGAAACGGGCGAACGGCTGCAGCGTGGCCACCACCAGCAGGAAGATCAGGGTCAGGCCGATCAGCAGGATATCCAGCGCCACTTCGTTGGGCGTCTTCTGCCGGCGCGCGCCTTCGACCAGGGCAATCATGCGGTCGAGGGTGGACTCGCCGGGGTTGGCGCTGATTCTGACCAGCAGCCAGTCCGACACCAGCCGGGTGTTGCCCGTCACTGCCGAGCGGTCGCCGCCGGACTCGCGAATAACCGGCGCGGATTCGCCGGTGATGGCGGCCTCGTTGACCGCCGCCACACCTTCGATCACCTCGCCGTCACCGGGGATCAGGTCACCGGCCTCGACCCGCACCACATCGCCCTTGCGCAGGCTGCTGGCCGGTACGGACTGGAACTGCGCACCGACCTGCTTGCGCGCCATCAGCCCCTGGCTGCCGGACTTGAGGCTGTCGGCGCGGGCCTTGCCACGGCCCTCGGCCAGTGCTTCGGCGAAGTTGGCGAAGAGCACGGTGAACCACAGCCACAGGGCGATCTGCACGCCCAGGGCGGTGCTCACTGCGGGGTTGGGGACCAAGCACAGCACGCTGGTGACCAGCGCTGTCAGCTCCACCACCAGCATCACTGGCGAGCGCACCAGTTGGCGCGGGTCGAGCTTGACGAAGGCCTGCTTGAGGGCCGGGCGCCACAGCGCGCCGAGGCCGGTCTGCGGCTGGCTGCTGGACGATTTGACGCTGCGTTGCGCCGTTACGGGGGCATTCATCACGGTTTCTCCTTCAGAACGCCAGGTATTCGGCCAGCGGGCCCAGGGCCAGCGCCGGCATGAAGGTCAGGCCACCCACCAGGAGGATGGTCAAGGTCAGCAGCACGACGAACAGCGGCCCATGGGTGGGAAAACTGTTCTGCCCCTGCGGCGCGGCGCGCTTGGCCGCCAGGCTGCCGGCAATCGCCAGCACCGGCAGGATGTAGCCGAAGCGCCCGAGCAGCATGGCCAGGCCGAGCATCAGGTTGTGGTAGGGGGTGTCGGCGGTGAAGCCGGCGAAAGCCGAGCCGTTGTTGCCGGTGGCCGAGCCGTAGGCATACAGCGCCTGGCTGAAGCCATGCGGGCCGGGGTTGCCGATGGACGTCGCAGGCCCGGCGAAACTCACCGCCAGGGCGCCGAACACCAGCACGCCGACCGGCATCACCAGCAGCGTGGCGACCATCAGGCGCACCTCGCGAGCCTCCAGCTTCTTGCCCAGGTAGGCCGGCGTGCGGCCGATCATCAGGCCGGCGAGGAACACCGCGATCAGCACGAACAGCAGCATGCCGTAGAGGCCCGCGCCGACGCCGCCGAAAATGATCTCGCCCAGCAGCATGTTGACCAGCGGCACCAGCCCGCCCAGGGCGCTGAAGCTGTCGTGCATCGCGTTCACCGAACCGTTGGACGCCGCCGTGGTGGTGGTCGCCCAGAGCGCCGAGGCGAAGCTGCCGAAGCGCGCCTCCTTGCCCTCCAGCGAGCCGACCTGCTCGATGGGCAGCCCCGCCAGCGCCGGGTTCGGCTGCAACTCCGCCCAGGCGCAAACAGCCAGGCCGATGACGAACAGCACCAGCATGCTGGCCAGGATCGCCCGACTCTGGCGCAGGTCACGCACGTAATGGCCAAAGGTGAACACCAGCGCCGCCGGAATCAGCAGGATCGACGCCAGCTCCAGCAGGTTGCTCAGCGCCGTGGGGTTTTCGAACGGATGCGCCGAGTTGACGCCGAAGAAGCCGCCGCCGTTGGTGCCCAGTTGCTTGATCGCAATCTGGCTGGCCGCCGGCCCCATCGGCAGGGTCTGCTCGCTGCCTTGCAGGGTAGTGGCCGAGACGTAGTCGCTGAAGTTTTGCGGCACGCCCTGCCACACCAGCAGCACCGCCAGCACCAGGCACAGCGGCAGCAGGCCGTAGAGCACGGCGCGGGTGATGTCGACCCAGAAATTGCCCAGGCGGTCGCTGGACTGCCGCGCCAGGCCCCGGCACAGCACCACCAACACCGCCAGACCCACCGCCGGGCTGACGAAGTTCTGCACCCCGAGGCCGAGCATCTGGCTGAAATAGCTCAGCTGCGCCTCGCCGCTGTAGGCCTGCCAGTTGGTGTTGGTGACGAAGCTCACCGCCGTGTTGAACGCCAGTGGCAGGCTCAGTCCGGCGAGCTGCTGCGGGTTGAGCGGCAGAGCGCCCTGCAACAGCAGAATGCTCATCAGCACCAGCAGGCAGACCAGGGTGAAGGCCAGCAGCGCCAGGGCGTAACCGCGCCAGCTTTGCTCACGCTCCGGGTCGACGCCGGCCATGCGGTAGCACAGGCGCTCCACCGGCTGCAGCACTGGGCTGAGCCAGGTGCGCTGGCCCTCCATCACGCGGTAGAAGTAGCGTCCGAGAAAAGGTGCCGGCGCCAGCACCAGCAGGAAGAAGGCCGCCAGCAGCAGCCAGTCGTAGTCGTGCATGGCCGTCTCCTCAGCCACGCCCGGCGGTCAGCAGCGCCGACAGCAGGTAGGCGAAGAGGCCGACCACCAGGATCAGCGACACACCATCGATTGCGTTCATGTCCAAAGCTCCACGATGCGGGGAATCCGCTCGCGAGCATTGTCGAAAGGCTGGCCGTAAAGATTCGATTGGCACCCCGCCGCCGGGGCGTAAAGAAATCGTATTGATGCAGTGGGATCAGCCCTGTGGGAGGTGCCTCAGCGGCGACTTGTCCAGGCCTAGCGGCTGTCGCGGCTAAAGCCCCTCCCACAAAAGCCCTGGCAGCGCGCTCCCGTAGGGTGGGTTAGCGGCGCAGAGCACCACTACCACGGCCACGTACCCACTCCGCGCGCCGCGTAACCCACCAAGCGATGCCAAACCCACCCATCAAACCAACAGATACGCCACCAGCCCGACTACAGCGCAACCAGCAATGGTCTCGATCACCCCACGCTTGAGGGCGAACAGGGCCAACGCCGCACCGAGGGTAATCAACGCCGACACCCAATCGAACGTGCCGGTGAAACCCTCGGGCCAGAGCACGTGATAACCGAAGAACAGCGCCAGGTTGAGGATCACCCCCACCACGGCGGCCGTGATCCCGGTCAGCGGCGCGGTGAACTGCAACTGACCGTGGGTCGACTCCACCAGCGGCCCGCCGGCGAGGATGAACAAAAATGACGGCAGGAAGGTGAACCAGGTGACCAGCACCGCCGCCAACGCCCCGCTGGCGAAGGCCGAATCGCCGCCGAACACCGGCTGGCCATAGGCACCGACGAACGCGACAAACGCCACCACCATGATCAACGGCCCTGGCGTGGTCTCGCCCAGCGCCAGGCCATCGATCATCTGTCGCGGCGTCAGCCAGCCGTAATGCTCGATGGCGCCTTGATACACGTAGGGCAGCACCGCATAGGCTCCGCCGAAGGTCAGCAGCGCCGCCTTGGTGAAGAACCAGCCCATCTGCGTCAGCGTGCCCTGCCAGCCGAACGCCAGGGTCAGCAGGCCCATCGGCAGCAACCAGAGCACCGCACCGACCAACAGGATCAGCGCCAGCCGGCTGGAGCGAAAATGCGTGTGCGCCAGGCGCGTCTCGTCATCGATCAATGCCGGCGCATGCGCTCCGACCTTCTCGCCATGGCCACCACCGACCGCGAAGTGCTGCGGCGCCAGTCGCCCACCGATGTACCCGACCAGCGCGGCGCCCAGCACGATCAGCGGGAACGGCAGCTGCAGCGCGAAGATAGCGACGAAGGCCGCCGCCGCGATGGCCCACAGCCAGGCGTTCTTCAACACCCGCCCGCCGATGCGCCAGGCCGCCTGCACCACGATGGCCGTCACCGCCGGCTTGATGCCGTAGAAGATCCCCGCCACCAACGGTACGTCGCCGAACACCAGATAGACCCAGGACAGCGCGATCAGGATAAACAGCGACGGCAGCACGAACAGCGACCCGGCAATCACCCCGCCCCAGGTGCGGTGCATCAGCCAGCCGATGTAAGTGGCCAACTGTTGCGCCTCCGGCCCGGGCAGCAACATGCAGTAGTTCAGCGCATGCAGAAAGCGCCGCTCTGACAGCCAGCGGCGCTTCTCCACCAACTCCTGGTGCATGATCGAAATCTGCCCCGCCGGCCCACCGAAACTGATCAGCCCCAGCTTCAGCCAGAACCAGAAGGCCTGCAGCAGACTGACAGAGGCGGGGCGTTCAGATGAATCGGACATCGGCGGGCTCCATCGGCGGATAAATCGACCGGGCACTATAGCCACGAAACATGACAACCGCACGACATCGAACGAAAAACCACCAGCCCCACGCAGCCCTTGCCCCACCTGGGCTGGAAGAGTTTTCCCGCATCTTATCCACAGCGCTTTCCCCAGTTTCTGTGCACGACACCCGGCAGCCCGCCACCGCTCTGCCCCGCTGTTGAAAACCAGAGCCAAGTGATTGATTAAAAGCGATATTCCGACTGGCGATAACGCCAGCAAAGCATCATTGGACAAAAGTTGAGCGGCCCGCCGAGGCCCGCTTGAATGCTAGGCGCAGAGGGCTTTTGCAAAGGTTATCCACAGCGCTGTTAACAGAATTTGTGGGTGGTTATTGAGAGGTCTGGACCCGGGCTACGAAGGGCCAGCACGTGCGTCGCTGAGGTAGGAGGCTTCGTCGAGGTCATGGGTGACCAGCAGCACGGCGATCTCGTAGCGGGCGGCCAGTTCCACCATCAGGTTTATAGCCTTTTAAACTCATTCTGCAGCAACTCAGCAAATGCATCCTTGGCTCGGTGAAAACCTACATGCTTGTTCCATACAAAATAATTCTGCACAGGCGATAACTGGCTAAAGGTATAGCCACTGATATTCCCAATTTTCTTGAACTGTTCGAAAACCCCTACAGGTACCAGGGAAACGCCTGCCCCGGCACTGACGCAGCCGAGGATGGTTCCATAACTGGCGATGCTGGTGATGGTAGCCGATACATTGTGCTCATTCAGCCATCCTTCCAGTGCACGCCGATATGGGCACCCCTCGGGCCACATGAATATGTTCATCTGCTCTAAATCCTGTGGCGTACGTATTACCCCGACAGAGGGAGATGCAATCATGACCAGCGGTTCCTTATAGACCTCCACCTGAGCAATATCTGGATGTGTTGTATGGACTGCGATGATTGCACCATCCAGGTTATGCCCTACCACATCATTGATTAATTGAGACCATGTTCCGGTGCTGAATTGCATCTGCACATCGGGATAAAGATGATGGTACTTGGATAATAAAATCGGTAATCGCCCTGTGGCTGCGGACTCGATAGCACCGATCTTCAGCACACCAGAGGGCACTGCATCCGGGGCAAGTGCTCTTTTGGCTTCCTGACACACAGCCAGAATCTTATTGGCATAGCCGAGAAACAACTCGCCCGAGGGGCTGATGACAAGCCCTCGCCCTTTACGAATGAATAGAGCCACACCCAACTCCTGCTCAAGGAGCTTGAGGCGGTTCGTAATATTCGAGGGAACGCAGTGCAACACTTTAGCGGCCTGTACGATGCTGCCGTGGTCGGCAACCACCTTGAACATTTTCAGCTGTGACAATTCCATTGCAACACCGCTCACTAAAAGTGAATAGACAACTGACTATAAGTTACTTGTTCAGCGCACTCAATCAACTTAGCGTTGTCGAGCCAACTCAGCCGTATTGAGCAAGCACCGCATTTAATATGCAATTCCTTTAAGGATAATTCCTTCCATGGACTTCACCATGCGCTAAACGCATGACAACGCCCGTTTAAATACACGCATGGGTATTCCGTTTCGCCCTATAAGCGAAATACCCACACCGTTACAACCTGTCAATGGATAGCCCTGTATGTCACCGCCCCTAATATCCCCAAACAGGGAAATGCATGATGAGCTTTGAGTACGTCATCGTTGCACTCGGTTTCTTTGCGTTCTGCGGTGGACTGATTGATGCGGCAGTTGGCGGCGGCGGCCTTGTGCAAGTGCCTGCACTTTTGCATGCATTACCGCAACATAGTTTGGCCACCGTGTTCGGCACGAACAAACTGGCGGTATTACTGGGAAATATTTCGTCTATCTCGGGCTACCTGAGAAGAATAAATATCGTCTGGACGCTCATGCTACCCACGATGATTTCTGCCTTCGTATTTTCTTTCCTGGGCGCCCTTTCGGTATCGCTCATTCCCAAAGCACTCATGGAATATGTCGTCTTTGTGCTCCTGATCGCCATGGCCATCCATACCTTTGTCAGGAAGGACTTTGGACAACACCAGGGCAACCTGCAACATGGCAGGCGAGATATTCTGCTCGGCATATTCTTCGGTGCACTACTCGGTTTTTACGATGGCGTATTCGGCCCCGGCAGTGGCAGCCTCTTGCTTTTCGTATTCGTCAGGTTCTTCGGTTTTGATTTCCTGAACGCTTCGGCCTCCGCCAAGCTCATCAACCTGGGGACGTTCAGCGCGGCGCTGCTGTTCTTCGCGCCATCAGGCAATGTGTTATGGCTGGCAGGCGGCATCGTAGGCCTGTGCAATATCGCCGGAGCACTGACGGGCGTTTTCTTGGCCCTGCGTTACGGGAGTGGCTTCATCCGGATATTTTTCCTCATTTTGCTGCTCTTCCTGATTGGCAGAATGGGGCTTTCCCTATTTTTCTGATCATTCAGCCCTCCTGAAGGGCCTCGATGCTCAACCCGTGCCATGCGCTTTAATCAGCGAACGCTCATACGAATGAAACTATTGGTTCCAGGCCCACCATGCCTCGATGCCTCGAACAGATAAAGGCCCCGGATTTCATCCGGGCTACGCCTCAAAACGACGACGCTAGTTCACCTTCCCCGGCGACGCATCCTCGAAGCGATTCACCTTGCGCAGGCTCTTGAAGCCGAGCATCCAGCCGCCAGTCACGGTCAGGGTGCAGGCGCAGCCGATCAGCGCCGCCGGCACCACGCCGAACCAGGCGGCGCTGGTGCCGGCGCGGAATTCGCCGAGCTCGTTGGAAGAACCGATGAACAGCATGTTCACCGCGTTGACCCGGCCACGCATGGTGTCCGGGGTGGAGAACTGCACCAGTGAGGAGCGGATGTACATGCTCACCATGTCCGCACCACCGGCCACCACCATCGCGGCGAACGATAGCCAGAACAGGCTGGACAGCGCGAACACCAGGTTGGCCACGCCGAACAGCGCGACCGCGCCGAACATCACCAGGCCGACATGGCGGTTGAACGGCTTCATGCTCAGGTACAAACCCACCGATACCTCGCCGATGGCCATGGCGCTGCGCAGCAGACCAAGGCCCGTCGGCCCGACTTCCAGCACTTCCTGGGCGTAGATCGGCAGCAGCGCTATCACGCCACCCAGCAGCACGGCGAACAGGTCCAGCGAGATGGTGCCGAGGATGATCGGCCGCGTGCGGATGAAGTGGATGCCAGCAGTAAAACGCGCCCAGGCAGTGGACTCCAGCGCCTGCATTTTTTCCGCGTAGCGCACCGGTACCCGCAGCAGCAGTGCGGAGCCAGCGAGGAAGCAGGCCAAGCACACCGAGTAGGTCAACCCGCCGCCACCGATGGCGTACAGGCCACCGCCGATCACCGGGCCGGAAATGGTCGCGCCGCGCATGATCATGCTGTTGGCCGCAATGGCCGCAGCCAGGCGTTCGCGCGGCACGATCTGCGGCAACAGGCTCGATAGCGCCGGCCCGGTGAAGGCGCGGCCACAGCCGTAAAGCACCAGCACCGCGTAGTACCAACTGACCGCCGCCTCGCTCAGCGACAACCACAGCAACACCGCCGCACACACGCCCTCGACCAGCCAACTGAGCATGAGGATCAACTTGCGGTCGTAGCGGTCGATCAGGTCGCCGGCGGGCATCAGCAGCACCAGCATGGGAATGAACTGGGCCAGGCCGACATAGGCCAGCGACAGCGGATCGCGCGTCAGATCGTAGACCTGCCAGGCCACCACGATGGCCTGGATCTGAACGGCGAACACCACCACGATGCGGGCGATGAGAAACGGCAGGAAACCGGGAAGTCGGTAGACGGAAACAGGGGCAGCGGACACGGCGAAAATCTCGAGGCAGGACCGGCCAGTGCCGGACGAAGTTAGCCGGCCAATCTAAGGCAAAGCTCCGCCACGGGGCAAACCCGAGAACAGGCTGTTGCGCAGATCACGCCCTGGACTACGCGGTGGCGTCAGACACACACGAGCGCCTTACCGGACAACGCAGGGTGCCGCGCCTGGTTCGGTCACTGTAGGAGCGCCGCCCCGGCGCGAAGACGGGTACGGCCGTATCGCAATAGTGAGTTGCCGGCTCCATTCGCCGCTGGGGCGGCTCCTGCAGGTGTTGGCAGCTCGGGGGATGCGGGAGGTCATTCCTCCCGCCAATATCCAGGCTAGACGAATGCCTGGTCGCCGAAACCTCGCGGCAGACGCTGCGGGCCTGGCAAGGCAGCCAGACGCGCCTCCCAGGAAGTGCGCCAGTCGTTGATGGCGCGGGCAGCCTTCTCGCGGCGGGCGGCACGGCGCGCGGCATTGCGTGAGTTACGTCGAGCTTCGGTGAACACTTCGGTCTTACGGCAATTGCGGCATTTGACCTTGGCCAATTCGGTGGTGGCGGGCAGCTTTTCACCATGAGAACCACAGGCTAGGTGGCCAGAGACTTTGTAGTGCGTAACCATCGCGTTATCTCCTTGATTGTGGGTGCCCGACTGCAGCCAGCCGGTCTACACCCCTCAGGAAATGGGACTGTGCAAGCGGTACGCGGGTTCATTGCCATCGACCAAGGGGCATGCCGCCTCTGGCCGTGCGCCCCACCAAACGGTTTTAATGCGCTCTTTTACCGGAACCTCACCATGCCCCTGAGCCCCGATGAACTCGCGCAAATCAGCGCTCTCACCCTGGCCCACTACCAGAGCAGCGCCGAGGATTTTCGCGAGGGCACGCGCGACCATGATGTGAGCCAGAACATTGCCGCCCTGCTGCGTCATATCGAAGCTGAAAAGCCCTGGCGTATCCTCGATTTCGGCTGTGGGCCAGGGCGTGACCTGCGCACCTTCAGCGGCCTCGGCCATACCGCCGTCGGCCTCGATGGCTGCGCCGAGTTCGTCGCCATGGCGCGTGCCGATAGCGGCTGCGAGGTGTGGCAGCAGAGCTTTCTCGAACTGGACCTGCCGGCTGGACATTTCGACGGCATCTTCGCCAACGCCAGCCTGTTCCACGTGCCGGATCAGGAGCTGCCGCGCGTGCTCGGCGAGCTGCATGCGGCGCTCAAGGCCGGTGGTGTGCTGTTCAGCTCCAACCCGCGCGGCGAGAATCAGGAAGGCTGGAACGGCCCGCGCTACGGCAGCTACCACGACCTCGAACGCTGGCGCGCACGACTCACGGCGGCCGGCTTCGTCGAACTGGAGCATTACTACCGCCCCGCCGGCCTGCCACGCGACCAGCAACCCTGGCTGGCCAGCGTGTGGCGGCGACTCGGTTGAGGCTCACCGCCGCAAGGCATGCCAGGGCGTTCGCTCGGGACAGCCAGGCGCCTGGTAGTTCCCTGCCTCGCCCTAGTCGAGTACAGGGCGGAAGAAGCTGCGCTCGTAGCTGAGGACGCAGCGCGTCTCCTCGGCGTACTTGAACGCCGCCTGGCACTCGGCGTCGACGAATGAATCCTGACGGTAGCGCTCGTAGTCAGTCAGGCTGGGAAAACTGAACAGTGCCAGCGCGACGTTATTGGCACCCTCGGACGGCAGGAAATAGCCATGGTGCGTACCGCCGAATTTCTCTACCAAGGGAATCCACAGTTTCGCGTAGCGCTCGAATTCCTCGAGTTTGTAGGGGTCGACGATGTAGCGCAGGTAGCAAGTGATCATGGCAGTCCTTCCTTGCGGGCATGTTCGATGAGCGCGCGATATAAACACGGCTCGGCCGGCAGATGCAGCTGCTACGGAACGAAATCGCCTTCGCCAACAACCGCCCGCAGCAGAGCACCGAGCATCGGCGCCCCAGTGCCCGCGAAGCGCTTCAAGTTGCACCTGGCTGGAAGGAACCGGCACGGCTTCGCGACAACATCAGCGCCAGGCCTGCGACCCAGATCACCGAGATACCGTAATTGATGCGCTGGTACAGGCCGAACGAATGCCCGGTCTCGACGGCCTGGGCCATCAGCACCACAGTGGCCACGGCCAACACGGTGCAGGCGAGGGAAAACAGACCGAAGCCGCGAGCGCCCATCAGGCGTTTACTCGCAAAGGCCCAGAGCAGGCTGGCCAGGGTCAGCGATAGGAACATCACCAGCCCGGCCAGGTTGTGCATCTGCTGCGAGAAGGACGGCTGTACTGGCGCACATCCCTGGTCGCAGGGGAAATAACCAGTGGCGAAGCTGGCCAGCCCATGGACGAGAATCAGCCCGGCACTGAGCAGCGCCAGCCGCGAGCCGCGCAGCCGACGCAGCACGCCCACGGCGAAGAGCACAAAGAGCACGCCCAGCGGCAGGTTATTGACCCAGGCCGAGAAGCCCTGGGTGGGTGAGCCCTGCGCTCCAAGCTGGCTCATGGCCTGATCCAGATGGCTGTAATCGGGGTACGCCAGCGCCGTCAGCAACACGCCGAAGAACAGCCAGAACGGTATCAGCACGCCCAGGCCAAGCAACATCCGATCAAGGTTTTTCATTCGTCCCTGCTCCTTGCGGGTAGTGGGGGCCCATTGCCCCTGCGGTGAGTCGGCTAACGGGTCTTGAGCGACGGCAGCAGCGCAGTGAGGATGCCCAGCAGCGGCAGGAAGGAGCACAACAGGAACACCTCCTCGATGCCGTGGATGTCCGCCAGGTAGCCGAGCAGCGCTCCGCCAATACCACCAAAGCCGAACATCAGACCGAAGAACAGCCCGGCGATCATGCCGACGTTGCCAGGCATCAGCTCCTGGGCGAAGACCACGATGGCGGAGAACGCCGAGGCCAGGATGAAGCCGATCACCATGCTCAGCACGCCGGTCCAGAACAGGTCGACGTGCGGCAACAGCAGGGAGAACGGCGCCACGCCGAGGATGGAGAACCAGATCACCTGCTTGCGCCCGATGCGGTCGCCGATCGGCCCGCCGAAGAAGGTGCCGGCCGCCACCGCGCCGAGGAACAGGAACAGGTAGAGCTGCGAGCTGGCCACCGACAGGTCGAACTTCTCGATCAGGAAGAAGGTGAAATAGCTGGTGAAGCTGGCCATGTAGAAGTATTTGGAGAACACCAACAGCGCCAGGATCAGCAAGGCGAACTTCACCCGCCCGGACGACAGGCCATGAGTGGCCATGCCGCCCTGCTTGAGTTTGAACAGCGTCAGGTGGTGGCGATACCAACGGCTCAGGCCATATAGCACGACGATGGCGAAAGCGGCGAACAGGCCGAACCAGGCGACGTTACCCTGGCCGTAGGGAATGATGATCGCCGCCGCCAGCAGCGGGCCGAAGGCGGTACCGGCGTTGCCGCCGACCTGGAAGGTGGACTGCGCCAGGCCGTAGCGGCCGCCCGATGCGAGGCGGGCGATGCGCGACGCCTCGGGATGGAAGGTCGAGGAACCGATGCCCACCAATGCTGCGGCCATGAGGATCGCCGGAAAGCTGCCGACGAAGGCCAACATGAGGATGCCGACCAGGGTACACAGCGAACCGGCCGGCAACAGCCAGGGCTTGGGATGGCGGTCGGTGTGATAGCCCACCCAGGGCTGCAGCAGCGAGGCGGTGAGCTGGAAGGTCAGGGTGATCAGACCGATCTGGGCGAAGCTCAGGCCGTAGTTGAGCTTGAGCATCGGGTAGATGGCGGGCAACACCGCCTGGATCAGGTCGTTGATCAGGTGCGCCAGGGCGCAGGCGCCGATCACGCGCATCACCAGAGGGCTGGCCTGGCTGACGGGCGAGGCAGCGGCCAGGGGCGTAGCGGCAGGACTGCTGGACATGCTTGAAGCTTCCGAACGAGGTGAGGAACGGCGCTATGCTAGGCTGCGCCCAATCGCCTGTCTCACGAAGACAGGGCAGCAACCCTCGAAAAAAAGGCATCCTCATGCGCTTAGCTGACAAGTTGCTGGCCGAGATCGACGCTTCCCCCTGGCTTGTCAGCAGCAGCGCCACCGATTACCCGATCAACGCCGTCATCGAGCCGCACTCGCACCGCAACAAGCACCAGCTGATCTACGCCATCTCCGGGGTGATGGTGGTGACTTCGGCGCTGAACCAGTGGACGGTGCCGCCGAGCCGAGGCATCTGGATGCCCTGCGGCCAGGTGCATGCGATCCGCTGCATCGGCAGCGTGCGAATGCGCAGCGTCTTCGTGCGCCCCGACAGCCTGGCGGACATGCCCGCCGAGTGCCGCGCCGTGGCCATCTCACCGCTGCTCAGCGAGCTGATACGCGCCGCCGTGGCGATCACCCAGCCCTATGCCGACGACTCGCGCGAGGCGCGGGTGATGCGCCTGATCCTCGATGAATTGCGCATCCTGCCGACCCTGCCGCTGCACCTGCCGCAGCCGGCCGACCCACGCATCCAGGCGATCTGCGCGACGCTGCAGAACGATCCTGGCGACGCCTCCACCCTGGCTGAATGGAGCACCCGCCTGTGTCTGGACGAGAAAACCATCCAGCGCCTGTTCCAGAAGGGCACCGGCATGACCTTCGGCCAATGGCGCCAGCAAGCGCGCCTGTTGTTGGCCCTGGAGCGCATCGCCCTGGGCGAGAAGATCATCGACATCGCCGGGGAGCTGGGCTACGAAAGCCCCAGCGCCTTCGCCACCATGTTCAAGAAGCAGTTCGGCACGACGCCCAGCCAGTTCTTCAAGTGATGCTGAGGCTGCCCAACGCTTGCTCGCAGCATGCCGACGACACTCATTAGCCACTTCAACAACCGCTATATACAAATAAACATAACGATGTAGGATTGCGCATCCGGTCTGTCGTCAGGATCGACGCCACGAGAAATACTCATGCTCAAGCCTCTCAAGCACAGCCTTCTCGCCCTCGGCCTGGTCTTCGCCAGCGGCGCCATCGCCGACGAGGTCAAAGTCGCGGTCGCCGCCAACTTCACCGCACCAATGCAGGCCATCGCGCCTGCCTTCGAGAAGGCCAGCGGGTACAAGCTGCTCGCATCCTTCGGTGCCACCGGGCAGTTCTACGCGCAGATCAGGAATGGTGCGCCGTTCGATGTACTGCTCGCAGCCGACGACACGACGCCGGCCAGGCTGGAACGCGAGGACGCGACCGTGCCCGGCTCGCGCTTCACCTACGCCATCGGCAGCCTGGTGCTGTGGTCGGCCGATGCCAGCTACCTCGACGGCACGGACGCAGCGCTGAAAGCCGGCCAGTTCAGGCACCTGTCCATCGCCAACCCCAAGGCCGCGCCCTATGGCCTGGCAGCGATGCAGGTGCTGGACAAGCTGAGCCTGAGCGAAGCGGTCAAGGGCAAGCTGGTGGAGGGCCAGAACATCACCCAGGCGCATCAGTTCGTCTCCAGCGGTAACGCCGAGCTGGGTTTCGTCGCGCTGTCGCAGGTGTACAAGGACGGCCAGCTCAGCAGCGGCTCGGCCTGGATCGTCCCGGACGCCATGTACGACCCGATCAGGCAGGACGCGGTGATGCTCAAGCAGGGCGCGAACAACCCGGCCGCCGTCGCACTGGTCGAGTATCTGAAAGGCCCGGAAGCGACCAGGGTGATCGAATCGTTCGGCTATAAACTGCCGTAGCCCGGATGAAATCCGGGGCCATCCGCCTGAGCATGCCCCGGATTGCATCCGGGCTACTTCTGCCACCGGAACCCACCCATGCCGCTGTCCAAGAACGACCTCGATGCGATCCTGCTGACCCTCGAGCTGGCCTCGCTGACCACCGTGCTGCTGCTGATCATCGGCACGCCCATCGCCCTGTGGCTGGCGCGCACCGACTCCTGTCTCAAGCGCCCGGTCGGTGCCGTGGTGGCGCTACCGCTGGTGCTGCCACCGACGGTGATCGGCTTCTACCTGCTGGTAAGCATGGGGCCCAACGGTTTCTTCGGCCAACTGACGCAAAGCCTGGGTCTCGGCACCTTCACTTTCACCTTTACCGGCCTGGTGATCGGTTCGATCTTCTATTCCCTGCCCTTCGTCGTGCAGCCGTTGCAGAACGCCTTCGAGGCCATCGGCCGTGGTCCGCTGGAGGCTGCTGCGACCTTGCGCGCCAATCCCTGGGACAGCTTCTTCAGCGTCGTGCTGCCGCTGGCCCGCCCAGGCTTCATCACCGCCGCCATTCTCAGCTTCGCCCATACCATCGGTGAGTTCGGCGTGGTGCTGATGATCGGCGGCAATATCCCTGGCAAGACCCAGGTGGTCTCGGTGCAGATATACAACCACGTGGAAACCATGAACTACGCCCAGGCGCACTGGCTGGCCGGTGGCATGGTGGCGTTCTCCTTCATCGTTCTGCTGGCGTTGTACAGCGGGCGCAGCACCCGGATGAGGGCACTGTGATGTTCGGTTTCGGCAAGGCCTCGGCGCCTGTCGTCATTGACGATGGACGCATTCGCGCGCGCTTTCTGGTCAGGCATCCGGGCTTCACCCTGGACGTCGACCTCGACCTGCCCGGGCGCGGCGTCAGCGCGCTGTTCGGCCATTCCGGTTCGGGCAAGACCAGTTGCCTGCGCTGCTTCGCCGGGCTGGATCGCCCGCAGCAGGGCTACCTGCAGGTCGCTGGCGAGCTCTGGCAAGACAGTGAGCGCGGGTTCTTTCTGCCCGCACACAAGCGGGCCATCGGTTACGTATTCCAGGACGCCAACCTGTTCCCGCACCTGAGCGTGCGCAAGAATCTAGAGTACGGCCAACGGCGCATCCCCGCCGCGCAGCGCAAGGTGGCGTTGGATCAGGCACTGCAGCTGCTGGGCATCGGCCATCTGCTCGAGCGCATGCCCTCGGCGCTGTCCGGTGGCGAACGCCAGCGCGTCGGCATCGCCCGTGCGCTGGTCACCAGCCCGCGCCTGCTGCTGATGGACGAGCCGCTGGCTTCGCTGGACCTCAAGCGCAAGCAGGAAGTGCTGCCCTATCTGGAGAGGCTGCACGAAGAGCTGGACATCCCCGTACTCTACGTCAGCCATGCGCCGGACGAAGTGGCGCGCCTGGCCGATCATCTGGTGCTGCTCGACGAAGGCCAGGTGCGCGCCAGCGGCCCGCTCAAGGAAACCCTGCTGCGCGCCGACCTGCCCTTCGCCAGCGACGAGGATGCCGAAGCGGTGATCGACGGCCAAGTCTGCGGCCACGATGCCGCCTACGATCTGCTGGAGCTTCAACTACCTGGCAGCGAGGCGCGCCTGCGCTTGCCCCATACGGCGCTGCCCAGCGGCCATCAGGTTCGGGTGAAGATCAAGGCACGCGACGTCAGCCTGGCGCTCAATCGCGCCGAGGATTGCAGCCTGCTCAACCTGCTGCTGGCGACGGTGGAAAGTTGGCAGGCGCTAGACGCGCAGATGCTGCTGACCCTGCGCATCGGTGATCAACGCCTGCTGGCGCGAATCACCCGCTACTCCTTCGATCAGTTGGGCATTCATGCCGGACAGGCGCTGTGGGCGCAGATCAAGTCGGTGTCGCTGTTGGCACCGTAGGGTGCGGGACAAACGATCCGGTCGACCGTGGGGTGCGCCACGCGCACCGAGCACGCGCACATGCCCCCCAGCTCGTAGTCCGGATGCAATCCGGGGCGATTAGCAGATGCCCGACAATTGCGGCATACCCGGTGCGCATGGCGCACCCTACGCAGGTTGGTGCACGCCGTGGGGTGCGCCGCGATGAAAAAGGTGGTGCAGCGATAATGGTCTCAGGCGCGCAAGCGCGCCTGCTGTTCGATGCGGCTCTGCAGGCGATATAGATAGCCGAAGCCCTGCTCCCAGTAACGGTGCCCGGACTTCACGTTGATATGCCCGGCACCGCTCAGAATCGCCGCCTCGCTACCCCAGGCCCGCGCCAGCTCCATGGCGCGCAGGGCGCTGGCCGCTGCGTCGTTGTCGGAACCCACCAGCAGGCTGGGAAAGGGCAGCAGATCACGCGGCATCGGCGCAAAATTCTGCAGCGGTTCAGGGCAGCCCAGCCGCTCGACATCGGCCGGCGCCACCAGCAGCGCACCGCGCACACGGCGCAGCAGTTCGACCGGTGCCTGCGCGGCCCAATGCGCCACCGTCACGCAGCCCAGGCTATGGGCGATGAGGATGAGCGGACGCGGATCGTCGGCGACTGCCTGGTTCAACGCGGTGACCCAGTCGCCACGCTGCGGGTTGAGCCAGTCCTTCTGCTCCACACGCGCGCTGTTAGGCAGGCTGCGTTGCCAGTGACTTTGCCAGTGTTCTTCGGATGAGCCCTGCCAGCCCGGCAGGATCAGATAACGGATTGCTTCGCTGCCCATGACGGCGCCTCCTTGAATCGAATGGCGTCAGTCTAGGCAGCACGAGTCAATTACAAAAAGAATAAGAACTTATTTACTTATTCCATATAAGCAAGAAATCGCACCACACCTTATATTTCCAAAAAGCATATAAATGTTCTTAAACAATATTTTTAAGAATATTTACGCCTCTCTACTATCCGCTCCACGCCAGCGTCGGTACTCCATACCGCCGCCGTGGCGACCTATTCACAAGGAGCCTGGAAATGACCGCGACGCTGAGAAACCTCGAAGGCCAGGACGAAGCCGTGATCCTCCGCGAGATCCAGACCGCCCTGCATGGCCTGAAATTCGGTTCGGTGGAAATCACCGTGCACAACGGCCAGGTCGTGCAGATCGAGCGCAAGGAAAAGATTCGCCTGCAACAACCGAGTACCAAGAACAGCTGAAACATGATGCGGCCCGACTGGACCACCAGAGGGCTCGAGAAAGATCGCCCCGCCTGACACCCAATACGCCAACACAAGAATTTCACAGTTAGGAGCTGCACCATGTCCCTTCGTCGTTTTGCCCTGGCCGCGCTGGCCAGCAGTCTGATCGCCGGCCCGGTGGCCGCCGCACAAACCCTGCTCAACGTGTCCTACGACCCGACCCGTGAGCTGTACACCGAATTCAACGCCGCCTTCAACAAGCACTGGCAGGCCCAGGGCAACGAAGCGCTGACCATCCAGCAATCCCACGGTGGCTCGGGCAAGCAGGCCCGTGCGGTAATCGATGGCCTGCGCGCCGACGTGGTGACCCTCGCTCTGGCCGGCGATATCGACGAGCTGTACAAGCTCGGCAAGCTGATCCCGGAAAACTGGCAGGAGCGTCTGCCGGACGCCAGCACCCCCTACACCTCGACCATCGTGTTCCTGGTGCGCAAGGGCAACCCGAAAGGCCTGAAGGACTGGGATGACCTGGTCAAGCCGGGCGTGGAAGTGATCACCCCGAACCCGAAAACCTCCGGTGGTGCACGCTGGAACTTCCTCGCTGCCTGGGCCTATGCCCAGCAGAAATACGGCAGCGAAGCCGAGGCCAAGGCCTTCACCGAGAAGCTCTACAAGAACGTCCCGGTGCTCGATACCGGCGCCCGCGGCTCGACCATCACCTTCGTCAACAACGGCATCGGCGACGTGCTGCTGGCCTGGGAGAACGAGGCCTTCCTGGCGCTCAAGGAAGAAGGCGGGGAGAACTTCGAGATCGTCGCGCCGTCGCTGTCGATCCTCGCCGAACCGCCGGTGAGCGTGGTCGATCAGAACGTCGACAAGAAAGGCACCCGCAAAGTCGCCGAGGCCTACCTCAACTACCTGTACAGCGAGGAAGGCCAACGCATCGCCGCCAAGCACTTCTACCGCCCACGCAACCAGGCGGTGGCGGCCGAGTTCGCCAAGCAGTTCCCGCAGCTCAAGCTGGTAACCATCGATGCTGACTTCGATGGCTGGAAAACCGCTCAGCCGAAGTTCTTCAACGACGGCGGCGTGTTCGACCAGATCTACCAAGCCCATTGATCCGTAGGGTGGATCACGCTTCACCGATCCACCATCGCCCCTGCGAGTGCCGCTGGTGGAAGTGAAAAGCGACTTCCACCCTACACACTAGGCTGCGCGCACTCAGATGGTGCGCACGGCGCACCCTACTCCGTAAAGGTTCACTCCATGTCTCGCCGCACTTCCCCCGTCATACCCGGCTTCGGGCTGACGCTGGGTTACACCCTGGTGTACCTCAGTCTGTTGGTGCTGATTCCCCTGGGTGCCATGTTCGTCCACGCTGCCCAGCTCACCTGGGATCAGTTCTGGGCAATCATTTCCTCACCGCGCGTGCTGGCCGCCCTGAAACTTAGCTTCGGCACCGCCTTTCTCGCTGCCATCATCAACGGCGTGATCGGTACCCTGCTGGCCTGGGTGCTGGTGCGCTACACCTTCCCCGGTCGCAAGATCATCGAAGCGATGATCGACCTGCCGTTCGCCCTGCCCACAGCCGTTGCCGGTATCGCCCTGACCGCGCTCTATGCGCCTAACGGTTTGATCGGCCAGTTCGCCACGTCCCTGGGTTTCAAGATCGCCTATACGCCGCTGGGTATCACCCTGGCGCTGACCTTCGTCACCCTGCCCTTCGTCGTACGCACCCTGCAGCCGGTGCTGGCCGACATCCCGCGCGAGGTCGAGGAAGCCGCCGCCTGCCTCGGTGCCAAGCCGCTGCAGGTGGCGCGTCACGTGCTGCTGCCGGCGCTGCTGCCGGCCTGGCTGACTGGCTTCGCCCTGGCCTTCGCCCGTGGCGTTGGCGAATACGGCTCGGTGATCTTCATCGCCGGCAACATGCCGATGAAGACCGAGATCCTGCCGCTGCTGATCATGGTGCAGCTGGACCAGTACAACTATGCCGGCGCCACCGCCATCGGTGTGCTGATGCTGGTGGTGTCGTTCATCCTGCTGCTGCTGATCAACCTGCTGCAGCGCCGCATCAGCCGTTCTTGAGGAGCCAGGCATGTCATCTGCAACCCTGACGGCCAGCGCCGTCAACAATGCCGCGCGCCGCGGTAACGCCCTGGGCCGCCGCCTGCTGATCATTTCGGCCTGGCTGGTGTTCGCCTTCTTCCTGCTGCTGCCGTTGTTCGTGGTGGCGACCGAGGCGCTCAAACAGGGCGTCGGCGTGTTCGTCGCCTCGATCCTCGAACCCGACGCCATCAGCGCACTGAAACTGACCCTGCTCGCCGTGGGCATCGCCGTGCCGCTCAACCTGGTGTTCGGCGTGGCCGCCGCCTGGTGCGTGAGCAAGTACGAGTTTCGCGGCAAGAGCATTCTGGTGACCCTGATCGACCTGCCGTTCTCGGTGTCACCGGTAATCGCCGGTCTGATCTACGTGCTGCTGTTCGGCGCCCAGGGCTTCTTCGGCCCCTGGTTGCGCGAGCACGACATCCAGATCATCTTCGCCCTGCCCGGCATCGTCCTCGCCACCGTGTTCGTCACCGTGCCCTTCGTCGCCCGCGAGCTGATCCCGCTGATGCAGGAGCAGGGCACACAGGAGGAAGAGGCCGCGCGCCTGCTCGGTGCCAACGGCTGGCAGATGTTCTGGCACGTGACGCTGCCCAATATCAAATGGGGCCTGATCTACGGCGTGGTGCTGTGCACCGCCCGGGCGATGGGCGAGTTCGGCGCGGTATCGGTGGTCTCCGGGCACATCCGCGGCTACACCAACACGCTGCCGCTGCATGTCGAGATTCTCTATAACGAATACAATCACGTCGCCGCCTTCAGCGTTGCCAGCCTGCTGCTGCTTCTGGCGCTGTTCATCCTGCTGCTCAAGCAGTGGAGCGAATCCCGTATCAACCGCCGCAAAGCCAGTGCTGGCGAGGAATAAACATGAGTATCGAAATCCGTAACGTCAGCAAGAACTTCAATGCGTTCAAGGCGCTGAACGAGATCAATCTGAACATCCAGAGCGGCGAACTGGTCGCCCTGCTCGGCCCGTCCGGCTGCGGCAAGACCACCCTGTTGCGCATCATCGCCGGCCTGGAAACCCCGGACAGCGGCACCATCGAGTTTCACGGCGAGGACGTCTCCAACCACGACGTGCGTGATCGCAATGTCGGCTTCGTGTTCCAGCACTACGCGCTGTTCCGCCACATGACGGTGTTCGACAACGTCGCCTTCGGCCTGCGCATGAAGCCCAAGCGCGAGCGCCCGAGTGAAGAGGTGATCCAGCAGAAGGTGCACGAACTGCTCAACCTGGTGCAGCTCGACTGGCTCGGCGATCGCTACCCGGAGCAGCTCTCCGGCGGTCAGCGCCAGCGTATCGCCCTGGCCCGCGCCCTGGCAGTGGAGCCGAAAGTGCTGCTGCTCGACGAACCCTTCGGCGCGCTGGACGCCAAGGTGCGCAAGGAGCTGCGCCGCTGGCTGGCGCGCCTGCACGAGGACGTGCACCTGACCAGCGTATTCGTCACCCACGATCAGGAAGAAGCCATGGAAGTGGCCGACCGCATCGTGGTGATGAACAAGGGTGTGATCGAGCAGATCGGCACGCCGGCCGAAGTCTACGAATATCCGGCCAGCGATTTCGTCTACCACTTCCTCGGTGACGCCAACCGCCTCTACGTCGGCAATGATCACCACGTGCTGTTCCGCCCGCACGAGGTCGACCTGTCCAGCGAACCGAGCCCGGAGCACAAGGCCGGCGAGGTGCGCGACATTCGCCTGCTCGGCGCGATCACCCGCATCACCCTCAAGGTCGAAGGCCAGGACGAGCTGATCGAGGCCGAGGTGGCCAAGGATCACGTCAGCCTGGACAACCTCGCCCGCGGCACCACCCTGTACTTCAAACCCAGGGGCGGCAAGCCGGTCAGCGCCTCAGCCTAAAGCCACCCGTAGGAGTCGCGCCCCGCGACGAAAAGCCCCGCCCCGGGGCGGGGCTCCTACACGGTGAAGCATTGGCACGCCTTAGTACGTAGGACGAGCTTAGGGTGGGCGTAGGGTGGGCGTAGGGTGGGCTTCAGCCCACAGAAACAGAGCTCAGCCTTTATTTGGTGGGCTAAAGCCCACCCTACGAATCTAAAGCGGATCGTCGCCCGGCCCACCCTACGAAGCCGCGATCGCCATGATCGCCCTGCGCCCCTTCGGTGAAACCTGCAGCGCACGCGAACCCGTGCTGCGCCGCAGCCAGCCCTCACCTTCGCACAGACTCAGCAACGCCGCGCCCAGCGCACCACCGAGATGCGGCTTGCGCTCGCTCCAGTCCGGGCAGGCACAGAGTCGCTGGCGGCGCTGACGGTTGATCTGCTGCAGATCGATGCCCAACGCCTGCAGCCCCTGCTCACCACTTGCCGTCAGCTGCAACGCACCGCCCTCCTCGCTCAGCCAGTCAGCCGCGCGCATGCGCGCGAACACGCCGACCGCCAGTTCGCCGGCCAGATGGTCATAGCAGGTGCGCGCCTCACGCATGGCCTGCGGCGTCCCGCGTGAAGCCGGCACCGCGCGCGGTTGCCGTGGCTGCGCGGCCAGCGCGGCACTGGCCAGGGCCTCGACCAGTTGCCCGACTTCCGGCCCGGCCAGACGGTAATAGCGATTGCGCCCATGGCGTTGCTGCGCCAGCAGGCCGCCTTCTACCAGCTTGGCCAGGTGCGCGCTGGTCGACGAAGGCGACAGCCCCGCCAGCAAGGCCAGCTCGCCAGCCGGCCGCGCGCTGCCGTCCATCAGCGCCCAGACCATGCTGGCGCGTCCGGCATCGGCGAGCAGTGCGGCAATCGAACTGAAACCCGGTGCGTATTCCATAGTTCACCTCATGACGAAACATGGCGTGCAGCAAATGTGGATACTGGCAGGCAATTTCAGCCAGAGCCAGCCAGGGAGAAACCGATGCTCGCCGTGATCTTCGAAGTTCAGGCCAAGCCAGGCCAGCAGCAGGACTATCTCGACCTCGCCGGTGAGTTGCGCCCGCTGCTCGCCGAGCAGCCGGGTTTCATCTCCATCGAACGCTTCCAGAGCCTGACCCAGCCGGGGAAGATCCTGTCGCTGTCGTTCTGGCAGGACGAAGCCGCGATCCAGGCCTGGCGCCAGCGCGATGAACACCGACGCGCACAGACGGCAGGACGCGAGGAGGTCTTCAGCAACTATCGCCTGCGCGTGGCTCAGGTACTGCGCGACTACGGCATGCACGAGCGCGAACAGGCGCCAGCCGACAGCCGCGCGATCCACGAGCAGGGGCAGCGCGATGACTGAGCACCTGCCGCTGATCCTCGCCACCTTCCTGCTCGCCGGCATGGTCAAGGGTGTGGTCGGCCTTGGTCTGCCGACCATCGCCGTCGGTCTGCTCGGTCTGGTGATGGCGCCACTGCAGGCCGCCGCGCTGCTGATCATCCCGTCGATGGTGACCAACATCTGGCAGTTGTGCGACGGTCGCAGCCCGCTGCCGATGCTGCGCCGGCTATGGCCGATGCTGCTGGGAATCCTGTGCGGCACGCTGCTGGTGGCCGCCCTGCTGCAGAGCCTCGACCTGCCCGGCGCCACCCGCTGGCTGGGCGTCGCGCTGGTGATCTACGCAGTACTTGGCCTGGCCAAGGTGCACTTTCGCGTGGAGCGGGCCAAGGAAGGCTGGCTGAGCCCGGTGATCGGAGCGATCACCGGTGCGATCACCGCAGTTACCGGTGTATTCGTGATTCCCGCCGTGCCTTACCTGCAGGCCATCGGCCTGGAGAAGGACGATCTGGTTCAGGCCCTGGGGTTGTCCTTCAGCGTCTCCACCCTGGCTTTGGCGGCAGCGCTCGGTCACAGCGGTGAACTGCTGCAACCGGCGGTGCTGGGTGTATCGGCCCTCGCTCTGCTGCCCGCACTGCTGGGCATGGCCGGCGGCCAGTGGCTGCGCAAACGCATCAGCGCGGAGCGCTTCAAACGCTGGTTCTTCATCGGCCTGCTGCTGCTCGGTGCCGAGTTGACGCTGCGCGGTCTCTGAACCTGACCATCAAATGGCGGCAGCCTGCGAGTGCTTGAGGCCGAACCATTGCAACTCGGCCAGCAGCGCCACCGCCAGCGCCTGGCCGATGATGAAGGCGTAGCCGAACAGGTTCGGCGACACCCAGCCGATCACCAGTACCAGCAGGCTGTCGATCACCCACAGCGCGTTGACCGCGATCACCGCCCAGATGGCCTGGCGGCTGATTTCGGCGCGGTTGGACAACCACACCAGCAGCGCCGCGAAGGGCAGCAGCGCGCTACCGGCGACCAGCAACAGCAGGCGTGGCAATTCGAGGAAGGCGCCCAGCCAGCCGGCCGCCAGGACCAGCAGCAGGCCGGTGACGCCGCTGAGCAGACCATCGAGCAAGAGAGCATTGCGCAGCATCGGGGTGGGTTGCAGTGCGTTCATGATGAATCCTCCATAGGGACACCGGGGTGGTGCCTGGCCTACAGATTTCGCCGAAACGCGCGGGGCGTCGATTACCTGCCAGGTAATGGCCGGCATGACCTGACTGAACTATCGTGCTGACCATGAACAATACCCAGACCGCCGGCGCCCTGTTGCGC
Organism: Pseudomonas sp. EggHat1; assembly: GCF_014892995.1. Taxonomy (NCBI): domain Bacteria; kingdom Pseudomonadati; phylum Pseudomonadota; class Gammaproteobacteria; order Pseudomonadales; family Pseudomonadaceae; genus Pseudomonas; species Pseudomonas sp. EggHat1. The sequence continues at coordinate 62,641 of NZ_JACKQK010000017.1, forward strand.
CAATGGCGCCAGCGGCGCCGCTTGAGCCAGCTCGACCTCGCCTGCGAGGCGGAGATATCCACCCGCCACCTGAGCTTCGTCGAAACCGGACGCGCCCAACCCAGCCGCGAAATGCTGCTGCACCTGGCCGAGCAACTGGAGATTCCCCTGCGCGAGCGTAATCGTCTGCTTAGCGCCGCCGGCTTCGCCCCGCTGTACAGCCAGTACGAGCTGAGCGACCCGGCGCTGGCCCCAGCCCGCCAGGCCATCGAACAGTTGCTCAAGGCCCATGAGCCCTATCCGGCGCTGGCCATCGACCGACAATGGAATTTGCTGGCAGCCAACGCCTCGGTCGGCCCCTTCCTCGCCGGCATGCCGGACTTTCTGCTCGGCCCGCCGCTCAACGTGATGCGCCTGTCACTGCACCCCGAGGGCCTGGCCCCGCGCATCGCCAACCTGGCGCTGTGGCGCGCACATCTGCTGATGCGCCTGCAGCGCGATGCAGAAATCAGCGGCGACGAAGCCTTGTTCAGCCTGCTCGATGAGCTGCGCGGCTACCCGGCGCCGGCAGAGGTCCCTGCGCCGCCGAGCGATGCAGTACTGGTGCCGCTGCAGCTGCACAGTGAGCACGGTGTACTCAGCCTGATCAGCACCATTACGGTGTTTGGCACTCCGAATGACGTGACCCTCGCCGAATTGGCGCTGGAGACCTTCTTCCCCGCCGACGCCTTCACCGCCGACTACCTGCGCAACCTGGCGAAAAGCCCCTGAACGGTAGCGATTTCCGACGAAATCACTCTTTCGGGTCATGCTCCGCGACGCTTGGCGCAGTAGTCTTGGCGCTGCGTCGTTGACGCTGCCAATGCATACCTGCTCAAAACAATAACAAGGAGCACCCCGGATGCGCTGTAAAGCACTGTTGCGTCATGCTTTTCTCTGGTCGCTCGGACTCTTCGTCGGGCTCTCGCCAGTGGCCTTCGCCGAGGCCGTCAGCCCGCAGGAACAGATTCAGGTACACGCCAGCCGCGCCACCAGCAGCCTGATGCTGTTACGTGGCGAAGGTTTCCAGAAGACCCATCAGCAGCGCCTGGAAGCCGACCTCGCCGCGCTGGCCGGTGCGATGCAGAGCCTGCCGCAGGGCAGCGCCGAACTCACCAGCGCACATCAGGCGCTCGTTACCCAATTGCGCAACGGTGTTTCCTATGGCCCCGGTGACGAGAACGTGCCCTGGCGCTTCCCCGAGGACCTCAGCCGCGCCCTGCGTGACTTCCTCAGCACGGCCCGGGCCCTGCCGGGCGCCGAAGGCCAGAGCGAGCTGGCGGCAAAGGTCGAGTACCTCTGTGTGCAATACCTCAGCCGCTCCTACCTGGGCACCTTCGAGATCGCCCGCGAGCAACCCGGCACCTACCTCGGTCAGGACGAACGCCTGCTGCTGCCCGCCATCGACAGCGAGCTGCAGGCAATCGAGGATCAATCCGACCCGCAGGTGACCAAACTGCAGACGCGCTGGAGCTACCTGCGTGCCGCGCTGGCCGACATGAACAGCCAGAGCAACACCCTGCAGAGCGTCTCCGGCCGTCCCTTCGCGCCCATTACCGTGGATCGTCACGCACGCTCGATGACGGCGCAGTGGATGGAGATGTTCTAGAAAGGCTCGCGGCTAAAGCCCCTCCCACAAAACCGAATGGCCGTGGGAGGGGCTTTAGCCGCGACGAACAGCAGCACGTGCTCAGGCCAGCGCCTTCTTCTCGCGGATGCAGGTCGGGCCGGCGATCTCCACCACGGCATGTTCGACTTCCTTGCGCAGGCCGAGCAGGAAAGCCAGTTCAGCGACCACGAACAGCGGGCCGATCACCAGCCCCATGACGTCATCGACGAAGGCCGGCTTGCGTCCTTCGTAGTAATGACCGACGAACTGGATGACCCAGCCGACCACGAACAGGCCAATGCCTGTCGTCAGCCACAGGGCTGTGGAAGCGACCGCCAGGCTGGCACCGGCCCACAGGCACAGCCCCAGTAGCACAGCCATGAGCAGGCCGAAACGGGTGTCCAGACGCAGGTAGAACCATGCCGACGCCAGTGCCACCAGCGTGGCAGGCGCCAGCCACAGGCCGGCGAGATGGAAACCTGGCCGCGACAGCAGCACGGCGACGGCCAGCACGATCATCGGGATGCCGAGGAAATGGCTGGCGATATTGCGCCGGTCGCGATGGTAGGCGGCATATTGCGCCAGGTGATCGACGAGGGTTTTCATTATTATCGTCCTCAGGTGTGAAACGGGCCCGTACATGATCCCTCCACCTTGGCTAGTCGCACTGTCGGCTAGCCGACAATGGCAGGGATGGCCGCACCGCCGCGCAACCTCACAGGAGCCGCAATGCCCGATCCCCGTCATTACGTCAGCCAGCTGAACCAGGGCCACTGGTTCGCCGCATTGCCCCCAGCGCTGAGCCAGAGCCTGTTGGAAATGGCCCAGGTGCAACGCCTGGATGCCGGCCAACGGCTGTTTCGCCGTGGCGAAAAACCCAGTGGGCTGTATGCGGTTGTCGAAGGTGCAGTGCGCATCGGCGCGGTCAGCGAAAGCGGCAAGGAGGCATTGCTGACCCTGGTCGAGCCGCCCTACTGGTTCGGCGAAATTTCCCTGTTCGATGGCCTGCCACGCACCCACGATGCCTTCGCTGAAAGCGCCAGCACCCTGCTGCTGCTGCCCCAGCACGACCTGCTCGCGCTGCTCGAACGCGAGCCGCAGTACTGGCGCGACTTCGCCCTGCTGATGAGCCACAAGCTGCGCCTGGCCTTCCTCACCCTGGAAGACATGAGCCTGCTACCCGCCGCGCCGCGCCTGGCCCGACGGCTGCTGCTGATCGCTGAGAACTACGGTGAAAGCGAACCGCGCCGGATTCTGCACCTGGCCCAGGAGCAGTTGGCGCTGATGCTCTCGCTGTCACGCCAGACCACCAACCAGATCCTCAAGGAGTTGCAGGCGCAGGGCGTGGTGCAGCTCACCTACGGTGAGATCGAAATTCTCGATTTCGAACGTCTGCGCCAGCTGGCCTCCTGAACCGCTGGCGTCCTGCCACTGTCCAACCCCTGTCGTTTTTCTTGCAGGAAGTACCGCACCGATGCCAGACAATGCCCCCGCTCCGCTGCCTGATGTGCTCGCCGGCCCGCTGCTGCGCCGCCTGGAGCCCGGTCGCCTGGTGCTGTGGCTGGTGGCCAGCCACGAACTGAGCCTGCAACTGTGGCTGCAACCCGAGGGCCAGGCGCAGCAGACGCATGCGCTGGACGAACACTGCCAGCAACTGCCGCTGGGCCGGCACGCCGTGCTGCACCTGATCGACCTGCCGCTCGAACAGGCACTGCCACAGGACCAACGCATTGCCTACGACCTGCAGATCATCGACAGCGCGGGCGCGAAAGGCATGCGCGATTGGGCGCCGCACCTGCTTTACGACGGCGCCGAGCATGCCGATTTCGTCCTGCGCTCACGTGTCGACCACCTGCTCCACGGCTCCTGCCGCAAGCCGCACCATGCGGCTGATGACGGCCTGCTCTGCGCCGACCGCCTGCTGGCAAGTCAGCCCGAAGCCAAGCAGCGCCCGGCGCTGTTGCTGATGAGCGGTGATCAGGTCTATGTCGACGATGTCGCCGGCCCAATGCTGTGCGCCATTCACCAACTGATCGCCCGCCTCGGCCTGTTCGACGAGTTTCTCGACGGTGCCGTGGTCGAGGACAGCCAGGCGCTCTACGCCAACCCGGTCGGCTACTACCAACGCGCCAACCTGCTGCCAGCGGTGAAGAGCAACCAGACCCTGCGCGACAAGTTCTTCGGCGGCGTGGAAAAGCCGGTCTTCACCAGCAGCAGCGCCGACAACCATCTGGTGACCTTCGCCGAGATGATCGCCATGTATCTGCTGGTCTGGTCACCGCTACCCTGGACGCTGATCAGCGAACAGCAGCCGCCGCTGGACGAGGAACAACAGCAGCGTTACGCCAACGAACGCGAGCGCATCGATGCTTTCCGGCAAAATCTCGGCCAGGCTGCGCGGACGTTCGCCCACCTGCCGACGCTGATGATCTTCGACGACCACGATGTCACCGATGACTGGAACCTCTCCGCGCGCTGGGAGCAGACCGCCTACGGCCATCCGTTCTCCAAACGCATCATCGGCAACGCCCTGCTCGCCTATCTGCTGTGCCAGGGCTGGGGCAACAACCCGGATGTATTCGATGAGCCGCTGCAGGCCTTTGCCGAACTGCTGCAGCAGCGCCAGGACAATCACTTGCAGGCCAAGACGCAGGACGCGCTGATCGACCAGTTACAGGCTTTCGAACAGTGGCACTACGTGCTGCCGACCACGCCGGCGCTACTGGTGCTGGATACCCGCACGCGCCGCTGGCGCAGTGAAGGGCACCTGTCGAAACCATCGGGGCTGATGGACTGGGAAGCGCTGTGCGACTTCCAGCAGGCGCTGCTCGATCACCCTAGCTGCATCATCGTCTCGCCGGCACCGATGTTCGGCGTGAAGCTGATCGAGGGCATCCAGAAACTGTTCACCCTCGCCGGCCACCCGCTGATGGTCGACGCAGAAAACTGGATGGCCCACCGTGGCGCGGCCAGCGTGATGATGAACATCTTCCGCCATTCGCGTACGCCGGGGGATTTCGTCATCCTCTCCGGCGATGTGCATTACTCCTTCGTCTACCGCGTGAACATCCGTCATCACCGCGCCAGCCCGACCATCTGGCAGATCACCAGCAGTGGCATCAAGAACGAATTTCCGGCTGACCTGCTGGACTGGTTCGACCGCCTCAATCGCTGGCTCTACGCGCCCTGGTCGCCGCTCAACTGGCTGACCAAGCGCCGCCGTATGCGCGTCACCCCACTGATCCCCGACCGCAGCCGTTCGGGCGAACGCCTGTGGAACAGCGCCGGCCTCGGCCAGGTGTTCTTCGACGAACAAGGCCGACCGAAGCGCATCCTCCAGCTCAACGCCGACGGCTCGCCGCCGGCGACCTTCGTTGCCGAGCGTGAATCAGGCACGGCGACGGCACCACTGCCCGGGCATCCCGATCGCAGTGCAGCACCGCGGGACGGCGGCGCAAGCCACCCGTGAGCCGAGCGCATACGCCAAAGCTCAACGCCAGATGGCGCCGAAGCAGATGACATGCGAATTGACGACAGTTGGTAGGATCGAAAAAAGCAGGCGCCACTGGAGTGATCCGATTTGCCCCATGAACCCTCTGCACTCTCTAATTGGCTTCAAACTGGCACCACAAGAATTTTTCCAGTTCGGAGATCCCATTGAGCATTTACTCCTGCCTGTTAGAAACGCCATCCGTTCAGGTCTATCAAGCGCTTCGAGTTGGCTCTGGCCTTAGCGCAAAGACCGATGAGGCCGCTGCACGTGGCTTACCTAACAGCCTCTTTGCCGTGCAAATCCTGCATGGCGCCCAACCCGTGGGAATGGGCCGCGTGATCGGTGACGGAGGCTGTTTCTTTCAAGTCGTGGACATCGCTGTTCTCAGGGACCATCAGGGCAAGGGCCTCGGCAAGCGCATCATGGGCGAGATTCTGCGGTTCATCGAAACCCATGTGCCGGAAAGCGGCTACGTGAGCCTTATCGCGGATGGGCCAGCACAAGACCTGTACGCGCAGTTTGGCTTCGTTCACACCGCGCCGCGCTCTGTGGGTATGGCTTACAAACGCCCGAGGCCCGCAGATACCTGATGTAAGAGTCAGGCCGCTTCAGAAATGACGCCAATCATCTCTACGTCGATGACCGTAGCGGAGCACGACTGCCGCCAATCGCCACCGCCCGGGTCATCCCCTGCGCTTCAGCGCAGCTTTTCCAGCATCTGGTAGTACCACATGCCGGCGGCCAGCATCGGGTTGCCGAGTTGGTCGCCCAGCGGCACCTTGATGTGCTTGCAGGCGGCAAAGGTGTCGTATTGCTCCAGATCGCCAGTGATCGCCTTGGCCATGATCTCGCCCATGATGTGGGTGGTGGCGATACCGTGGCCGGAGTAGCCCTGGCAGTACCAGACGTTGGACGAGAGCTTGCCCAGCTGCGGGATGCGGTTCATCACGATGCCCATGGCGCAGCTCCACTGGTAGTCGATCTGCACGCCCTTGAGTTGCGGGAAGGTGCTCTCGATGCACGGACGCAGCTCGCCGGCGATATCGCGCGAATCACGTCCGGAGTAGTTGCAACCACCACCGAACAACAGGCGGCCATCGGCGGTCAGGCGGTAGTAGTCGAGCACGAAGCGGCAGTCGTACACCGCCAGGTCCTGCGGGTTGATTTCCTTGGCCAGCGCCCCGAGCGGTGCGGTGGTGACGATACCGCCCATGGCCGGGAAGATCAGGCCCTTGAGCGTGCGCCGTTCGAGCTTGTGATAGACGTCGCCGGCCAGCAGTACCTGCTTGGCCTCGATGCGTCCGCCCGTGGTGACCACTGCCGGACGCGGGCCGTGGACGATATCCAGCACCTCGGAATGCTCGAAGATCAGCGCGCCCAGGCTCTCGGCGGCCTTGGCCTCGCCGATGCACAGGTTGAGCGGGTGCAGGTGCATGTTGCGGGTGTTCTTCAGGGCGCCGCAATACAGATCGCTGCTGAGCTGGGAACGTACACCGGCGGCGTCGAGCAGGGTGACATCCTCGCCCATGCCACGGCGCAACGCCTCGTCGTAGGTCGCCTTGAGCTCGTCCATATGGCTGGCTTTCATCGCGGTATGCAGATGGCCGTGTTTGAGGTCGCAGTCGATGCCGTGTTTGGTCACGCGGTTCTTGATGATCTCGTGACCGCGCCAGCGCAGGTGCCAGATGAAGTCGTCCACCTCATCGCCCAGCGTGTTGCGCATCTGCTTGCGCATGGCCTCGTCGCCAGAGAGGCTGCCGGTGACCTGACCGCCGTTGCGCCCACTGGCGCCCCAACCGACCTTGTTGGTTTCCACCACGGCCACCTTGAGGCCACGCTCGGCCAGCTCCACCGCGGTGGCGATGCCGGTGAAACCGCCACCGATGATGGCCACGTCAACGGTTACGCTGCCCTGCAGCGTCGGGTAGTCGGTCTCGAAATTGAGCGAGGCCGAGTAGTAGGAAGGCGCGCGCTCGGCGGCGGGTTTGACAGCTTGGTTGATCGCGTTCATTGCATGTCCTTGTGGCGGCTAATCCGCCTTAGGGTGCGCTGTGCGCACCGATGAATCACTCGTCGCGGCTGAAGCCCCTCCCACAGGGAGCGCCCACAATCTCCCGATCTGTGGGAGGGGCTTCAGCCGCGACTTCCTCAGATAAGGGCCATCAGGCATTACTCAGATACCAGCGCCAATCCTGCTCACCGACTTCCCCCATGAACTGGCGATACTCGGCACGCTTGACCGCGAGAAAGACCTTGAGGAAATCGGCGCCAAAGGCATCACGTGCCCAGCTGGAACGCTCCAGCGCCTGGATCGAAGCCAGCCACTCGGTCGGCAGCAGGGTCTTGGCCTGGGCATAGCCGTTACCTTCCACCGGCGCGCCGGGGTCGAGGCGATCAGCAATGCCACGGTGAATCCCGGCGAGAATCGCCGCCGCAGCAAGATAGGGGTTGGCGTCGGCGCCGCAGATACGGTGCTCGACGTGCCGGGTACCCGCCGGGCCGCCGGGCACGCGCAGGCTGACGGTGCGGTTGTCCACGCCCCAGGTCGGTGCCAGCGGTGCATAGCTGTTGGCCTGAAAACGCCGGTAGGAATTGGCGTTGGGGCAGAACAGCAGCAACGAATCGAGCAGACTGGCGAGCATGCCGCCGACGGCCTGGCGCAGCAGCGGCGTGCCGGCGGGATCGATGCTGGCGAACAGGTTGGTGCCCTGTGCATCGGCCAGGCTGACATGCATGTGCATGCCGGTACCGGCCAGATCATCGAAGGGCTTGGCCATGAAGCAGGCCTGCATCCCGTGGCGGTGCGCCACGCCCTTGACCAGGCGCTTGTAGCGCACCGCTTGATCCATAGCCGCCAGCACCGGGCCATGTTCCAGGGTGATTTCCACCTGGCCGGGGGCGTACTCGGAAATCGCCGTGCGCGCGGGAATGCCCTGGGCCTTGCAGGCGGCGTAGAGATCACGCAGGAAGGGTTCGATCTGTTCCAGCTCGCGCAGGCCGTAGACCTGGGTCTGCCGTGGGCGGCCGCCGTCGGCATCCAGCGCCGGCTGCGGTCGGCCCTGGGCATCACGTTTCTGGTCGAGCAGGTAGAACTCCAGTTCGCAGGCCATCACCGGGTAATACCCCTCGGCTTCGAGCTGCTCGATCACCCGGATCAGCAACTGCCGTGGATCGGCCGGCGTGGCCGGCAGACCTTCGGTCGGGTGCATCGACACCTGCACGGCGGCCGTGGGCATCTGTCGCCAGGGCAGGCGCACCAGGCTGCCGGGCAGCGGATAGGCGCGACAGTCGATATCGCCCACCTCCCAGACCAGACCGGAATCCTCGACATCCTCGCCCTGGATGGACAGGCCGAGCATGGTGCTCGGCAGCGGCCGGCCGCTCTGGTACAGCGCCAGCAGCTCCTCGCGGTGCAGCAGCTTACCGCGCGGCACGCCATTGGCGTCGAGGATGAACAGCTCGATCAGCTCGATATCGGGATTGTTCGCCAGGAAATCCTGGGCTTCCTGCACAGCAGCGAAAGTCGTCATATCGCACTCGCTTGCGCCAGTTGGGCGCTCGGTGTCTGCACGGCCCGTTCGATTCTTGAACAGGTTGCACAAGCAGACAAGGTGATAGCAGCGGCTGCGGGCATGGCGCAGCCATCGATATTCAGCGGGCGGGGACGGTGTCCGGCGGGCGGGCGTGGCGGCAATGCCACAGCGCCCAGAAGGCGAGGATGCTGGTCAGCAGCGGGTTGAGCCGCTCCAACAAGCGCCGCCGCGCAGGAGCGCGGTACAGCGGAACATGGACTTGGCAGGCCGGGAAGATCATGGCTTGGCAGCGTCGCACAGGGTTTGACGTGCGTTAAATCGGGTTTTTCATACGCTTGGTTATGCGTCAGCTAAACAATCCCCCGTTTCACCCACGCCGCCCCGTAGGGTGCGCCGTGCGCACCAGGGCCCCCGCATCCGAGGTAAAGACGGTGCGCGCAGCGCACCAGCCTTCAAACCACCGTTACCCGTAAGACAAATAGCGCCGCGCGCCATTAAGGCTCCGGCCGATAGCCCAGACGCAAACCGCCCCAATGCTTGCCCTGCACCATGATCGGCACCGACAGGTCGTGCATCAGCTCGCCGGTATCACGCATGTAGGTCTGCAGTAGCAGTGCCTGCCTGTGGCTACCGCAGCGGATGCCGGTGCGGTCGTTGAACAGACGCTTGCCACGGCTGCGGGTGGCGTCGACTGCCGGATCGCCGCTCGGCGGGTGGTTGAATGCGGCGTTATGGGTCGGCACATAGCCTTCCGGGGTGGTGGAAATGGCGAACACCAGCCCTTCATGGCGCTTGAGCAGCGGCTCCTGCAGCGCCGGCAGCACCTGGTCGGCATACTGATCGAAGCGCGTGCGGTACTTCTGCGGCTGGGTGCCGGCAATCGGTTGGTAGCGACGGTCGAACAGATCGTCGAGGCCGATGCGTCCGGCCTGCAGGTCCTGCTCGAACTGCGCCGCGATGGCAGCGGCGCCTTCACGGGCCAGGTCATAGGCACGCTGATGGTAATCATCCAGACCCACCTCGGCGAGTTGCTCGCTGACCGTTTCGGCCTGGCCTACCAACTGTTCGGCTGCGTCTGCCAGTTGCCGCGTCTGCCCTTCGCTGCCTTGCACGTCGTCCTGCAATTGCAGTGCAGCAGCCGACAGGCTGGCCAGGCGCTGGTGATTGTCCGCCGTGCCGGCGCTGATCTGCGCCACCTGCTGCTCGACCTCCTCGGCCTGGTCGGCGATGCCGTGCAGGCGGCTGCCGGCTGTCTCTATCTGCTGCGCAGCCTGTTCCAGCTCGACGCTCTGACGCTGGATATGAGCGACCACCGCAGCGCTCTGCTGGCGGATGTCGGCGACCATCTGGCTGACTTCCTCGGTGGCGCTGGCGGTGCGCGCGGCAAGGTTGCGCACCTCGTCGGCGACCACGGCAAAACCACGCCCCATCTCACCGGCGCGGGCGGCCTCGATGGCCGCGTTGAGCGCCAGCAGATTGGTCTGGCTGGCGATGGACTGGATCACCTGGGTGACCTGTTCGATCTGTTCGGTACGGCTACCGAGACCATCGATAAGCTCACGGCTGGCCAGGGTCTGCGCACTGAGTTGCTGCATGCGCGCGATGGCCTGGTTGAGCTCGGCCTGACCGTTGGCACTGGCATCGCGCACATGCCGGGCCGCGGCCAGGGTCTGCTCGGCGCGGGCGGCGCTATCCTGCTCGGTATGAGTGATGGCCTCGGCGGCCTGGCTGACCTGCTGCACCGCCGTCAGCTGCGATTGCAGGCGGCCGGCCAGGTGCTTGACCGCATGGGCCACCTTGGCTGCAGACAGCGCGTTGTGGCAGGTGTGTCGCGACAGCCCGCGGCTGAGCTCGACGAAGTCAGTGCTGGCGACCTGCTGCGCGGCGGGCGAAGCGTCGTCGCGACGCTGCCATGGTCCCAGCCAGGGCCACAGCGCCAGCAGCAGGAGAGACAACACGCTGACATAGGACGGTAGCTGCACCTGCTGGTAGACCAGCATCAATGCAGCCAGCCCCAGGGCGTGAAGGAGACAGGCAACAGGTGAACGGACAAAGGCAGCTTGCATGACCGACCTCAGAGTTCTTGTTCTGGTGCGCGGCGAGGCGCTGTAGGCGGACGGGGTCACGGCGGGTTCTCTCCTTGAATATCCCACGCAACCTGGGCAGCAGGCTACGTGTACGACAGGCCCGACGAAAAATATGGGTATGCAGACCGGGCACGATGACCGGGATTCGAGCAGCTTGGAAGCACCAGCACCATAAAACTTTGGTAGCAACCTGCCATGAATTTGGGCAGTGCCCCGGCAGGATCAACAGGGCATCCAGAACAGCCTTTCGTAGCCTGACCCCGGCGCGTAATGGTGTTCACTCAAGAAGCGGTCGATCGCGATCAGTCCCCCAACCCCTCTCCCATTGATAGGCGAAGGGAGCCAAACGCGTGCAACCTCACGTGAGCAGCATTGCTCCCAGAGCGACGCTTTTCGAGTCTGCGCAGCGCCTACACACTCGCTGTATCGACACTTAACTCAGTGGCATTAGCAGGCTGTTGAAAAACCACCTCGGCTTTGGCCTCCCGCCCCCCCGTGCAGTCGTACCCCAGGTTTTTCAGAGGCCTGCTACCCCACCATGCGATGACGTTTGACGAAGCGCCGGTCCAGCCAGTCCTTGCAGTGCCCGTACAGCTGCCCGCCCGCACTCCAGTCGTGCCAACCGAGCAGCGCGCCGCCATCGCCAGTGGCGAGCAGGGCCAGGCTCTGCCATTGCGGCCGATACTGGCGCAGCGGACGCCCCTGCAGCGCGGCCTGCAAATTGGCGCTGAGTACCGGAGCCTGACGCACTGCGAAACGCCCGCTGCGGCGCATGCCGTCGAGGCTGGCGCTGTCACCGACGGCGAAGATCTGCGCGTGGGACTCGCATTGCAGGGTCGGGCGAATGGCGATGAATCCGGCTGCGTCGGTGGCCAGTTGGCTCGACGTCAGCCATGGCCAGGGACGCGCACCGCTGGCCAGCAGCAGGCGCCGCCCGCGCCATACCGGCTCGTCACCGCTGAGCAGCCAGTCATCCTCGATACGGCCGATCGGGCAATGCTCACGCACCTGCACACCACGCTGACGCAGATGGCCCAGTGCGCGCAGCCTTAGCCCCGGCCCCAGCCCATCGAGCAAGGTTCCGCCACAGAACAGCGCCAACGCCGGTACCTTGTCGGCCAGCGCCAGGGCCAGCTCCACACCTCCGGCTCCACCACCGAGAATCGCCATGCGTCGTGGCTCAGCCTGCCATTGCTGCCAGCCTTCGAGCATCCGTTCGATGGGCCTGGCGGCCAACACCTGCATCCCTTCGCCCTGTTGGGGTGGAATGGCCATGCCGGCGCCGACATTGAGCGACAGCCACTCGCTCTGCAGGCTACGGCCATCCGCGAGTTGCATGATGCGCGCATCGGCATCGAGCGAGGCGATCTCGCCCTCGATCAGCTCGACCTTGGCCGCGCGGCACAACGGCTGCAGCTCCACACGGCAGTCTGCAGGGCTGAAACGGCCGCTGATCAGCCCTGGCAACATGCCGGCGTACCAGGCTTCCGGGCCAGGGCTGAGCAAGCCGATACGGCCTGGCGGACGCTCCACCAGCGCCCAGCGGCGCAACACACCAAGATGGGCGTGGCCGGCCCCGGCCAGGATCAGGTCGTACTGGGTCATACGTTGTTGCATCCGTCGCGGTACTGGCTCGGCGTCTGGCCGGTCCAGCGTTTGAAGGCTCGGGCGAAGCTGCTGCTATCGCTGAAGCCGAGCAGATAGGCAATTTCACTGATCGAACAGCGCGGGTCGCGCATGTGCCGCAACGCCAGGGCGTGGCGCGTCTCGCCGAGCAGCGCCTCGTAGCGGGTGCCCTCCTCGGCCAGGTGCCGCTGCAGGCTGCGCAGGCTCAGATGCAGAGCCTGGGCGATACGCTCGGCGGAGGGCTCGCCATCAGGCAGCTGCAGCTCCAGGCAATTGCGCACCCGCTCGCTGCAGCTGGCTGCCTGCAGTTGCTCCAGGCTGCGTCTGAGCACTGTCTCGTTGTGTTCGGCCAGTTCCGGGTTGCCGTCGTCCAGCCGTTGTTCGAATGCGGCGCGGGGAAAGCGCAGCAGGCTTTCGGCGGCATCGAACTGCAGCGGAGCGCGAAATACCGCCTGCCAGGGCGTCGGGTCGGCTGGCTGCGGGCGCTGCAATTGCACCAGCAGCGGCGAGAACTCCCGGTTCAGGCGATTGCGACAGCTGCGCACGTAGATCGCAGCGAAGGCATCCAGCGCTTCGGGTGCCGGTGCCGGGCTGCCTGGCGGTACGCGAAAACGAAATTCGTAGACGTCTTCCAGCTCGCGCAACTCCAGCTGCAGCGCATCGCTGACCACCCGGTGATAGCGCACGATGCGTTCGAACATCTCGCGCAGGCTGCTGCTGGCGATCAACGCGTATCCCAGCGCGTGGAAGGTGGTCGGGCTGACGAACTGCGAAGTCTTCAGACCCAGCGCCGGATCACCACTGGCGGCCACCGCCAACTGCCACAGGCGCGTGGTGACCGACAGCGGGCAGCGCGCGTTGGGGTCGTCGAGCACTGTCGGGTCGAGGCCGGCGGCACGGCACAGCGCAGCGCTATCCAGCCCGAGGGCATCGAGCTGCTTGCGCAGAGCGCGGGTCCAGCTGGCCAGTGTGGTGGCTTCGGCAGTCATGCAGATTGGCGTATCCGGTAGGCAGGTTGGCGTGCTCGGTCGGGCACTCTGACGACCGTCACGGCACAGTGAAGTCACAACCCAATAACAAGAGGATGTCGGCATGTCGCCCTCTCCCGCAAGCCTTAATGACCAGCAACGCGCCGCTTGTATCCGTGAACAGGTGATGACCCACGGCAATGCCCTGCGCCAACGCTACCCGATCCTGCAACATCAGGACGCACTCGGTGCCGGCATCCTGGCCTTCGCCCTGCTCGGCATGCTCGGCTCGGCAGCGTTGTACATCGGTGGCTACCTGGCCTGGTGGGCGTGTCTGCTGCTCAACGCCTTCTTCGCCTCGCTGACTCACGAGCTGGAGCACGACCTGATTCACTCGATGTATTTCCGCAAGCGGCCGCTACCGCACAACCTGATGCTGGCGCTGGTCTGGCTGGCGCGGCCAAGTACCATCAACCCCTGGGTGCGCCGCCACCTGCACCTGAACCACCACAAGGTGTCCGGCAGCGAAGCCGACATGGAGGAGCGCGCCATCACCAACGGCGAGCCCTGGGGCATCGCTCGCCTGCTGATGGTCGGCGACAACATGATGAGTTCGTTGATTCGCTGGTTGCGGGCGAAGAACCCCGAGCACCGCCGGCTGATCCTCACCCGCACGCTGAAGGTCTACGCGCCGCTGGGGTTGCTCAACTGGGCGACCTGGTACCTGTTCCTCGGCTTCCATCTGCTGGACTGGGCCAGCGCCGCGCTCGGCGCCCCCATCGGCTGGCCGGCCAGCACGCTGAGCGTGATGGAAGTGGTGAACATTGCCGTGGTGGTACTGGTCGGGCCCAACGTGCTGCGCACCTTCTGTCTGCACTTCGTCAGTTCCAACATGCACTACTACGGCGATGTCGAGCCAGGCAACGTGATCCAGCAGACCCAGGTGCTCAACCCCTGGTGGCTATGGCCACTGCAGGCGTTCTGCTTCAACTTCGGCAGCAGTCATGCGATCCACCATTTCGTGGTCAAGGAGCCTTTCTACATTCGCCAACTGACCGTGCCGTTCGCCCACCGAGTGATGCGCGAGATGGGCGTGCGCTTCAACGACTTCGGCACTTTCGCCCGTGCCAATCGCTGGACGCGCCGTCAGAAGGCGGGCGAAGAGCGCACGCAGACTGCCTGACCCAGACTGGAGAGGCGGCGCAGTCAATCGTCACGCCATCCCGACGGATGAGACTCGCAGCGCAATCATCGCGCCAGTAGTCGGCTAGAATGGCTCTGCGCCCGACCGCTCCTCAGACCCGACAGCGTCCACCGGACTTCGGCGCCCTCGTAGTAGCCATGAGGCGCCCAGGATGCTTCGACCGCTTCGCTCACTGATATTGCTGCTTTGCCTGGCCTGCGTCGCGCCGGCCTGGGCGACCAGTGCGTTGCCGCTGCTCAAGCTCAGCGCAGCCGATCTAGCTACGCCGGTGAGCATCGAGCAAAGCCTGCTGCTGGAGGACCCCAGCGGCCAGCTGAGCGCCAGCGAGGTGCTGCAGCGCATCGCGCAAGAGGGCCGCCAGGTTCACGGTACCGCTCGCATCGGCTATACGCGCAGCGCCTGGTGGCTCGCCGTGCAACTGCAGACGCCGCCAGCGGAACGCCTGCAACTGATCATCGGCCAGACCTTCCTCGATGATCTGGAGGTCTGGCTGTTCGATGGCGAGCAGTCACTCGGCCCGCTGTACAGCGGCGCAAAACGTCCATTCGCCGAACGTGGCGAGCCCTATCCACAGTTTTTGCTCAACCTGCCGCGCCTGGGCGAAGGCCCATACAGCCTGCTGCTGCGCGTACAGAGTCATTCGGCGATCAACCTGCCATTGCAGGTGGTCGGCGCCGAACAGGGCCAACAACTGATCGCCCACAGTTGGCTGCAGAGCGGCCTGCTGATCGGCGCCCTGCTCGCCCTCGCACTGTTCTATCTGGTCAAGTACAGCACCCTGCGCGAAGCGCAGCTGGCCTACTTCAGCCTCACCTCGCTGTGCGTGGCGCTGTACAACATCAGCCTGTACAACATTGCCGGCCTGCTCTGGCCACAGTGGGCGCTGTTGCCCAAATTGCTGGTCAATCTACCCACTGCCGGGATGATGATCTTCAGCTCGCTGTTCATCGCCAGCGCCCTGGGCCTGCAACTCGGACGCCTGCGCTGGCTGCGCAATGTCCTGTTCGCGGCCACCTTGCTGGTCAGTGTCGGCGGCGTCCTCGTCGACCATCCCCACGCCTACCAGACACTCAACCTGCTGACGCTGGCCACCGGGCTGTATCAGTTGCTGCTGATGATCCTCGGCGTCTATCAGCGCCGCCCCTATGCGCCCGGCTACATGCTGTGCTGGAGCGCCGCACTGGTGCTGATGTTGCTGGTGCCGCTGAGCCGCGCCGGACTGATTCCGCTGCCCGCCGGTTTCTACGCGCTTTACGCCTACCTGCCGGCGCTGAGCATGCTGCTGTTCGGTGCCCTGCTCGACAAGCAGCTGGAGCGCGTGCGCCGCGTGCTGCTGAGCAGCCAGGCGCAGGCCATCGACAACCTGGAGCAGTACCAGGCACTGTTTCGCCACAGCGGCGAGGGCATCTTCCGCTGTGACCACGACGGCAGACTGCTGGAAGCCAACCCGAGCCTGGCGCGTCTGCTCGGCAGCGATACACCGGCCGTCCAACTGGTCGGGTTGCCGCTACAGCGACTGCTCGGCGAAACCCAGTGGCGCGAGCTGCAGCAGCAACTCGACACCCAGGCCGGCACGGTCGCCTGCGAATGCCAGCTGTACGACCTGAAACAGCGCCCACTCTGGGTCTACCTGTCGCTGCACCTGCGCCCTCAGCGAGACCGCATCGAAGGCATAGTGGTCGACCTCAGCGAACGCCGCGCGCTCGAGGAACGCCTGCAACAGCTGGCTGCACATGACGCGCTGACCGGCCTGCTCAACCGCCGCGAGCTGGAAAGGCTGCTCTCGGAAACCCTGGGCGGTACCGCCAAGCGCCGCTTCAGCCATCTGCTGCACCTGAGCCTGGACCGCTTCAAGCAGGTCAACGACCTGTGTGGCCACTCCGCCGGTGACCAGTTGCTCAGGCAACTGGCAACCCAGCTCGCGCACCAGTTGCCGCGCCATGCCGAGCTGGCCCGCGTCGGTGGTGACGAGTTCGCCGTACTGCTGCGCGAGGTCGATGACGAGGCCGCCCTCAAGCAGGCCGAGGCCTTGCGCCGGGCGGTCGAACAGTTCGTCTTCACGTGGCAGGGGCGCCCCTTCCGTCTCCACACCAGCATCGGCCTGCTCGCCCTCGGCTCTGGCGTGCGCGACTGGGAGACCGCACTGACCTGGGCCAGCAGCGCCAGCCAACTGGCCAAGCACCAGGGCCGCAACCGCGTGTGCCAGTTCAACCCGGAAGACGGCGCGCTGCTCGAACATCAACGCCAGTTGCAGTGGATTACCCGCCTGCGTGAAGCCTGCGAACGCGGTCACTTCGAGCTGTTCTTCCAACCCGTACAAGCGCTGCAGAGCGCCACCGCCGGCCTGCACTACGAAGTGCTGTTGCGCTACCGCGATCCGCAGAGCGGCGAGTGGATCAGCCCGGCGCAGTTTCTCGATGCAGCGGCGCGCTATGACTTTCTCGGCGCCATCGATCGCTGGGTCGTCCAGCATCTGTGCGCCTGGCTGGCCGCCAACCCACGGCACCTGGCGCAACTGGCTCAGGTCAACGTCAACCTCAGCGCCAACTCTCTGCTCGATTCCGACTTCCACCGTTTGCTGCAGGACGAACTGCAGCACCACGGCCTGCCCCCCGGAAAATTCTGCATCGAAGTGACGGAAATGGTCGCCCTGGGAGAGCTGGGCGTCTCCGCCCAGTGGATCGAGGAGCTACGCAGCAAGGGGCTGAAAGTCGCCCTGGACGATTTCGGCAGCGGCTTCGCCTCCTACGCTTATCTGCGTCACTTGCCGCTGGATATCCTCAAGATCGACGGCAGCTTTATCAGCGGTATCGAGAACGACCCGATCAACCAGGCCATGGTCGGCTCGATGCGCCAGATTGCCGGGCAATTGGGCCTGCTCACCGTCGCCGAATTCGTCGAGACCCAGGCCAGCCTGGATTGCCTGCGCCGCCTGGGCATCGACTACGCGCAGGGCTACTTCGTTGGCCGCCCGCAGCCCTTGCGGCAACTGGCCGACGACGCGCGGCGTCACGACACTCAGGAAGCCTGATAGAGCGCCACCGGCACGCGCTCGAGCAGCGCCGGGTCCAAGCGCAACATGCGCACGCAGCGCGCTTCGACCAGGCTGGCTGGTAGCTCGTTGTTCGGCAGGGCCAGCAACAGACCGGTGAGGTTGAGCACCAGCGCCTCACGCGAGAACACGCCGCTGCCCAGGCCGTAGAGTGCTGCGATCAGCTCTCGCAGGCCGAACGGCAATCGCCAGCGGATACGCAAGGCCGAACCGAAGCTCGCCGAGCGGCACAGCATCGCATCGTCGATCTGCTCATTACTCAGTTCACCACCCGCTTCCTGCCAGTCCTGCAGGCTGCGCAGCAGGGCCAGTTCGCCCAGATTGTGCAGCAGACCGGCGGTGTAACAGAGCTCGGCGTCCAGCTTCAGTTCGAGCGCCAGCCAGCGCGCCAGCTCGGCGCTGCGTCGCGCCTGCTGCCAGGTATGCGCAGCCAATTCTGCCAGGCGCGGGTCACGCAACTGTGCATTGCGCTGCAGCGCCAGGCCCAGCACCAGATTCAGCGTGCGCGCCACACCAAGGCGCTGCAGCGCCTGGGTCAGGGTATGACAAGGCACACCCTGATGCTGCGCGGCGGAGCTGGCAGCGGCAATCAGCAGCGCGGTGATCTGCGGGTCGCTGCCGAATACCGCCTCCAGCTCGCCCAGGTCCTGCTCGCCGGCCTGTAGCCCCTGACTCACGGCATTGCGTACATCGCTGAGCAGCGGCGCGCCCTGCCCCTCTTCGCGCACCGTATCGAGATAGTCACGCAGCTCGCTGAGCAACAGCGGCTGACGCACCGCCACGGCGGTCGCAGGCGCGGGCAACAATGTGCGCAGACGCTGACGCAGACTCTCGGCATTGAAGGGCTTGGCCAGGTAGACACTGGGCGCCAGCGGCCGCGCGGCGCGCACGCTGCTGGCATCCAGGCGACCGCTGATGAGCACGAACGGCAGCGCCGGTGTACGCGGGTGACGGCGCAACTGGCGCAGCAGCTCCAGGCCGTCGAGCCCCGGCAACTCGCCATCGGCGATCACCAGATCGGGCAAGCGCCGCTTGCAGCGGGCCAGAGCCGCCTGACCATCGCTGACCTGCAGCACACGGGCATCGCCACACACGTCGAGCACCAGTTGCTGCAACAGGTTGGACGTCCAGGGATCCGCCTCGGCAATCAGGACTTCCACACAATGAGCTGAAGCGGTCATGCGAGCCTCTGGGCGAATGACGAACGGAGGATGCCCGAACCCCATGTACCCACATCCACCAAAAAGCTGATGGATGAGTCAGTTCCACGGCAACGGCGCAGTCTAAACCGAGGTGTTGTGTGACGTAAGTCGCAGGTGAGCGAGTTGCGCAAAAAAAATGCGCGACCAATAGCCGCGCCAACCGACCAGCGCAAATGAGCCGCGCAGGCGCGAGTCCGAGGGGGAAACACGGGCAAAAAAAAGCCCGCCGATCAGGGCGGGCTTCTTTGCAGGCAGCCGATCAATTACTTGATCTTGGCTTCCTTGTACATCACGTGCTTGCGTACGACCGGATCGAATTTCTTGATTTCGATCTTGTCGGGGGTGGTGCGCTTGTTCTTGTCGGTGGTGTAGAAGTGGCCGGTACCGGCGCTGGACACCAAACGGATCAGTTCACGCATGACTCTCTCCTTAAACCTTTTCGCCGCGAGCGCGCAGCTCAGCCAGCACTACGTCGATGCCACGCTTGTCGATGACGCGCATGCCTTTGGCAGATACGCGCAGACGCACGAAGCGCTTCTCGGACTCGACCCAGAAGCGATGGTGCTGCAGGTTCGGCAGGAAACGACGACGGGTTTTGTTGTTTGCGTGGGAAATGTTGTTCCCGGTTACCGGACCCTTACCGGTAACTTGACAGACTCTCGACATGCCTCAGCCCTCTAAAACCACATGCCCAACCCGGCATGGGTTGGCCGCTTAAACTCAATGTCATTGGCGCTCGGCGCCGCGTTTCTCGAGGGTCTTACCGGGCGCACTGGATAGCGCAAGAACCGGGCCCCTAGAAAAGAGCGCTGCTTTATACCAGAAAGCCCTGAAGGCAACAAGGAAAACCGCAGGATAAAACCCAATCCCGAGCCAGCAGACCCGCCGGGGGCCGGCCCGTTGGGGCCTGATCAAGATTTGACCGCTCGTCGCCTCGATCAGGTATTCAGCTCATGGCAAATCGACTAGGGTTGCAAGCTTGCCGTCAACGCCAGGAATGAGGACTTCACCATGCGCCTGCTACTCGCCGCTCTGCTATGCACCCCGATCCTGGCCCAGGCCGCCACCCTCAGTGTGTGCACCGAAGCCAGCCCCGAGGGTTTCGACGTGGTGCAGTACAACTCGCTGACCACCACCAACGCCTCGGCGGACATGCTGATGAACCGCCTGGTGGAATTCGACGCCGAGCAGGGCAAACTGCTGCCAAGCCTGGCGCGCAGCTGGTCGATCTCCGCCGACGGCCTGGTGTATGACTTCACTCTGCGCGACGACGTGCAATTTCACCAAAGCGCCGACTTCACGCCCAGTCGCACGCTCGATGCCCGAGACGTGCTGTTCAGCTTCCAGCGCATGCTCGACGACCAGCATCCCTGGCACAAGGTCGCCGCCAGTGGCTACCCACATGCCCAGTCGATGCAGTGGCCAAGCCTGATCGCCAAGGTCGAGGCAGCGGATGCCCAGAGCGTACGCATCACCCTGAACCGCCGCGATGCCACCTTCCTCGCCACCCTGAGCATGGGCTTCGCCTCGATCTACTCTGCCGAATATGCCGACAAACTCCTGGCTGCCGGTACCCCGCAGAAGCTCAACAGCGCGCCCATCGGCAGCGGACCGTTCGTCTTCGAGCGGTTCCAGAAGGATGCCGTGGTGCGCTACCGCGCCAACCCGGACTATTTCGCCGGCAAGCCGGGCGTGGAGCGGGTGATATTCGCCATCACTCCGGACAGCAACGTGCGCCTGCAGAAGCTGCGCCGCGGCGAATGCCAGATCGCCCTGTCGCCGAAACCACAGGACGTACAGGCCATCGCCGGCGACGCCAAACTGAAAAGCGCACAGACCGCCGCGTTCATGACCGCCTTCGTCGGTATCAACAGCCAGCACCCACCACTGGACAAACCGCAGGTGCGCCAGGCGATCAACCTGGCGTTCGACAAGACCAGCTACGTCAAGGCCGTGTTCGAAGGCAGCGCCGAGCCCGCCAGCGGCCCCTATCCACCGAACACCTGGAGCTATGCAAGCGAACTGCCCGGCTACGCGCACGAACCGGAAAAAGCCCGCGCCCTGTTGGCCGAAGCGGGCCTGGCTGACGGCTTCAAAACCACCATCTGGACACGCCCCAGCGGCAGCCTGCTCAACCCCAACCCGAGCCTCGGCGCGCAGTTGCTGCAGGCGGATCTGGCCAAGGTCGGCATCGCTGCTGAAATTCGCGTGATCGAATGGGGAGAGCTGATCCGCCGCGCCAAGGCCGGCGAGCACGACCTGCTGTTCATGGGCTGGGCCGGCGACAACGGCGACCCGGACAACTTCCTCACCCCGCAATTCGCCTGCGCCTCGGTGGAGTCAGGCCTGAACTTCGCGCGCTACTGCGACGAAGCGCTGGACAAGCTGATCGCGGACGGCAAGACCAGCAGCGACCAGGATGAGCGCAGCCGCCTCTATCATCAGGCGCAGCAGATCATTCAGGAGCAGGCGCTGTGGCTGCCGCTGGCCCACCCCACTGCCTTCGCCCTGCTCAGCGCCAAGGTGCAGGGCTACAAGGTCAGTCCGTTCGGCCGACAGAATTTTGCCTCGGTGCAGATGGCACCATAAGCCGTCATCCTGGTGGGCTGAAGCCCACCCTGCGCACTCCAGGAGCGCCGCCCCTACATCCAGCCCAGCTCGGCCATCGACAGCGGCTCACCATCACCGATGATGAAGTGATCGAGCACGCGCACCTCGACCAGCGCCAGGGCATCCTTGAGACGCTGGGTCAGCACGCGGTCGGCCTGGCTGGGCTCCGCTACACCCGATGGGTGGTTATGAGTGAGGATGACGGCTGCGGCATTGTTGGCCAGAGCGCGTTTGACCACCTGCCTGGGATAAACGCTGGCGCTGTCGATGCTGCCGCGAAACAGCACCTCGAACGCCAGCACGCGATGTTTGGCATCGAGAAACAGGCAACCGAATACCTCATGCGGTTCGTGGCGCAGCTGCGCCTTGAGGTAGTCACGCACCGTCTGCGGGCTTTCCAGCGCCGAATCGCGGCGCAGGCGCTCGGCCAGATGGCGCCGCGACATCTCCAGCACCGCCTGCAGTTGGGCGTACTTGGCCGGCCCCAGGCCGAGGTGCTGGCTGAAGCCAGCCAGATCGGCTTCCAGAAGGACTCTAAGACTGCCGAACTCGCTCAGCAGATAACGCGCCAGGTCCACCGCACTCTTGCCGGTCACCCCGGTACGCAGAAAGATCGCCAACAGTTCGGCGTCGGTCAGCGACGCCGCGCCCTGCTCCAGCAATTTCTCCCGCGGACGCTCTGCCGCGGGCCAGTCACGAATGCTCATGTACACCTCCYTGTCGAGCCAGGCGCCCGCTGTTCCGCTGCGGGCGCTGTGCTATCGTAGCCCATCTTTTTACACGGGGCCGGCCTGGGGAGGCGTTGGTCACGTGGCGCACATCCACCGGTTTATAAAAGGCAGGCCTATGCAGCGGCTGTATCGCAAACGCATCATCGTCGGCGTGGGGGGCGGTATTGCTGCCTACAAGAGCGCCGAACTGGTTCGCCGACTCAAGGATCAGGGCGCCGAAGTCCGCGTGGTGATGACCCAGGGCGGACGCGAGTTCATCACCCCGCTGACCCTGCAGGCCCTTTCCGGCCACCCCGTGCACCTCGACCTGCTCGACCCGGCCGCCGAAGCGGCGATGGGCCACATCGAGCTGGCGCGCTGGGCCGATCTGATCCTCATCGCCCCGGCCACCGCCGACCTCATCGCGCGCCTCGCTCAGGGTGTGGCCAACGACCTGCTCACCACCCTGGTGCTGGCCACCGACGCGCCGATTGCTCTGGCTCCGGCGATGAACCAGGCCATGTGGCGCGACGCCGCCACCCAGGCCAACCTCGAACTGCTGCAAAGTCGCGGTATGCGCCTGTTCGGCCCGGCATCCGGCAGCCAGGCCTGTGGCGATGTCGGCCTCGGTCGCATGCTCGAAGCCAATGATCTGGCCCAGCTGGCCGCAGACTGCTTCCAGCGCCAGGCACTGGACGGCCTGCACATCCTGATTACCGCCGGCCCGACCCAGGAAAACATCGATCCGGTGCGCTACATCACCAACCACAGCTCCGGCAAGATGGGCTTCGCCCTGGCCGAGGCCGCTGCCGAAGCTGGCGCGCGAGTGACTCTGGTCAGCGGCCCGGTGCACCTGCCGACGCCGGACCGGGTCAGCCGCATCGACGTGGTCAGCGCTCGCGACATGCTCGCCGCTTGCGAAGCGGCCATGCCTTGTGACGTGCTGATTGCCGCCGCGGCAGTAGCCGACTACCGCCCGGAAGTGGTAGCCCAGCACAAATTGAAGAAAGACCCCAGCAGTGGCGAAGGGATGCTCCTGCAAATGGTGCGCAACCCGGATATCCTCGCCACCATCGCCGGCCGCGAAGATCGCCCGTTCAGCGTGGGCTTCGCCGCCGAGACCGAGAACCTGCTCGAATACGCCTCGCGCAAGCTGCGCGACAAGAATCTCGACCTGATCGTCGCCAATGATGTGGCCAACCCCAGCATCGGCTTCAATAGTGAAGAGAACGCCATCACCGTGATCGACCGTGGGCTGCAGCAAACCAGCTTCGCCCAGACCAGCAAGGGCAAGATTGCCCGCCAATTGATCACCCTTATCGCCGAACGACTGAACAAGAACTGACCATGCACGCTCTGCAAGCCAAGATCCTCGACCCCCGCCTCGGCCAGGAATTTCCGCTGCCGCAATACGCCACACCCGGTTCCGCCGGCCTCGACCTGCGCGCCATGCTCAAGGAGGAGATCGTCCTCGAGCCAGGCCAGACCGTGCTGATTCCGACGGGGTTGTCGATCTACATCGGCGACCCTGGCCTGGCCGCGATGATCCTGCCGCGCTCGGGCCTCGGCCACAAACACGGCATCGTCCTCGGCAACCTGGTCGGCCTGATCGACTCGGATTACCAGGGCGAACTGATGGTCTCGTGCTGGAACCGTGGCCAGACGCCTTTCACCATCGCCATCGGCGAACGTATCGCCCAGTTGGTGCTGGTACCGGTGGTGCAGGCCCACTTCGAGTTGGTCGAGCAGTTCGACGAGACTCAACGTGGCGCCGGCGGCTTCGGCCACTCCGGTAGCCACTGATTCATCCCCCACAGGACGACCCGCCGAGGAGCACCCACGTGAAACTCTTCAAGCGTACCGCCAAGGAAGCCAACGCGGCTGCCAGCCTGGTGCCGAGCAAGCCCAAGGGCAAGAAGGCTAACCCCTTGCAGGGCGCACTGCTACCCGGTCTGCTGGCCGCACTGATCGGTGGGGCCGCAGGCGCCGCGCTGCTGTGGTTTGCCGACAACAGCAGCAGCCAGGCACGCCAGACAGAGCTGGTGCAGGCCATGGGCAGTAGCCAGGCCTCTGCCGTGCAGCAGGTGCTCAAGCAATTACAAGCCGACAGCCTCGCCGCAGCACGCAACCCGGAGCTGTTGCAAGCACTGCAAAGCGGCGACAACCTGCGGGTCAGTGAAGTCGAGCGGCGCCTGGGCTACTGGGATGGCGTGATCGATGCCCATCTCAATCGCCGCGGCGAAGCGGTACAGAACACGTCCCGCACCGCGCCGATGAACTTCGCCGGCCTGGATATGCTGCGCCGCACTGAAAGCGGTCAGCAACCCGCTATCGAAGCCTATCGCGTGGGTGAGCGCTGGCTGGCATACAGTGCCGTGGCGCTGCGCCTGAGTGAGAACCAGCCGGCACAGGGTACGCTGCTGCTGGCTTTCGATCTGCAGCGACTGCTCGCAGCCATACCAGCGCTACCGCCAGAGTATGGCCAGGTGCAGCTGGTGCAGCAGTTCGCCAACACGCCGCCGCAGATTCTGCTACAGCGCGGTCAGGCAGGCGATGCAGCCGCTGCGCAGACCTTCGCCACCGGCAACCCCTACTGGAAGATCAGCTTCGCCCCCGGCCCCGGCCTGGCTCAAGGCAGCATTTCTCCCGCGATGCTCGGCCTCGCGTTCCTGCTTGCATTGGGCGGCGCACTGATCGGCATGATCCTGGTGCAGGGCGCGCTGCAGCGGCGCGTCAATCTCGACGCCCAGCAACTCGGGCAAATGCTCAAAGAACTCTCCGCCGGTAAGAACGTCAAAGCCTTCAGCCTCAGCATGCCGGTTCTCGATGCACTGGCCCAGAGCCTGGCGCGATTGCCGCGCCGCAGTGGCCCTGAAGGCAGCAGTACCCCCGTTAAAGGAACAGCTGCGGCACCCGCCGCTCAGCCGGCAGCCAAGCCAGCCGAGCTGGTCGACCCGCTGTTTCAGGACACCGATATCCTCGATATCGACATTCTCGATGAAGACCAGGATCTCCTGGGACTGGAGCAGAACCCCGCAATGAGCACTCGCCAAAGCGCCCCTAAACTTCCCGACGACATCTTCCGCGCCTACGACATCCGTGGGGTGGTGGGCGACACCCTGACCGCCGAATACGCCTACTGGATTGGCCGCGCCATCGGCTCGCAGAGCCTGGCCCAGGGCGAGCCCAAGGTCATCGCTGGCCGCGACGGCCGCCTCTCCGGCCCGGAACTGCTGCAACAGCTGGTACAGGGCCTGCTCGACTGCGGCTGCGAAGTGACCGATGTCGGCATGGTGCCGACCCCTGTGGTGTACTTCGCCGCCAACGTGCTGGAAGGCCGCTCGGCCGTGATGCTTACCGGCAGCCACAACCCGCCGGACTACAACGGCTTCAAGATCATCATCGCGGGCGACACCCTGGCCAACGAGCAGATCGTCGCGCTGAAAACCCGCCTGGACAACAACGACCTGGCCAGCGGCGTCGGCAGCGTGCAGCAGGTCGACGTCCTGCAGCGCTACTTCAAGACCATTCGTGACGACATCGCCATGGCCAAGCCGCTGCGCGTGGTGGTCGACTGCGGTAACGGCGCCGCCGGCGTGATCGCCCCGCAACTGATCGAAGCCCTGGGCTGCAGCGTGATTCCGCTGTTCTGCGAAGTGGACGGCACCTTCCCCAACCACCACCCGGACCCGGGCAAACCGGAGAATCTGGTCGATCTGATCGCCCGCGTCAAAGCGGAGAACGCCGACCTGGGCCTGGCGTTCGACGGTGACGGAGACCGTGTCGGTGTGGTGACCAACACCGGCAATATCGTCTACCCGGATCGCCTGCTGATGCTGTTTGCCAAGGACGTGGTCTCGCGCAACCCCGGCGCCGACATCATCTTCGACGTCAAATGCACCCGTCGCCTGACCCCGCTGATCAGCGGCTACGGCGGTCGCCCGGTGATGTGGAAGACCGGCCACTCGCTGATCAAGAAGAAAATGAAGGAAACCGGTGCCCTGCTGGCCGGCGAGATGAGCGGTCACATCTTCTTCAAGGAGCGCTGGTACGGTTTCGATGACGGCATCTACAGTGCTGCCCGTCTGCTGGAAATCCTCAGCCTCGAAAAACGCAACGCCGAGCAAGTGTTCAGCGCTTTCCCCAGCGACATTTCAACGCCGGAAATCAACATCAAGGTCACCGAGCAGACCAAGTTCGGCATGATCGAACGCCTGCAGCGTGAAGGCCAGTGGGGCGAAGCGAACATCACCAGCATCGATGGCGTGCGCGTCGACTATCCCAAGGGTTGGGGTCTGATTCGTGCGTCCAACACCACACCGGTGCTGGTGCTGCGCTTCGAAGCCGACACCCAGGAAGAGCTGGAGCGTATCCAGGATGTGTTCCGTGTTCAGCTGCTAAAGGTCGCCCCCGACCTGCAACTGCCCTTTTGACCGATTTGTTTCAGGAGCCCATGCATGACCCTCGAGCGTGACGCCGCTGCCCAGGTTGCCAAGGTACTGTCCGAAGCCCTGCCCTATATCCGCCGCTTCGTCGGCAAGACCCTGGTGATCAAGTACGGCGGCAACGCCATGGAAAGCGAGGAGCTCAAGCAGGGCTTCGCCCGCGACATCGTGCTGATGAAAGCCGTCGGCATCAACCCGGTGGTGGTGCACGGTGGCGGCCCGCAAATTGGCGACCTGCTCAAGCGACTGTCCATCGAGAGCCACTTCATCGACGGCATGCGCGTCACCGATACCGCCACCATGGACGTGGTGGAAATGGTGCTCGGCGGCCAGGTCAACAAGAGCATCGTCAACCTGATCAACCAGCATGGCGGCAGCGCTATCGGCCTGACCGGTAAGGATGCAGGCCTGATCCGCGCCAAGAAGCTCACGGTCAGCCGCCAGACGCCAGAGATGACCCAGCCGGAAATCATCGACATCGGCCATGTCGGCGAGGTCACCGGGGTCAACACCGACCTGCTGAACATGCTGGTCAAGGGCGACTTCATCCCGGTCATCGCGCCCATCGGCGTCGGCCCGGGCGGTGAGTCCTACAACATCAACGCCGACCTGGTCGCTGGCAAGGTGGCTGAGGCGCTGAAGGCCGAAAAACTGATGCTGCTGACCAACATCGCCGGCCTGATGAACAAGCAGGGCGAGGTGCTCACCGGCCTCACTACCGAGCAGGTCAATGACCTTATTGCCGACGGCACCATCTACGGCGGCATGCTGCCGAAGATCAAATGCGCCCTGGAAGCAGTGCAGGGTGGCGTGACCAGTTCGCACATCATCGATGGCCGTGTACCCAATGCAGTGTTGCTGGAAATCTTCACCGACATCGGCAATGGCACCATGATCAGCAACCGCAAACGCCCCTAAACAGCGGCCGCAACGCGGCCTTCTGATGCCCCTCTCCCCCTGGGGCGAAGAGGCGCGCTTGTGGAAGCACTGCTTCCTGCGCCGATGAGCGCCTGATCGCTGGCGATCAGGCCGGGGCGCGGAGCGGGGTGCCCGCAGGGCGGGTGAGGGCAAGCGGTCGCCACGCATCCCTCTGATGCCCCTCGCCCTCCGGGAGACGACTGCATGGATGCAGGAGGTAGAGCGACGCAGGAAGCCAAAGCCGAGGGTGCCCGCAGGGCGAACCGGTGCGCGCGGCGCACCCTACGAGATGACGCCGGCCATCGAACAGCCTTATCGCAAGCCATCCGCACACCGACTCGAACTTGCCGCAGCCCTCCTCAACATGCACGCTCGCCAGGCAATCTTCGCCAAGGAGCGCCCATGAGCAGCCTGCCCGAACTCAGCCAGTTCAGCTTTTTCCATGCCTTGCGCGTGCGCTGGGCAGAAGTCGATCCGCAAAGCATCGTCTTCAACGGCCACTACCTGACCTACGCCGACGTCGCCATCACCGAATACTTCCGTGCGCTGGGCGTCGCCTACCCCGGTGACCTGGCTCGGGACGGCGGCGATTTCTTCGCCATCCGCGCCTTGCTCGAATACCGCGCCCCGGCGCGCTTCGACGATCAGTTGCAGATTGGCGTGCGCAGCGCGCGCCTGGGCCGATCCAGCCTGACCTTCGCACTCGGCATCTGGCGCGACGGCGAGCTGCTGACCAGCGGCGAAATCGTCTATGTTCACGCAGACGGCACGACACGCAGCAGCGCGCCGCTGCCGCAGTGGCTCAGGGAAAAAATCGAGAGTTTCGAGAATACTCAGCCACTAGGCTGAATGACTGAGCCCTAAGGCTTTTTCTGCGGCTCGCCAAACAACTCGGCCAGGCGCGCACGATCAGCGGCAAAACCCGCCTCGGCCTGGGTGCGCGTCTCCTTGTAACGGGCGATATCACGCTGCAGGCGCCGCTGCTCTTCCTTGAGGTTGTTGATCTGCGCCAGCAAATGCTCCGGTACCTGGCGCCCGGCACGCTCATGGTCGGCAGCCTGGCTCTGCAAGTTGGCCTGCTGAGTACGCACCGACTGCAGATTGCCACGCGCGACGCTGGTGACACTGTCGAGTTCGGCCAGCTTGCGCTCACGGGCACGGTCAACATCATCGAGATTGGTGTACAGGCGCAGCAGCTGGGCATCGCTGCTGGCGCGCGCCTTGTCCGCCTGCATGCGGGCGAACTCTTCAGGCGTCGGGGCCGGCGGGATCACACGCAGCACGCGCCCCTGATCATTGAGCACCTCGTAACCCTTGCCGATGAACTCCGGCGGCACACCCTGGCGACTGAGCACCGTCACACCCTTGTCATCGACGTAGCGATACAGCTCGGCAGCCACACCAGACAGCGGCAGTAGCAGGCTACAGAGCAGCGTACAGCGGGTCAGGAGCGGTGCAGGCATAAGACGACCTTGTGCTAGGGCTAGATTCCGTACTCGGCGCGATAGGCTTCGACAGCCGGCAGATATTGCTTCAGTTCAGCATCCCCTGCCAGATATTCCAATACCTGTTCGAGTGACACGATACTCACTACGGGCATGCCGAAGTCGCGCTCGACTTCCTGAATGGCGGAAAGCTCGCCCTGACCACGCTCCTGGCGGTTCAGCGCGATCAACGTGCCGGCAGCCTGCGCGCCCTGGCCCTGGATGATCTGCATCACCTCACGAATCGCGGTGCCGGCGGTGATCACGTCATCGACGATCAGCACACGGCCCTTGAGTGGCGCACCGACCAGGGTGCCGCCCTCGCCATGGTCCTTGGCTTCCTTGCGGTTGAAGCACCAGGGCAGATCGCGCTGATGATGCTCGGCCAGCGCCACTGCAGTGGTCGCCGCCAGCGGAATCCCCTTGTAGGCCGGGCCGAACAGCACATCGAAGTCGATACCGCTGTCGACGATGGCCGCCGCGTAAAAACGCCCCAGCTGAGCCAGCGCCAGACCGCTGTCGAACAGGCCGGCATTGAAGAAATAAGGGCTGGTACGCCCGGACTTGAGGGTGAACTGACCGAAACGCAGAACACCGCGTTCGATGGCAAAGCGAATGAAATCGCGCTGGTACGCTTGCATGAAAAGTCCCGGACGGCACGGATTTAGCTAAATGAGGTGAGCTCGGGTATCATACACGCACGTGTTTTTGGGGGCCATTTATGCGGATCATCAGTGTGAACGTGAATGGTATTCAGGCTGCGGCCGAGCGAGGTCTGCTCAGCTGGCTGCAAGCCCAGAATGCCGACGTGATCTGCCTGCAAGACACCCGTGCCTCCGCCTTTGAAATGGACGACCAAGCCTTCCAACTGGACGGTTATTTCCTCTATGCATGCGACGGTGAAGTGCCCAGCCAAGGTGGCGTGGCGCTCTACTCGCGATTGCAACCCAAGGCGGTGATCAGCGGCCTCGGCTTCGAGATGGCCGATCGCTACGGGCGCTACCTGCAGGCCGATTTCGACAAGGTAAGTATCGCCACCTTGCTCTTGCCAAGCGGGCGGGACGGTGACGAGAGCTTGAATCAGAAATTCAAGTTCATGGACGACTTCACCCACTATCTGGACAAGCAACGCCGCAAGCGTCGCGAGTACATCTACTGCGGCTCGCTGCATGTAGCGCACCAGAAGCTGGACGTGAAGAACTGGCGTGACTGCCAGCAATCACCAGGTTTCCTGGCGCCCGAGCGCGCCTGGATGGATGAGGTGGTTGGCAATATGGGTTATGTCGATGCCCTGCGCGAAGTCAGCCGCGAAGGTGACCAGTTCAGCTGGTGGCCGGATAACGAGCAGGCGGAAATGCTCAACCTGGGCTATCGCTTCGACTACCAGCTGCTCACTCCGGGCATGCGCCGTAGTGTGCGCAGCGCACGCCTGCCACGTCAGCCGCGCTTCTCCCAGCATGCGCCGCTGATCGTCGATTACGACTGGATTCTCAGCATCTGATCGACAGGTAAGAGTCATGAAAAAGCCGGCTGATCGCCGGCTTTTTGTTGCACGCAGGTTTACTTCACCAAACGCCAACTGAAGGGGTAGCGATAGGGCTGCCCTTCATTGGCCTTGATACCCGCAATGATGGTCAACACCAGCGCCGCCAGGCCCAACAGCATCAGCAGCGGGAAGCCGATCACCACCACCATCAGAATGAAACAGACCACTGCGGCCAGCGCTACGCTGATCTGGAAGTTCAGCGCTTCCTTGCCCTGGGCATCGACGAAGGGGTCGAGGTCTTTCTTGATCTGCCAGATGATCAGCGGGCCAAGCAGATTGCCAAAGGGGAACACCAACCCGAGAAACGCGGCGAAGTGGCAGAACATCGCCCACTGACGCGCTTCCTGACTGGGCGTCGGAACCGGGTTTTGCATATCGTCATTCATGCGGGTGCTCCTTGCTCGGTTGAGGGTCTCAGTCGACCAGCGCGGTCTTCTGCAGTTCAAAGATCTCGTTCATGCCCTTCTGCGCCAACGCCAGCATGGCGTTGAATTCTTCAGGCTGGAACGGTGCGCCTTCGGCAGTGCCCTGCACTTCGATGAAGCCGCCTGCATTGGTCATTACCACGTTGAGGTCGGTCTCGGCGGCGGAGTCTTCCAGGTAATCCAGATCCAGCACCGGCTCGCCCTGGTAGATGCCGACCGACACCGCAGCGATCATCTGCTTGAGCGGATCGCCCTTGAGCGCGCCACGCTTCTTCAGCACTTTCAACGCATCGATCAGCGCCACCATGGCGCCAGTGATCGAAGCGGTACGGGTGCCACCGTCAGCCTGGATCACATCGCAATCGACATACAGGGTGTTCTCGCCCAGCTTGGTCATATCCAGTGCCGCGCGCAGCGAGCGACCGATCAGGCGCTGAATTTCCAGGGTACGGCCACCCTGCTTGCCACGGCTGGCTTCACGCTGGTTACGCTCGCCGGTGGCACGCGGCAGCATGCCGTATTCGGCAGTCAGCCAACCCTGGCCCTGACCCTTGAGGAAACGCGGCACGCCCGACTCGACGCTGACGGTGCAGATCACCTTGGTGTCGCCGAACTCCACCAGCACCGATCCCTCGGCGTGCTTGGTGTAGTTGCGGGTGATGCGAATCGAGCGCAACTGATCGGCGGCGCGGCCACTGGGACGTTTCATCGAGCGATACCTACTTCATTAAGTGAAAACAGCACGCATTATAGGGGGCGGTCGAGCAAGGCGACACGCCGAATTGGCGCCAGCAGATGGCAGGCCCGATCGCCTGCACATGAAATGGGTAGGCGCCGTGAGCTACAATCCTGCGTTTTTCGAGCCGACTTCCACGAGGTATCCCATGGTTCATAGCATGACGGCCTTTGCCCGCAATGAGCAGGCAACCGCTCACGGCACACTGAGCTGGGAGCTGCGCTCGGTCAACCACCGCTATCTCGAACCGCACCTGCGCCTGCCGGAAGCCTTCCGCGATCTCGAAGGCGCCGTGCGCGAAGCCCTGCGCCAGGGTCTGTCACGCGGCAAGGTGGAATGCACTCTGCGCTTCGCCGAAGAAAGTGCCGGCAAACAATTGCAGGTCGACAGCGAGCGTGCTCGCCAACTGATCGCCGCCGCCGAACAGGTCGCCGGGCTGATTCAGCAACCGGCCCCGCTCAACCCGCTGGAAGTGCTGGCCTGGCCCGGCGTGCTGGTGGCCGACTCGACCGACCCGCAGGCGCTGAACACTGCAGCTTTGAAGCTGTTCGACCAGGCGCTGGGCGAACTCAAGGCCGGCCGTGCTCGAGAAGGCGCCGAGCTGGCCAAGCTGCTCAACGAGCGCCTCGACAGCATCCTCGACGAAGTCGCCGCCCTGCGCGAACTGGTACCGCAGATGCTTGCCGGGCAGCGCGCCAAGATCGAAACCCGCTTCGCCGAGATGCAGGCCGAGCTCGACCCGCAACGCCTGGAACAGGAACTGGTGCTGCTGGCGCAGAAGAGTGACGTGGCCGAGGAACTGGATCGCCTCAGTACCCATGTCAGCGAAGTCCGTCGCGTGCTCAAGGCCGGCGGTGCTGCCGGGCGGCGCCTGGACTTCCTCATGCAGGAGCTCAATCGAGAAGCCAACACCCTCGGTTCCAAGGCCTTCGATCCGCGCAGCACACAGGCTGCAGTCAATCTGAAGGTGCTCATCGAACAGATGCGTGAGCAAGTACAGAACATCGAGTGAAAACTGCTGCGCTAGGCTATACCGCGCATAAATCAGGTTCGAAATGCTCATTTACAGTCGTAGACTCCGCTTTCTCACCTGATTTCGCCTTGTCTAGCCGTCGCTCGCTACGTTTTCACGCCCATCAAGATTTGCTCAGGAAGCTCTAATGGCCACCACCGGCACCCTCTACATCGTTTCCGCTCCCTCCGGCGCCGGCAAGACCAGCCTGGTCAAGGCCCTGATCGACAGCGAGGCGCAGATTCGCGTCTCGGTCTCGCATACCACCCGCGCCATGCGTCCAGGTGAGGTGGACGGAGTCAACTACCACTTCGTCGACCACGCGCAGTTCAACGTCATGCTCGAACGCAGCGAATTTCTCGAGCATGCCCAGGTTTTCGACAACCTCTACGGCACCTCGCAGAAATGGGTCGAGCAGACCCTGAACGAAGGCTTCGACCTGATTCTGGAGATCGACTGGCAGGGCGCGCAGCAAGTGCGCAAGCTGATGCCGCAGAGCAAATCCATCTTCATCCTGCCGCCGACCCAGGAAGCTTTGCGTCACCGCCTGACCAACCGCGGCCAGGACAGCGGCGAGATCATCGAACGACGCATGCGCGAGGCCGTCAGCGAGATGAGCCACTACGTCGAATACGACTACCTGGTGATCAACGACGACTTCAATCACGCCCTGAGCGACCTGAAAGCCATCTTCCGCAGCAACCAGTTGGCGCAAACACAGCAACAGCAGCGCCATGCCGGCCTGCTCAGCGAGCTGTTGGCATAACAGCAGCCTCAAGCCACAAGCTGAAAGTAAAAGCAAGGCCGGTTTGGCTCCTGCTTGTAGCTTGAAGCTTGCAGCTGCTTTACAATATTCAGTCCGCTCGCCCGCTCGGGCCAAGCTTATCCGCACACGTTACGAGGAACACCATGGCTCGCGTTACCGTCGAAGATTGCCTGGACAATGTTGATAACCGCTTCGAACTGGTCATGCTCGCGACCAAACGTTCGCGCCAGCTGGCCACCGGCGGCAAAGAGCCGAAAGTGGCTTGGGAAAACGACAAGCCCACCGTAGTGGCCCTGCGCGAAATCGCTGCCGGCCTGGTGGACTACGAAGTGATCGCCCAGGAAGACATCGTCGAAGAAGAACCGCTGTTCGCAGCCTTCGAGGAAGAGGCCAACGAGCCTCTGTAAATCGATGATGCCGGGTCGAAGTTGCGCGGCGTGTAGCCAAACCGGTCATGAGGGGAATACCCCATGGCTGGTATAGACGCTCTCGCCGACCGACTTTCGGCCTACCTCGGCCATGACCAGGTCAACCTGGTTCGCCGAGCCTACTTCTACGCCGAACAGGCGCACGATGGCCAACGCCGCCGCAGTGGCGAAGCCTACGTGACCCATCCGCTGGCCGTGGCCAGCATCCTCGCCGACATGCACATGGATCATCAGAGCCTTATGGCCGCCATGCTGCACGATGTGATCGAAGACACCGGCATCGCCAAGGAAGCGCTCAACGCGCAGTTCGGCGAAACCGTGGCCGAACTGGTCGACGGGGTCAGCAAACTGACCCAGATGAACTTCGAGACCAAGGCCGAGGCGCAGGCCGAGAACTTCCAGAAGATGGCCATGGCCATGGCCCGCGACATCCGCGTGATTCTGGTCAAGCTCGCCGACCGCCTGCACAACATGCGCACCCTCGATGCCATGCCGCACGAGAAGAGCCGGCGCATTGCCAAGGAAACTCTGGAAATCTACGCGCCCATCGCCAACCGGCTGGGCATGCACAACATGCGCGTGGAGTTCGAAGACCTGGGCTTCAAGGCCATGCACCCGATGCGCTCCGAGCGCATTCGCGCCGCCGTGCGCCGCGCTCGGGGCAACCGCAAGGAAATCGTCGCCAAGATCGAGGAATCGATCCAGATGTGCCTGCAGCGCGAAGGCATGGAAGGCGAGGTGATCGGCCGCGAGAAGCACCTCTACAGCATCTACCAGAAGATGCGCGGCAAGCGTAAGGCGTTCAACGAGATCATGGACGTCTACGCCTTCCGTATCATCGTCGACAAGGTCGACACCTGCTACCGGGTGCTCGGCGCCGTGCACAACCTGTACAAGCCGCTGCCCGGCCGCTTCAAGGATTACATCGCGATTCCCAAGGCCAACGGCTATCAGTCGCTGCACACCACGCTGTTCGGCATGCACGGCGTGCCCATCGAGATCCAGATCCGCACCCGCGAGATGGAAGAGATGGCCAACAACGGCATCGCCGCGCACTGGCTGTACAAGTCCAGCGAGGACGAGGCCCCGAAGGGCAACCACGCCCGCGCACGCCAATGGGTCAAGGGCGTGCTGGAACTGCAGCAACGCGCCGGCAATTCGCTGGAATTCATCGAAAGCGTGAAGATCGACCTGTTCCCGGACGAGGTCTACGTGTTCTCGCCCAAGGGTCGCATCATGGAGCTGCCAAAAGGCTCCACCGCGGTCGACTTCGCCTACGCGGTGCACACGGACGTCGGCAACACCTGCATCGCCTGCCGCATCAACCGCCGCCTGGCCCCCCTTTCGCAGGCGCTGGAAAGCGGCTCGACGGTTGAGATCGTCACTGCGCCGGGCGCGCGCCCGAACCCGGCCTGGCTCAACTTCGTGGTCACCGGCAAGGCGCGCACGCACATCCGCCACGCCCTCAAGCAGCAGCGCCGCTCCGAATCCATCAGCCTCGGCGAACGCCTGCTGAACAAGGTGCTGGCCAGCTTCGACACGCACCTGGAGAAAATCTCCGCCGAGCGCGTGCAAGCCGTGCTCGGCGAGTACCGCCAGGAAGTCATCGAGGACCTGCTCGAAGACATCGGCCTGGGCAACCGCATGGCCTACGTCGTGGCCCGCCGCCTGCTGGCCGAAAATGGCGACGACACCTTGCCGAGCAGCGAAGGCCCGCTGGCGATTCGCGGCACCGAAGGCCTGGTGATGAGCTACGCCAAGTGCTG
Source organism: Pseudomonas sp. EggHat1 (assembly GCF_014892995.1). NCBI lineage: Bacteria > Pseudomonadati > Pseudomonadota > Gammaproteobacteria > Pseudomonadales > Pseudomonadaceae > Pseudomonas > Pseudomonas sp. EggHat1. The sequence goes on from NZ_JACKQK010000017.1 coordinate 98,279, forward strand.
CACGCCGATCCCGGGCGACCCCATCGTTGGCTACCTGTCTGCCGGCAAGGGCATGGTGGTGCACATGGAGAGCTGCCGGAACATCGTCGATATCCGCCACAACCCGGAAAAATGCATCCAGCTCAACTGGGCCAAGGACGTTACCGGCGAATTCAACGTCGAACTGCGCGTCGAGCTGGAGCACCAGCGCGGCCTGATCGCCTTGCTGGCCAGCAGCGTCAATGCCGCCGATGGCAACATCGAGAAGATCAGCATGGACGAACGCGATGGCCGCATCAGCGTCGTGCAGCTGGTGGTCAGCGTGCATGACCGCGTGCACCTGGCCCGCGTGATCAAGAAACTGCGCGCGCTCAAGGGCGTGATGCGTATCACCCGAGTGCGCGCCTGACACAATTTCCCTATTTCAAGCCTGTAGGCTGGGTGCTCGACCCAGCCAGTTCTCACAAGGAGCGATTCATGAGCAAGACCGTCATCACCAGCGACAAGGCCCCCGCCGCCATCGGCACTTACTCCCAGGCGATCAAGGCCGGCAACACCGTCTACATGTCCGGCCAGATTCCGCTGGACCCGGTGAGCATGGAGCTGGTCGAAGGCTTCGAAGCACAGACCGTGCAGGTGTTCGAGAACCTCAAAGCCGTAGCCGAAGCCGCCGGCGGTTCGTTCAAGGACATCGTCAAGCTGAACATCTTCCTCACCGACCTGTCGCATTTCGCCAAGGTCAACGAGATCATGGGTCGCTACTTCGAACAGCCTTACCCGGCTCGCGCCGCCATCGGCGTTGCTGCTCTGCCGCGCGGTGCCCAGGTGGAAATGGACGCCATTCTGGTCATCGAGTAAGTCGTTCGAGCGGGGCAGCAGGCCCCGCTCGCCCTTCCCCGGCATGGAGATCGCCATGCGTCTGCTTCCTCTGCTGCTATGCAGCGCCCTGCTCGGCGGCTGCGCCAGCACACCGAACAACGACCCGAGCGGTACCTGGATCAACCAGGCTGCCATCGATGCCGCCCGCGAAAGCGGTCGCCTGCGCGAAGCCCTGCTCGCCTACGGCCCCAACCTCGAATGGCAGATCAACCCCGAGCGGCAGCAGGCCAGCTACAGCAATGGCTTCGAGCTGGCCGAAGGCAGACTGCTGGGCGCCGGAGAGGGGCGTTGGCAGGTGACCTTCTACGGTGATTACAACGAGCAGCTCGCCATGCAGAACGGCGAACTGGTGCAGATCGCCAGCGAATACTGGCCCGAGCAGCACTTCACCCGCGTTTCCGGCGAAACCAGCCCACTGGGCAGCAGCTTCGAACAGGCGCTGTACCGCGACTACCTGGGCGGCGACTGGCTGATCGAAGAGGGTTTGGGCCAAGGTGGCCTGGTGCGCTTCAACAGCGACGGACAGGTGCAGGGCCTGCCCGGCGCCGAACGCTTCGCCCTGTGTCTGGCGGGCGACTGCGCTGCCATGAGCGGCGAACATGACAGCCTCTGGCTGCAGGCTGGCGACCAGGGTAGCCCCTGGCTATTCGTGCATGAAGGCAATCAGCTGCGCATCTTCGAAGCGCAGAACCGCGCCCAATTCGACGAGATGCCCGAGTACCAGCCCGGCCCGCAACGCTGGTTGCTCAAGCGCCGGTAGCTGGGTGCAATCCAGGGAAAACTGGATCGACCCTTCCCGGATTTCATCCGGGCTACCCTGCCAATGCCCCTTGCAGCAACCACAAGCCCAATAACAGCAACAACGCCCCACAGCCGCGATCCAGCCAGCGCACGCGCTGCTGCAACCAGCCGCGCCAACGCGCCTGATCGAGCAGCCGCACCAGCGCCAGATCCCAGAACAGCACCACCAGAGTCATCCACAACATCGCCAGGCCCAGCCCCCATGCCGGCATCGCGGACTCGCGCAGTACCCCGAACAGCCCGGCGTAGAACAGTGGCAATTTGGGATTGAGGCTACTGGCCAGAAGGCCCTGACGCACTCCTTTCCACACCCCGCCCAGCATCGGCTGATCGCCCTGCGGCAGTACGAGATCTCGCCGCGAGGCCAACGCCTGCAGGCCGATCCAGGCAAAATACAGCCCACCGACGACCTGCAGCCCACGCCACAGCCAACTGCCCTCGGCGGGCAACAATGCCAGGACGAACAGCACCAGCAGCATGCTCAGCAGGTTGGCCAGGGCGATGCCGCAGGCACAACCATCGGCCTGCCGCCGGCCCTTCGCCAACGCAGTACGAATCAACAGAAAGAAGTCCGGCCCCGGCGACAGCAAGGCCGCGAAATGAGTACCGGTAACCAGTAGAAACAACGCGAACATGGGACCTCCGTTTGGCGGAGGCAGTGTCGGCAACCAGCGATATCGATGTATTGGAAAAAACTCAGTGTCAGCCGCAATGTGCAATTGCTGCCGAGCAAACCGGCGCAGTGATGGGCTCAACCATGCAACCTGACGCTGCGCTCCGCAGAATCAGGCCTGCGCCACGGCGCGAAAACGTCCCGGAGTGACGCCGGTAAAACGGCGGAAAACGCCATTGAAATGCGCCTGATCATAAAATCCCAGGCCAAGCGCAATATCGGTCAGAGCCTGGCCTTGCAACAGTCTGCGCTTGGCTTCGCGCACCCGGCGCTGCAGCAGATAGGTGTGCGGCGGCACGCCATAGGCACGGCGGAACACGTCGATCAGATGGCGCGGGTGGCGCTGTACCAGAGCGGCCAACTGTTCCAGGCTGACAGCCTCGGCGTAGTGCGTTTCCAGGTAATCGCGCAGGTAAGCCGTCACCCCGCCGTCACGAAAGGCCGGACGGGCCTCGCGCAAGCCGCCATGGCGCACGAACACCAGCTCCAACAACGCCAACAGTTCACTCTCCAGCGCCAGCGCATCACCGCGCTCGAACTCGCCAGCCAGCTGCGCGAGGCTTGCCGCGACGCGACCGTCGTCATCCGGGTTGAGCGTGCTGAAGCCGTTGGGCAGCCGCTTGCGCCCGAGCAGCGCCGGCAGCCGTGACTCCTCGACATAGAGCATGCGATAGACCACGCGCGCAGACTCGGCATGCCCGGTATGTGGCTCCTCGGGGTTCATCAGCGACAGGGTGCCGGCAGGCAGCGCATAGCGCTGACCACGGCATTGGTAGCCACCGACACCCTGCACGATGGCACCGATGGCGAAAGCGTCATGACTGTGACGGCCGAACGCCTGCCCGGAGAAATCGGCGTGAAACAGCTCGACTCCCGGCAACCAGGGCTTGGCCAGCAGGCGGTTAGCGTCCATCTCAGCGCTCGGCGAGGATCGCCGCATAGCCCTCACGATAGCTGGGATACTGCGGCGCCCAACCCAAGGCACGGGCGCGGGCATTGCTGCAACGCTTGCTGCCGGCGCGGCGCACGCGCTGCTCATCGCTCCAGTGACTGACCCCCAGTTGCCCACGCAGCCAACCTACCACCTCGTGCAGCGGCGCCGGTTCATCGTCGACACCCAGGTAGCAATCGGCCAGGGGCACGCCTGCGGCGTCCGCCTGCAATAGCGTGGCAAGCAGCCCCGATGCGTCGTCGACGTGAATGCGGTTGCCATACAGCGGCGGCGTCTCGCTGACGCGATATCCACCGCGCACCTGGCTCAACAACCATTCCCGACCGGGGCCATAAAGGCCTGTCAGACGCACCGTGGTCGCTGGCAACCCGCTGTCGAGGGCGACGCGTTCGGCCTCGCGCATGATCACCGCAGAAAAACTCGGGGCTTCGGCAGGAGAATCCTCGTCGATCCACTCGCCTTCCTGCTGCCCGTATACCCCGCTGCTGGAGGCGAACAGGATGCGCCGTGGTCTCTGGCCATGCTGCGCCAACCAACTCAGCACGCGGCTCAACCCTTCGACATAGGCGGCGCGGTAGCCCGCCTCGTCGTGCTCGGTGGCTGCTGCGCAGTAAACCAGGTAATCCAGTTGCCCTTGCGGCCAAGCCGGCGGGCAGGCATCGGCGTGCAGATCGCCGGCCAGCGGTTCGATGGCGGCCGGCAGCGCGGCCACATTGCGACGCAAGCCCAGCACGCGCCAGCCTTGTTCGGCCATACGCAGGCCGAGGCGGGTACCGACGTCTCCACACCCGGCAATCAGCAGGCTGTTGCATCCCGACATGCTTTTCTCCATGACATTTATGCAAAGGCGCAGTTTAGCCCGGTTGGTTCATTCGTATGCAAAGGCTATGCTTGTCGGCAATTTAATGGATAAACACTATGACCCTCACCGAACTGCGGTACATCGTCACCCTCGCCCAGGAACAGCATTTCGGCCGCGCTGCCGAGCGCTGCCATGTCAGCCAGCCGACCCTGTCGGTGGGCGTGAAGAAGCTGGAGGACGAGCTGGGCGTGCTGATCTTCGAGCGCAGCAAAAGCGCCGTGCGCCTGACGCCGGTCGGTGAGGGCATCGTCACCCAGGCACAGAAGGTGCTGGAGCAGGCCCAGGGCATTCGCGAGCTGGCCCAGGCCGGCAAGAACCAGCTGACCGCGCCGCTCAAGATTGGCGCCATCTACACCGTCGGCCCCTATCTGTTCCCGCATCTGATTCCGCAGCTGCACCGGGTCGCCCCGGACATGCCGCTGTACATCGAGGAAAACTTCACCCATATCCTGCGCGACAAGCTGCGCACCGGTGAGCTCGACGCCATCATCATCGCTCTGCCGTTCCAGGAGGCCGATGTACTGACCAAGCCGCTGTACGACGAGCCCTTCTACGCCCTGCTGCCAGCCGGCCATCCCTGGGCGGAGCTGGAGACCATCGACACCAAGCTGCTCAACGACAAGAGCCTGCTGCTGCTCGGCGAGGGCCACTGCTTCCGCGACCAGGTGCTGGAAGCCTGTCCGACCCTGCGCAAGGGTGGCGACGACCACGGCAAGCACACCACGGTGGAATCCAGCTCGCTGGAAACCATCCGTCATATGGTCGCCTCCGGCCTTGGCGTATCGATCCTGCCGTTCTCGGCAGTCGACAGCCATCACTACGCGCCGGGCGTGATCGAAGTGCGTCCGCTCAGCGCGCCGGTGCCGTTCCGTACCGTGGCCATTGCCTGGCGCGCCAGCTTCCCGCGCCCCAACGCCATCGAGGTGCTGGCCGACTCCATCCGCCTCTGCTCGGTCGCCCGTAGCCCGCAGACCAAGGCAGTCTGAGGCAGGACGTGAGCGAACTGGCAGCGGTTTCCGTCACCGCGCTCAAGGGCGTGGGTGCGGCCCTGGCCGAGAAACTGGCCAAGGTCGGCCTGGAAAACCTGCAGGACGTGCTGTTCCACCTGCCGCTGCGCTACCAGGATCGCACCCACATCACCCCCATCGGCGCGCTGCGCCCGGGCCAGGACGCTGTGGTCGAGGGCATCGTCGCCGGTGCGGACGTGGTCATGGGCCGGCGGCGCAGCCTGCTGGTGCGCCTGCAGGACGGCAGCGGCACGCTGAGCCTGCGCTTCTTCCACTTCAGCCAGGCGCAGAAGGACGGCCTCAAGCGCGGCACTGCCCTGCGCTGCTATGGCGAAGTTCGTCCCGGTGCTACGGGCCTGGAGATCTACCACCCGGAATACCGCGCGCAGAGCGGCGACGAGCCGGCCCCGGTAGAGCAGAGCCTGACGCCCATCTACCCAACCACCGAAGGTTTGACCCAACAGCGCCTGCGCCAGCTCAGTCAGCAGGCACTGGCGCGCCTCGGCCCACGCAGCCTGCCGGACTGGCTGCCTGACGAGCTGGCACGCGACTATCGCCTGGCGCCACTGGACGAGGCCATCCGCTACCTGCACCGACCGCCACCGGACGCCGACGTCGAAGAGCTCGCCGAGGGTCGCCACTGGGCCCAGCATCGCCTGGCCTTCGAAGAGCTGCTGACGCATCAGTTGTCCCTGCAGCGCCTGCGTGAACAGGTGCGCGCCCAGCAGGCGCCGGCTCTGCCGCCGGCCAAGAAGCTGCCACAGCAATACCTCGCCAACCTCGGCTTCGCCCCGACTGGCGCGCAGCAGCGTGTGGGCGCCGAGATCGCCTACGACCTGGCGCAAAGCGAGCCCATGCTGCGCCTGGTGCAGGGCGACGTAGGCGCCGGCAAGACGGTGGTTGCCGCCCTTGCCGCCCTGCAGGCGCTGGAAGCCGGTTATCAGGTGGCGTTGATGGCGCCGACCGAGATCCTCGCCGAACAGCACTTTCTCAACTTCAGCAAATGGCTGGCGCCGCTTGGTCTGGACGTCGCCTGGCTGGCCGGCAAGCTCAAGGGCAAGGCTCGCGCTAGCGCGCTGGAACAGATTGCCGGTGGCTGCCCGATGGTGGTCGGCACCCACGCCCTGTTCCAGGACGAAGTGAAATTCAAGCGCCTGGCCCTGGTGATCATCGACGAGCAGCACCGTTTCGGCGTGCAGCAACGCCTGGCCCTGCGCCAGAAAGGCATCGACGGGCGCCTGAGCCCGCACCAGTTGATCATGACTGCCACGCCCATCCCACGTACCCTGGCGATGAGTGCCTACGCCGATCTGGATACCTCGATCCTCGACGAGCTGCCGCCAGGGCGCACGCCGGTCAACACCCTGGTGATCGCCGACAGCCGTCGCATCGAGGTCGTCGAGCGCGTGCGCAATGCCTGCCAGCAGGGACGCCAGGCCTACTGGGTCTGCACCCTGATCGAGGAATCCGAAGAGCTCACCTGCCAGGCCGCCGAAACCAGCTTCGAGGAGCTTTCTGCGGCACTGGGCGAGCTGCGCGTCGGGCTGATCCACGGGCGCATGAAACCGGCCGAAAAAGCCGCAGTGATGGATGAGTTCAAGCAGGGCAAGCTGCAACTGCTGGTGGCCACCACGGTGATCGAGGTCGGCGTCGACGTGCCCAATGCCAGCCTGATGATCATCGAGAACCCCGAACGCCTGGGTCTGGCCCAGCTACACCAACTGCGCGGCCGGGTCGGCCGTGGCAGCGCCGCTAGCCATTGCGTGCTGCTCTACCATGCGCCATTGTCGCAACTCGGGCGCGAGCGCCTGGCGATCATGCGCGAAACCACCGACGGTTTCGTCATCGCCGAGAAGGACCTCGAACTCAGGGGACCGGGGGAAATGCTCGGCACCCGGCAGACCGGCCTACTGCAATTCAAGGTCGCCGATCTGATGCGCGATGCCGACCTGCTGCCTGCCGTGCGCGATGCTGCGCACGCTCTTCTGGAACATTGGCCACAACATGTGGCTCCATTGTTGGAGCGCTGGTTGCGTCACGGCCAGCAATACGGTCAAGTGTGAACCTGTTCACAGGACAACCGTCGCCACGAACCTTTGCGCAAATCCTCGCTGGTTATACTCCGGGGCACATGCGCCAACGCTGGATATCGATATGACTGAAGCTGCCCTCGCCGCCAACGCCACTGTGCAAGCGCCCGCCGTGATCGTGCAACTGCTGGAGAAACTCGCCGTCCCCTATCAGGTACGCGCGGAGCGCCCGGGTCAGCCAAGCGAGGCGCGCCTGCAGGCCGTGCTGGTGGACGATGCCATCGGCGCCCTGCTGGTGCTCTATCCGCGCAGCCACATGCTCGATCTGTCGCGCCTGGCCGAATTGACTGGGCGCCAGCTCACGGCGGTCAAGCCGGAGCGCCTGGAGCGCATGCTCGGCAAGCACAACCTGGCCGCCCTGCCCGGTTTGCCGCCGCTGACCAGTTCGCCCTGCCTCTACGAAGAACGCCTGCTGCAGGTGCCCAGTCTGCTGATCGAGTCCGGCCAGCCTGGTGTGTTGCTGGAAATCCCCACCGAAGCCTTCAAAGCGCTGCTGAGCAAGGCCAGCGCGGCGCGTTTCGGCGAGCCGGTCAGTGCGATCAAACCGAACCTTGATCGCCCGCATGATGACCGCGCGGAAATCACCCAAGCCGTGCAGGCCTTTACCGCACGCCGCATCCAGCAGCGCCTGGAAGAAACCATCGAGATTCCGCCGCTGCCGGAAACCGCGCAGAAGATCATCAAGCTGCGTGTCGACCCTAACGCCACCGTGGATGACATCACCGGTGTGGTCGAGACCGATCCCGCGCTGGCCGCCCAGGTGGTCAGTTGGGCCGCCTCGCCCTATTACGCCGCGCCCGGCAAGATCCGCTCGGTGGAAGATGCAATCGTCCGTGTACTGGGCTTCGATCTGGTGATCAACCTGGCTCTCGGCCTGGCGCTGGGCAAGACCCTCAGCCTGCCCAAGGATCAGCCGCAGCACGCCACGCCCTACTGGCAGCAAGCGATCTACACCGCTGCAGTGATCGAGGGCCTGACCCGTGCCATGCCTCGCGCGCAGCGCCCGGAAGCCGGCCTGACCTACCTGGCCGGGCTGCTGCACAACTTCGGTTATCTGGTCCTGGCACACGTGTTTCCACCGCACTTCTCGCTGATCTGCCGTCATCTGGAGGTCAACCCGCACCTGCCTACCGGGCATATCGAGCAGCACCTGCTGGGCATCACCCGCGAGCAGATCGGTGCCTGGCTGATGCGCCACTGGGATATGCCGGAAGAGCTGTCCAGCGCCCTGCGCTTTCAGCACGATCCGTCCTACGCCGGCGACAGCGCGGCCTTCCCCAACCTGGTGTGCCTGGCGGTCAGTCTGCTGCGCAACCGGGGTATCGGTGCCGGGCCGCAGAACGAGATTCCTGATGAGCTGTTCGACGCCCTGGGGCTGACCCGGGAAAAAGCCGAGGACGCTGTGAGCAAGGTGCTGAGCGCCGAGGTCGCCTTGCGTGAACTGGCAGCGCAGTTCCAGCAGCCGCACTGAGCTGCTGCGGCTCAGGTTCCCACACCCTGCCCCTGAGTCCTTGCCTGCCGTCTGGCGCAGTTGCTTGCGAGCCGGCGGGCTGTTCGCTTCGCTCCTGGCGGCCGGTGTTCCGGGCCGCCCTACGGCTTGTCTGCTGCCTGGCGCAGTTGTTCACGACGTTCAGAGAATAGCTGCGGCACCACTTCCAGGCTGATAGCGAGCAGTTGACTGACGCTGGAATGCTCGTAGAGCGCCGCATACTCGGCGAGTTGATCGCTGGGCATCTGCCGGTAGGCATAGAACATGAAGGTTTCCACCGCCTGCTCGCTGGACTGGCGAATGGCGTTCGCTTGGGTCTGCGTCTGCGCCTGCAGTTCGGCCTCGCTGAGGTTCTCGCCCCGCGCCCTTAGCGCCAACAATGCCTGGGTCTTGCCGACTTCGTAACGTAGCAGGCTGGCCAGCTCGGTCGTACGGGCGGCAGCATCGAGACGCTTTACCAGATCAAGGCGCGCGCCTCGTGGCGGCTGCTCCTGCAGGCGCTGGCGGTATTCTGCCAAGCCTTCGGGTTGCTCACCGACCGCACGCTCAGCGGCAGTGAAGCGCTGCGCCAGCGGGCTATCGAGACGTTCACGAGCCTGTTCGCCCTGCACCGCATCGAAGCGAGCAGCGACGCGCCTGGCAAGGTCCAGACAAAAGACCTCGCCAGCGAACAACTGCGCGAGGCGCTTCTGCTCGGCTTCATCCTGGCCGCGCTGCAGCAACGGCGCACTCTGTTCGCACAGCAGATGGATACCGGCGAGTTCGAACAGGGGCAACAGCACTTTGGCAGACGCCGACTCGGCCCGCGCCGTGGTGGCGGCCAGCAACAGCAGGGGTAACAGGAAAAGACGCATGGTCAGGTTTTCCACAGTAACGTGCCTGGAAGCCTAACCAAAGCGCAGCGTCGCGGCCAGCCGCGACGCACATCAGTGCCGATCAGGCGGCCTTTTTTGGCGCCTCGGCCTTCTTCTTCGGCATCAGGTACTTGGTCAGACCCTGGAACCACATCACCAGCGCCGGATTGCCCTGGATCTGGATGTCCTTGTTCTGGATGCCCTGCATGAAGGCCAGCTGCTTGTTCTTCGCGGTCATGGTTTCGAAGCCGTAGGCGGCGTCCTTGAAGCCAATGGCGAATGCCGGGTCCTTGGCAGTGCCGCGCTTGCTGGTCACGCGCTGATCGGCCACGGTGAAGTGGCGGGCCACCTTGCCGTCGAGAGTATGCAGCTGGAAGACCATATCGCGACCTTCGAGCTGCTGGCGGAACGCCGGGTTTTCACGACTGGCCTTGGCCATCAGGCGGCCCAGCATCCACAGGAGAAAACGGAATTTCATGCACAGGGCCTCGTGATCGAAGATGATGGCCGCGCATTGTAGTGGTTTTCTTGCAGGACTACAGCCTGTCCAAAGCATGGTCGTCGAGCCAGGAAGGTAGGGTACGCCGCGCGCACCGCGAGATACCGCGAATCAGGTGCACACGGTCTCTACAGTAAGTGAGCAGGCTTGATGAAGCGAGGAGGAACCCGGAGCCGAGCGGCTCCGGGTAACGGGCTCAGTTGACCGCATCCTTCAGGGATTTGCCTGGTTTGAAGGCGACGGTGTTGCTGGCCTTGATCTTCACCGGCTGACCGGTTTGCGGATTCTTGCCAGTACGGGCGCCACGGTGGCGTTGGACGAAAGTACCGAAGCCAACCAGGGTCACACTGTCCTTGCGGTTCAGTGCACCGGTGATTTCTTCCAGTACGGCGTTGAGTACACGATTGGCCTGATCCTTGGTCAGATCAGCCTTTTCGGCGATGGCGGCGGCGAGTTCCGGTTTACGCATAGATGCCTCTTTGACGGTTTTTTGTTGTTGTGTCCGTGCTGTCCTTCCAGAACAGCGCCCAAGGCGCCGCAACAGCTCTGCGCTGCGGCAGACCCCTGGGAGAATGGCATGCCGCATCGCACTGCGCCAGTCTCGCCCGCCACTTTAACCAGGCAATTTCGTGGCGTATCCGACAGAACGGCAGGTAATCACGCCAGCAGCGCCGGTAGCTCCTTGTTCAGTGCCAGTTTCTCCTGCACGGCAGCGCCGGTCAGCGCATAACCGAGCAGTGCTCCGGAAGCCTCGCGGCAGAGCGCCTTGATATCGCTGCCGCTGCCTTCGACCGTCCATTCGCCCTGACTGCCACGCGGTGGCGGCGAGACCACCAGCGGGCATACCGGCGTCTTTACCGTCACCGGCATCGGCCCATAGCTGACCGCCGTCGGCTCACCGGCCAGGGTCTTGGCCAGCGCCCGAGCACAGGCCATCAGCGGCATGACGTAGAGCAGGTTGAGGCCATCGACCTCGGCACAGTCACCCAGGGCGTAGATATTGGCGTGCGAGGTACGCAGTTGGCGGTCGACCATCACCCCACGATTGACGTCGAGCCCGGCCGCTGCGGCGAGCGCGGTGCGCGGGCGCAGGCCGACTGCAGAGACCACCGCGTCACAGTGGATCAGGCTGCCATCGGACAGCGACGCCTGCAGCGCACCGCCCTGGCGGTCGAGGCTGGCCAGCACCGGGCCAAGATGAAAACGTACGCCCAGACCTTCCAGGCCGGCTTGTACCGCAGAGGCCGCTGCCGGATGCAGCAGGCCTGGCATCACCTGCTCGCAGGGCGCCAGCAACTCGACCTCGTAACCGCCTGCACTGAGGTCGTTGGCGAACTCGCAGCCAATCAGGCCGGCACCGAGGATCAGTACCCGACGTTTGCCGGCCACGGCTCGGCGAAAGCGCGCGTAGTCTTCCAGGTCATTGATCGGGAACAGCGCGTCCTGGGCATCACCCGCTACCGGCACGCGAATCGGCTCGGCGCCCCAGGCCAGTACCAGGTCGCGGTATGGCACGGCTTCCTCACCGATCCACAAACGCTTGTGGCCGGGGTCGATTCCGGTGATGCAGGTATGGGTGCGAATTTCCGCATTGAGCTGCTCGGCCATGGCGCCGGCTTCGGCCATGGCCAGGCCGTCGGCATCCTTGTTCTTGCCAAAGCCGGTGGACAGCATCGGCTTGGAATAGGAGCGGCCGTCGTCAGCGGTGATCAGCAGCAGCGGCGTCTGGGTGTCGAGCTTGCGCCACTCCTTGGCCAGGTTGTAACCGGCCAGGCCGGTGCCGACGATCACGACTGGTGCACTCATGCGCTCTTTCCTCACAATAAAAACGACGCGACGACCCACCGGCCGCCTCCCAAGATGGCGGGATCACACCCTACTGGATCGGGCAAGCGCTGGCCAGATGAGGTTCAGTAAGCCATCCGCAGGTTGGGGGAAAGATGCAATGCGGGAATCAGAGCAGACCGCCTAGCAGGCAGGCGGTCTGGGAGGCGCTTAGAACGCCAGACCTACGCGCAGGCCGACTTGCTCCTGCTTGAGCTTGCTGCGCTCGGCGATGGCGCTGTTACTGTCGAGTTCATAGCGGGTCTGGGTGTAGTACAGGCTGGTGCTGATCGGCAGGTTGTTGATGCCCTTGTTCCATAGCACGGTCAGCTCGCCGTAAGGATTGACCTTGTCCTTGAGATCCACGGAGTCGCTGTCGCCATCGACCTTCAGGCGCGCTTCGGAGTTGATGGAGTAGCGCGCACCCACTTCCAGACGCAAGGTGTAGTCCGGCGTCAGGTAGTTGTAGCCGAGCCCGGCCTTGGCGAAGGGCGATTTGCTGGTCAGCTTGACGTTGCTATCGAACGGGCCGACGTCGTCCTGCTCGATGCGACCCCAGTCGTAACCACCACCGACGATCACGTCGACATAGTTGTTGGTGCTCAGTGCGGCGCGCAGGCCGAGGTCGATATCGGCACGCGCGGACTTGTATTCCACATCGTCCTTGTCACGGTATTGGCCTTCGATCCCCGCCTGGTAGATGAAGCCTTCCTGCCCGGTCAGCTTGTTACCGAAGTGGTAGAACAGGCCGCCCTGATTGAGGCGCTCCTTGTCGCTTTCATCGTCCACGGTGAGCTTGTACTGGTTGTGCGAAGCGATGACACCGAAGGTCGAGATAGGGTCGGTGACCGAGTCTGCATAGGCCTGCGAGGCGCCCGCCAGGCACAGGGCGAGTGTTGCTTTGGGGGTTATGCTGGACAACTGCATGACGATTTCCTTGGCAATGAGTGGATAACGCCGCTCACCGGGAGGTGGGACGCAAGTACCTAGACTGCCTCTGCCAGGAGGGATTCGACTAAACCGACGAACGGCAATAACCCTTTACGTACAAGGGTTTGCAGGGTTTTACAGAGAACGAAGCTGATCGATCGATCATAAACGAAACGCTGACCTAGACGCAGGCCAGAGGGGATGCGGCCTGACCGGACAGCGAGCACCCGGCCAGACGCAGGAGAGATCAATCCAGCTTGACCACTTTAGCCAGAACCACCTTGGGCCCCTTCATCTTCTTGACGATGATGCGCAGGCCGTCGGTTTCCAGCACTTCCTCTTCGTCAGGCATGCGCTTGAGGGTTTCGTAGATCAACCCGGCGAGGGTCTCGGCCTCTATGTGGTCGAGATCGACGCCGAGCAGGCGCTCGACCTTGGCCAGCGGCGTGTCGCCACGCACCAGCAGCTTGCCCGGCTGATAGGCGAGGATGCCGCGCTCGGCCTTGCGGTGTTCGTCCTGAATATCGCCGACCAGTGCTTCGAGCACGTCTTCCATGGTCAAGTAGCCGATCACCTTGCCGTCGGCCTCCTCGACTAGGGCGAAGTGCGCGCCACCCTGGCGGAACTGCTCGAGCAGTTGCGACAGTGGCATATGCCGGTTGACCCGCTCGAGTGGATGCATCAGATCCGCCAGTTTCAGTGCCGATGGCAACATCTCCAGCAGCGACAGGTGCAGCAGCAGATCCTTGATATGCAGCACGCCGACGAACTCGCCCTTGCTCTCGTCGAAGATCGGGTAGCGGCTGTACTTGTGGCGGCGGAAGGTGGTGAACACCTGATCGAGGCTGGCGTTGAGTTCCAGGAAGACCAGGTCCTCGCGAGAGTTGGCCCAGTCAACCACCTCCAGCTCACCCAGCTCAACTGCCGACGCCAGCACCCGCAGGTCCTGGTCGTTGTCGCTGGTCGCGCGACTGGAATGCAGGATCAGCTTGAGCTCGTCGCGGCTGTAGTGATGCTCGTGGTGCGGCCCCGGCTCGCCTTGCCCGGCGATGCGCAGGATGGCGTTGGCACTGGCGTTGAGCACGAAGATCGCCGGGTACATCAACCAATAAAAGGCGTACAGCGGCGCTGCCGTCCACAGCGACAGCAGTTCCGGTTTACGAATCGCCCAGGACTTGGGTGCCAGCTCGCCGATGACGATGTGCAGGTAGGAGATGATCGAGAACGCAGTGAAGAAAGCGATACCGTGAATCAGCTTGGGTGACTCCACGCCAACCGCCACCAGCAGCGGGGTAAGCAGCTCGGCGAAGGCCGGCTCACCGACCCAGCCAAGACCCAGCGACGCCAGGGTGATGCCCAGCTGACAGGCTGACAGATAGGCATCCATCTGGTTGTGCACGGTGCGCAGAATATGTCCGCGCCAGCCATGGGCCTCGGCCAGGGCATCGACCTTGGTCGCGCGCAGGCGCACGATGGCGAACTCGGCGGCGACGAAGAAACCGTTGAGCAGGACCAGAAACAGGGCGAACAACATGAGGCCGAAATCGGCGAAGTAATCGGGAGCAGGAAGACTCGTGGAAGGGTCCATGAAGGTTCGGGTTGGCCAATGATCGCTAGAGGTTGGAGCTTCGCCGCATCGAATGCAAGCACTCAGCGCGCACGCTGCACTACCTGTGCCGGGGCAAAATGGCAGGTGAAAGTACTGCCCTTGCCAGGAACGCTGCTGATCTCCAGGTTGCCACGGTGACGCAGCAGTACATGTTTGACGATGGCCAGGCCCAGCCCGGTGCCACCCGTGTTGCTGGCGCGGCTCGAATCGACGCGATAAAAGCGCTCGGTCAGCCGCGGCAAGTGCTTGGTCTCGATGCCCATGCCGGTATCGCTGACCGACAGGTGCGCCCCCTTCTCGTCGCTCAACCAGCGAATACGGATGTCACCGCCGGCCGGGGTGTACTTCACCGCGTTGAACACCAGGTTGGAGAATGCGCTGCGCAGCTCCGCCTCGCTGCCCTTGAGCTTGAGATGCGGGTCGGCCTCCAGGCTGATGCGATGTTGCTGATCGCCGGACAATGCCTGCGCATCGTTCTTGATCGACAGCAGCATCAGATCCACCGCGACCGGCTGGTTGTCCGAGGGGTAATCGGTGGCTTCCAGCTTGGCCAACAAGAGCAGGTCATTGAGCAGGGTCTGCATGCGTGCGCCCTGTTGCTGCATTTGCTGCAGCGCGCGCAGCCAGCGCGGATTGACCGCCTCGACGTTATCCAGGAGCGTTTCCAGATAACCGGCAATCACCGTCAGCGGCGTGCGCAGCTCGTGGGAGACGTTGGCGACGAAGTCCTTGCGCATCTGTTCCAGCTGATGCAGACGGGTAACGTCACGCACCAGCAGCAGGTGCTCGCGATTGCCGTAGCGGGTGATATGGAACTGCAAGCGACGGCGATCATTGATCGGTGAAGGAATCTCCAGGGCATCGGCGTAGTTGCCGCGCTCGAAGTAGTCCTTGAAGCGCGGGTCGCGCACCAGATTGGCCAGTTGCTGGCCGCTATCTTGCGGGGTTTTCAGGCCCAGCAGCGTTTCCGCGGCACGGTTCCACCATTCCAGATTGCCCTGGCTGTCGAGCATCACCACGGCGTCCTTGAGGGCGGCAGTGGACTCCTGTACGCGGTCGATAACCGCCTGCAAGCGACCACGCGCCTTCTGGTTACGGCGTTGCAGGTGATAGATGCTGTCGAACACCTCGCCCCACAGACCGTAACCATCCGGCGGTGGCTCGTCGGGTTTGTGCTCGCGCAGCCATTTGTGCAGGCGCAGCAATTGGCTGAGGGTCCAGCCCAGATGAATGGCCAGGCCGCAGGCCAGCACCCAGGCATATTCACCGGTGATGAAACCGAGCAGCAGGCAGGCGCCAACCAGCAGCAACAGGCGGCGCACCACGGCGCCACGCCAGTCTTGATTCACGATGGAGCGCATCCTTGTCAGAAGAACGTGGGCGCAGAAACACCGCGCTAGCGATCAACCCTTGGTGGAGAAACGATACCCAGTCCCGCGCACGGTTTGTACCAGGTTTTCGTAAACATCACCGAGCGCCTTGCGCAGACGGCGGATGTGCACGTCGACGGTACGCTCCTCGACGTAGACGTTGCCGCCCCAGACCTGATCGAGCAGTTGGCCGCGGGTGTAGGCACGCTCCTGG
Source organism: Pseudomonas sp. EggHat1 (assembly GCF_014892995.1). Lineage (NCBI taxonomy): Bacteria > Pseudomonadati > Pseudomonadota > Gammaproteobacteria > Pseudomonadales > Pseudomonadaceae > Pseudomonas > Pseudomonas sp. EggHat1. The sequence goes on from NZ_JACKQK010000017.1 coordinate 114,311, forward strand.
TGAGTCATGAAGAACTGCAGCAGGCGATATTCGGTCGGGCCCATCTCGGCAGGTTTGCCGTCGATGGTGACGCGGTGGCTGATGGGATCGAGCAGCAGCCCGCCGACCTCGATCGGTGCCTCGCTGTCGCTGGGCCCGGCACGGCGCAGCACGGCCTTGAGACGGGCCACCAGCTCGCGCGGCGAGAAAGGCTTGGTGATGTAGTCGTCGGCGCCGACTTCCAGGCCCTGGATCTTGTTGTCCTCTTCACCCTTGGCGGTGAGCATGATGATCGGGATATCGCTGGTCAGCTCGTCGCGCTTGAGCCGGCGCGCCAGCTCGATACCACTGGTGCCGGGCAGCATCCAGTCAAGCAGGATCAGATCGGGTTTGCGGTCGACGATCACGGCGTGGGCCTGCTGGGTATTCTCCGCCTCCAGGCACTCGTAACCGGCCATCTCCAGGGCCACCGCAATCATCTCGCGGATCGGTGCTTCGTCATCGACGATCAGGATGTTCTTGCCAACCATGGTCCTGCCTCGGTTCGTTCAACTGTCTGCGCCGCATTAGATAACGGAATTATTGCAGCGATATGACAGGTGCGCGGCAGCGCTTAACGTAACGCGTAGTCCAGCACGATACCGACGAAGATCGCCAGCCCTGCCCAATGATTGTGCAGGAAGGCGTTGAAGCACACCAACGGCTCGCGCCGACGGGTCACGTGAAACTCCCAGGCGAAGCAGACGGCGGCCACCAGCAGGCCAAGGTGGAAGTACAGGCCCAGTTCGAAACGTGCACCAGCCAGTAGCAGGCAAAGCAGCGCCAGTCCCTGCAGGATGGCGATGATCAGTCGGTCGGCGTCGCCGAACAGGATGGCTGTGGACTTCACCCCGATCTTCAGGTCGTCCTCACGATCAGCCATGGCGTAGTAGGTGTCGTAGGCAACCGTCCACAGCAGGTTGGCGATGTACAGCAACCAGGCTTCCGGCGGCAGGTTGCCGGTTTCTGCGGTAAAGGCCATCGGCATGCCCCAGGAGAATGCCGCGCCAAGCACCACCTGCGGGTAAAAGGTGTAGCGCTTCATGAAGGGGTAGCAGGCTGCCAACGCCAGGCCACCGAAGGACAGCCAGATGGTGGTGGCGTTGGTGAACAGCACCAGCACGAAACTCAGCGCCACCAGCACAGCGAACAGCACCAGCGCCTCGCGCGGCTTGACCTTGCCGCTGGCCAGCGGACGGGCCCTGGTGCGGCCAACGTGACCGTCGAAGTTGCGGTCGGCGTAGTCGTTGATCACGCAACCGGCGGCGCGCATCAGGATCACGCCAGCGACGAAGATGAACAGGTTCTTCGCGCTCGGCACGCCTTCGGCTGCCACCCACAGCGCCCATAAGGTCGGCCACAACAGCAGATAGATGCCGATGGGCTTGTCCAGGCGCATCAGCTGAATAAAATCCCAGGCGCGCGGGTGCAGGCGGGTGGTCGATTGCAACAGGCGGGTGTACATCGAAGCGTCTCCGTGCAGGTTGCGCGGATTATACGGGCAAGCGTGTGTGGGAGGCGCTTTAGCGGCGATGCTCACCGCCAAAAACGGTTCAACGCGTAGTGCGTACTCGGCTTTGGCTTCCTGCGTCGCTTTACCTCCTGCAGCCATGCAGTCGTCGCGAAGCAGTACGCCATAGGCCCAACAGACAAGAGGTATAGCCTGAGTGAGCGATGCTATTGCGAACCCTACGCCTCGATACCCGCCGCTTGCCAGAAGGCCGGCAGAAACACCTCGGCCACCAATACACCGAGCGCACCCCGGCTGAAGCACGAGCGCCGCGCCCACAGGCGCTCTTCGCGCACCTCTTCCGGCAGCCAGGCCGCCGGATAGCGGCAGGCCTGCAACTCGCCGCGATCAAACGCCCGGTCACTGAACAGCAGTTCACCCAGCGAGCGACTGCCCAGCTCGGCCAGATTCAGCCCGGAACCCTCCAGCACGCTGCGCGCGGCAACGCTACGGGCGAACACCCAGGGCTGCTCATGACCGCGCAGGTACACCTCGCGCACCCAGCCCTGGCTGCCATCGGCCACGCCGAGCAATGCGCACTCGTCCGCGCGCAGACGCTGCCAGCCCTGTTGCAGCGGCGTCACCGAGAAGCCATCAGCAGAAAGCGCAGTCAAGCGCCGGGTCAGCGAATCCTCGTTGAACAACCAGTCGCGCACGCCGGCACAAGGCTGCGGATGCAGCTGGGCATTGGTCAGCCAGCGCGGCGGATGGGCGAGAGCGGCGTGAGGCACGGAGAGAAATCACCACGGATCGGAAGCGCGCGAGTCTAGCACGGTGCGATAGTCGCTTTTTGCACAAGGAGGCAGTCGCCGCTGAAGCGCCTCCCACAGTGCAGCCCTCGACTCAGATGCTGGCACTCGCCCATGTGGGAGGGGCTTTAGCCGCGACTCAATACGGCTGCGGCGCGTACAACTGCGCCGAGCCCGGCTCGCCGAGCAGCTGTTCGAGAATCTCGTGGTGCATGGCCAGTAGCTTGCCGTTGCGCTCGTTGAGCCGCTTGCACTGGCCGGCCAGTTGACCGAGCTGCTCCCAGGTGTGCGCAAGGTGATTGCGCTGGGCCTGTGGATAGCGTGCCAGCAGCTTCTGCATGGCGCTATGACCGCTGCCCAGCGCAAAGGCAGCCAGCACTTTGCTGCGGCGTTCGGCACGGGCCTTGGCCTGGTCGACCAGCGGCAGGATCTGTTCGTTGAGCAGATCGATCTGCTGACTGTCGCGCTTGAGCAACTGCTGATACAGCTCCTGCATCAGCCCGCGCAGGACCAGATAGCCGGCGCAGTCTTGCTCCAGGTCCTGCTCGACGACCAGAAGCAGTTGTTGCTCACGCGCGGTGATCACGCATCGCTACCGCTGTGATACGTCAGCATGCTGCCGGCCAGCGCGGCCGGATCGCTGCTCAGTTCGCCGCGAGCCAGCGCCGCCTTGAGCTGGGCAACCTTGTCCAGGTCGACTTCGGGAAGGCTGCGCAAGGCGTCTTGCAGCTGTTCCAGACGCGGCTCCTGGCTGGCACTCGCACGAGCATTGCCGCTCGACTGCGCGCGGGCGCTCGGTACCTGTGCCGGAGCGTCGCTGGCCGGGTTAAGGCTGGGCTTGAGATGCCTGCTTATTTCCATGATTCGAATCCAACTCGCGTGGTGTTATGGCCTAAGAGCGACCGGGCGCGACAAGAACTTAAACGCGTCAGGTAAAAATTAACCGACCTGGGTTCGCCACCAGGCCTGCGCGGCCAGGCCATCCTGGATCTTCTGCTCCTGACGGGCAAGCAGATCCTGCCACTCGCCCATCTTGCCCTCGAGAAACTGGGTGATGACCTTCTCGCTGCGCATCGCCGCCAGCAGCTCACGCTGAATGCGCGCCAGGTTCTCCTCGGCCAGCGCCAGCTCGCGGCGCTGCAGTTCGACCATCTTGTACAGCGTCGCCTTGTAGCGCTGCTGATTGTCGCGCTGCAGCGGCGTGGTCATCGGTACGCTGAAACCGCACAGGCGGCTGAGCCCGGTGATGTTGTTGCGGTAGCGCTGACACAGGTTCTGCTGATAGCTGACCCGCCCGAGCATCTGCTGCACACGGTTGCCACGCAGGCTGGCCAGGCGGCCGAGCACTTCCAGCTGTTCTTTCATTTGATGATGCTCTGCAAGGTGGCGATGCTGGCGCCGAGTTCGGCGCCACTGCCGACCTCCTGGCGCAGAAAGCGTTCGAGGCTGGGCGCCAGCTGCACGGCGCGGTCGGTCTTGGCATCCATACCCGGCGTATAGCCGCCGAGCGGGATCAGCTCCTTGATCTTCTCGAAGGTGCTGTAGAACTCCTTGAACTGACGCCCGGCCGCCAGATGTGCTGCTTCACCGACCTGGCTCATGCAGCGGCTGACCGAAGCGGAGATGTCGATGGCCGGGTAATGGCCGACATCCGCCAGACGCCTTGAGAGCACGATATGGCCGTCGAGAATCGCCCGCGCGCAATCGACGATCGGGTCCTGATGGTCGTCGCCTTCGGCCAGCACGGTGTAGATGGCACTGAGACTGCCGCTGCCGCTCTCACCATTGCCGGCGCTTTCCACCAGCTCCGGCAGCATGCCGAATACCGATGGCGGATAGCCCTTGGTCGCCGGCGGCTCGCCGAGAGCCAGGGCGATCTCACGCTGGGCCATGGCGTAGCGAGTCAGCGAGTCGACCAGCAGCAGCACGTCCTGGCCCTGATCGCGAAAATAGGCGGCGATGCTGTGGCACAGCTCGGTGGCCTTCAGGCGCATCAGCGGTGATTCATTGGCCGGCGCCACGACGACCACGGCCTTGCGCAGCCCTTCCTCGCCGAGCGAGTGAAGGATGAATTCCTGCACCTCACGCCCACGCTCGCCGATCAGCCCGACCACTACCACATCGGCCTTGGTCTGCCGGGTGATCATGCCCAGCAGCACGCTCTTGCCCACCCCGGAGCCGGCGAACAGGCCGACACGCTGCCCCTTGCCGAGGGTCAGCAGGCCATTGATGGCGCGCACGCCGACATCCAGCGCAGCCTCCACCGGGCGACGTCTGAGTGGGTTGACCTTGGGCAGCTCGACCGGCAACGGGTCGCGTCCGCTGAGCTTGCCGCGCTCGTCCAGCGGCTCGCCAAGACCGTTGACCACGCGCCCTAACCAGGATTCGTCGATCTGCAGCAGCGCTTCGTCCTTGGCTGGGAATACCCGTGAGCCGGCGGCCAGGCCGATCGGCTTCTTGAACGGCATGAGGTAGGTGATATCGCGGTTGAAGCCGACCACCTGGGCATCCAGCAGGCTGCCATCGGCCTGCTCGACGCGACAGCGCTGGCCGGTGCTGCGCTGGCAGCCGAGGCTCTCCAGCAGCATGCCGGAGACCCGCACCAGGCGCCCGGCCACCTTGGCCAGTTGCACGCCATCGAGCGAGCGCAGCGCTTCGTCGAGTTTGTAGTCGAGCATCAGAGTCTGCTCCCGCTCAGGCTTCAGTCAGGTGCAGATGTTCGGCCAGGGTGTCGATGCAAGCGTCCAGGCGCTGCTGGCAACCCACGTCGGCTTCGGCCTGCGGCGTAACCACGCGGCACTCGCCCAACGCCAGGCGCTCGTCGGCGACCAGCTTCCAGTTCGCCGCACGCTCCGGCGCCAGCGCCCTGATCCGCGCGTACTCTTCGGGGCTGAGCAATACCTGAACGTCCTCGGGCTCGCCGGGCATGCTGGTCAGCGCCTCCTCGACCAGCGCCAGCAACTGGGTCGGATGCAGCGTGAGTTCGCAGCGGATGACCTGCTGCGATACCTTCTTGACCAGCTCAAGCAGCTCCTGACGACGCTTGTGCTCCAACTCGCCCAGGTACTGCTCGACCTTCTCGCTGATCTGTTGCAGTGGCTGGGCGGCCAGCTCGAATTCGCGGCGACCTTCACTGCGCCCCTGCTCGCGCCCGACCTTCATTCCCTCATCGCGGCCCTGCTCGAAGCCGGTCTGACGCCCGGCTTCCTCACCCTGCTGCAGGCCGTCCTGGTAACCCTTCTCGATGCCCTGTTGAAAGCCATCGGCCATGGCCCGCTGCAGGCCGGCGGCATCGCCGCTCCAGTCCACGGCTGGCTGGCTGCTGCGCGGGGGGAAGCGATAGGCGCGCCACGGGCGGACGTCGCCGCTGATTACCTTGACCGTCATGTCACTCCACCGTTTGTTCGCGGAACAGTTGCACCTGCAGCTCGCCGCTGGCCGACATTTCGCGCACCACGGCCATGATGTCCTTGCGCACCTGCTCGACACGGCTCAACGGCACCGGGCCCTGGCGCCTGTTGATCGACTCCATCTGCTGGGCCTGGCGCTTGGGCATGGCGCCGGTGATGGCGCGTACCAGCTCGGGCTCGGCGCCCTTGAGGGCGACCACCCACTCTTCCAGCGGCACGGCTTCGAGCAGCGCCTGCAGCACGTCCTGGTTCTGCCGCGAGAGGATGAAGAAGTCGTACATTTCATCCTCGATGCGCTCGACCAACTGATCGTCATGGGCGCGCAGCAGTTCGAACATCTGCCCGCGATCGCCCTTGAAGCGGTTCATGATGTCCGCCGCCTGCTTGACCCCGCGCACCTGCGAGCCCTGCGTGCTGAGCACCGCCAGGCTGCGCTCGATCAACTGCTCCAGCTCGGCGATGACGTCGCTGTTGACCTCGTTGAGGTTGGCGATGCGATACAGCAGCTCGTCCTGGCGCTCTTTGGGCATGCATTCCAGCACTTCGCTGGCCATGCCCGGCGGCAGGAAGGCGAGGAATACCGCCTGCATCTGCGCGTGCTCCTTGGCGATCAGCGCGGCGAACTGCTTCGGGTCGAGCCACTCCATCTTGGCCATCTTGGCGCGGATCTCCTCGCCGTAGATGCTGTCGAGCAGGGAGCGGGTGATTTCGCTGCCCAGCGCCTTGCTGAGCATGCCGTCGAGGTAGCCGCGCGAGGCGCCCTTGATGCTGCTCTGCTCCTTGTAGTCCTCGAAGAAGCGACCAATGACGTCGGAAACCATCGGTTGCTTGACGTTGGACAGCCGCGCCATCGCCTGGCTGATGCTGACGATCTCCTCGCGCGAGAAGTGCCTGAGCACCCCGGCAGAAATCTCGTCACCCATGCTCAGCATGAGAATGGCGGCCTGCTCGGACGTACTCAGCGATCGCTTCTGCACGCGCATGCGCATTTCCTGGGCGGTGGAGCCGCCGCGGCCGTCAGGCTGGGTTGAGGTCTCGTTCATTACGCCCTATCCACTGTTTGATGACTTCCGAGACACGCTCGGGATCGTTCTTGGCCAGCATTTGCAGGTGTTCGATCTGTAGCTCCAGGCCCGAGCCAGGCGCCGGCAGGCGAATCTCCGACAGGGGGCTGAGTTCGCCGAGTACGGTAGCGCCCGGCGCATCGTCGCCAACGCGCGCCAGCAGGCGCTCCGCTGCGCGCTCGGCGTGCAGCGCGAGCTGTTCGTCGCCCTCGATCGCCACAGGCGCACCAGACTGGCTGCGCTGGCTCAGGCTGCGTACTGCAGGGCGCACCACCATCAGCAACAGCAGCAGGCTGATCAGGGCGAACACGCCGAGCTTGGCCAGGTCATGCACCTTGGCGTTTTCCCACCAGGGCAGCAGCTCGTCACCGGCACTGCCGATACCGGCATCGGTGAAGGGGAAGACGCTCAGCGTCAGCAGATCACCGCGCGCCTGGTTGAATCCCACCGCGCTCTTGACCATCGCCTCAAGCTCGGCGCGCGCCTCGGGCGTCCAGCCACCCTCTGGCGCCACGGCGGCATTGAGCACCACGGCGATGCTCTGCTGACGCAGGCTGAAGGGCGCGTGTTTGACGTGAGTGACACTCTGGTCGTAATCCAGCTGGCGATTGGACTCCTTGCGCAGCGAGGTCGCCGCCGGATTGGCAGGCTCCGCCTGAGCGCCCGCCTGCGCCTGATCGGCAGGCGGCTCCGGCGCAGGCTGCGGCGGACGGTTGGCCAACGCGCCGGGAACGCCGAGTGCCAACTGATCGAGCACGCTCTCGTCGCGCAGCACTTCGTTGCGCAGGCGCGGCGTCTCGCCGTAGGACTGGAAGGTTTCTTCCTTTTGACTGAAATCGATGTCGGCAGACACGCTGATACGGTAGTTGCCACCGCCGAGCACCGGCGCCAGCACCGCCTCGGCATTGGCCACGGCCTTGTTCTGGTAGTCGTCGACCACCTGCCAGTTCTGTACCGGACCGCCCAGTGTGTCGATACCGCGCGACAGCAGCGCGCCGTACTGGTCGACGACCTGAACATTGCCCGCGTCAAGCTGCGGCACGCTGCCAGCCACCAGGTTGACGATGGCGCTGACCTGCTCCGGCGCCAGCTTGTAGCCAGGCGCCAGCTGCAGCATCACCGAGGCCTTGCCCGGCTCACGCTTGCCGACCACGAAGGAGCTGCTCTCCTGCAACGCCAGGTGCACGCGCGCGCCTTCCACGCCCTTGAGCGCCATCACCGTACGCGCCAGTTCGCCCTCCAGGCTGCGCTTGAGGCGCACATCCTGGACGAACTGACTGGTGCCCAGCGGCTCGTCCTTGTCGAACAGCTCGTAGCCGGCCGGCACCTTGACCTGCACGCCCTTGGCGGCCAGCAACATGCGCGCGCGGCCAAGCTGATCTTCGCGCACCAACACCTGACCGCTCTGCGGATGCAGGCGGTAGATGATCGCGTCACCGTCGAGCACCTGCATCACCTCGGCGGCCGGATAGGCTTCACCACTGCCATACAGTGGCCGGAAAGAGCCCTGGTCGCGCCAGAGGTAGAACACCACACCAACCGCCAGCAAGGCGGCGATCAGCGCAAGGCCGATCAGGGTCATGCGTGGATCGAGTTTCAGCCCGTGTTCAGGCAGCTTGCTTCTTATGGTCTGCAGCACGCGTCAGCCCCCGATCCGCTTACAGCGGCATCTTCATGATGTCGTCGAAAGCGCTGGATAGCTTGTTGCGCACCTGCATCAACGCACTGAACGAGACGCTGGCCTTCTGGCTCTCGATCATCGCCCCCACCAGGTCATCGCTCTGTCCGCTGTCGACCGCGGCCATCAGCTCGCCGGAACGATGCTGCTGCGCGTCCACGGCGCGCACCACATTGTCAAAAGCAGCGGCAAAACCTGGCTCGCCGGGCTGCACGGCAAAAGCCTGCGCTGGCTTGATCGGCGTCGCTTCGCTGAGGCTTTTGAGTTGTTCCATGCGGCCCAGCAGGTCCTGCTGCACCTGGCTAATCGAATTCATCCTTTGCTTCTCCTAGACGGGAATCTGAACGCCCTGCTCGCGCATGGCGTTGAGGCGATAGCGCAGTGCGCGCGGGGTCATGCCAAGGCTTTCGGCGGCCTTGGTCTTGTGCCCACCGAAACGGCGGATGGTGTCGATCACATGTTGGTACTCGGCCCACTTGCCGCTCGCGCGCAAGGCTGCCTTGCCACCTTCGAGCGCCTGCGGCTGCAGACGTGGCGCCTGTTCTGGCACGTTGCTCACCGGTACGCTCAGGCCCAGGTCCTGAGCCTGGATGTACAGACCATTGCGCAGAATCAGCGCGCGCTGCAGGCAGTTCTCCAGCTCGCGCACATTGCCCGGCCAGTCATGCGCCAGCAGCGCGCGGCAGGCATCTTCGGTGAGCAGTTCGTGGCGGGCGTCCTGCGGGGCGTACTGGCGGATGAAGCGCCGCGCCAGAGCCAGCACGTCCTCCCTGCGCTCACGCAGCGGGCTGATGTGCAGCGGTAGTACATCGAGACGGAACATCAGGTCGGCGCGGAAACGGCCCTCTGCCACTTCCTGCTGCAGATCGCGGTTGGTGGCCGCGATGATGCGCACGTCCAGGGCAATTTCCCGGCGCCCGCCCAGACGCTCGACGCGCTGCTCCTGTAACACGCGCAACAGCTTGGCCTGCAGGCCAAGCGGCAGTTCACCGATCTCGTCGAGCAACAGCGTGCCGCCATTGGCCAACTCGAACTTGCCGGGCTGAGCACTCACGGCACCGGTGAAGGCACCCTTTTCGTGGCCGAAGAGAATGGATTCGAGCATCTGCTCGGGTATCGCCGCACAGTTCACGGCGATGAAAGGCGCATCATCCTGCGCGGAAAAACGGTGAATGTAGCGGGCCATCAGCTCCTTGCCGGTGCCGGTCTCGCCAGTGATCAGGATGGGCGCGCGGGTCATGGCCACGCGCTGAGCCATGGCCAGCAAACGGCGGCCGGCCTGCGAGCAGGAAACGAAACCCTCTTCGCCAGCGCTGGCCGATTCCTGACGGCGCAGCAGCGCATTGAGCTGGGCTTCGCTGAAAGGTGCCAGGAGGTAGTCGACACAGCCCAGTTCGAGCAAGGCTGCAGCTTTCTCCTGGTCGGCATACTCCACGACCGGCACTACACCCACGCGACCGACCTGGCGCAGGATGGCGTCTACCTGTGCATAAAGGGTGTTGCCCGCCAGGCTGCTGACGAACACCAGCACCAGGCTGGCAGCTTCCAGTGCGCGCGGGTCAAGTTCCAGGCAGCTGGCGAAGCGGCGTACCTGAAAGCCCTGGCGTAGCAGACCACCGGTCAACAGGCGCTCGCTGGCCGCATCGGCCTGACCGATCACGACTATATGTTGCTGCCCCAGCTGTTCATTGAACAACTCGTCGCAGGCGTAACTTACCGTTTGAGTTGAATGCTTCAAGGTAAATCACCCGATGTCTTTCATGAGCCCGGCGGCGGCATTCGACCCTGTGTGCAAAACTGCCAAGTAGATGACAGATTTTTTTCACGCGGCCCCTTAATCTTTCGAAACTTTCCGTCGCTTGTATTGGTCAACTTCGGCAGCACTTGACGGCATGCCATACATACGCGCAACGGATCACGGCGCACACGTTAACAAGCGCACAGAAAACCGCCGAATTACTTGTTGTTATTTCCTATCAATGCCGGCAAATCGCTATCAAAAACGGCATTTGATATCTATTGATTTAATTTCTCGCCCTCCCTCGGCCTAGACTCCTCCTCGTCATCACGGGCCTGCGTGCTTATTCCCGGGTGAATTCGACGCCATGGCCAAGGCACTGCTGCCAAAGCCCGCCGGCATATCAAAACATTCTCTGCACGCCTATCGAATTGCTCGATGGTGCACGCGCAGTTACAACCAGGAATACAGCCCACAACATGACCAGGATTAAAAAAGTCCTTCATGGCGTGCCCGCCGACAGTCTGACCCGGTTGAAACCGCAGAAACTTGGCCGGCATTACCACAAGATTCCCCACTATATTCGCGAGCTCTCCAGCAAGTATCCACGCATTATCAGTGACTACTTTCTGCGTAACTATCGGATCAATCTTGAACTGCTGCGCGTCGATGTTCACGAGCACGTGAATAAAGAGGCCGAGTGTCTGTATCGCTCGACACTGGGCAAGGTCGGTTTCGCCATGGACCGCGCCCTGCTGACCGAAGCGCTGGAGTGTTACTACGGCGGCACCTGCCTGCCCAACCACGAAGCGCCGCCAGTGAGTACGTCGGAGCAGCGCATGCGTACGCGCCTGGGTATGGACGTGACCCAGTTGTTCGCCCGCTCGATTCTCGCCGGCCAGACCTTCGGCAAGCTTGAGCCTTACGACAACACCTATGAAGAAGCAGCCTGGGAGTACGTGGCAGAGTTCCACTTCACCAGCCATATCACCGGCAGCCAGGCATCGATCTTCATCTATCTGGATACACAGTTGGTCGATGAGCTGACCAGCCGCCTCACGACCCCGGCTCCGGTGACTCAGGGCGGCAACTCGCTCAATCAGATTCGTCAGTTGCCGGTGCGCCTGGACTGCGTGGTAGCCAGCCTGCAGATGCCACTGTCGCAAGTGCTTGCCCTGCGCCCCGGCGACATCCTGCCGATGCGCCTGCTGGAGCGCTGCGATGTACAGATCAACCAGCAGAAGCTGTTTCGCGGCGCCATCTTCGAAGACGACGGCTCCTTGTTCCTGACTTCTCTTGAGAGCATGAAGACCCCATGAGCAGCCCTATTTCCGATAACGATTTCGACAGCCTGATCAACGACGCCGGCCTCAATCTCGATGAGGCCGTCAGTGACTCCGCCCCGGAGCAAGCGCCTGCCAGCCTGCCGCAGCAGGACCTGAGCTTCTTCGGCAAGATCCCGGTGAACGTCACCCTGGAAGTGGCCTCCACCGAGATCACCCTCAAGGAGCTGATGGACGTCGACGCCGGCAGCGTGATCGCTCTCGACAAGCTGGCAGGCGAACCGCTGGACGTGAAGGTCAACGGCGCGCTGTTCGCCAAGGCCGAAGTGGTGGTGATGAACGGCAACTACGGCCTGCGCATCGTCGAGCTGTCCGGTAGCGGCCTCAGCGGACTGGGCGTGTGATGCTGCGCCGTCTGCTGCAATCCGGCCTGCTGCTGGCAGCCCTGTGCTGCCCGTTGCTGGCCCAGGCGGCCGGCGGCGACATTACCCTGTTCAACTTCAACGACACTGAAGATGGCCAGACCCTGAGCGTCAAGCTGCAGATCCTGCTGATCATGACGCTGCTGGGTTTTCTCCCGGCCATGTTGATGATGATGACTTGCTTCACCCGCTTCATCATCGTCCTGGCCATCCTGCGCCAGGCCATCGGCCTGCAGCAGAGCCCGCCCAACCCGGTGCTGGTCGGCATCGCCCTGTGCCTCACGCTGCTGGTGATGCGCCCGGTGTGGCAGGAGATGTACACCGAGGCCTACGTGCCGTTCGAGGCCGACCAGATCAGCCTCGAACAGGGCCTGGTCGAAGGCAAGCGCATCATCAGCCAGTTCATGCTGGCACAGACCAGCAAGAACTCGCTGGAAACCCTGGTCGCCCTCGCGGGTGAAGAAATGCCCGAGGACCTGGCCCAGCTGGACTTCTCCCTGCTGCTGCCGGCCTTCGTACTCAGTGAGCTGAAGACCGCCTTTCAACTCGGCTTCATGATCTTCGTGCCCTTTCTGGTGATCGACCTGGTGGTGGCCAGCGTACTGATGGCGATGGGCATGATGATGCTCTCGCCGATGATGATCTCGCTGCCGTTCAAGCTGCTGATCTTCGTTCTGGTCGATGGCTGGGCGCTGCTGGTCGGCACCCTCACCACCAGTATTCAGCCCTATTAGCGAGGCTACGCGATGCTCACGCCCGAACATGCCGCCGAGCTGGTGGCTCACGCGGTCTATATCACTGGCCTGATCGTCTGCGTACTGGTAGTACCGAGCCTGCTCGGCGGCCTGCTGGTGAGCATTTTCCAGGCGGCCACGCAGATCAACGAACAGATGCTCAGCTTCCTCCCGCGCCTGCTGATCACTCTGGCGATGCTGGTGTTCGCCGGCCACTGGATCCTGCGCACGCTGGGGGATCTGTTCATCGAAACCTTCAAGCAGGCCGGACATCTGGTGGGCTGAAGCATGTCCGAACCCGTGCTGCATGCCAGCCAGTATCTGACCAGTCTGCAGGCTTATTGGTGGCCGTTCTGCCGCATCGTTGCCCTGCTCAGCATGGCGCCACTGTTCAATCACAAGGCAGTCTCGGTGCGCGTGCGCATCCTCCTCGCCCTGGCCTTGACCATTGCCCTTGGCGCGGCGCTGCCGGACATGCCGCAGATCGATCCGCTTTCACTGAAGGGGCTGATGACTGCATTGGAACAGATCGCTTTCGGCGTGCTGCTGGGACTGACCCTGCAACTGGTGTTCACCATTTTCATGGTGGTCGGTGAGGTGGTGTCGACGCAGATGGGCATGAGCATGGCGCGCTACAACGACCCGGTGAACGGCGTGTCGTCGTCCTCGATCATCTACCAGCTGTACTTCATTCTGCTGGTGCTGCTGTTCTTCGCTATCGACGGCCACCTGGTCACCATCAGCGTGCTGTATCAGAGCTTCCTGTTCTGGCCGGTCGGCAGCGGCCTGCATTACCTGGGCGCACAAAGCTTCGTGCAGGCCTTCGCCTGGGTATTGGCCGCCGCCGTGCTGGTTACCTTGCCAGTGGTGTTCTGCCTGACCCTGGTGCAGTTCTGCTTCGGCTTGCTCAACCGTATTTCGCCGGCCATGAATCTGTTCTCCCTCGGCTTTCCCATCAGCATCCTGATGGGCTTGCTGTGCATCTATCTGACTCTGCCCAATCTGCCCGACAGCTACCTGCACCTGACCCGCGAGCTGCTCAACGGCATCGGTGTGATTCTGCGCGAGGGCGGCGATGTCTGAGCAGAACAGCGGCCAGGAAAAGACGGAAGAGGCCTCCGCGCACAAACTGAAAAAGAGCAAGGATGACGGCCAGGTCGCGCGCTCCAAGGACCTGTCGACCACCATCTCGCTGATCGCCACCCTGTTCATCCTCAAGTTCAGCGCTGGGCTTTTCCTGGAGGGGCTCAGCGACAGTTTCCGCCTGTCGTACATCCAGTTCGGGCATAGCGAGATCGGCCTGGATGACCTCGACACCCTGCTTGGCTACAACATGCTGGTGTTCATCAAACTGCTGTCGCCCCTGCTGCTCACCTCCGTGCTGGTGGTAGCGCTGTCCCTGGTGCCAGGCGGCTGGGTGTTTTCCGCGAAAAACTTTGCCCCGAAATTCAGCAAGCTCAATCCCATTACCGGCCTGGGCAAGATCTTCTCGGCGCAGAACTGGAGTGAATTACTCAAGTCGATCCTCAAGGTACTGGTGCTGCTCGGTGTCGGCTATGTACTGGTGCGCGCCGCTCTGCCGGATCTGATCGCGCTACAACGCAGCAGCGTCTTCGAGGCGATCTCGGCGGCCCTGAACCTGACCTTCAATCTGACCCTGTACCTGATGCTGATCTTCGTGGTGTTTTCCTTCATCGACATCCCGCTGCAGCGCTACTTCTTCCTCAAGAAGATGCGCATGACCAAGCAGGAGCGCAAGGAGGAACACAAGAACCAGGAGGGCCGCCCTGAGGTCAAGGCGCGCATCAAGCAACTGCAACGGCAGATGTTGCAGAGACAAATCAGCAAGGTGATCAAGAACGCCGACGTCGTCATCGTCAACCCGACGCATTACGCCGTGGCGCTCAAGTACGACACCAAGAAGGCCGCCGCGCCCTTCGTGCTGGCCAAGGGCGTCGATGAAACCGCCTTATACATGCGCCAGATGGCCGCCAAGCACGCACTCGAAGTGGTGGAAATACCACCGCTAGCACGCGCCATCTACTTCACCACCCAGATCAACCAGCAGATCCCGGCCCCGCTATATACCGCCGTGGCCCATGTGCTGACCTACATCCTGCAGCTCAAGGCCTGGCGCCAGGGGCGCAGAAGCAAGCCAGAACTGGCGAGCAACCTCCCGATTCCCGACAGCTTGGCCAACAGGGGCTGATTCATGAACCTACTGCAGCAACTCGCGCCCACCTTCCGCAGCGGTCGTATCGGTATTCCGGTGCTGATCCTGTCGATCCTGGCCATGGTCATCCTACCGCTGCCACCGGTGCTGCTCGATGCCCTTTTTACCTTCAACATCGCCATGGCCATCCTGGTGTTGCTGGTCAGCGTATCGTCGAAGAGCCCGCTGGATTTTTCCCTGTTCCCTACGGTGATCCTGATCACCACACTGCTGCGCCTGTGCCTGAACGTTGCTTCCACACGCGTGGTGCTGCTCGAAGGCCATACCGGTACCGGCGCAGCGGGCAAGGTGATCGAGTCGTTCGGTGAGGTCGTGATCGGCGGCAACTTCATCGTCGGTCTGGTGGTGTTCGTGATCCTGATGATCATCAACTTCATCGTCATCACCAAGGGCGGCGAGCGTATCTCCGAGGTCACCGCGCGCTTCACCCTCGATGCCTTGCCGGGCAAGCAGATGGCTATCGACGCCGACCTCAATGCCGGCCTGATCGAGCAACACGAAGCCAAGCGCCGCCGCGCGGAAGTGGCCAAGGAAGCCGACTTCTACGGGGCCATGGACGGCGCCTCGAAGTTCGTCCGTGGCGATGCCATCGCCGGTATTCTGATCCTCCTGATCAACCTGTTCGGCGGCTTCGCCATCGGCCTGTTCGTCTACGACCTGGGCACAGGCCAGGCCTTCCAGCAGTACGCCCTGCTGACCATCGGTGATGGCCTGGTAGCGCAGATACCGGCACTGCTGCTGTCCACTGCGGCGGCGATCATCGTCACGCGGATCAACGAATCCTCGGACATCACCCAGCAGGTGAATCGCCAGCTGTTGGCCCAACCGGCACTGCTCTATACCGTGGCCGGAATTCTGTTCACCCTGGCACTGGTGCCAGGCATGCCGCACCTGGCTTTCATCAGCTTCGCCGCTTTGGTGGCCTTCATCGCCTGGATGGTAGCTCGTAATGGCCCACCCACTGAAGCCGCCAGCCTCGAACAGGTCGAGGCATTGGGCAAGGCGATGGAACAGGAACGCGCGCAAAACATGGTGTGGGAGGACATCCCGCTGGTCGAACGTCTGTCCGTGTCGCTGGGCTACAAACTGGTCGGCCTGGTCAACGAAGCCGCCGGCGCGCCTCTGACACAGCGTGTGCGCGGCGTACGTCAGACCCTATCGGAAAGCCTCGGCTTCCTGCTGCCAGAAGTGCATATCCGCGACAGCCTGCGCCTTAAGGCATCGCAGTACAGCATCCAGATCAATGGCGAGAAGATCGACAGCGCCGAGCTGCATGCTGATCGCATGATGGCCATCCCCTCACCGGAGCTCTACGGCGAGATCGATGGCATCCTCGGCGTAGATCCGGCCTATCGCATGCAGGTGGTGTGGATCCAGCCGGAGGACAAGGCGCGTGCGTTGAATCTCGGCTACCAGGTCATCGACTGTGCCAGCGTTATCGCCACGCACCTGAACAAGGTCATCCGCGAACATCTGCCCGATGTGTTCAAGCACGACGACGTCGATCATCTGATGCAGCGTCTTCAGGTGCAGGCGCCGAAGCTGGCCGACAGCCTGAAGAGTCAGCTCAGCTACACCCAGCAACACCGTGTCTATCGCCAGCTGCTGCAGGAGCAGGTGCCGCTCAAGGATATCGTCACCATCGCGACGACGCTGCTCGAAGCCAGTGAATCCACCAAAGACCCGGTATTGCTGGCCTCGGACGTGCGCTACGCACTGCGCCGCAGCATCGTCGGCATGATCGCTGGCGAGCGTCAGGAGCTGTCGGTGTTCATTCTCGAAAACGCCTTGGAGAACACCCTGCTCAATGCCCTGGCCATCGCCCAGCAGGCCGGTGCGGTGAGCCTGGACAACATCCCGGTAGAGCCCAGCCTGCTCAATCAGTTGCAGAACACCATGCCGGTAGTGAAGGAGAAGTTGCGAAAGGACGGGCACCCGCCAATCCTTACCGTGATGCCGCAACTACGCCCGCTGCTGGCACGGTATGCGCGGGTGTTCAGCCCGGGCCTGCATGTGCTGTCGCAGAACGAGATCCCGGAAAGAGTGGGCGTCAATATTCTCGGCACGCTGGGCTGATCAGCAAACGTCGAGCACGCGGGTGGATGTTCTTCGCATCGACCCGCTCAGACCTGATAACAAGATTGCCGCGCCAGAGCGATCTCCTTCATCGCCCCTCCATCCGCCTCACCTAAGCCTTTTCCTTGCGCACTTTGCGCATTCCGTCGATCAGTCGGACGTACTCGGCCGTCTCCTCCTGCAAGGCCAGCCCGGCTTCGAAGAAGCCTGTGCGGGTATTCTCCTGCGACCACTGACAGACCATGTTCACATCCACCTGGCGCATCTCTCCCTGACGATCACGCATGCGCACGCGTAGCTTCAGTTCGCTTCCGGGCTCCACAGGCGTATCGCTCAGCAGTTTCATCCCGCATTCGGAAACATCGCCCGCATAACCGATCAGCGTGTCGCTTTCTCGATCGCTGATCTTGATGCGGAAGGTAGAGCGGAAGGTGATACGACTCGATTGACGCATAGGAGAATGCCTTAGTGCTCGCCACGTCTGGTTGGATCGCAAGGATCAGGAGTTATCAATCGAGATCATTCCGAAGGAAGTCGCGCATTGATGGCCTGTGATTCATCAGAACAAGACGACCATAGCGAACACACACTTAAATTCGAGGTAACCGCTGATGACTTGCACGAGCGACCTCTGCAGCGTGTCCACCTCAGGGTGCGCCGCGCGCACCGAGATGACTGCACCCTGAGCGGTGCGCGCAGCGCACCCTACGCGAAGCGTTGTTTTCCGGCGCACAAAGAAGAAACCCCAGACCGCTTTGGCGATCTGGGGTTTCGTATAGGAGCTTGACGATGACCTACTTGGATACGTGATAGATAATTTGTAGTTCTTGCAAATTTTCGGCTTTCTGTCGACTTCACCATCGACACCCTCTGCGCGAGGGCAGATTGTTTGGGTGTTATATGGTCAAGCCTCACGGGCAATTAGTATGGGTTAGCTCAACGCCTCACAGCGCTTACACACCCCACCTATCAACGTCGTAGTCTTCGACGGCCCTTCAGGGAGCTCAAGGCTCCAGTGAGATCTCATCTTGAGGCAAGTTTCCCGCTTAGATGCTTTCAGCGGTTATCTTTTCCGAACATAGCTACCCGGCAATGCCACTGGCGTGACAACCGGAACACCAGAGGTTCGTCCAACCCGGTCCTCTCGTACTAAGGTCAGCCCCTCTCAAATCTCAAACGTCCACGGCAGATAGGGACCGAACTGTCTCACGACGTTCTAAACCCAGCTCGCGTACCACTTTAAATGGCGAACAGCCATACCCTTGGGACCGGCTTCAGCCCCAGGATGTGATGAGCCGACATCGAGGTGCCAAACACCGCCGTCGATATGAACTCTTGGGCGGTATCAGCCTGTTATCCCCGGAGTACCTTTTATCCGTTGAGCGATGGCCCTTCCATACAGAACCACCGGATCACTAAGACCTACTTTCGTACCTGCTCGACGTGTCTGTCTCGCAGTCAAGCGCGCTTTTGCCTTTATACTCTACGACCGATTTCCGACCGGTCTGAGCGCACCTTCGTACTCCTCCGTTACTCTTTGGGAGGAGACCGCCCCAGTCAAACTACCCACCATACACTGTCCTCGATCCGGATAACGGACCAGAGTTAGAACCTCAAGGTTGCCAGGGTGGTATTTCAAGGTTGGCTCCATGAGAACTGGCGTCCCCACTTCAAAGCCTCCCACCTATCCTACACAAGCAAGCTCAAAGTCCAGTGCAAAGCTATAGTAAAGGTTCACGGGGTCTTTCCGTCTAGCCGCGGATACACTGCATCTTCACAGCGATTTCAATTTCACTGAGTCTCGGGTGGAGACAGCGCCGCCATCGTTACGCCATTCGTGCAGGTCGGAACTTACCCGACAAGGAATTTCGCTACCTTAGGACCGTTATAGTTACGGCCGCCGTTTACCGGGGCTTCGATCAAGAGCTTCGCTTGCGCTAACCCCATCAATTAACCTTCCGGCACCGGGCAGGCGTCACACCCTATACGTCCACTTTCGTGTTTGCAGAGTGCTGTGTTTTTAATAAACAGTCGCAGCGGCCTGGTATCTTCGACCGGCATGGGCTTACGTAGTAAATACTTCACCCTCACCGGCGCACCTTCTCCCGAAGTTACGGTGCCATTTTGCCTAGTTCCTTCACCCGAGTTCTCTCAAGCGCCTTGGTATTCTCTACCTAACCACCTGTGTCGGTTTGGGGTACGGTTCCTAGTTACCTGAAGCTTAGAAGCTTTTCCTGGAAGCATGGCATCAACCACTTCGCATTCTAAAAGAACGCTCGTCATCAGCTCTCGGCCTTAAGATCCCGGATTTACCTAAGATCTCAGCCTACCACCTTAAACACGGACAACCAACGCCGTGCTGGCCTAGCCTTCTCCGTCCCTCCATCGCAGTAACTAGAAGTACGGGAATATTAACCCGTTTCCCATCGACTACGCATTTCTGCCTCGCCTTAGGGGCCGACTAACCCTGCGTCGATTAACGTTGCGCAGGAAACCTTGGTCTTTCGGCGTGCGAGTTTTTCACTCGCATTGTCGTTACTCATGTCAGCATTCGCACTTCTGATACCTCCAGCAAGCTTCTCAACTCACCTTCACAGGCTTACAGAACGCTCCTCTACCGCTCATCCAAAGGATGAACCCGTAGCTTCGGTGTATGGTTTGAGCCCCGTTACATCTTCCGCGCAGGCCGACTCGACTAGTGAGCTATTACGCTTTCTTTAAAGGATGGCTGCTTCTAAGCCAACCTCCTAGCTGTCTAAGCCTTCCCACATCGTTTCCCACTTAACCATAACTTTGGGACCTTAGCTGACGGTCTGGGTTGTTTCCCTTTTCACGACGGACGTTAGCACCCGCCGTGTGTCTCCCGTGCTGACACTTGCTGGTATTCGGAGTTTGCATCGGTTTGGTAAGTCGGGATGACCCCCTAGCCGAAACAGTGCTCTACCCCCAGCAGTGATACACGAGGCGCTACCTAAATAGCTTTCGAGGAGAACCAGCTATCTCCGAGCTTGATTAGCCTTTCACTCCGATCCACAGGTCATCCGCTAACTTTTCAACGGTAGTCGGTTCGGTCCTCCAGTCAGTGTTACCTAACCTTCAACCTGCCCATGGATAGATCGCCCGGTTTCGGGTCTATACCCAGCGACTAAAGCGCCCTATTAAGACTCGCTTTCGCTACGCCTCCCCTATTCGGTTAAGCTCGCCACTGAATATAAGTCGCTGACCCATTATACAAAAGGTACGCAGTCACCCAACAAAGTAGGCTCCCACTGCTTGTACGCATACGGTTTCAGGATCTATTTCACTCCCCTCTCCGGGGTTCTTTTCGCCTTTCCCTCACGGTACTAGTTCACTATCGGTCAGTCAGTAGTATTTAGCCTTGGAGGATGGTCCCCCCATGTTCAGACAAGGTTTCTCGTGCCCCGTCCTACTCGATTTCATTGATAAGAGCGTTTCGTGTACGGGGCTATCACCCACTACGGCGGCACTTTCCAGAGCCTTCCACTACACTCAAATCAACTTAAGGGCTAGTCCCCGTTCGCTCGCCACTACTTAGGGAATCTCGGTTGATTTCTTTTCCTCAGGGTACTTAGATGTTTCAGTTCCCCTGGTTCGCCTCTTGCACCTATGGATTCAGTACAAGATACCCGGCTTATGCCGGGTGGGTTCCCCCATTCAGAGATCTCTGGATCACAGTCTGTTTGCCGACTCCCCAAAGCTTTTCGCAGGCTACCACGTCTTTCATCGCCTCTGACTGCCAAGGCATCCACCGTATGCGCTTCTTCACTTGACCATATAACCCCAAGCAATCTGGTTACTGTCTCAATCGTGAAGACGACATTCGCCGAAAATTTGCGTCTTGAGAACTACAAATTTTACCTTGACCAGATCAATTGCCAGTGAAAGCAATTAATCAGTCACTTCTATCACATATCCAAATTTTTAAAGAACGATATTCGTACCGGTCAAAAGACCAGAAATCAGCACTCATCAGGCTTACCCTGAAGCGCTCATTTCTGAACTCTTTCACTTCACACCGCAACCGCGTAGAGAGTGGTGGAGCCAAGCGGGATCGAACCGCTGACCTCCTGCGTGCAAGGCAGGCGCTCTCCCAGCTGAGCTATGGCCCCGTATTCTTCTGCACCAAGCAATTGGTAGGTCTGGGCAGATTTGAACTGCCGACCTCACCCTTATCAGGGGTGCGCTCTAACCAACTGAGCTACAGACCTATAACAGGGTCGCGTTACAGCATCGTCTTCGACTATGAATCAAGCAATTCGTGTGGATACTCATGAAGAAGCTGATGTCTTCGATTAAGGAGGTGATCCAGCCGCAGGTTCCCCTACGGCTACCTTGTTACGACTTCACCCCAGTCATGAATCACTCCGTGGTAACCGTCCCCCCGAAGGTTAGACTAGCTACTTCTGGAGCAACCCACTCCCATGGTGTGACGGGCGGTGTGTACAAGGCCCGGGAACGTATTCACCGTGACATTCTGATTCACGATTACTAGCGATTCCGACTTCACGCAGTCGAGTTGCAGACTGCGATCCGGACTACGATCGGTTTTATGGGATTAGCTCCACCTCGCGGCTTGGCAACCCTTTGTACCGACCATTGTAGCACGTGTGTAGCCCTGGCCGTAAGGGCCATGATGACTTGACGTCATCCCCACCTTCCTCCGGTTTGTCACCGGCAGTCTCCTTAGAGTGCCCACCATAACGTGCTGGTAACTAAGGACAAGGGTTGCGCTCGTTACGGGACTTAACCCAACATCTCACGACACGAGCTGACGACAGCCATGCAGCACCTGTGTCTGAGTTCCCGAAGGCACCAATCCATCTCTGGAAAGTTCTCAGCATGTCAAGGCCAGGTAAGGTTCTTCGCGTTGCTTCGAATTAAACCACATGCTCCACCGCTTGTGCGGGCCCCCGTCAATTCATTTGAGTTTTAACCTTGCGGCCGTACTCCCCAGGCGGTCAACTTAATGCGTTAGCTGCGCCACTAAGTTCTCAAGGAACCCAACGGCTAGTTGACATCGTTTACGGCGTGGACTACCAGGGTATCTAATCCTGTTTGCTCCCCACGCTTTCGCACCTCAGTGTCAGTATCAGTCCAGGTGGTCGCCTTCGCCACTGGTGTTCCTTCCTATATCTACGCATTTCACCGCTACACAGGAAATTCCACCACCCTCTACCGTACTCTAGCTCGCCAGTTTTGGATGCAGTTCCCAGGTTGAGCCCGGGGCTTTCACATCCAACTTAACGAACCACCTACGCGCGCTTTACGCCCAGTAATTCCGATTAACGCTTGCACCCTTCGTATTACCGCGGCTGCTGGCACGAAGTTAGCCGGTGCTTATTCTGTCGGTAACGTCAAAACACTAACGTATTAGGTTAATGCCCTTCCTCCCAACTTAAAGTGCTTTACAATCCGAAGACCTTCTTCACACACGCGGCATGGCTGGATCAGGCTTTCGCCCATTGTCCAATATTCCCCACTGCTGCCTCCCGTAGGAGTCTGGACCGTGTCTCAGTTCCAGTGTGACTGATCATCCTCTCAGACCAGTTACGGATCGTCGCCTTGGTGAGCCATTACCTCACCAACTAGCTAATCCGACCTAGGCTCATCTGATAGCGCAAGGCCCGAAGGTCCCCTGCTTTCTCCCGTAGGACGTATGCGGTATTAGCGCCCGTTTCCGGACGTTATCCCCCACTACCAGGCAGATTCCTAGGCATTACTCACCCGTCCGCCGCTAAATCAAGGAGCAAGCTCCTCTCATCCGCTCGACTTGCATGTGTTAGGCCTGCCGCCAGCGTTCAATCTGAGCCATGATCAAACTCTTCAGTTCAATACTGCTTGGGTTTTGAGAAAACCCTAAACTTGGCTCAGCAATCGCAAAACTTTCAAATTAATGAAAGGTAACTCTCGAATTAACGAGTGTTGCTTTGTGATGCTGATAATCAGTTGACTATCAGTCTTACCTCACAAGCACCCACACGAATTGCTTGATTCAGTTGTTAAAGAACAGTTGGTTAAGCCTTTCGTCTCAACCGAGGCGCGCATTCTACAGCAGCCTCTCTATCTGTCAAGCTGTTTTTCGAATTTGTTTCCGGAGAAACTTCTTTCTACTCAACCACTTGCGCCTTCAATCAGAACTTCTTCTCTCCAGCGGGAGGCGCATTCTACAGCGTTCAAAACCGCTGTCAACCACCTCTTTCAAACCGCTTTCGATCCATTCGACCGAAGCATCAACAGGATCAAACCAYCACCCTGTCGACCGGCGCGCATTCTACACGCCTCACCTCGCTTTGCAACCCCTCTTTTAAACTTAACTTATTGATTAACAAGAAGTTTTTGAAGAGCTTCATCGCTGAAGTGGCGCGCATTCTACCGCCAGCAGAATGCACGTCAAGC
>NZ_JACKQK010000018.1:0-83932 GCF_014892995.1 Pseudomonas sp. EggHat1
CGATTGAACGCTTGGCCCCCGCTGCGCGAACTACAGAATGGCCAGGGCGGAAAAGTCCAAAAACAGGCCGGATATACGAATGCAACCGCGCTGACGACAGGTGCAAAAGCAAAGCTTTGCTCACTACTTGTGTGGAGAGTCCATATACAGTTGTTAGAGAAAATCCACGGAAATTATTTGTTCCCTAGAAATTGGCGTACCTTCAGAGTCAAAGCAAGTGTTGGCGAACGAGATAAATTCTTCTTTTCTTACAATGCACCAGCAGTACAGAAGGGCGGGGGCAAGCAAGTTCAAGCTTGTGTACTTATTGGATTTGAATTTCACAATGCATTTTTCTAATTTTGAGGTCACGGTGTCATAGATGCAGTGGCCAAACTGCTCTCGGTAACCGTTGCAAATGTCCTCAATTATTTCAGGTACTTCGAGGTAGTCGTGATTGCAGATTTTCTCTGAGTTAAAAGCAGCTTCACGCACGAGCATTGCATAAGGCCCGTGATGAATGCTATTTCCTGTTTTCAATCCAAACTGAAAATCTCTAACCCCATTTGTTTGCATTATTGCTAGGTTTGCTTTCTGCTCAGGGTCTTCTAATAGTGAGTTGAGCATTTTCCAGACCCTGCCTAAGATCTGCCCTAGCGGCAAAATACCTTCTGAAAAATTAGAGCTCCTGGCCGTTCTTGTGAGGTGGAACCAAGCAACTTCCTCCAGCTGCAATTTAGGTTGCCCGAATTCGCTCTCAAATAGTTCGCGCAGATAGTCGTCACAGTTGCTATAAATAGTGCTGCTTTCATATGCGGCATCAAGATCAATACCAGACAAGAATTGTTCTGCTGCACTTCGCTCTATGCCGTAGACGTGACAAACACTATTAATTGTTGACTCGTATGTTCCGCAGTCTAGGGTGACCATGACGTTTCTCTAACGTTTGGTTAAGGGGCCGGCTTTAGCCGGTCCCGAGTGAGCGAAGCGAACGACTTGAACCACTAGTTAGACCTCATTTGCATAGCTCTTCAATTTGCTTTTTGAAAAGTGCAAGCATATCCGCTCCGGAGGTCTTCGTGATTTTCATTTTTACCCCTGCTGCCTGATGTGCTCGAAGCAATGAAAGCAACCATTCGCGATATAAATAAGCAGAGTGAAGCGCCCAAGTTATATTCGGCGGTTCTTGCTCAATAATGGTGTGCTGAAAGTGAGCCAGTCGGTGGTTTCTAAAATCAACCATTCTTTTATAATATTCGTTCCACTCGCCATCTGAGATGTTCAGGTAGTCGATGATCATTGCTTTGTCGAATGGTTTGAGTTGTGACTGTTTGGGTACAGGCAGTGCGGCGGCTAGCTTTTTCCAGTGGGTTTCCTGAGAGTTCGTTCCGAAAATTGTATTCCAAGACATAATTGCATCGGAATAACACATATCCATGATGCTTAACCAAGCATCTTTCTTGTTAGGGACTTGGTGAATATGGTCGGCATATACGCAGGCCCTAATACAGTCGTGTACCAAACCGAACTGGACCTCGATGGGGTCTATTGCGATTTTATTCATGAGGCCTAACTATAAATAGACACCAAATGGTGCATAACCTGCGGGCGATTTTGGTGGATAACCTTCCTTGCCATCGTTCGACTCCCTGTCTAGGCTGGTGCCTTCCGGGTCAGGACGACCATTTTGGAAGGTTATGCACCATGGATGATAAGCCTCGTTTACTCGATCAGATGCGTGATCGAATTCGCCTCAAACACTACTCCATCCGGACTGAACGCGTCTATTGCGAGTGGGTGAAGCGTTTTATCCGCTTTCACCGCTACAGGCATCCTCAGGATATGGGCGCTGCCGAGATTGAGGCCTTTCTCACCGATCTTGCCGTGCGGCGAAATGCATCGGCATCTACTCAAAATCAGGCATTGGCGGCCTTGTTGTTTCTTTACAAGGAAGTATTGGCGCTCGATTTGCCGTGGTTAGCCGATATTGTCCGGGCGAAGAAGCCGCAGCGATTGCCAGTGGTATTGACTGTCGATGAGGTGCGCCAGGTGCTGGAGCGGCTGGATGGTGAGGTTTGGCTCCTGTGTAGCCTGCTCTATGGCACAGGGATGCGTTTGATGGAGGCAGTGCGTTTGCGCATCAAGGATGTGGATTTTTCCCGGCACGAAATTCTCATTCGTGACGGCAAAGGCATGAAGGATCGCGTCACCATGCTGCCGCAGCGCTTGGAGCAGGCACTGCGAAATCACCTTGCAGTAGTGAAGGCTCTGCACCTGGCGGAGTTGGCGAAAGGGCGTGGCGATGTATGGTTGCCTTTTGCCCTGGCGCGCAAATATCCCAATGCACCTCGTGAGCTGGGCTGGCAGTACGTCTTTCCGGCTGCCGGGCTTTCGGTCGACCCGCGTTCCGGGGCCGTACGGCGTCATCATCTGGACGAGAAGCGTGTGTAGCGCAACCTCAAGCGCGCTGCCAGGGAGGCAGGTATCGTAAGGCCCATTTCACCGCATACCCTGCGCCATTGTTTCGCGACTCATTTGCTGGAAGCTGGCCAGGACATTCGTACGGTGCAGGAGTTGCCCGGCCACTCGGACGTGAAAACCACCATGATCTACACCCATGTGCTCAACCGAGGTGGTCTGGCGGTGTTGAGCCCTCTGGATCGCTGAGCACATATTCCATTTACTACTTGTTTCGGACTGCTGACTGAACTTTTTGATTTTGCTACGGTCTTGCCCTCGTCCGGGCGTGTGCTTTTGTTCGCGTCCGGCGTTCTTGCGGCCTGCGCTTTAGCGATGGTTTCGCTGAGCGCAGTGCCCTTCGCGACGGTGAGAGGCCATGATCGATATAAGAAACCTGACCAAGCGTTTTGCGCAGCACACGGCAGTCGATGACTTGTCGTTCCAGGTCCAGCCAGGGGAAGTGCTGGGCTTTCTCGGCCCCAACGGGGCCGGCAAATCCACCACCATGAAGATGCTCACCGGCTTTCTCGCGCCGACTTCCGGCACGGCGAGCATTCTCGGTTGCGATATCCAGACTCAGACGCTCAAGGCCCAGCGGCAGATCGGTTATCTGCCGGAAGGCGCGCCGTGTTATGGCGATATGACGGTGCGCGGCTTTCTTGAATTTATTGCCGAGGTACGCGGTTTTCGTGGCGCCGAGAAGAAATTGCGCGTGCAGCGCGCGATGGAGCAGGTGGAGCTGGAAAAGGTGCTGGAGCAGAGCATCGAGACGTTGTCCAAGGGCTTCAAGCGCCGCGTCGGCCTGGCCCAGGCGATCCTGCATGACCCGCGCGTGCTGATTCTCGATGAGCCCACCGACGGCCTCGACCCCAACCAGAAACATCAGGTGCGCCAGCTCATTCAGGGGCTGGCCCGCGACAAGATCGTGATCATTTCCACCCACATCCTCGAAGAGGTCACGGCGCTGTGTACCCGTGCGGTGGTGATCGCCCAGGGCCGCTTGCTGGCCGATGGCACGCCGCTGGAGCTGGAAAGCCGTTCGCGCTACCACCAGGCGGTGACGCTGGTGGCCGATGAGGCGCTGGATCAGGCTGCCCTCGCGGCGCTGCCAGGCGTCGCCGGCGTCGAGGAGAACGCCCGCGAGCACAGCCTGAGCGTGCTGGCGCAGCCAGGCGAGGTGATCTTCCCGCAGGTCAATGCGCTGATTGCCGAGCGCGGCTGGAAGGTGCGCGAACTCAATGTGGAACGCGGTCGGCTCGATGAAGTGTTCCGCACACTGACCCGGGGAGAGCAGCCATGACCCAGTTGCCCGTGATCTTCAAGCGCGAGCTGGCGAGCTACTTCGCCACGCCGCTGGCCTATGTGTTCATCGTCATCTTCCTGGTGCTGTCCGGGGTGTTCACCTTCTACCTGGGCGGCTTCTTCGAGGGCGGTCAGGCCAATCTTTCCGCCTTCTTCAACTTCCACCCGTGGCTCTATCTGTTCCTGGTGCCGGCCATCGCCATGCGCCTGTGGGCGGAGGAGCGCAAGTCCGGCTCCATCGAGCTGCTGATGACCTTGCCGATTACCCGCTTCGAGGCGGTCACCGGCAAGTTCCTGGCGGCCTGGGTGTTCGCCGGCCTCGCGTTGTTGCTGACTTTCCCGATGATCATCACGGTCAACTACCTGGGCGAGCCGGACAACGGCGCCATCATCACCGGCTACATCGGCAGCTGGCTGCTGGCCGGTGCCTATCTGGCCATCGGCTCGTGCATGTCGGCGCTGAGCAAGAACCAGGTGATCGCCTTCATTCTCGCGGTCAGCGCCTGCTTCCTGTTCATCGTCAGCGGCTTTCCCATGGTGCTCGACGCCTTCGCCTGGGCGCCGCAGTGGCTGGTGGACGCCATCGCCTCGCTGAGCTTCCTGGTGCGCTTCGATGCCATCAGCAAGGGCGTGATCGATCTGCGCGACCTGCTGTATTTCCTCTCGCTGATCGCCGCCTGGCTGACCGCCACCGCCGTGGTCATCGACCTGAAGAAAGCCGACTGAAGGAATGCGCCCATGAAAAAGCTGATCTATTCCGGCGCCGGGTTGCTGCTGATCGCGGTGGCCTTTTTCGCCTTCAACCTGCTGGCCGGCCTGGGCCTGGGCGGTGCACGCCTGGACCTGACCGAGCAGAAGCTCTACACCATCTCCGGTGGCACCCAGCAGATCCTTGGTGAGCTGAACGAGCCGATCGACCTGTACTTCTTCTACTCGGACAAGGTGGCCAAGAACCTGCCGGCGCTGCGCACCTACGCCCAGCGTGTGGAGGAGATGCTCAAGGCCTACCAGGCCCAGGCGAATGGCAAGATACGCCTGCACATCATCGACCCCGAGCCGTTCTCCGAGGACGAGGATAAGGCGGCCGAATTCGGCCTGCAGGGCATCCCGCTGCAGCAGGGCGGCGACTCGATCTACTTCGGCCTGGCCGGTAGCAACGGCCAGGACGACACCCAGGTGATCCCGTTCTTCGCCCTGGATCAGGAGGAGCACCTGGAATACGAGCTGAGCCGCCTGGTGCAGACCCTGGCCAAGCCGGAGCTGCCGGTGGTTGGCGTGCTCTCCGGGCTGCCGATGACGGGCGGTTTCGACATGATGGTGCGGCAGCCGACGCCACCGTGGATGGTGCTGGAGCAGGTGCGCCAGTTGTTCCAAATCGAGCAGCTCAAGAGTGACGTCGACCTGATCCCCGAGAACGTCTCGGTGCTGTGGCTGGTGCATCCGAAGAACCTGCCCGAGCAGACCCTGTATGCCATCGATCAGTTCGTGCTGCGCGGCGGTAAGTTGATGGTGTTCGTCGATCCTTACGCCGAGGCCGATACGGGTGATATGCCGGGCGAAATGGCACCGGACAGGGCCTCGAACATCGAGCCGCTGTTCAAGGCCTGGGGCTTGCGCCTGGTGCCGGACAAGGTGCTCGGTGACGGTTCCTATGCCATGTCGGTCAACCGTGGTCAGGGTCAGCGTCCGGTTCGTCACGCTGCCTGGCTGAGCTTGCCGCGCAAGGAGCTGGATCAGACCGATATCGCCACGGCCGGGCTGGAGAGCGTCACCGTTGCCACGGCTGGCATTCTCGAACCGGTGGAGGGGGCGAAGACGCGCTTTACCCCGCTGATGCAGAGCTCCGAGTACGCCATGCCCTTTGACGCGCAACGCTTCGCCATGCTCAGCAACCCCGAGGAGCTGATCCGCGAGCTGGAGCCGACCGGCGAGCGCTACGCTATCGCCGCCCGCATCGACGGCCCGGCGCAGAGCGCCTTCCCCGATGGCATCGAGGGGCGCAAGGACGGGCTCAAGCAGGCCGACAACATCAACGTCATCGCCGTGGCCGATACCGACATCTTGAGCGACCGCATGTGGGTGCAGGTGCAGGACTTCTTCGGTCAGCGCATGCCGCAACCCTGGGCTGACAACGGCAGCTTCACCATCAACGCGCTGGACAACCTGAGCGGTTCCGAGGCGCTGATCAGCGTGCGTTCGCGTGGTCGCTTCAGCCGTCCGTTCGTGGTGGTCGAGGAGTTGCAGCGAGCCGCCGAACAACGCTTTCGCGACAAGGAGCAGGCATTGCAGGCGCGCCTGGCCGAGACCGAGCAGCAACTGGCGGCGCTGCAGCAAAGCGACGATCCAAACCTGGAGCTGACGCCGGAGCAGCAGGGCGCGTTGCAGCGCTTCATCCAGCAGAAGCTGGAGATTCGCAAGGAGCTGCGCGACGTGCGTTATCAGCTCAATGCCGATATCGAGGCGCTGGGCCGGGCGCTGAAGATCATCAACATCGCCCTGGTGCCCGCGCTGCTGACCCTTGGCGTGTTGGCGCTGTGGCTGTGGCGGCGCCGCCGCCGCGCTTGATGTTCACCTGTGGGAGTAGGGTGGATCACGCTTCACCGATCCACCGTTGTGGTGGATGTAAAGAGCGACATCCACCCTTGGGCATTCTCAACCGTGCGCGCAGTGAGCGGGCATATCGACTGGCGCCTGATCAGGTGCAGCGGCTGGCGAAGAAGTTGCGCGATCTGTTAGCAAAAAGCTCATAAAACAAGCTGTAACCCGCGTATCTTCTGGGTTCATGGCGGTTTTGAAAAAGTGCTTTTCAGTCACAATCCATGCTTTATACTCGGCCTTCGGCTGCAGCAAGAACGCGAATCGCTTGACCTGCTCCATGCTCGATTGCCGGGGGTGGCGAACGCTGAGAAGAACGTTTTTACCGAGCCGTCAAAGCGCCTTCGGGACAATAAAAACATAGCGAGTTTGGAGAAGTTGGTAATGGCAGATCGTGAGACGGGAACCGTCAAATGGTTCAATGATTCCAAGGGTTACGGGTTCATTCAGCGCGAAAGCGGCCCGGACGTATTCGTTCACTACCGCGCCATTCGCGGCGACGGCCACCGCACCCTGGTCGAAGGCCAGAAGGTCGAGTTCGGTGTGACCCAGGGCCAGAAGGGCCTGCAGGCGGAAGACGTCTCTGCGGTCTGAGCTCCAACTCGAAATACAACAAGGCCCGTCGATGACGGGCCTTGTTGTTTGTGGTGTACGGTGGTTCGCGAAAGCATGGGCCAGCGCAGACGTGTAGCTCGGATGAAATCCGGGAAATGCGCTGGCCCCCGGATTTCATCCGGGCTACGGGCTGTCGGTTCAAAAATTCGCAGCGCGAGACTTACCCTCTCCCATAAATGGGAGAGGGTCATCAGATGGCCGCTCAGCGGCCGCTTTTATTCAGTACGCCAGACGATCTCGGTTTCACCATCGGCATCGACCTTGATCCAGCGGTCGGCTTCTTCATCGCTTTCATCTTCCACCCAGGTGCCGGGTGCGCAACGCACCTGCACGCCGAGTGCGGCATGGGCAGCACGGGCGCAGGCGAGGTCGTCGGCCCAGGGGGTGGCATCGCTTTCCAGGTACAGGCTGTGCCATTTGCCCACGGCTTTCGGCAGCCAGGTTACCGGCACGTCGCCGGCCTGGCACTTGAAGGTCTGGCCCTTTTGCTGCCAGTCGCTGCACGGGCCAAGGGCTTCACCCAGCCATTGCGCCACGGCATCGCGTTCGGCGTCTTTCAGGTAGATCTCGATATCGGGTTGGCGCATGGCTTCTGATCCTGAGGGCTGGTGCTCTAAGTTTTGATGATCCAATCGTAGCGGATGGCAACGGTAACTTCGAAGGGCGCGGCGATCACCGCTTCACGGCGTTCGGCGCTGGCACGCCAGCCGTGTGGCGTCATGGCCAGCAGGTCGGCGCGAGCCTGGGCATCGCTCAGGTGCAGCGCAAACTCGAGGGTTTCGCTATGGGCCAGGTGCATGCCGGGCGGAATCAACGCCAGGTGCTTCTTGTCGTCATAGTCACGCACTTCGTCGTAGAGCTTTTGCCGCAGTTCCATCAGGTGCACGCGGGTTGGGCCCATGCGCAGCAAGCCGCCGCCGGGTGCGAGCAGACGTTTGGCTTCGCTCCAGTCCAGCGGGCTGAAAACGCTGGCCAGCAGCTCGCAACTGGCATCGGCCAACGGTACGCGGGCCATGCTTGCCACCAGCCAGCTGATGTTTGGAGTACGTTTGCACGCGCGCTTGACCGCCTCACGGGAGATGTCGAGGGCGTAGCCGTCGGCAGCGGGCAGGGCGCGGGCGATCTGTTCGGTGTAGTAACCCTCGCCGCAGCCGATATCCAGCCAGCGCGCCGGCTTGTACTCGGCTGCCAGTGCGGCCAGGCGTGCGGCCAGCGGCGCGTAGTGGCCACCGTCGAGAAAGCGCCGGCGGGCCTCGACCATGGCGGCGTTGTCGCCGGGGTCGCGACTGTTCTTGTGTTGCACCGGCAGCAGGTTGAAGTAGCCCTGGCGCGCGCGGTCGAAGCTGTGCCGGTTTTCGCAGGCCAGCCCGTTGCCGCTGGGCATCAGCGGCGCTTGGCAGATGGGGCAGATCAGCATGGGTGTGCAAGTCGCGTAGCGACTTCCTCCTTGAGTCCTTCTCCCCCTGGGAGAAGGTGGCGCGCAGCGCCGGATGAGGGCAATGGGCGGATCAAGTTGGGAGGACGCCGGGCATCGGACGTGACCCACCCATCATGCCAGCAACTTCACCATGGTCTGGTAGTAAACCTCGGTGAGCAGGTCCAGATCGCTGGCCAGCACGCGCTCGTTGATCTGATGGATGGTGGCGTTGACCGGGCCGAGCTCGACCACCTGGGTACCCAGGGTGGCGATGAAGCGGCCGTCGGAGGTGCCGCCGCTGGTGGACGGCGTGGTCTCGCGACCGGTGACGTTCTTGATGCTGGCGGCCACGGCGTCCAGCAATTCGCCCGGCTGGGTGAGGAAGGGCAGGCCGGACAGCGCCCATTCCAGGTGATAGTCCAGGCCGTGCTTGTCGAGGATGGTGGTGACGCGCTGCTGCAGTTCCTCGACGGTGGATTCGGTGGAGAAGCGGAAGTTGAACACCGCTTTCAGCTCGCCGGGGATGACGTTGGTCGCGCCAGTGCCGGAGTTGAGGTTGGACACCTGGAAGCTGGTCGGCGGGAAGTAGTCGTTGCCGTGATCCCAGTGCTCGGCGGCCAGCTCGGCCAGCGCCGGGGCGGCCAGGTGAATCGGGTTCTTCGCCAGGTGCGGGTAGGCGACATGGCCCTGCTTGCCGTACACGGTCAGGGTGCAACCGAGGGAGCCACGACGGCCGTTCTTCACCACGTCACCGAGCAGGGTGGTGCTCGACGGCTCGCCGACGATGCACCAGTCCAGGCGCTCGTTGCGCTCGCGCAGGCGTTCGACCACCGCCTTGGTGCCGTGCTGGGCCGGGCCTTCTTCGTCGCTGGTGATGAGGAAGGTGATGGCGCCCTTGTGGTTCGGGTGGTCGGCGACGAAGCGCTCCACCGCGATGATCATGCTCGCCAGGCTGCCCTTCATGTCGGCCGCGCCACGGCCGCAGAGCATGCCGTCTTCATCGATACGCACGTCGAACGGTTGGTACTGCCAGGCATCCAGTGGGCCGGTGGGCACCACATCGGTGTGGCCGGCGAAGCACAGCACCGGGCCGTCACCACCGCGCTTGGCCCAGAAGTTCTCCACCTCTTCGATGCGCATGGGCTCGACCTCGAAGCCGCAGGCGGCCAGACGGCGCATCATCAGCTCCTGGCAACCTTCGTCGACCGGGGTCACGGACGGGCGGCGGATCAGGTCGAAGGCGAGTTCCAGGGTCGGGGTGAGTGTGGCGGTCATTGCGGCTCCGGTGCGGCGGCTAGCGTGAAGGCCGGCCATATTACCGTGAAAGTCGCGCAGCGACGCCATCCTTGATGCCCTTCTCCCAGCGGGAGAAGGTGGCGCGAAGCGCCGGATGAGGTAGGGCCGTCGGGGGCCGGCGCGGCAAGCGCGTTAAAGCAAAGGTCGTTACCGATCAGGTCATAAGGCGCGTGGCGCGGTGCATTCGCGGTCAATGCGACTGGCTATGACAGACCGACGGCTGACCTGTGCGCCGGGCTTGGGTGGGCAGGGTGGTATCCCTATAATGCGCGGCTTGGTTCGGGGGGGGGTGTAATGGGTACTGACGATCAGCGATTCGGCGGCATAGCCCGGCTTTACGGCCAGGAGGGCTATCAACGACTGGCGGCGGCGCACGTGGCGGTGGTCGGTATCGGCGGCGTGGGCTCATGGGCGGCCGAGGCGCTGGCACGTTCGGGGGTCGGCGAGATTTCCCTGTTCGACCTGGACGACGTCTGCATCACCAACACCAATCGTCAGGTGCATGCTGTCGAAGGCGCGGTGGGCAAGGCCAAGGTTGACGAGATGGCGGCGCGCATCCGCGCCATCAATCCGGCCTGCGTGGTGCACGCGGTGGCGGATTTCGTCACCCGCGAAACCATGGCCGAGTACATCACCGAGCAGCTCGACGGGGTGATCGACTGCATCGACAGCGTGCCCGCCAAGGCGGCGCTGATCGCCTGGTGCAAGCGGCGCAAGATCCAGATCGTCACCACCGGCGGCGCGGGTGGGCAGGTCGATCCGACGCAGATTCAGATCACCGACCTGAACAAGACCTTCAACGACCCGCTGGCGGCCAAGGTGCGCAGCATGTTGCGCCGCGACTATGGCTTTTCGCGTACGCCGGGGCGCACCTACAGCGTGCCCTGCGTGTTTTCCACCGAGCAATTGCGCTATCCCAAGCCGGACGGCACGGTTTGTCAGGCCAAGGGTTTCGTGGGTGAGGGTGTGAAGCTGGACTGCGCTGGCGGTTTCGGCGCGGTGATGATGGTCACCGCCAGCTTCGGCATGGCCGCTGCGGCCAAGCTGGTAGACAAACTGGTAGCCGGCGCCCGTCGTCCGGCAGAGCGCCAATCGACAACTTGAGAAACGCCCGGGCGCGGCGTTTGACTATGCTGGGCGAAGGGAGAGGTTGCAGTAGCCGACAGGGAGACGTCGAACATGACCGTATCAGAGGTGATTTGTGTCGTACCTGTTTTGTAGCGTCGCACTGAGAAGACGCTGGGCACGGATGCTCGCCTCCCTGATGCTGCCTGTTTTGCTGGTAGCCCTGGAGCCCGTTCAGGCCGAGGCGCGAAAGCTGCGTATCGGTACCGGCGACTGGGCGCCTTATGTCGATCAGGAGCGCAGTGATGGTGGCGCTCTGGCGCGACTGATCAGCGCAGTGTTCGCTGAAGCGGGTTACCAGGTCGAATTCATCTTCCATCCCTGGGACCGCAACGTATTGATGCTGCAGCAGGGCCAGTTGCACGCGATCATGCCCTATAGCTGCAGCCCCAGTCGGCTCAATTACGGCATTTGTAGCGACCCGCTGGTACGCGGAGAGATCGTCCTGTTCCATCGTCGCGATCAGACGTTCGACTGGACCTCGGTCGAGGACTTGCTGAAGTATCACATCGGCACGACGCTGGGTTACTCCTACGGCCCGGCGTTCGACGAGGCATTGCAGGCCGGCCGCTTGAGCGTCGAGCAAAATGGCAAGGAGGACACCAGCTTTCGTCTTCTGGAGTTAGGCCGCATCGACCTGCATCCTCAGGACCGTGCTGTTGGCTATGCGATGTTGAGTCGTTTGTTTCCGGAAGATGGCGGTAATATCGTGCATCATCCGCGTCAGTTGAATACCGAGCCGCTGCGCTTGCTATTTCGCAAGGACGATCCTCAGAGCGTCAAGCTGCTGCGCGTGTTCAATGCCAGGCTGCGTGACTTTGCCCGGCGTGGTGACCTGCAGCGTTTACAGCAGGCGCTTAATTCCGGTAACGCCGATGACTGGAAGCCCAGTACCTCGGCCCATGCCGTGCGGAACTGAACCGCACCTACCTCCTCCTCCAAGAGTTTTCTGCATGCTCAATAACGATGTACTGCGCAGCCTGCGCTACCTGCTGGATGTCAGCGATGGCAAGCTGGAAGAGCTTTGCCGGTTGGCGGACTATCCCGTCGAGCCGGGTCTGATCCCGGCCTGTCTGCTGCGTGAGGACGAACCCGGTTATCGATCCTGCAGCGATGTGCTGCTGGCGCACGTGCTCGAAGGCCTGGTGTTCTACAAGCGTGGCAAGGACGATAGCCGGCCGCGCCTGGCGGTGGAAAAACGCCTGAGTAACAACCTGATCCTGAAGAAGCTGCGCGTGGCCTTCGAGCTGCGTGACGACGATATCCAGGTGATTCTGCAATTGGCTGACCTGCCGATGACCAAGACCGAGCTCAGTGCCCTGTTCCGCGCGCCGGGTCACAAGCATTTTCGCGAGTGCGGCGACCAGATCCTGCGCAATTTTCTGCGCGGGCTGACGCTACGCGAGCGGGGCTGAACCCCCGCTGCACATTGCCTGGGGATGTTCTGAAAAAGCAGTGTTCGTCACTCCCGCGAATGCGGGATACCAGGAAATCCGCAGGTCCTGGATTCCCGCCTGCGCGGGGATGACGGCTTTTTCAGAGATTCCCTAGATGATTTCGGAGGTTGGCCGCTGCCGGCGGCGCGGGACCAGCAATATGCCCAGGGCCACTCCCAGAAAACTGGTCAACAGATCCCCTGCGATGGCGCCTGCGCTTTCCCAGCCAGTCTCAGGCAATAGGCAGTCGTAGCTGACGCTGGTGAGCGCAGCGGATTGCACGGGTTGCTGATCCAGCGGTTGTCCCAGGTTGTACTGGGGTATGGCAGCCCACTCGTCATGGATACGCTGCGTTTCTTCTGGGCTGCATAGATTGCTGTAAAAACTGATGCTGCCAAGAGCTATCAAGCCGAACGCGACCAAGCCGCTGCTGACGAGGCGCCGATTCGGAGCGATCAGCGCCAGGCAAATCCCGGCAAGCAGTCCGGACAAGAGCAGGATCAAGATGAAGGGATGCATCGGCAGCACCTCGTAGAGGGCATCCGGCAGAAATGCCAGTATTCCTCCAAGCAACTGTGGGCCGAAGTAAACCAAGGCGATGCTGAGCAGGGCGGCTAGCCCTACGCGGATAAAGACAGGCATGACTCGCTCCATGAGTTCGGGGGGAGGCGAGCATACATCATCGACGCCGGGCGAGGCGGAACCTGCTTCTAGCTTTCTTGCGCCAGCTCGCGCATACGCTGCAGCACCGCATTGAGACCATTGCTGCGTGACGGCGAGAGCTGCCGTTGCAGGCCCAACTGGTTGAACCAGTCGACCAGGTCGAGCGCTGCCAGTTTGTCACCGCTAAGCCCATCGACCCGGGCCAGCAATACGGCAAGCAAGCCGCGCAGTAGACGAGCTTCGCTGCCAGCGCGGAAATGCCAGATGCCATCCTGGTTTTCTGCCACCAGCCAGACCAGGCTCTCGCAGCCATGCACGCGGTGCTCATCGACGCGTTCGGCATCACTCAATGGCTCCAGACGCTCGCCCCATTGCATCAGCAGGCGCGCGCGCTGCTCCCAGCCGGGGCAGGCGCTGAAGGCGCCGAGCGCTTGTTGGGCGGCAGGCGGCAGGTTCATCTTGAAATGCTCCCTGTGCCCGCAGGAGTGGCTGGGCGGCATTGTGCTTCAGCCGCGAATGACAATGATGCCGGGCATTTCGTGGCTGAAGCCGTCCCTACGACGAACCATTGGCCGCGCTTCATCGCAGCAGCTCCAGGGCGTTATCCAGGGCGCTGAAGAATCGACGCAGATCCTCGCTGTCGTTGTACAGGCCGAGCGAGACGCGGATGGCACCACTCAGGCCGAGACCTTTCATCAGTGGCATGGCGCAGTGATGCCCGGCGCGCACGGCGATACCCTGTTCGCTCAGCAAGTGGGCCAGGTCGGCGTTGTGCACGGTCTCGACGCAGAAACTGGCCAGGGCCAACTGCGGCGCGCCCAGCAGGCGAACACCGTCACGCGCTTGCAGGCCGGCCAGCAGTTCGGCATGCAGAGCCGCTTCATGCTGACTCACGGCCAGGTGATCCTGGCTGCCCAACCAATCCAGTGCAGCGCCCAGGGCGATGACCGCTGAAACCGCTGGTGTGCCGGCCTCGAAACCCAGTGGTGCAGGGCGAAAGCGCGCCTCGTGGTAGCCGGCATCGAGCACCATCTCGCCGCCGAATTGCCAGTGCTGCAGTTGGCCCAGCGCTTCGCGGCGCCCATAAAGCAGGCCGACGCCATCCGGGCCGTAGAGCTTGTGCGACGAACACACGTAGAAGTCGCAGCCCAGCGCCTGCATGTCATGACGACCATGCACCGCGCCCTGGGCGCCGTCGACCACGCTGAGTGCGCCTTGCGTGCGAGCCAGGCTCAGCAGCTCGCTCAGCGGTTGCCAGCACCCGAGTACGTTGGACAGCTGCGAAACCGCCAGCAAGCGGGTACGCGGGCCGATCAGGCGAGCCGCTTGCTGCAGATCGATGCTGCCGGTGTTATCCAGCGGCAATACCAGCAGCTCGAGATTGCGCCGCTTGGCCAGTTGCTGCCAGGGCAGCAGATTGGCGTGGTGCTCCAGCGCGCTGACGACGATTTGCTCGCCAGGCTGCAGCAAATGCTCCAGGCCATAGGCAAGCAGGTTCAGTGATTCGGTCGTGCCGCGGGTAAAGATGATCTCCTCGGCGCTGGCCGCGTTCAGCCACTGCGCCGCCTTGCTGCGTGTCGCCTCGAAGGCGCGGGTGGCACGTTCGCCCGGCAGGTGCTGGGCACGGTGCACATTGGCCACGCCGCTGCTCAGATAGGCGAGCAGAGCGTCCAGCACCGCCTGCGGTTTCTGCGCAGTGGCGGCGCTGTCCAGATAGGTCTGGCCTTCGGCTTCGAGGGCGAGAATGCCGGGGAAGTCGGCGCGCCAGAGGGAGATCAGTGACATGGATGCTTCCAGAGATCATCTGGCAGTTAAAAGTTGGGTTTAACGTGTCGCGAGCGACGGCCAGACAAGGCGCAATAAGGCGAGGACGCCGAGTTTACTGGTGTAAATGAGCGTCCGAGCCTTATTGCAACGCAGTATGGGCTAGCGCAGCAGCGTTAAACCAACTTTTTCAGTTGTGGGCGTGCAGGGCTTCGTTCAGCTCAATAGCCGACTTGTGGGTCTTGCACTCCACGGCGCCGGTCAGCGAGTTGCGACGGAACAGCAGATCCGGCTGACCCGCCAGGTCGCGCGCCTTGACCACCTTGACCAGGGCGTTGCCTTCGTCGAGCAGGTTCACCTTGGTGCCGGCGGTGATGTAGAGGCCGGCTTCGACGGTGTTGCGGTCGCCCAGCGGGATGCCGATACCGGCGTTGGCACCGATCAGGCAGCCTTCGCCGACGCTGATGATGATGTTGCCGCCGCCGGACAGAGTGCCCATGGTCGAGCAGCCGCCGCCCAGGTCGGAACCCTTGCCGACGAATACGCCAGCGGAAACGCGGCCTTCGATCATGCCCGGGCCTTCGGTGCCGCCGTTGAAGTTGACGAAACCTTCGTGCATCACGGTGGTGCCTTCACCGATGTAGGCGCCCAGGCGCACGCGGGCGCTGTCGGCGATACGCACGCCGGCCGGCACCACGTAGTCGGTCATTTTCGGGAACTTGTCCACCGAGAACACTTCCAGCAGCTCGCCCTTCAGGCGGGCTTCCAGCTGGCGCTCGGCCAACTCGGCGAGGTCGACGGCGCCCTGGCTGGTCCAGGCCACGTTGGGCAGCAGCGGGAAGATACCGGCCAGGCTCAGACCATGAGGCTTGACCAGGCGGTGCGACAGCAGATGCAGCTTGAGGTAGGCCTCCGGGGTGCTGGTCAGCGCGGCATCTTCAGCCAGGAAGGTGGCGACCAGCGGATTGTGGCTTTCGGCCAGGCGGGTCAGCAGCGCCGCTTGAGCGGCGTCCACGCCTTTCAGCGCTTCGGCCAGGTCAGCGGCCTGTGTGCTGGTAAAGGCGATGGCCTGGTTGCCGCCCTGGTAGCCGAGCTTCTCGGCGGCCTTGGCCACCAGCTCGCTGGCCGGGTTGAGCAGCGGCTGGGCGTAGAAGACTTCCAGCCAGTTGCCCTGGCGGTTCTGGGTGCCAACACCAAAGGCGATGCTGTAAAGGGAGGTGCTCATTAGATGGGGTTCCTTGCAACGAAATCGTGTGAGGTTGATCAGGCCAGCGCGGCTTGGTAGTTATCCGGCTTGAAGCCGACCAGGGTCTTGTCGCCCAGGTCGAGTACCGGGCGCTTGATCATCGAGGGTTGGGCCAGCATCAGTTCGATGGCCTTGGCCTGATCGAGATCGGCTTTATGCGCGTCATCCAGCTTGCGGAAGGTGGTGCCGGCGCGGTTCAGGACGGTCTGCCAGCCATGCTCGTTGCACCACTTTTCCAGGTTTGCACGGTCGATTCCGACGCTCTTGTAGTCGTGAAAGGCATAGTCGACCTGGTGTTCATCGAGCCAGGTTCTGGCCTTTTTCATGGTGTCACAGGCCTTGATGCCATACAGGACGTAACTCATTGATCTTCCTCTGATGAGTGGCGTGCCGGAAGGTCCGGGAAATACGGCGGGCCATTATGCCACGTCGCGTCCTGACGTGGCGGCGGCAGTCGCTGCGATGTGTTACAGGGCCGCAGCCAGCGGCGATAACAGATACGCGTAGCCCGGATGCAATCCGGGAAGCCGTATGCCGGCTATCCCCGGATTGCATCCGGGCTACGGGGTCGAAAGCTCGCGGCTAAAGCCTCTCCTGCAAGCCAAGTAGCTGTGGGAGGGGCTTTAGCCGCGACAGTTGAAGTGGCTCAGGCGTTGCGAATGAAGCGGGCGATGCGCTCGGCGGCCTCGATGCACTCGGCCAGTGGCGCCACCAGCGCCATGCGCACGCGGCCGGCGCCCGGGTTGACGCCGTTCACTTCACGCGACAGGTACGAGCCAGGCACCACGGTAACGTGCTCGGTGGCGAACAGGTCGCGGGTGAACAGGGTGTCGTCACCCGGGGTACGTGCCCACAGGTAGAAGCCGCCATCCGGGCGCTGCACGTCCATCACCGGGGCGAGGATGTCCAGCACGGCAGCGAACTTCTCGCGGTACATGTCGCGGTTGGCGCGTACATGCGCTTCGTCATTCCAGGCGGCAACGCTGGCCAGCTGGGTTTGTACCGGCATGGCGCAGCCGTGGTAGGTGCGGTACAGCAAGAAGTGCTTGAGGATGCTGGCGTCGCCGGCGACGAAGCCCGAGCGCAGACCCGGCAGGTTGGAGCGCTTGGACAGGCTATGGAACACCACGCAACGGGCGAAATCGCTACGGCCCAGTTCGGCGCAGGCGCTGAGCAGGCCGGGCGGTGGTGCGTCCTCATCGAAATACAGTTCGCTGTAGCACTCGTCGGCGGCGATGACGAAGTCATGCTCGTCGGCCAGGGCGATCAGCTTCTTCAGCGTCTGCAACGGGATCAGT
This sequence comes from Pseudomonas sp. EggHat1, assembly GCF_014892995.1. Classification (NCBI taxonomy): domain Bacteria; kingdom Pseudomonadati; phylum Pseudomonadota; class Gammaproteobacteria; order Pseudomonadales; family Pseudomonadaceae; genus Pseudomonas; species Pseudomonas sp. EggHat1. Next base: position 17,197 of record NZ_JACKQK010000018.1, read on the forward strand.
GCGCCGGTGGGGTTGCCTGGCGAGCAGAGGAACAGGATCTGACAGCGCTTCCAGATCTCGGCCGGCACGGCATCGAAGTCCGGATTGAAGCCATGGGCTTCCAGACACGGCAGGTAGTGCGGCTCGGCGCCGGCGAGGAACGCTGCGCCTTCGTAGATCTGATAGAAGGGGTTGGGGCTGACCACCAGGCCCTTGGCGTTGCGGTCGACCACCGCCTGGGTGAAGGCGAACAGGGCTTCGCGCGTGCCATTGACCGGCAGCACATGGCGCGCGGCATCCAGCCAGCCGGTCGGTACGCCGAAGCGGCGTTCGCACCAGCTGGCAATGCTCTGGCGCAGTTCCGGCAGGCCTATCGTGGTCGGGTAGACAGCGAGCTTGTCGAGATTGGCGGTCAGCGCCTGGCCGACGAACTCGGGCGAGCGATGCTTGGGTTCACCGATGGACAGGGCAATCGGGCGCTTGTCGGCGGCCGGCTGCACGCTGCCGAGCAGTTCGCGCAGTTTCTCGAAAGGGTAGGGCTGGAGCTGGTCGAGGGCTGGATTCATCGTTATCTCGCGTACTTCGGAAAACGGGGCGGCGCAATCATATGTTGATCTGCAGGGTTTGCGGCTGAGCGCTGGGCTCGGACAGGCGGCGGACGATGGTTTCCTGCAGGCGCGCGCAGAGTTCGGGGTCGGACAGCGGCTGGTTGTTGGCGTCGGTGACGAAGAATACGTCCTCGACGCGCTCGCCGAGGGTGGCGATCTTGGCGTTCTGCAGCGACAGGTCGTATTCGAGGAAGATTCGCCCGATCCGCGCCAACAGTCCGGGCCGGTCCGGTGCGGTCAGTTCGAGGATGGTCACCGGGCGCTGCGCGTCGTTGTGGATGGTCACCTGCGGCGCGAAGGCGAAGTGCTTGAGCTGGCGCGGTACGCGGCGCTGGATGATGGTCGGATAGTCGTCCGGGTTCTTCAGCGCTTCGATCAGGCCTTCGCGAATCTGCTGGATGCGTGCCGGGTTGTTGCCGATCGAGCCGCCGTCGGCATCCAGCACCACGTAGGTATCGAGGGTGAACTGGCTGGTGGAGGTGATGATCCGTGCGTCGTGAATGTTCAGGTTGAGCTGGCTCATCGCGGCCACGGTCACGGCGAAGAAGTCATGCTGGTCCGGTGCGTAGATGAAGATCTGCGTGCCGCCCTCGAACTCGCGCTGGGTGGTTTCCTTCATCAGCACCAGCGGGCCGCCATCGTTGGGGTGCTGAAGAATGGCATCGGTATGCCAGGCCACGTCGGTGGCGGTGTGGCGAAGGAAGTAGTCGTCGCCGAGCTGGCTCCACAGTTGTTCGGCATCGTCCGGGTCGGTGCCGCCCCGTACCAGGGTGTCCAGGGCCGCGCTCTGGGTCTGGCGAATCTGCTCTTCACGATCCAGCGGGTTTTCCAGGCCACGGCGCAGGGCGCGCTTGGTCTCGGTGTAGAGCTGGCGCAGCAGGCTGGCGCGCCAGGAATTCCAAAGGCTGGGGTTGGTGGCGTTGATGTCGGCCACAGTCAGCACGTAGAGGTAGTCCAGGTGGGTCTGGTCGCCGACGAACTGGGCGAAATCGTGAATCACCTGTGGGTCGGAAAGGTCCTTGCGCTGGGCGGTGGTGGACATCACCAGGTGGTGCTGCACCAGCCAGACGATCAGTGCGCTGTCCCAGGCTGGCAGGTGATGACGGCGGGCGAAGGCTTCGGCGTCCACCGCGCCCAGTTCCGAGTGATCGCCACCGCGGCCCTTGCCGATGTCGTGATACAGGCCGGCGAGGTAGATCAGCTCCGACTTGGGCAACTTGTCGATCAGCTTGCTGGCCAGCGGGAATTTCTCCGCCAGCTCCGGCCAGCGGAACTTGCGCAGGTGTTTGATCAGGTTGAGCGTGTGCGCGTCGACCGTGTAGATGTGGAACAGGTCGTGCTGCATTTGCCCGACGATATGGCCGAACTCCGGCAGGTAACGGCCGAGGATGCCGTAGCGGTTCATCCGGCGCAGGTTGCGGTGAATGCCTTCCTTGCACTTGAACAGTTCGATGAACAGGCTGGTGTTGCGGATGTCCTTGCGGAACTCGTCATCGATCAGGTGGCGGCTGTCGCGCAACAGGCGGATGCTGTCGGCGCGTACACCTTTGATTTCCGGGTGCTGCGCCATCAGCACGAAAATCTCGATGATGGCGAAGGGCGTGCGCTTGAACACGTTCGGGTGGGTGACTTCGATGTAGCCGTCGCGCACCTGGAAACGGCTGTTCAGCGGCGTGGCCTGGCCGCTTTCGCCGGCGCGCAGGATGACTTCCTCGAAGTGCTGGTTGATCAGGTCCGACAGCTCGGAAATCCCCATCACCACGCGGTAGTACTTCTGCATGAAGTGTTCGATGCTGCGTTTGCCGTCGCCGTCCTGATAGCCGAACAGGGCGGCGATCTTCACCTGGTAATCGAACAGCAGGCGGTCCTCGGCGCGCCCGGCCAGCATGTGCAGGGCGTAGCGCACCTTCCACAGGAACTCCTGGCTGGAGGAGAGCAGGGCGTATTCGCTTTCCAGCAGGAAGCCGTGACTGACCAGGGCCTGCAGATTGAGCGTGCCGAACTGTCGGCGCGCCACCCAGAGCACGGTCTGGATATCGCGCAGGCCGCCGGGCGAGCCCTTGACGTTGGGTTCGAGGTTGTACTCGGTGTCGTTGTACTTGGCATGACGCGCTCTGCGTTCGTCGCGCTTGGCCAGGTAGAAGTGTTTGCTCGGCCACATCTGATCGGTGCTGGTCACCTGCTGCATGCGCTGGCGCAGGTGTTCGGGGCCGGCGATGGTGCGGCTTTCCATCAGGTTGGTGATCACCGTCAGGTCGGCGCGCGCCTCTTCGGCGCATTCGTCGACCGAGCGCACGCTCTGGCCGACTTCCAGGCCGATATCCCAGAGCAGGGTGAGAAAGCCTTCGATGGGCTCGCGGAAGATTTCGTGATCGCTGCTGTCGAGCAGGATCAGCAGGTCGATATCGGAATAGGGATGCAGCTCACCGCGGCCGTAGCCGCCAACGGCGAGCAGGGCGATGTCGGCATCTTCACTCCAGGTGAAGCGTTTCCAGGCTTCCTGCAGGATCTGATCGACGAACCAGGCGCGGTCTTCGACCAGGCGGCGAATGTCGCGACCGGCTCGAAAGCGCGCATCCAGCACGTCATGCGCGCCGCGGATGGCCTTCTTGAATGCAGCGATGGGGCTGGATTTCAGGGCCAGCTCGGCCTGGAACTGACCACGGTCAAACAGTTCGGGGTCCATCTGCGGCATGCAGTTGCCTTCCTTATATAGAGTGGGGTGCGCGATGCGCACCACAAGCTTCAATGGTGCGCACGGCGCACCCTACGGATGGTGATCAGGCCGAGGTGCGCGGCAGGGTGTCGTCGCTGCGCAGGGTCAGGATCTCATAGCCGTCAGCGGTGACCAGCACGGTGTGCTCCCATTGTGCCGACAGCTTGCGGTCCTTGGTGATGGCGGTCCAGCCGTCGCCGAGCAGGCGGGTTTCCGGGCGGCCCTGGTTGATCATCGGCTCGATGGTGAAGGTCATGCCTTCCTTGAGCTCCATACCGGTGCCGGCCTTGCCGTAGTGCAACACCTGCGGCTCTTCATGGAATACCGCGCCGATGCCATGGCCGCAGTATTCGCGGACCACGGAGAAACCGTTCTTTTCCGCGTGCTTCTGGATGACTTCGCCGATATCGCCCAGGCGGGTGCCGGGTTTGACCAGCTCGATGCCTTTATACATGCATTCCTGGGTGACCTTGGCCAGGCGCTCGGCCCACTCGGCGACCTTGCCGACCATGAACATCTTGCTGGTATCGCCGTGGTAGCCGTCCTTGATCACGGTGACGTCGATGTTCAGCACGTCGCCGTCTTTCAGCGGCTTGTCATTGGGGATGCCGTGGCACACCACATGGTTGATCGAGGTGCAGATCGACTTGGGGAAGCCCTTGTAATTGAGCGGTGCGGGAATGGCCTGCTGCACGTTGACGATATAGTCGTGGCAGATGCGGTCGATTTCCTCGGTGGTGACGCCTGGCTTGACGTGTTCACCGATCATCTCCAGCACTTCGGCGGCCAGACGGCCGGCCACGCGCATTTTCTCGATTTCTTCGGCGGATTTGATGGTGACGGTCATATGAAGCTCTCGGGCACGAACGGAAAGGGCGATATATTAGCAGCTTCACCGTGCCAGCCCCAAAGGCGCTGCAACCGCTGCGAGGCGTTACTGCGTTGTTTGCCAGCTTTTGTAGCTTGAGCCGGCTTTGTGTGGTATAAAACGCGCCGCTTTACGGGCACTAAGCCCGAAAGCTCAAACCCACACACGTATCGACACGGTTTCCTGGGTGCCTTTCGACAAGTTCGAGGGTTGGAAGCTGGGATACGTGGAGGCCTAACCCGACTTATCAAGGAACTACCATGTCCCAAGTCAACATGCGCGATATGCTGAAGGCCGGTGTGCACTTCGGCCACCAGACCCGTTACTGGAACCCGAAAATGGGCAAGTACATTTTCGGCGCGCGTAACAAGATTCACATCATCAACCTCGAAAAAACCCTGCCGATGTTCAACGAAGCCCAGGCTTTCGTTGAGAAGCTGGCTGCTGGCAAGAACAAGATCCTGTTCGTCGGCACCAAGCGTTCCGCTGGCAAGATCGTTCGCGAAGAAGCTGCTCGTTGCGGCTCGCCGTTCGTCGATCACCGCTGGTTGGGCGGCATGCTGACCAACTACAAGACCATCCGCGCCTCGATCAAGCGTCTGCGTGAGCTGGAAGTTCAGTCCCAGGACGGTACTTTCGCCAAGCTGACCAAGAAAGAAGCCCTGATGCGTACCCGTGATCTGGAAAAACTGGATCGCAGCCTGGGTGGTATCAAGGACATGGGCGGTCTGCCGGACGCTCTGTTCGTGATCGACGTTGACCACGAGCGCATTGCTATCACCGAAGCCAACAAGCTGGGCATCCCGGTTATCGGCATCGTCGATACCAACAGCAGCCCGGAAGGCGTTGACTACATCATCCCAGGTAACGACGACGCCATCCGCGCCATCCAGCTGTACATGGGTGCCATGGCCGACGCCGTGATCCGTGGTCGCAGCAATGCTGGCGGCGGCACTGAAGAGTTCGTCGAAGAAGCCGCGGCTGCCGAGAGCGCCGAAGGCTAAGCGGTAACGCAAAGCATCTAGCGTTACGCGCTGTGCAAGAAGGGGGCTAAGCCCCCTTTTTGCCACTCACAGATTTGATCGCCCGCCATGCGGGTGAATGGTTGAAGACCTACCGAGAGGATTTTCAAGATGGCAGAGATTACTGCAGCCCTGGTTAAAGAACTGCGCGAGCGTACTGGCGAAGGCATGATGGATTGCAAAAAGGCCTTGACCAAGGCTGGCGGCGACATCGAAAAAGCCATCGATGACATGCGCGCCTCCGGCGCCATCAAGGCTGCCAAAAAGGCTGGCAACGTTGCAGCTGAAGGCGCTATCGCCGTCAAGGCCGACGGTCAGGCCGCGGTCCTTATCGAAGTCAACTCGCAGACCGACTTCCTGGCTCTGCAGGACGACTTCAAGAACTTCGTCACCAGCAGTGTGGACAAGGCATTCGCCGACAAGCTGACCGACGTCGCTCCGCTGATCGAGGCTCAGGAAGCCGAGCGTACCGCTCTGGTTGCCAAAGTAGGCGAAAACGTCAACATCCGTCGCCTTGTGCGCGTTGAGGGTGACGTTGTCGGTTCCTACCTGCACGGCAACAAGATTGGTGTTGCCGTTGTCCTGAAAGGCGGCGACGTCGAGCTGGCCAAAGACATCGCGATGCACGTTGCTGCAAGCAACCCGGAGTTCCTGCTGCCCAGCGACGTTTCGGCTGAAGCAATCGAGCGCGAGAAGGCTGTCTTCCTGCAATTGAACGAAGAGAAGCTCAAGGGCAAGCCTGCCGATATCGCCGAGAAGATGGTTGCCGGCCGTATCTCCAAGTTCCTGGCAGAAGCCAGCCTGGTTGAGCAGGCGTTCGTCAAGAACCCTGAGATCAAGGTCGGTGAGCTGGCCAAGAAAGCCGGCGCAGAAATCGTTTCCTTCACTTACTTCAAAGTAGGCGAAGGCATCGAGAAGCCGGTCGACAACTTTGCTGAAGAAGTTGCTGCCCAGCTGGCCGCCAGCAAGCAGTAATCGGTTTTTCGGCATGTGCCCCAAAGAGGCTGCCCGTTTACGCGGGCGGCCTCTTTGCCGAATAAGGGGTGACGAATAAAGTATCGGTCGTTTCAACGAACGGCCGTTGGCGCTGTCGAAGTGCCGGATAACTGCAGCCCTCAGAGGCGCTGCTGACGAATTTCATATCGCCGCAGGAGAGACTTGCAATGGCTCAGCAGACAACTGGTCGCCAACCTCGCTACAAACGCATTCTGCTCAAACTTAGCGGCGAAGCCCTGATGGGCTCGGAAGATTTCGGCATCGATCCCAAGGTGCTCGATCGCATGGCGCTGGAAGTCGGCCAACTGGTCGGTATCGGCGTGCAGGTTGGCCTGGTGATCGGTGGTGGCAACCTGTTCCGTGGCGCGGCGCTGTCCGCTGCCGGCATGGATCGCGTCACCGGCGACCACATGGGCATGCTGGCCACCGTGATGAACGCGCTGGCCATGCGTGATGCGCTAGAGCGCTCGAACATCCCGGCCATCGTCATGTCGGCGATCTCCATGGTCGGCGTGACCGATCACTATGACCGCCGCAAGGCCATGCGCCACCTGAAGACCGGTGAGGTGGTGATTTTCGCTGCTGGCACCGGCAACCCCTTCTTTACCACCGATTCGGCTGCCTGCCTGCGCGCCATCGAAATCGATGCGGACGTGGTACTGAAGGCGACCAAGGTCGATGGCGTGTACACTGCCGACCCGTTCAAGGACCCGCATGCCGAGAAGTTCGAGCGCCTGACCTATGACGAGGTGCTCGATCGCAAGCTGGGCGTGATGGATCTGACCGCCATCTGCCTGTGCCGCGATCACAACATGCCGCTGCGGGTTTTCAACATGAACAAGCCCGGCGCACTGCTTAACGTTGTAGTGGGTGGCGCCGAAGGAACTCTGATCGAGGAGGATGCACAATGATCAACGACATCAAGAAAGACGCTCAGGAACGCATGAGCAAGTCCCTGGAATCGCTGGGTCGTAACCTGGCCTCCATTCGAACCGGTCGTGCCCATCCGAGCATTCTCGACAGCATCAAGGTGCCGGCCTGGGGTAGCGACATGCCGCTCAATCAGGTGGCAGCGATCACCGTTGAGGATGCGCGCACCCTGAAGATCGTTGCGCATGACAAGACCCTCGGTGCAGCCATCGAGAAGGCCATCATGACCTCCGATCTGGGTCTGAATCCGAGCAGCGCCGGTACCACCATTCGCGTGCCGATGCCTGCGCTGACCGAGGAAACCCGCAAGGGCTATACCAAGCAGGCGCGTGGCGTCGCCGAAGATGCCAAGGTCGCTGTGCGCAACGTGCGTCGTGATGCCCTGGCCGAACTGAAGAAACTGTCCAAAGCCAAGGAAATCAGCGAGGACGAAGAGCGTCGCGCCGCTGACGAGCTGCAGAAGATCACCGACAAGTTCATCGGTGATGTCGACAAGGCGCTCGAGGTCAAAGAAGCGGACCTGATGGCCGTTTGACGGCTGGGCGCCCATACATGGACAAGAACAAGCAGGGGGCGGTGCCGCGGCATGTCGCCATCATCATGGATGGCAACAATCGTTGGGCGAAGAAGCGCCTGTTGCCGGGTGTGGCTGGGCACAAGGCTGGGGTCGATGCGGTTCGCGCAGTGATCGAGGTGTGTGCCGAGTCGGGCGTCGAGGTACTGACCCTGTTCGCCTTCTCCAGCGAGAACTGGCAGCGTCCGGCCGACGAGGTCGGTGCGCTGATGGAGTTGTTCCTGGGGGCGCTGCGTCGTGAGGCCAAGCGCCTGCTGGATAACGACATCAGCCTGCGCATCATTGGTGATCGCTCGCGTTTTCATCCCGAGTTGCAGGCTGCCATGCGCGAAGCCGAGCTGCTGACGGCCGGCAATCGTCGTTTCACCCTGCAGATCGCGGCCAATTACGGCGGTCAGTGGGATATCGCCCAGGCCGCTCAGCGCCTGGCGCGTGAAGTGCAGGCAGGTCATTTGCAGCCCGAGGACATCACCCCGCAGTTGCTCCAGGGCTGCCTGGCTACCGGTGACCTGCCTCTGCCCGACCTGTGCATCCGTACGGGCGGCGAGCGCCGCATCAGTAACTTCCTTCTGTGGCAGTTGGCTTACAGCGAGCTGTACTTCTCCGACCTCTATTGGCCGGACTTCAAGCACGAGGCCATGCGCAAGGCGCTGGCCGATTTCGCTACCCGCCAGCGTCGCTTCGGCAAGACCAGCGAGCAGGTGGAAGCTGAGGCGCGCTCTTAATGTTGAAACAACGAATCATCACGGCGCTGGTGCTGTTGCCCATCGCCCTGGGCGGTTTTTTTCTGCTCGACGGCGGTGCCTTCGCCCTGTTCATCGGTGTGGTGGTCACGCTGGGGGCCTGGGAATGGGCGCGCCTGGCGGGGTTCGAGGCGCAGCCCAAACGCGTAGCCTATGCCGCAGTGGTGGCCGTGTTACTCGGTGCGCTTTACCTGGTTCCGGTGTTCGCGCCAGTGCTGTTGGTGGTGGCGGTGTTGTGGTGGTTGGCAGCGACCTTCCTGGTGCTGACCTACCCCGATAGCAGTCGTTACTGGGGTGGTGTGCCGGGGCGTTTGCTGATTGGCTTGCTGATCCTGCTGCCGGCCTGGCAGGGGCTGATCCTGCTCAAGCAGTGGCCGCAGGCCAATGCGCTGATCATCGCGGTGATGGTGCTGGTCTGGGGGGCGGACATCGGCGCCTATTTCTCCGGCAAGACCTTCGGCAAGCGCAAGCTGGCGCCCAAGGTCAGCCCGGGCAAGAGCTGGGAAGGGCTCTATGGTGGTCTGGCTGCCAGTCTGCTGATCACGCTTGTGGTCGGTCTGCAGCAGGGCTGGTCTGCTGGTGGGCTGCTGCTGGCTCTGGCAGGTGCTGCTGTGGTGGTGCTGATTTCCGTGGTTGGCGATCTGACCGAGAGCATGTTCAAGCGTCAGTCCGGGATCAAGGACAGCAGCAATCTGCTGCCGGGGCATGGTGGAGTGCTGGATCGTATCGACAGTCTGACGGCGGCCATTCCGCTGTTCGCTGCATTGCTCTGGCTGGCAGGCTGGGGTTCGCTGTGAGCGCAGTGCAGCAGGTCACCGTGCTGGGGGCGACCGGGTCCATCGGCCTCAGCACGCTGGATGTGATTGCGCGCCATCCCGGGCGCTACAGCGTTTTCGCGCTGACGGGCTTTTCGCGCCTGGCAGAGCTGCAGGTGCTGTGCGTGCAGCATCGGCCGCGTTACGCGGTGGTGCCTGATGACGTTTCGGCGCTCGAGTTGCAGAACAATCTGCGTGCTGCCGGGCTGGCGACCGAGGTACTGGTCGGCGAAGCAGGGCTGTGCGCGGTATCTGCCGATGCCGCCGTCGATTGCGTGATGGCGGCCATCGTTGGCGCTGCAGGCCTCAAGCCAACGCTGGCGGCGGTGCAGGCCGGCAAGAAAGTGCTGCTGGCGAACAAGGAAGCGCTGGTGATGTCCGGCGCCTTGTTCATGCAGGCGGTCAAGCAGAGTGGGGCGGTGCTGTTGCCTATCGACAGTGAACACAACGCCATTTTCCAGTGCCTGCCCGGTGACTATTCGCGAGGGCTTCCGGCTGTCGGTGTACGTCGCGTACTGCTGACGGCTTCTGGTGGGCCTTTTCGTGAAACGCCATTGGCCGATCTGGAGTGCGTCACTCCAGAGCAGGCCTGTGCGCATCCGAACTGGTCGATGGGGCGCAAGATATCGGTCGATTCGGCCAGCATGATGAACAAGGGACTCGAGTCGATCGAGGCCTGCTGGTTGTTCGATGCCCGCCCCGAGCAGATCGAAGTGGTCATCCATCGGCAGAGCGTGATTCATTCGCTGGTCGATTATATCGACGGGTCGGTGCTGGCCCAGTTGGGTAATCCGGATATGCGCACGCCCATCGCTCATGCGTTGGCCTGGCCGGAGCGCATCGACTCGGGCGTATCGCCTCTGGATCTGTTTGCCGTCGGTCGTCTGGATTTCGAGCGCCCCGACGAGCAGCGCTTCCCCTGTCTGCGCCTGGCGCGGGAGGCGGCGCAGGCCGGTGGCAGTGCGCCGGCGATGCTCAACGCCGTCAACGAGGTGGCGGTCGAGGCTTTCCTGCAGCGGCGCATCCGTTTCGTGGATATCGCGCGTATGATTGAGTCCGTGTTGAACGCCCAGCCTGTGCAGGCTGTCGAAGCGCTCGATGCGGTATTCGAGGCCGATGCCCGTGCGCGTGAACTGGCTGGGCAGTGGCTAGCTGGTCGTTGATGACGCCCGTATCGGCCTGGCCGGAACTTGAGCGGCTCGTAGAGCTGGAGAAGTGAAATGAGTGGGTTGTACATGCTGCTTGGCACCCTGATCGCACTGGGTGTCCTGGTGACCTTTCACGAGTACGGACACTTCTGGGTGGCTCGGCGCTGTGGCGTCAAGGTGCTGCGCTTCTCCGTTGGCTTCGGCACACCGCTGTTGCGCTGGCACGACCGTCAGGGCACCGAATTCGTGGTGGCGGCCATTCCTCTGGGCGGTTACGTCAAGATGCTCGATGAGCGCGAGGGCGATGTACCGCCCGAGCTCGTCGAGCAGTCCTTCAATCGCAAGAGCGTGCGTCAGCGCATCGCTATCGTGGCTGCAGGTCCTCTGGCCAATTTCCTGCTGGCGTTGTTGTTCTTCTGGTTCGTCGCCATGCTCGGCAGTCAGCAGGTGCGGCCGATTATCGGTGGTGTGCAGCCGGACAGTCTGGCGCAAGTGGCCGGGCTGCGTGCAGGGCAGGAGATCGTTGCGGTCAACGGCGAGGCCACCAGCGGCTGGGCGGCGGTCAATCTGCAACTGGTAAGTCGCCTGGGTGAGAGCGGTACGCTCGATGTGCGTGTGCTGGAGCCGGGCTCTACCGTCGAGACGTCCAAGCAGGTGCAATTGGATAACTGGCTGCGCGGTGCCGACGAGCCGGACCCAATTGGCTCGCTGGGCATTCGTCCCTGGCGTCCGGTGCTGGAGCCGGTGCTGGCAGAGGTCGATTCCAAGGGGCCTGCCCATGCCGCGGGTCTGCAAGCCGGAGATCGACTGCTGGCGCTCGATGGTGAGCCGCTTGCCGATTGGCAGGACCTGGTCGACCGTGTACGGGCATTGCCGGGCGAAGCGGTCACGTTGCGCTTCGAGCGCGCCGGGCAAACGCAGGGCGTGCAGCTGACGCTGGCTTCGCGCGGAGAAGGGGAAGCCCGCAGTGGCTACCTGGGCGCGGGTGTGCAGGGCGTCGAATGGCCGCCGGAGATGTTGCGTGAGGTGCGCTTCGGTCCGCTCGAGGGGGTTGTCGAAGGCATGCGGCAAACCTGGTCCATGAGCCTGCTGACCCTCGATTCGCTGAAGAAAATGCTGTTCGGAGAGCTCTCGGTAAAAAACTTGAGTGGGCCGATAACCATTGCTAAAGTGGCGGGCGCTTCAGCTGAGTCAGGGCTGGGGGATTTCCTGAAATTCCTTGCATATCTGAGTATTAGCTTGGGGGTTCTCAATCTGCTGCCCATTCCCGTACTGGATGGTGGGCATCTGCTGTTTTATCTGGTCGAGTGGGTGCGTGGTCGCCCCTTGTCTGAGCGGGTTCAGGGTTGGGGGATGCAGATCGGCATCAGTCTGGTCATCGGGGTCATGTTGCTTGCCCTGGTCAACGACCTCAGCCGCCTGTGAGCATTGCTGAATACGTTCTTGAGATTTAAAAGATGTGTCGCTTGAGCGGCAGTTTTTATCGTCAGTTGGAATAAGAAAGGACTTCATGAAACGTCTGCTGCTACCTGCGGTACTGTCCGCATTGATGATCGCCGAAGTTCACGCCGAGTCCTTCACCATCTCCGATATACGCGTCAACGGCCTGCAGCGGGTATCCGCCGGCAGCGTATTCGGCGCACTGCCCCTGAATGTGGGCGAACAGGTCGATGATCGCCAGTTGGTCGATGCCACTCGCTCCCTGTTCCGTACCGGCTTCTTCCAGGATATCCAGCTCGGTCGCGATGGCGACGTGCTGGTGGTTACCGTGGTCGAGCGTCCTTCCATCTCCGGTATCGAGATCGAAGGCAACAAGGCCATCACCACCGAAGACCTGCTCAAGGGCCTGAACCAGTCTGGTCTGGCCGAGGGCGAGATCTTCCAGCGTGCCACCCTCGAGGGCGTACGCAACGAGCTGCAGCGCCAGTATGTCGCTCAGGGCCGCTATTCGGCCGAGATCGAAGCCGAAGTGATTCCGCAGCCGCGTAACCGCGTGGCGCTGAAGATCACTATCAACGAAGGCACCGTTGCTGCCATCTCCCACATCAACGTGGTCGGCAACACCGTGTTCTCCGATGAAGATCTGGTCGACCTGTTCGAGCTGAAGACCACCAACTGGTTGTCGTTCTTCAAGAACGACGACAAGTATGCCCGCGAGAAACTGTCCGGTGACCTCGAGCGTCTGCGCTCCTACTACCTGGACCGCGGCTACATCAACATGGATATCAGCTCCACCCAGGTATCCATCACCCCGGACAAGAAGCACGTCTACATCACCGTCAACGTCGAAGAGGGCGAGAAGTACAGCGTCCGTGACGTGAAACTGTCCGGTGACCTCAAGGTCCCGGAAGAAGACGTGCGTGCACTGCTGCTGGTCAAGGAAGGGCAGGTCTTCTCACGCAAGATCATGACCACCACCAGTGAGCTGATCACCCGCCGCCTGGGTAACGAAGGCTATACCTTCGCCAACGTCAACGGCGTGCCGGAAGCGCACGACGAGGACAACACTGTCTCGATCACCTTCTTCGTCGATCCGGGCAAGCGCGCCTACGTCAATCGCATCAATTTCCGTGGCAACACCAAGTCCGAAGACCAGGTACTGCGCCGCGAAATGCGCCAGATGGAAGGTGGCTGGGCCTCGACCTACCTGATCGACCAGTCCAAGGTGCGTCTGGAGCGTCTGGGCTTCTTCAAGGAAGTCAACGTCGAAACCCCGCAGGTGCCGGGTACCGACGATCAGATCGACGTCAACTACAGCGTCGAAGAGCAGCCGTCCGGCTCCATCACCGCGAGCGTCGGTTTCGCCCAGAATGCCGGTCTGATCCTCGGTGGTTCGATCAGCCAGAACAACTTCCTCGGTACCGGTAACCGCGTCAGCATCGGCCTGACCCGTAGCGAATACCAGACCCGATACAGCTTCGGCTTCGTTGACCCCTACTGGACCGTCGACGGTGTCAGCCTGGGTTACAACGCCTTCTACCGCACCACCGACTACGATGAGCTCGATGTCGACGTATCCAGCTACTCGGTCGACAGCCTGGGTGCAGGTATCAACATCGGCTATCCGATCAGCGAAACCGCGCGTCTGACCTATGGTCTGACCGTGCAGCAGGATAGCATCGACACCGGCCGTTACACCGTCGACGAGATTTTCGATTTCATCGACGCCGAGGGTGACAATTACCTGAACTTCAAGGGTTCCATCGGTTGGTCCGAGTCGACCCTTAACCGTGGTGTACTGGCCAACCGTGGTCATTCGCAGAGTCTGGTGCTGGAAACCACACTGCCAGGTAGCGATCTGTCGTTCTACAAGCTCGACTACCGTGGTCAGGTGTTCACCCCGATCAGCGACAACTACACCCTGCGCTTCCATACCCAGCTGGGTTACGGCGACAGCTATGGCTCTACTGCTGAGCTGCCGTTCTACGAACACTACTACGCGGGTGGCTTCAACTCGGTGCGTGGCTTCGAGGACAGCAGTCTGGGCCCGCGCAGCACGCCGAGCACTGGTACCAAGCCCGGTACACTGGCTGACCCGGATCAGGATCCGCTGCCGTTCGGTGGTAATGTTCTGGTGCAGGGCGGTGTGGAGATGCTGTTCCCGCTGCCGTTCGTCAAGGATCAGCGTTCGCTGCGTACCGCATTGTTCTGGGACGTGGGTAACGTCTTCGATACCAACTGCTCGTCGACTCAGAAGAGGCTCAGCGAGAGCTGCGACATCGATTTCAGTAACCTGGCCAGCTCCGTGGGTGTTGGCCTGACCTGGATCACTGCGCTGGGCCCGTTGAGCTTCAGTCTGGCCATGCCGATCAAGAAGCCGGATGATGCCGATACTCAGGTATTCCAGTTCTCTCTGGGTCAAACCTTCTAATCTCGTTTCACAGAAAGCCAACAGTTTTGTTGCAGGAGTGCATTGTGCGTAAGTTGACTCAACTGGTTCTGTTCACCGTCGCCCTGATCGCCACTCCGGCGTTCGCCGAGATGAAGGTGGCCGTGCTGAACTATCAGATGGCGCTGCTCGAGTCTGACGCGGCCAAGCGTTACGCAGTCGATGCCGAGAAAAAATTCGGCCCGCAGTTGAACAAGCTCAAGACGCTGGAAAGCGACGCCAAGCGCATCCAGGATCGTATGGTCAAGGACGGCGAGAAGATGCAGCAGGCCGAGCGCGAGCGCCTCGAACTCGAATTCAAGCAGAAGGCCCGTGACTTCCAGTTCCAGTCCAAGGAACTGAACGAAGCCAAGGCCATCGCTGACCGCGAGATGCTGGCCAAGCTCAAGCCGAACCTGGACAAGGCCGTCGAAGAAGTGATCAAGAACGGTAACTTCGACCTGGTGCTCGAGCGCGGTGCGGTGATCGATGTCAAACCTCAGTACGACATCACTCGCCAGGTCATCGAGCGCATGAATCAGATGCGTTGAGCATGACTGCGACATTTACCCTCGGCCAACTGGCCGAGAGCCTGGGCGCCACCTTGCGTGGCGCCGAAGCTAAGGTCATCACGGGCCTGGCCACCTTACAGGAGGCCGGGCCCGAACAATTGAGCTTCCTGGCCAATGCCCAGTACCGCAAGTTCCTGGTGCAGACCCAGGCTGGTGCCGTGCTGCTGACCGCAGCCGATGCCGAAGCGTACGCTGGCGATGCCTTGATCGTTGCCAACCCTTATCTGGCCTACGCCCAGCTCTCGCACCTGTTCGATCGCAAGCCCAAGGCCGCTCCCGGCATCCATGCTACTGCCCAGGTTGCAGGCGATGCTGAGGTCGATCCGACTGCCAGCATCGGCGCCTTTGCGGTGATCGAAAACGGTGCCCGCATCGGCGCTGATGTGAGCATCGGTGCTCATTGCGTGGTCGGTGCACGTAGCGTGGTGGGTGATGGCGGCTGGTTGGCTCCGCGTGTGACGCTGTACCACGATGTGCAGATCGGCAAGCGTGTGGTGATCCAGTCCGGCGCGGTGATCGGCGGTGAAGGCTTCGGCTTCGCCAACGAGAAGGGCGTCTGGCAGAAGATCGCGCAGATCGGTGGGGTGACCATCGGTGATGACGTCGAGATCGGCGCCAACACCACGGTGGATCGCGGTGCGCTGTCCGACACCTTGATCGGCAATGGCGTGAAGCTGGATAACCAGATCATGATCGCGCACAACGTACAGATTGGCGACAACACTGCCATGGCCGGCTGCTGTGGCATTTCCGGCAGCACCAAAATCGGCAAGAACTGCATGATTGCGGGTGGTGTTGGCATGGTGGGTCATATCGAGGTGTGCGACAACGTGTTCGTCACCGGCATGACCATGGTGACCCGTTCGATCACCGAACCGGGCGCTTATTCTTCAGGGACTGCCATGCAACCGGCGGGCGAGTGGAAGAAGAGTGCGGCCCGTATTCGTCAGTTGGATGATATGGCCAAGCGACTGCGTGAGCTGGAAAAACAGCTGGCCGCCGTGACCCAGACGGCAAACGTCTCATCTGATGCCTGAGCACGGTGTGACCGTGCTCTTTTCTTTTCTTACAGGCTTAACCGGACATGATGGACATCAACGAAATTCGTGAATATTTGCCGCACCGCTATCCGTTCCTGCTGGTGGACCGCGTGGTGGACCTGGACGTCGAAGGCAAGCAGATTCGCGCCTATAAGAATGTCAGCATCAATGAGCCGTTCTTCAACGGCCACTTCCCCGAGCACCCGATCATGCCGGGCGTTCTGATCATCGAGGCCATGGCCCAGGCTGCCGGTATTCTCGGTTTCAAGATGATGGGCGTGAAGCCGGCCGATGGCACCCTGTATTACTTCGTCGGTTCCGACAAGCTGCGCTTCCGCTCGCCGGTGCTGCCGGGCGATCAACTGACGTTGGAAGCCAAGTACCTGAGCGACCGTCGCAGCATCTGGAAATTCGAGTGCCGCGCGACTGTCGATGGCAAGGAAGTCTGCTCCGCTGAAATCATCTGCGCGGAACGCAAGCTATGAGTTTGATTGACCCCCGCGCGATCATCGACCCCAGTGCCAGATTGGCCGACGACGTCGTCGTTGGCCCTTGGAGCATTGTCGGGGCCGATGTGGAAATCGGCGAGGGTACAGTCATCGGCCCGCACGTAGTGCTCAAAGGGCCGACCGTGATCGGCAAGCACAACCGCATCTACCAGTTTTCTTCGGTCGGTGAAGACACGCCAGACCTGAAATACAAGGGCGAAGCGACGCGCCTGGTGATCGGTGATCACAACACGATTCGTGAGGGGGTCACCATTCACCGTGGCACCGTGCAGGATCGAAGCGAAACCACCATTGGCGACCACAACCTGATCATGGCCTATGCCCATATCGGCCATGACAGTGTGATCGGCAATCATTGCATTCTGGTCAACAACACGGCACTGGCTGGACATGTCTGGGTCGATGACTGGGCGATTCTGTCCGGTTATACCCTGGTGCATCAGTTCTGCCGCATTGGTGCGCACAGCTTCTCGGGCATGGGCACTGCGATTGGCAAGGATGTGCCAGCTTTCGTTACCGTATTCGGTAACCCGGCCGAGGCGCGCAGCATGAACTTCGAGGGCATGCGTCGTCGTGGTTTCTCCAACGAGGCCATCGCCGCGTTGCGCAAAGGCTACAAGCTGGTTTATCGCCAGGGACTGACCGTCGAGCAGGCACTGGCCGAGCTGGCCGAGTCTGCTGCTCAGTTCCCGGAAGTGGCGATCTTCCGTGATTCGATCCAGGCCTCCACGCGCGGCATCACCCGCTGATTCCTATGAACAGACCTCTTCGCGTCGCACTGGTTGCCGGTGAGGCGTCCGGTGACATCCTCGGTTCCGGCCTGATGCAGGCCATCAAGCAGCGCTATCCAGATGCCGAGTTCATCGGTGTTGGTGGTGCGCGCATGGAAGCCGAAGGCCTTAAATCCTATTTTCCGATGGAGCGCCTGGCCGTGATGGGGCTGGTCGAGGTGCTGGGGCGTCTGTTCGAGTTGCTCGGCCGCCGTCGTCAACTGGCTCGCGACCTGATTGCTGCCAAGCCGGACGTGTTCATCGGCATCGATGCCCCCGATTTCAATCTGGGGCTGGAGCTCAAGCTGCGCCGTGCCGGCATCAAGACCGTGCACTACGTCAGCCCTTCGGTCTGGGCCTGGCGGCAGAAGCGTGTGCTGAAGATCCGTGAAGCCTGCGATTTGATGTTGACCCTGTTCCCGTTCGAGGCGCAGTTCTACGACGAGCATCAGGTGCCGGTGCGCTTCGTGGGTCATCCGCTGGCCGATGCTATTCCGCAGCAGGCTGATCGTGCTGCCGCGCGGGAGACGTTGGACCTGCCGCAGGACGAGCCGGTGGTGGCCCTGATGCCCGGCAGTCGTGGCGGTGAAGTCGCGCGTCTCGGTGAGCTGTTTCTGGATGCGGCGATTCGTCTGCGCGCACTGCGCCCTGGGATTCGTTTCCTGCTGCCTTGCGCCACACCCGAGCGCCGTGAGCAGTTGGAACAGATGCTGGCCGGGCGTGATCTGCCGTTGACGCTGCTCAATGGTCGCTCCCACGAGGCGCTGGCTGCCTGCGACGCGGTACTGATCGCTTCGGGTACCGCGACCCTGGAAGCGCTGCTGTACAAACGGCCGATGGTGGTGGCGTACCGTGTAGCGCCGCTGACCTATCGCATCCTCAAGCGCCTGGTGAAGAGCCCCTATATCTCGCTGCCCAATCTGCTGGCCGAGCGCCTGCTGGTACCTGAGCTGATTCAGGATGCGGCGACTCCAGAGGCTCTGGCCCAGGCCGTGGCGCCGTTGATCGACGGCGGGCAGGTTCAGACTGAAGGCTTCGACGTGATTCACCGAGCGCTGCGTCGCGATGCGTCGTTGTCGGCGGCCGATGCTGTGCTCAAACTGGCAGGGCGTGGCTGATGCAGCTGGGCCTCGATTTTACCCTGGTCGAAGAACTGGTGGCCGGTGTCGATGAAGTGGGCCGTGGCCCGCTTTGCGGTGCCGTGGTCACGGCTGCGGTTATCCTCGATCCGGCTCGCCCGATTATCGGTTTGAACGACTCGAAGAAACTCTCCGAGGCGCGCCGTGAAGCGCTGTTCGACGAGATTCGCGAGAAAGCTCTGGCCTGGTGCATCGCCCGCGCCGAGGTGGAGGAAATCGACCGCTTGAATATCCTGCATGCCACCATGCTGGCGATGCAGCGCGCCGTCGAAGGACTGAAAGTGACGCCGAAACTGGCGCTGATCGACGGCAATCGTTGCCCGCAGCTGGCGGTGCCGAGCGCCCCGGTCGTCAAGGGCGACAGCCGGGTACCGGCAATAGCCGCGGCTTCGATCCTGGCCAAGGTCAGTCGCGACCGCGAGATGCTCGAGATGGATCGTCTCTATCCCGGTTACGGCATCGCCGGTCACAAGGGCTACCCCACGCCCGTTCATCTCGAAGCGCTGATACGCCTGGGACCTACACCGATTCATCGGCGTTCCTTCGCCCCGGTGCGCGCACTGCTGGGGGCCGTGTAGGGCGTACTCGGCTTTGGCCTCCTGCGCCGCTCTACCTCCTACATCCTTGTAGTCGTCGCGAAGCAGTACGCCACTGGTGTTTCGATGGTGCGTGCTGTGACGGATGGATTCGACATGGTTCGGCGGACTGTTCGCTGCGCTACGAGCGGACGGCGATCCGGGCCGCCCTACCTGTTACAATCCGCGCTTTGTCGTTTTCACCTGCAAGGCCGCCCATGACTCAAGCGTTCGTCCACCTGCGTCTGCACACCGAATACTCCCTGGTCGATGGCCTGGTGCGGGTCAAACCGCTGATCAAGGCCGTCGTCGGGGCCGGCATGCCGGCGGTGGCGGTTACCGACATGAGCAACATGTGCTCGCTGGTGAAGTTCTACAAGGCGGCCATGGGCGCCGGGGTCAAGCCGATCTGCGGCGCCGACATCTGGATGGCCAGCGCCGAGGAAGACGGCCCGCTGACGCGCCTGACCCTGCTGGCGATGAACGCCAAGGGCTACCGCAATCTCACCGAACTGATTTCCCGTGGCTGGGCCGAAGGGCAGAGCAACGACCTGGTGATCATCCAGCGTGACTGGGTCAAGGGTGCCGCCGAAGGCCTCATCGCACTATCCGGCGCGCGTGAAGGCGAAGTCGGTCAGGCGCTGCTGGCTGGTGACGAAGCGCTGGCCGAAGTGCGCCTGCGTGAATGGATGGCCGCGTTCCCGGATCGTTTCTATCTGGAAGTGCAGCGCACCAGCCGAGTTGGCGATGAAGAGTACCTGCACGCGGCGGTGGCATTGGCTGATCGCGTCGAGGCGCCGCTGGTGGCGACCAACGATGTGCGCTTCATCAAGCAGGGCGACTTCGAGGCGCACGAAACACGCGTCTGCATCGGTGAAGGTCGTACTCTCGACGATCCGCGCCGGCCACGGCATTACTCCGATCAGCAGTACCTGAAAAGCGCTGCGGAAATGTGGGAGCTGTTCTCCGACCTGCCTGAGGCATTGGAGAACACCGTCGAGATCGCCAAGCGCTGCAATATCGATGTGCAGCTCGGCAAGTACTTTCTGCCGGATTTCCCCACGCCCAATGGCATGGGCATCGACGACTACCTGCGCCATGCCTCGTTCGAGGGATTGGAGGAGCGTCTCGAAGTTCTGCTGCCCAAGGACACCCCGGACTATGAGGCCAAGAGGCAGGTCTACATCGATCGCCTCAACTTCGAACTCGACATCATCATCCAGATGGGTTTTCCCGGTTACTTCCTGATCGTGATGGACTTCATCAAGTGGGCCAAGAACAACGGCGTGCCGGTCGGTCCGGGCCGTGGCTCGGGCGCCGGTTCGCTGGTGGCCTACGTACTGAAGATCACCGACCTCGACCCGCTGGCCTATGACCTGCTGTTCGAGCGCTTCCTCAACCCCGAGCGGGTGTCCATGCCCGACTTCGACGTCGACTTCTGCATGGACGGCCGCGACCGGGTGATCGATTACGTGGCCGAGAAATACGGGCGCAACGCGGTGAGTCAGATCATCACCTTCGGCTCGATGGCGGCCAAGGCGGTGGTGCGCGACGTGGCTCGCGCCCAGGGCAAGTCCTATGGCCTGGCCGACCGTCTGTCGAAGATGATCCCCTTCGAAGTGGGCATGACCCTGGAGAAGGCTTACGAGATGGAGGAGCCGCTGCGCGACTTCCTCAAGAACGACGAAGAAGCCGCCGAAATCTGGGACATGTCCCTCAAGCTCGAAGGCGTGGTGCGTGGTACCGGTAAACATGCCGGCGGCGTGGTGATCGCGCCGACCAAGCTCACCGACTTCTCGCCGATCGCTTGCGACGAAGAGGGCGGCGGCCTGGTGACCCAGTTCGACAAGGACGACGTCGAGCAGGCTGGCCTGGTCAAGTTCGACTTCCTCGGTCTGCGTACCCTGACCATCATCAAGTGGGCGATGGAGACCATTCACCGCATCCAGAAGCGCGACGGAGCGCCGGACGAGGATCTGGTCGACATCGACTTCATCCCGCTGGATGACAAGAAAACCTACGACATGCTGCAGAAGGCGGAGACTACTGCGGTCTTCCAGCTTGAATCGCGCGGCATGAAGGAGCTGATCAAGAAGCTCAAGCCCGACTGTCTGGAAGACATGATCGCACTGGTGGCACTGTTCCGCCCCGGCCCGCTGCAGTCCGGCATGGTGGACGATTTCATCAACCGCAAGCACGGCCGCGCCGAGCTGTCCTATCCGCACCCGGACTACCAGTACGCCGGCCTCGAGCCGGTGCTCAAGCCCACCTACGGCATCATCCTGTATCAGGAGCAGGTGATGCAGATTGCCCAGGTCATGGGTGGCTACACCCTGGGTCAGGCGGACATGCTGCGGCGTGCCATGGGCAAGAAGAAGCCCGAGGAAATGGCCAAGCAGCGCGGCGGCTTCATCGAGGGTTGTGCCAACAATGGCATTGACGCCAATCTGGCGGGCAACATCTTCGATCTGGTGGAAAAGTTCGCCGGTTATGGCTTCAATAAGTCGCACTCGGCTGCCTACGGTCTGGTGTCCTACCAGACGGCCTGGCTCAAGGCGCATTACCCGGCGCCGTTCATGGCGGCGGTGCTCTCGGCGGATATGCACAACACCGACAAGGTGGTGATCCTGGTCGAAGAGTGCCGCAACATGAAGTTGCGCATCGATCCGCCGGACGTCAACGTGTCCGAGTTCAAGTTCACCGTCAACGACGACGGCCGTATCGTCTACGGCCTGGGTGCGGTCAAGGGCGTCGGCGAGGGGCCGGTCGAGGCCATCGTCGAATGCCGCGCCGAAGGCGGACCGTTCAAGGATCTGTTCGACTTCTGCAACCGCGTAGACCTCAAGCGCATCAACAAGCGCACCCTTGAAGCGTTGATCCGCAGCGGCGCGCTGGATCGTCTCGGTCCTTACTATCAGGACGAGCTCAAGGCTTATCAGGCCAGTGTGGACAAGAACCGCGCAGTGTTGCTGGCTTCCATGGAAGAAGCCGTGCAGTCCGCCGAGCAGACCGCGCGCAGCGCCGAGAGCGGCCATATGGATCTGTTCGGTGGCCTGTTCGCCGAACCCGAGGCGGACGTCTACGCCAATCATCGCAAGGCGCGCGAACTGCCGATCAAGGAGCGCCTGAAAGGCGAGAAGGACACCCTGGGCATCTACCTGTCCGGCCATCCCATCGACGAATACGAAGGCGAGATTCGCCGTTTCGCCCGCCAGCGCATCGTCGAGCTGAAGCCGGCGCGCGACACCCAGACCATCGCCGGGATGATCGTCAACCTGCGGGTGATGAAGAACAAGAAGGGCGACAAGATGGGTTTCATCACCCTCGATGACCGCTCCGGGCGGATCGAGGCCTCGCTGTTCGCCGATGCCTTCGCCAGCAATCAGGCGTTGCTGCAGAACGATGCGTTGGTGGTGGTAGAGGGCGAGGTCAGCAATGACGACTTCTCCGGCGGCCTGCGTCTGCGTGCCAAGCGCGTGATGAGCCTGGAAGAAGCGCGCACGGGGCTGGCTGACAGCCTGCGGGTGAAGGTTGCCAGTGAGGCATTGAAGGGGGATCGGCTGCGCTGGCTGGCCGAACTGTGCAGCAAGCACAAGGGGGCCTGCCCGGTGACGCTGGACTACAGTGGCGAGGAGGCACGCGCCTTGCTTCAATTTGGTGACGCCTGGCGAATCGATCCGGCCGACACTTTGATTCAGGCATTGCGTGACCAGTTCGGGCGCGACAACGTCTTTTTGCACTACCGCTGATGCAAGAGGGGAAAATCCCCCTTTGTGTTGGCATCGACACCTGCGGGTGTCGACCCGCTGCGTCCTATCACTTAAGGTAGGACGCCTAATGGATACAGCTCCCCGGCCACTTGGCCGTCGACGCAAGACGGATGACTATGAACCCGAATTTCCTCGATTTCGAACAGCCGATCGCCGACCTGCAAGCCAAGATCGAAGAGCTACGCCTGGTTGGTAACGACAACTCGCTGAATATCGGCGATGAGATCGCCCGCCTGCAGGACAAGAGCAGCACCCTGACCGAAAGCATCTTCGGCAACCTGACCAGCTGGCAGATCGCCCAGTTGGCACGCCATCCGCGCCGCCCGTACACCCTGGATTACATCCAGCACATCTTCACCGAGTTCGACGAACTGCACGGCGATCGTCACTTCTCCGACGACGCCGCCATCGTCGGTGGCATTGCCCGTCTGGGCGAACAGCCGGTGATGATCATCGGCCACCAGAAAGGCCGTGAAGTGCGCGAGAAGGTGCGCCGCAACTTCGGCATGCCGCGTCCGGAAGGCTACCGCAAGGCCTGCCGCCTGATGGAAATGGCCGAACGCTTCAAGATGCCGATCCTCACTTTCATCGACACCCCCGGTGCCTACCCAGGTATCGATGCCGAGGAGCGCGGCCAGAGCGAGGCCATCGCCTGGAACCTGCGCGTGATGGCGCGCCTGAAAACCCCGATCATCGCCACCGTCATCGGTGAAGGGGGTTCCGGTGGTGCACTGGCCATCGGTGTCTGCGACCAGCTCAACATGTTGCAGTACTCCACCTATTCGGTGATCTCGCCGGAAGGCTGCGCCTCGATTCTTTGGCGTACCGCCGAGAAGGCGCCGGATGCCGCCGAAGCGATGGGCATTACCGCCGAGCGGCTGAAGGATCTGGGTATCGTTGATCAGGTCATCGCCGAGCCTCTGGGTGGCGCGCACCGTGACCCGGCGGCGGCTTCCGAGTCGATTCGTCAGGAGCTGACCAAGCAACTGGCCAGCCTGCAGAAGCACGACACCGAGGCACTGCTCAAGCGTCGTTATGACCGTCTCATGAGCTACGGCATCGCTTGAGTTCGGGCTAATGTGCCTGGCGTAGATGGCTTTTGTAGGGTGTCGCGGGGCCGCCCAGGCTGTGCGCACCCATGACAGTAGCGCCGGTATTTGGGGGCGCATGGCGCACCCTACGTAATTTCATCGCACATCACCACGGGCCTTCGGGCCCGTTGTTGTTTAAGCTTGGCTGATGACTGCTCTCGAACTTCGCCTACGCCAGGCCCTGCAGCCCTGGCGTGCGGCCCCGGCGTGGCGCGTTGCCTTTTCTGGTGGCCTGGACTCCAGCGTGCTGGTGCACCTGCTCGCCGACTGGGCTCGGCGCGAGAACCTGCCGCCGATTTCTGCCATTCATGTCCATCATGGCCTGCAGGCTGCCGCCGACGCCTGGCCCGAGCACTGCGCGCGTGTCTGCGAGCAGCTGGGCATCGCTCTCGAAGTCGTCAGGGTTCAGGTGGCGCCAGGTCCCAGTCTCGAACAGGCTGCGCGGAGCGCGCGCTACGCCGCTTTCGGTGAAAGGCTGCAGCAGGGCGAGGTGTTGCTCAGTGCTCAGCACCGCGATGATCAGGCCGAAACCCTGTTGTTTCGCTTGTTGCGCGGTGCTGGCGTGCGCGGGCTGGCGGCGATGCCGGCCAGTCGGCCGTTGGGGCGGGGCAGCCTGGTTCGGCCGCTGCTCGACTGTTCCCGGGCTGAGCTGCAGGCCTATGCGCAGGGGCATGGCATTGCCTGGATCGAAGACCCGAGCAATGCCGACGAACGGTTAAGTCGCAACTTCCTGCGGCGGCGGGTGATGCCAGTGCTGGCTGAGCGCTGGCCGCAGGCCTCGATCACTCTGGCGCGCAGCGCAAGCCATCTGTCGGAGGCTCAGCAGTTGCTGGAAGAGTTGGCCGAGATGGACCTGGCGGCTGCCCGCGGCGTCTCGGCATGTCCCTGGCTGCCATTACCATCTCTTGATTTGTCGGCGGTGAGCGCTCTGAGCGATGCACGTCAGCGCAATCTGCTGCGTCACTGGTTGGCGCCGCTGACGCGCATGCCCGACAGCGATCACTGGGCAGGTTGGTGCGATCTGCGTGATGCAGGTTTGGATGCGGCGCCGATCTGGAAGCTGGCCGATGGTGAGTTGCACCGTGCCGATGGTCGGCTCTGGTGGCTCAGTGGTCAGTGGCTGCGGCCACTCGATCCTCTCGATCTGCCCTGCGACCGGTTTTGCGCGTCGGTCGAACTTCCCGGCAATGGTCATGTGCATCTACAGGGCGAGTTGCCGCAAGGTCGCTGGCATTTGCGCTATCGCCAGGGCGGTGAGTCGTTGCGGGTGCCGGGGCGTGGCAGTCGTGATCTCAAGCGTCTGCTCAATGAGCTGCGCGTGCCGGCATTTGTACGCCCGCGTCTGCCGCTGCTGTTCGCTGGTGATGAGCTGATGGCGGTGGCGAATCTGTCGCACCCGGCAGGAATCGAGGCGAGCGGGGCGCATCTGCACTGGTCGCCGCCTATCTGTGCGCAAGGTTTGAGCTGGTAAGGCCTTTCGGGTAGACTACGCTCCCGTCTTACTACAGCTTTTGCCGACTCCCTCAGGGAGCTTGGCGAGCTTGCCATTGTTCGCATTGATGGCGCTCCTTCGCTTTCCCCGGCGGCACTGACCGCTTAAACGCAGACTTCTAGGGTTTTTCATGACGCGCTACATCTTCGTCACGGGTGGTGTTGTTTCTTCATTGGGGAAAGGCATCGCCTCGGCTTCACTGGCGGCCATCCTGGAGGCGCGGGGCCTGAAGGTCACCATGCTCAAGCTGGACCCTTATATCAACGTCGATCCGGGCACCATGAGCCCGTTCCAGCACGGTGAGGTGTTCGTCACCCACGACGGCGCCGAGACCGACCTCGATCTGGGCCACTACGAGCGCTTCATCCGCACCACGATGAGCAAGAGCAACAACTTCACCACCGGCCGCGTGTACGAAGATGTACTGCGCAAGGAGCGCCGTGGTGATTACCTGGGTGCGACCATTCAGGTCATCCCGCACATCACCGACGAAATCAAGCGTCGCATCATCAAGGGTGCCGGCGATGCCGACGTGGCCCTAGTGGAAATCGGCGGCACCGTCGGCGACATCGAGTCGCAGCCGTTCCTCGAAGCCATTCGCCAACTGCGCGTGGAAGTGGGCGCCAAGCGCGCGATGCTGATGCACCTGACCCTGGTGCCGTATATCGCCACTGCCGGCGAGACCAAGACCAAACCGACCCAGCATTCGGTCAAGGAGCTGCGCTCCATCGGCCTGCAGCCTGACGTGCTGGTGTGCCGCTCCGATCATCCGATCGACGTGTCCTCGCGGCGCAAGATTGCCCTGTTCACCAACGTCGAAGAGCGTGCGGTGATCAGCCTGGAGGACGTCGACACCATCTACAAGATTCCGGGCGTGCTGCATGCCCAGGGTCTGGACGATTTCGTCGTCGAGCGTTTCGGCCTGGAGTGCGGCGGCGCCGACCTGTCCGAGTGGGATCGCGTTGTCGATGCCAAGCTCAACCCGGAAAAAGAAGTCACCATCGCCATGGTCGGCAAGTACATGGAACTGCTGGACGCGTACAAGTCGCTGATCGAGGCGATGAGCCACGCTGGCATCCAGAACCGTACCAAGGTCAACCTGCGTTATATCGATTCCGAAGACATCGAGAACCAGGGCACTGCGCTGCTCGAAGGTGTCGATGCCATTCTGGTGCCGGGCGGCTTCGGTCTGCGCGGCGTTGAAGGCAAGATCAAGACTGTGCAGTACGCACGTGAGAACAAGATCCCGTATCTGGGTATCTGCCTCGGCATGCAGGTGGCCGTGATCGAGTATGCCCGCAATGTCGTGGGTTGGAGCGATGCCAACTCCTCCGAGTTCGACATGGCCAGCGCTCATCCGGTGGTGGGTCTGATTACCGAATGGCAGGATGCGACTGGCGCCACCGAGCAGCGCAGCGAAAGCTCCGATCTCGGCGGCACCATGCGCCTCGGTGCCCAGGACTGCCAGCTGCAGGCCGGTTCGCTGGTACACGATTGTTACGGCAAGGATGTGATCGTCGAGCGTCACCGTCACCGTTACGAGGTGAACAACAACCTGCTGCCGAAGCTGACCGAGGCTGGCCTCAAGGTCACCGGTCGTTCCGGCGATGGCGCGCTGGTCGAAGTGGTCGAGGCACCGGATCATCCGTGGTTTGTCGCCTGCCAGTTCCACCCGGAATTCACCTCCACGCCGCGTGACGGTCACCCGCTGTTCAGCGGTTTCGTCAACGCTGCCCTGGCGCAGAAAGCGAAGAAGGTCTGATCAATGGCGCAGAAGATCATCAAGGTTCGCGACATCGAGATCGCCAACGACAAGCCGTTCGTGCTGTTCGGTGGCATCAACGTGCTCGAATCGCGTGACCTGGCCATGCAGGCCTGCGAGGAGTACGTGCGGGTGACCGAGAAACTCGGCATCCCCTACGTGTTCAAGGCCAGTTTCGACAAGGCCAACCGTTCCTCCGTCACTTCCTTCCGTGGCCCTGGCCTGGAAGAGGGTATGAAGATCTTCGAGGAAGTGAAGAAGACCTTCGGCGTACCGGTGATCACTGACGTTCACGAACCGCACCAGGCGGCTGCCGTGGCCGAGGTGTGCGACATCATCCAGCTGCCGGCCTTCCTCTCGCGGCAAACCGATCTGGTGGTGGCCATGGCCAAGACCGGCGCGGTAATCAACATCAAGAAGGCTCAGTTCCTCGCACCGCAGGAAATGAAGCACATCCTGGCCAAGTGCGAAGAGGCCGGTAACGACCAGTTGATCCTCTGCGAGCGTGGTTCCTCCTTCGGTTACAACAACCTGGTGGTGGACATGCTCGGCTTCGGCATCATGAAGCAGTTCGAGTACCCGGTGTTCTTCGATGTGACCCACGCCCTGCAGATGCCGGGTGGTCGCGCCGACTCTGCTGGCGGTCGCCGCGCCCAGGTTACCGACCTGGCCAAGGCCGGCATGAGCCAGGGCCTGGCCGGTCTGTTTCTCGAAGCACATCCGGACCCGGAAAACGCCAAGTGCGATGGCCCGTGCGCCTTGCGCCTGAACAAGCTGGAGCCGTTCCTCACCCAGCTCAAGCAGCTTGACGATCTGATCAAGAGTTTTCCGCCGATCGAGACTGCCTGAACCGCACGCAATCCGGTAAAGTGCCGCCCCAGAAAAGATCCCCCTGACCCGTGAGTCAGACTGTGTCGTCGACCGCCCCTCGAGGTGGTCGGCGGCCCCGCGCAGCCCGCTGCTGCAGTCTTATCGTCAAACCTTGGAGTGCAAACAACAATGGCAAAGATCGTCGACATCAAGGGTCGTGAGGTTCTCGACTCTCGCGGCAACCCCACCGTGGAAGCGGATGTAATTCTGGAAGGTGGCATTGTCGGCAGCGCGTGCGCTCCGTCCGGCGCCTCCACCGGCTCGCGCGAAGCGCTGGAGTTGCGTGATGGTGACAAGAGCCGTTACCTGGGCAAGGGCGTGCTGAAAGCCGTCGCCAACATCAACGGCCCGATCCGCGATCTGCTGCTCGGCAAAGACGCCGTCGATCAGAAGGCTCTGGACCGCGCGATGATCGAGCTCGACGGTACCGAGAACAAGGCGACTCTGGGCGCCAACGCGATCCTCGCCGTGTCCCTGGCTGCCGCCAAGGCCGCCGCCCAGGCCAAGGGCGTGCCGCTGTACGCGCACATCGCCGACTTGAACGGCACCCCGGGCGTCTACTCCATGCCGGTGCCGATGATGAACATCATCAACGGCGGCGAGCATGCCGATAACAACGTCGACATCCAGGAATTCATGGTGCAGCCGGTCGGCGCCAAGAATTTCGCCGATGCCCTGCGCATGGGCGCCGAAATCTTTCATCACCTCAAAGCCGTGCTCAAGGCTCGTGGCCTGAACACCGCCGTGGGTGACGAAGGTGGTTTCGCGCCGAACCTGGCCTCCAACGAAGACGCCCTGGCTGCCATTGCCGAGGCCGTGGCCAACGCCGGCTACACCCTGGGTGACGACGTGACCCTGGCGCTGGACTGCGCATCGAGCGAGTTCTACAAGGACGGTCAATACGACCTGGCCGGCGAAGGCAAGGTATTCAGCGGTGAAGGTTTCGCCGACTACCTGGCTGGCCTGACCGAGCGTTACCCGATCATCTCCATCGAAGACGGCATGGACGAGTCCGACTGGGCCAGCTGGAAAGTGCTGACCGACAAGATCGGCGCCAAGGTGCAGCTGGTAGGCGACGACCTGTTCGTCACCAACACCAAGATTCTCAAGCGCGGCATCGACGAGAAGATCGGCAACTCGATCCTGATCAAGTTCAACCAGATCGGCTCGCTGACCGAAACCCTGGAAGCCATCCAGATGGCCAAGGCCGCCGGCTTCACCGCCGTGATCTCGCACCGCAGCGGCGAAACCGAAGACAGCACCATCGCCGACCTGGCCGTTGGTACTGCCGCTGGTCAGATCAAGACCGGTTCGCTGTGCCGCTCCGACCGCGTTTCCAAGTACAACCAGTTGCTGCGTATTGAAGAGCAGCTCGGCGCCAAGGCACCCTACAAGGGCCGTGCCGAGTTCCGCGGCTGATCACGATCTGCTGCGCGTCGGACCTACTGCGTTAAAAACAGGCTCGGACAGTGACTTGTCACTGAACGTCCGGAGGACGGCCCGAAGGGCGAGTGAAACGAGTAATGCTCATTTACTTCAGTAAACTGCGCTTCCTCGCCTGTTTGATTCGCTGGCGCTCACCCTTCGGGGCAGCCTTCGGCTGTTACTCCCGTTGGTCGTTGCGCCTTGTAGGTCTCTGGCTCGCAAGATCGTTTAGTCTGAAGAGGGCGACGCAAGTCGCCCTTTTTCGTGGTTATCCCAGCGTTGGTGCTGCATGCTGTAGGAGCGGATTTATCCGCGATTTTTCGCGGCTGAAGCCGCTCCTACAAAGGCAGCGTCATTACGGGCATGGCC
Source organism: Pseudomonas sp. EggHat1 (assembly GCF_014892995.1). Classification (NCBI taxonomy): domain Bacteria; kingdom Pseudomonadati; phylum Pseudomonadota; class Gammaproteobacteria; order Pseudomonadales; family Pseudomonadaceae; genus Pseudomonas; species Pseudomonas sp. EggHat1. Next base: position 46,848 of record NZ_JACKQK010000018.1, read on the forward strand.
TTTTTCGTGGACGCTTCGTCGATCCTTGGGAACCAATGCACGGATGCAGGTACCGAAACCCCATGTCACTCATCAGACGGCTCCTTTTCAAGCATGAACGCAGCCCCTACCATGCCGATGACTCAATCTGCGAGCCGCTCCATGCGTAGTCCGTATTGGCTGTTCATCGTGCTGATCCTGTTGCTGGTCGGTCTGCAGTATCGACTGTGGATCGGCGACGGCAGCCTGGCTGCTGCCAGCCGTCTGCAACAGCAGATCGCTGAACAGCAGGGCGAGAACGAGCGGCTGCTGGAGCGCAACCGTATCCTCGAGGCCGAGGTGATGGAACTCAAGCGCGGTATGGAAACCGTGGAAGAGCGCGCGCGACAGGAGTTGGGCATGCTCAAAGAGGGTGAAACCCTCTATCTGCTGACCGAATGACCACGAAATTCTGGCTGGTGATCCCTGCCGCTGGCGTTGGTGCGCGCATGGCCGCCGACCGACCCAAGCAGTACCTGCAGATCGCCGGCCGCTGCATTCTCGAACATACCCTGCATTGTTTTCTCGACCATCCCGGCCTCTTGGGCGCGGTGGTTTGCGTTGCCGTGGATGACCCGAACTGGCCGCAGTTGCCACTGGCGCGTGATCCGCGTGTCCGCCGGGCACCTGGCGGACGCGAGCGGGCCGATTCGGTATTGGCGGGGCTGCAAGCGCTGCTTGCAGAGGGCGCACGCGCCGAGGATTGGGTGCTGGTGCATGACGCCGCACGACCCAACCTGGCGAGGGAAGACCTTGAGCGCCTGCTGGACAGTCTGGCCGATGATCCGGTCGGCGGCCTGCTGGCAGTGCCGGCGCGCGATACGCTCAAGCGTGCCGCAAGCGACGGCCGCGTGGCCGAGACCGTGGATCGCAGCGTGATCTGGCAGGCCTACACGCCGCAGATGTTCCGCCTGGGTGCGCTGCGCGAAGCGCTGGCGCAAGCGCTGAAAGAAGGCGTGGCAGTGACCGATGAAGCCTCGGCCATGGAATGGACGGGGCAAGCGCCACGTCTTGTAGAAGGCCGGGCGGACAACCTCAAGGTCACCCGCCCGGAAGATCTGCACTATCTACAGTCCATATGGCCGCAAGGCCGTTGAACTGGATTTACCGCATCAGTGCGTCCAGGGTTTGGCGTCTTTGCCAATAGTGCGATCCAGCGCGTTGGTCAGCTTGTTCATGGCGCCGTCGATCGCCTGCTGCAGTTCACTGGCATCGTGGGAGACCGTCAGTGGATCGCGTCCTTTCATCCGCGCCTCGACCTTGCAGCGCTTGTCTTGTGGGCCACTCTTGAGCGCATTCTCGTCGGAGAGATGAATTTCGATCCGGGTGAGGTGATCCTCATAGCGCTGGAGCTTGTCCCGGATGCGACTGCCAATGCCGTCCCTGAAGTCCATCGAGGAGGTGACGTGCTTACCGCTGTTGACCAGAACCTGCATAACCATGTCCTCATGTCGCTGAGTTCGTGAGGCCCCGCTTGGGCGGGGTGCATGGAGTGTGACGCGGTCGCCTCGCTCAAGTTTCGCGCCGGCTTGTGACATTCCGTGACTGTTCAGCCGGGTGACAGGGTCGTTGCAGAGCGTCAGGCAGGGCCGCTGTACTCGGCGCGCCGGCTCAGGCCCTTGCGCAGCGAGTCGATCAACTGGCGTACCTTGGGCGAGAGATGACGCTGCTGCGGATAGAGCGCCCAGACGGCTGTATTGGGTGGGCGATGCTGCTCCAGCAGAGAGATCAGTCTCCCGCTGCGCAGGTGTTCCAATACGTAATAATCCGGCAATTGACTCAGACCAAAACCGCGCAGTGCTGCGTCGAGCACGGCCTGGCCGCTGTTGCAGCGCCAGTTACCCTGTATTCGCACCTGGGTTTCCCGGCCGTTCTCGGCGAAGCTCCAGTGGTCGCTGCTCCCCACCAGGCAGTTGTGTCGGGCCAGCTCGGATAGCGAGTGCGGGCGCCCGTAGCGCTGCAGATAGTCGGGAGCAGCGCACAGATACATTTCGCGAGGTGCGAGACGCGCGGCCATCAGCCGCGAGTCCTGCAGGCGCCCCAGGCGGATGGCCAGGTCCAGGCCTTCGTGCAGCAGATCGAGCTGGCGGTTGGACAGTTCGATTTCCACGCGCAGTTGCGGATGCTGCGCCATGAAGTCGTTGACCAGTGGCACGATGAAGCGTTCGCCGTAAGCCACTGCACAGGTCATGCGCAACAGTCCCTTGGGTTCCGCACCGAGGTCGCCGACCGCGCGCAGCGCTTCTTCGCGGGCATCCTGCAGGCGCTGGCAGTGTTGCAGGAACAACTGGCCGGCCTCGGTCAGCGCCACTCGCCGGGTGCTGCGATAAAACAGGCGGCTCTGCAGGCGTTCTTCCAGGCGTGCCACTTGGCGACTGACCTGCGACGTAGACAATCCCAGGCGCTCGGCCGCGGCACTGAACTGCCCGCATTCAGCCACGGCGACGAATTCGTCGAGTCCTTCCCAGCGATTCATCGATGCTTCTTCTCCTGTGCTCCCGATTGCATCCGGCTGCACCTGTAGGAGCCCGCTTGCGGGCGATGTAAGGAGGCTCAATATTATCCCTGTGCGGCAATAATGTTTTGCTCTGCTGCTGATTATCTCGTATTGGACATGAACTAGACTGCCGACCACTGTCCACGCTCCCTGAGAGAACTGTCATGATCAAGTCCCGCGCCGCCGTCGCCTTCGCCCCGAATGAACCCCTGAAAATCGTCGAAGTCGATGTGGCGCCGCCCAAGGCCGGCGAGGTGCTGGTGCGTATCGTCGCGACCGGCGTCTGCCACACCGACGCCTACACCCTGTCCGGCCAGGACAGCGAGGGCGTGTTCCCCTGCATTCTCGGTCACGAAGGTGGCGGTATCGTCGAGGCAGTGGGTGAGGGCGTCACCTCACTGGCGGTCGGCGACCACGTGATCCCGCTGTACACCGCCGAATGCGGCGAGTGCAAATTCTGCAAATCCAACAAGACCAATCTGTGCAGCTCGGTGCGCGCCACCCAGGGCAAGGGCCTGATGCCCGATGGCACCAGCCGCTTCTCCTACAACGGCGAGCCGGTCTACCACTACATGGGCTGCTCGACCTTCTCCGAGTACACCGTGCTGCCGGAAGTGTCCCTGGCCAAGATTCCCAAGGATGCACCGCTGGAGAAGGTTTGCCTGCTCGGCTGCGGTGTAACCACCGGTATCGGCGCGGTGCTCAATACCGCCAAGGTCACTGAAGGCTCCACCGTGGCCATTTTCGGCCTGGGCGGCATCGGTCTGGCTGCCATCATCGGTGCCAAGATGGCCAAGGCTTCGCGCATTATTGGTATCGACATCAATCCGGCCAAAGAGGCGGTGGCGCGTGAACTGGGCATCACCGATTTCGTCAATCCGAAAGAGCACAGCAAGCCAATCCAGGAGGTCATCGTCGAGATGACCGACGGTGGCGTCGACTACAGCTTCGAGTGCATCGGCAGCGTGCAACTGATGCGCGCCGCGCTGGAGTGCTGCCACAAGGGCTGGGGCGAGTCGACCATCATCGGCGTGGCGCCGGCCGGTGCCGAGATCAGTACCCGTCCATTCCAGCTGGTGACCGGCCGCGTCTGGCGTGGCAGCGCCTTCGGTGGCGTCAAGGGGCGTACCGAGCTGCCCAGCTATGTCGAGAAGTCGCAGAGCGGTGAAATCCCGCTGGATACCTTCATCACTCACAATCTGCCGCTGGAAGACATCAACGAGGCGTTCGAGCTGATGCATGAAGGCAAGAGCATCCGTACCGTCATTCATTTCTGACTTCAGAGTGACCTGACTGTAGGGTGCGCCATGCGCACCAGGATCAAGTGGTGCGCACGGCGCACCCTACGGAGATGCTCATGACCCTCGAAATCGTTTCCAGCAACAAGAGCTTCGGTGGTTGGCACAAGCGCTATCGCCATCGCTCCAGCAGCCTCAATTGCGACATGGTGTTCGCGGTCTACCTGCCGCCTCAGGCCGAGCAGGGCGCCAAGCTGCCGGTGTTGTACTGGCTCAGTGGTCTGACCTGCACGGACGAGAATTTCATGCAGAAAGCCGGCGCCCAGCGTATGGCCGCCGAGCTGGGGCTGATCATCGTCGCGCCGGATACCAGCCCGCGTGGCGAGGGCGTGGCCGATGACGCCAACGGCGCCTATGACTTCGGTCTGGGGGCCGGCTTCTATGTCAACGCGACCCAGGAGCCCTTCGCGCGGCACTACCGCATGTATGACTACGTGGTGCAGGAGTTGCCAGCGCTGATCGAAGCCAACTTCCCGGTTTCGGACAAGCGCGGCATCGCCGGCCACTCCATGGGCGGTCACGGGGCGCTGATCTGCGCGTTGAAGAATCCGGGGCGTTATCGGTCGGTGTCAGCGTTTTCGCCGATCAGCAATCCGATGAACTGCCCCTGGGGCGAGAAGGCCTTTTCGCTCTATCTGGGCGAGGAGCGTTCGCGTTGGCGTGAGTGGGATGCCAGCGTGCTGATCGCCGAGGCCAGCGAGAAGCTGCCGATTCTGATCGATCAGGGTGATCGTGACGATTTCCTCGAGGGTCAGCTCAAACCCCAGGCGTTGCAGGCGGCAGCCAAGGCTGTCGGTCATCCGCTGACGCTGCGCATGCAGCCTGGCTATGACCACAGCTATTACTTCATCGCCAGCTTTATCGACGACCACCTGCGTCATCACGCCGAGGCGTTGACGTAGGTTGTTCTGCGCTGCGCGCATCAGGGCAAACCCTGGCCCTTGGTGCGCACGGCGCACGGCGCACCCTGCAGCGGCAGCCGGCGTAGCCCGGATGAAATCCGGGGTGCGAATTTCCCGGATTTCATCCGGGCTACGGGCAATGCGGTTAGAATCACGCCCTGACTTTTTCAGGGCGTTGTTCTTTATGCGTATCGGTCATGGCTATGACGTACACCGCTTCGGCGAAGGCGATTTCATCACCCTCGGCGGCGTACGGATTCCCCATAAATTCGGTCTTGTCGCTCATTCCGACGGTGACGTGCTGCTGCACGCCCTGAGTGATGCGCTGCTTGGCGCCGTGGCGCTGGGCGATATCGGCAAGCACTTCCCCGATACCGATCCGACCTTCAAGGGCGCTGACAGCCGCGCGCTGTTGCGCCATGTGATGGGCCTGGTGCGTGCCAAGGGCTACGCGGTGGGTAACGTCGACGCTACCATCATCGCCCAGGCGCCGAAGATGGCGCCGCACATCCACAGCATGCGCGAGCGCATCGCCGAGGATCTGGGCATCGAGCTGGATCAGGTCAACGTCAAAGCCACCACCACCGAGAAGCTGGGTTTCACCGGGCGTGAGGAAGGTATCGCGGTGCACGCCGTGTCCTTGCTGGTCAAGGCATGATGAACGAGCTGCAACTGCTCGGGCCGCGTGCCCACGGCGATGCCTGCGGGCGCGCGGTACTCAAGGCCACGGCCGAGGACTTTCAGGTCGACGAGGTACTCGACATCCCGCTCACTGGTCAGGGCGAGCACCTCTGGCTATGGGTGGAAAAACGCGGCCTGAATACCGAAGAGGCCGCCCGGCGTATCGCCCGTGCTGCCGGCCTGCCGCTCAAGGCGGTCAGTTATGCGGGCCTCAAGGATCGTCAGGCGCTGACCCGCCAGTGGTTCAGCCTGCATCTGCCGGGCAAGGCCGATCCCGATCTGGCCGCCGCGCAGGGCGATGATCTGGTCATCCTGCGCAGCCAGCGGCACAACCGAAAATTGCAGCGTGGTGCCCATGCCGCCAATGGTTTCACCTTGCGCCTGACTGCCCTGGAGGCGGACCGCGATGCGCTGGAGCAGCGCCTGCAGCGTATCGCCGCGCAAGGTGTGCCCAATTATTTCGGCTCGCAGCGCTTCGGTTTCGATGGCGGCAATGTCGAACAGGCCCGCGATTTTGCCGCGCGCCTGGAGCTGCCGGTGCAGCGCAACCTGCGTTCGCGCCTGCTGTCCTCGGTGCGCAGCTATCTGTTCAATCAGGTGCTGGCCAAGCGCGTCGCTGCGGGCACCTGGAACCAGGCACAGATGGGTGACTTGCTGGCCTTCACCGCCAGCCGCAGTTTCTTCATGGCCGGTGAGGCCGAGTGCGTTGACCCGCGCCTGGCCATTCTCGATCTGCATCCCACCGGTCCGCTGTGGGGCGATGGCGCTCTGCCGACCAGCGGCGCTACCCAGCAGCTCGAGCAAAGCGTGGCCGATGACGCTGCGCAACTGGTGCAATGGCTGATCAAGGCGGACATGGCGCACGAACGGCGAATTCTGCGCCTCCCCATTGGCGGCCTGTCATGGCATTATCCCGAACCCGATATTCTGCAACTTGCATTCGTCCTGCCGGCCGGGTGTTTCGCCACCGTGGTGGTGCGCGAATTGCTCGATCTGGTGCCAGCAGGGCAGACGGATACTCCATGCGAATTCTGATTTCCAACGACGACGGGGTGAACGCGCCCGGTATCGCTGCGTTGCACCAAGCGCTGGCTGACTATGCCGATTGCGTGGTGATCGCGCCTGCCGAAGACAAGAGCGGTGCCAGCAGTGCGCTGACGCTCGACCGTCCGCTGCATCCCATGGCCTTGGCCAATGGCTACATCAGCCTCAATGGCACGCCGACCGACTGTGTGCACCTGGGCCTCAATGGCCTGCTCGAGCAAACGCCGGATATGGTCGTCTCCGGCATCAACCTGGGCGCCAACCTGGGTGATGACGTGCTCTATTCCGGCACCGTCGCCGCAGCGCTGGAAGGACGTTTCCTGAACAAACCGGCGTTCGCGTTCTCGCTGCTTTCGCGCCTGCCCGATAACCTGCCTACCGCTGCCTATTTCGCGCGCAAGCTGGTCGAGGCACATGCGACCCTGGATTTGCCACCGCGCACGGTGCTCAACGTCAATGTGCCGAACCTGCCGCTGGAACATATCCGTGGCGTGCAACTGACCCGTCTCGGTCATCGCGCGCGCGCGGCTGCACCGGTCAAGGTGGTCAACCCGCGTGGCAAGGAAGGCTACTGGATCGCTGCCGCCGGTGATGTCGAGGACGGCAGTCAGGGCACCGATTTCCATGCCGTGATGCAAGGTTATGTATCGATCACGCCGCTACGGCTCGATCGCACGTTCAATGAGGCCCTCGAATCTATGGATGGCTGGCTGGAGGGCATCTTCTGATGCGTGGACAGGACGAGATGCAGCGCAGCGGGATCGGCATGACCTCGCAGCGCACCCGTGAGCGATTGATTCAGCGCCTCTACGAGGAGGGGCTGTCCAACGCGCGGGTACTGGAAGTGATCCGCCGTACACCGCGCCATCTGTTCGTCGACGAGGCCCTGGCGCATCGCGCCTATGAAGATACTGCACTGCCCATCGGCCATAACCAGACCATTTCCCAGCCCTATATGGTTGGGCGCATGACCGAGCTGCTGCTGGCTGCCGGCCCGCTGGACAAGGTGCTGGAGATTGGCACCGGTTCCGGTTACCAGACGGCCGTACTGGCGCAACTGGTCGAGCGGGTATTCTCGGTGGAACGCATTCAGGTGCTGCAGGACCGCGCCAAGGAGCGTCTGGCCGAACTCAAGCTGCGCAACGTGGTCTTTCGCTGGGGTGATGGCTGGGAAGGTTGGAACGCGCTCGGTCCGTATAACGGCATCATCGTCACCGCTGCCGCCGCGCAAGTGCCGCAGGCCCTGCTCGATCAACTGGCACCAGGTGGACGCCTGGTCATTCCGGTCGGCAGTGGCGATGTGCAGCAACTGCTGTTGATCGTGCGTGAAGAGGATGGTTTCTCCCGTCACGTGCTCGATGCGGTGCGCTTCGTGCCACTACTCAACGGGCCGCTGGCTTGATCGCTTTTTCGCTGCGGAAGGATCCATGAAGAAACATTTTCTGCTCTATGCCAAGGGCTTGGCGATGGGCGCTGCAGATGTCGTGCCCGGCGTTTCCGGTGGCACCATCGCTTTTATCAGTGGCATTTATGACGAGTTGTTGCGCTCCATCGCCAGTATTCCCGAAGCGTTCCTGCTGCTACTGCGAGGCCGCATCAAGGACGCCTGGAAGATGGCCAACGCGACATTCCTGCTGGTGCTGCTGTGCGGCATCCTGACCAGCATCCTCACACTCGCGCGCCTGATCACCTATCTGCTGGAGCACCATCCGATTCCGGTATGGTCGTTCTTTTTCGGCCTGATTCTGGTGTCCACCTATCTGGTCGGGCGAGAGATCAAACGCTGGAGCTGGAGCAGGGCGGCAAGCTTTCTGCTTGGCCTGGTTTTCGCTTACTGGATCACTGTTGCCGCCCCGATGCAGTGGGGCAGTGACCTGCCAACCCTGTTCCTGGCCGGTGCCATCGCCATCTGCGCGATGATCCTGCCGGGTATCTCGGGCAGCTTCATCCTGCTTTTGCTCGGCCTCTATTCGGTGGTGCTGGGCGCGGTGAAGGACCTCGATATGCTGGTCCTGGCGGTATTCGCCAGCGGCTGTCTGGTTGGAATTCTCAGTTTCGCTCGCTTGCTCAGCTGGCTGCTGTCACGCTGGCGCGACATGAGCCTGGCGTTTCTGGCCGGTCTTATGCTGGGTTCGCTGAACAAGGTCTGGCCCTGGAAAGAAACCCTGAGCTGGCGTATCGACAGCAATGGCGAGCAGGTTCCGCTACTGGAGCACAATCTGTTGCCGGGACATTTTGCCGAAATCAGTGGTCAGGATCCGCAGCTGTTGCTCGCCGTGCTGCTGGCAATCGGCGGTATCGTCCTGGTGCTGGGCCTGGAATGGCTGGCAAGTCGTCGGCCGGTCGATGCTGGCCGCACGGAATAAATACGGCACAATAGGCGCCGTACTCGGAATCATTCAGGGAGCAGTTGGGTGAGTTGGACCGTCCTTCACGTGCTAGTCCGCGCAGTTGCAGCCGCTCGTCTGCCGCTCGCGATGCTTGCTGCCTCCGCGTTGGTCGGCTGCGTCAGTTCGCCTCCTGGCGGTGTGCAGGTGGTCGACCGTGGGCAGAATCAGGGGCGTGCTCCGGTGGTACAGCGTCAGCCCGTGCGCAACGGTCACTATGTGGTGCAGCGCGGCGATACGCTCTATTCGATCGCCTTTCGTTTCGGCTGGGATTGGAAGGCACTCGCTGCTCATAATGGCTTGCGCGACCCTTATCTGATCCGCGTGGGGCAGACTATCCGTTTCGACAACCGCCCGTTGGGTAGCTCTCAGCCAGTCGTTTCGAAACCGTCTCCAGCCACCTCGCCCGTTGTCACCCAGCCAGTGCCCAGTCGTCCTCCGGTTGCCGTGACTGCGCCACCTGCAACTCAACCTGCCCGCCCGCCGGTAGCCAACACGCCAGCGACCACACCAGTAACACCAGTGAGTCGCTCTGCCAGTGGGTGGTCCTGGCCAACCGAGGGCGCAGTGATCAGTCGTTTTTCCTCAAACGGTAGTTTGAATAAAGGCATTGATATCGCAGGGCAATTAGGACAGCCTGTTTTAGCTGCGTCTGATGGGTCAGTGGTGTACGCCGGGAGTGGTTTGCGGGGCTACGGCGAGTTGATCATCATCAAGCACAGCGATACCTACGTAAGTGCTTACGGTCATAACCGCAGGTTGTTGGTACGGGAGGGGCAGCAGGTCAAAGCCGGGCAAAGCATTGCCGAAATGGGGTCCACAGGGGCCGACCGGGTGAAGCTGCACTTCGAGATTCGCCGCCAAGGTAAACCTGTCGATCCGCTGCAATATCTGCCACGTCGTTGATCCGTCGCTGACCCGTTCCATCACGTAGGAGGGACGGGCTCAGGTGTGGCCAGGACGGTTCCGCCAGAGTCTGTTGTCGAACTCAGCTAGGGACAACAACAATGGCTCTCATCAAAAAAGAAGCGCCGGAGTTTGACGTCGACGATGAACTGCTCCTCATGGAGCCAGGCATCGTTTTCGGCGAGGTTCAGGGCGATGAGGTGGAAGCACCGGTCGCACGTACCAAGGCCAAGAACGCCACCCCCTCCAAGCAGCACAAATACATCGACTACACCCGGGCGCTAGACGCCACTCAGCTCTATCTCAACGAAATTGGTTTCTCTCCCTTACTCACTCCCGAAGAGGAAGTGCACTTCGCGCGTCTAGCGCAGAAGGGTGATCCTGCCGGGCGCAAGCGCATGATCGAGAGCAACCTGCGCCTGGTCGTGAAGATCGCTCGGCGTTACGTCAATCGTGGTCTCTCTCTGCTCGATCTGATCGAGGAGGGCAACCTCGGCTTGATTCGCGCCGTGGAAAAATTCGATCCGGAGCGGGGGTTCCGTTTCTCGACCTATGCAACCTGGTGGATCCGCCAGACCATCGAACGCGCCATCATGAACCAGACGCGGACCATCCGTTTGCCCATTCATGTGGTCAAGGAGCTCAACGTATACCTGCGTGCGGCTCGGGAACTGACCCAGAAGCTCGACCATGAGCCTTCTGCGGAAGAAATTGCCAACCTGCTGGAAAAACCGGTGGGTGAGGTCAAGCGCATGCTTGGCCTTAACGAGCGAGTGTCCTCGGTGGACGTCTCGCTCGGTCCCGACTCGGACAAGACACTGCTCGATACCCTGACCGACGATCGCCCGACCGATCCTTGCGAGCTGTTGCAGGACGACGATCTGTCGCAAAGCATCGATCAGTGGCTTTCCGACCTGACCGACAAACAACGGGAAGTCGTGGTGCGCCGCTTCGGTCTGCGCGGCCATGAAAGCTGTACCCTGGAAGAAGTGGGCCAGGAAATCGGTCTGACTCGCGAGCGGGTGCGGCAGATTCAGGTCGAGGCGCTCAAGCGTTTGCGGGAAATCCTGGAGAAGAACGGCTTGTCCAGCGACGCTTTGTTCCAGTGAGGCTTCGCTTCGATCACGAACCCGGCTCCGGCCGGGTTTTTTATGCGCGTCCATGTAAGTCATCGCTTACAGGTGCTGTCAGTGTTTGTGCTGAAAAGTCTGGATTAATACCGGATCAACTTATAAGTAATTGTTTTTTAAGGGTCTTATAAATTCTTCGAGCAGGCGGGATGAATGTTGGTCGGGTTGTGCAGGTGCCTGGAACGGCTAATATCACACCCGTGCACAGGGACAAGCACAGATCATCAGGATGACGATCAGGAACATCGCAAGAAGCGATTCATCAGGACGATGAGTTGGGAAACAAAGGGATAAGGGAATAAAAGTGGGCGGCGCAAGCCGCCCCTTTTTTTGCCCGCCATTTTTGGCGGCAACCCTTTTGGGCGTTGCCAGTCACGACATCGGCTCTGAAAGTAAAAGACCCGCACTTGGCGGGTCTTCGTGTTTCTGGGCGAACTCAGCGCTCCAGATGCTGCAGCTTGTCCTTTACACCATCCCACTCTTCGGCATCCGGCAGCGCCTCTTTCTTCTCGGTGATGTTCGGCCATACTTCGGCCAGATCGGCGTTCAGCTCGATGAACTCCTGCTGATCTTCCGGTACCTCGTCTTCCGAGAAGATCGCTTGCGCTGGGCACTCCGGCTCGCACAGGGCGCAATCAATGCACTCGTCCGGGTGAATGACCAGGAAGTTCGGGCCTTCGTAGAAGCAGTCCACCGGGCAGACTTCCACACAGTCGGTGTATTTGCACTTGATGCAGTTGTCGGTGACGACGAAGGTCATGTCTGATTCTCTCCTCGGGCGGCGGCCTGGGCCCTTTCTGTGAAGGGCTACCAGGCGCTCTGTATGTGGCCGCGGCTCAGGCTGTAAACCGGGCGGTCGTAAAATTGCGCGCGATTCTAGCAGTTTGTTGTATTGAGCGTTAGATCTGCGTCTTCCATGTATATAACAGCTCTAGCGCCTTGCGCGGAGTCAGATCATCCGGATTGATCTTGGTCAATTGTTCCAGCAGCGGGTGTAGCGCGCTGGCGAACAGGTCGCTCTGCATCGGCGCTTGTGGCTGGCCGGGTTCCTGGCGTGGCAGGTCGTGCGGCAGGCTGGTGGCTTCCAGGCGCGCCAGGTGCTCGCGCGCACGACTGATCACTGTGCCCGGTACGCCGGCCAGTTGCGCCACGGCCAGGCCGTAGCTCTGGCTCGCAGGGCCTGGCTGAACGTGGTGTAGGAAGACGATGCGCTCGTTGTGTTCGGTGGCCGAGAGGTGCACGTTGGCCACCACCGGCTCGCTTTCCGGTAGCACGGTCAGCTCGAAATAGTGGGTGGCGAACAGGGTGAAGGCGCGCAGGCGGGCCAGGTGCTCGGCTGCCGACCAGGCCAGCGACAGGCCGTCGAAGGTACTGGTGCCGCGTCCGACTTCATCCATCAGCACCAGGCTGCGCTCGCTGGCGTTATGCAGGATGTTGGCGGTTTCGCTCATCTCTACCATGAAGGTCGAGCGGCCGCCGGCCAGGTCGTCCGAGGAGCCGATACGAGTGAAAATGCGGTCGACCAGCGACAGCTCGCAGGCCGCGGCCGGGACGAAGCTGCCGATATGGGCCAGCAGTACGATCAGTGCGGTCTGGCGCATGTAGGTGGATTTACCGCCCATGTTCGGCCCGGTGATGATCAGCATGCGCCGGTTGTCGTCGAGATCCAGGTCATTGGCCACGAAGGGCGTGGTCAGCACCTGCTCGACCACCGGGTGACGGCCCTGGTCGATGCCCATGCACGGTTCGTCGACGAAGCGTGGGCGGTTCAGGTCGAGATTCAGCGCGCGCTCTGCCAGGTTGCTCAGCACGTCCAGTTCGGCGAGGGCTGCGGCGCTGTCCTGTAGTGGCGCCAGGTGGCCGATCAGGTGCTCGAGCAACTCGTCGTAAAGCATCTTTTCCCGTGCCAGGGCGCGGCTCTTGGCCGACAGCGCTTTGTCTTCGAACTCCTTCAGTTCCGGGGTGATGAAGCGCTCGGCACCTTTGAGCGTCTGCCGGCGGATATAGTCAGCCGGTGCCGACTCGGCCTGTTTGGTCGGCAGCTCGATGAAGTAGCCGTGCACGCGGTTGTAGCCGACCTTGAGGTTGGCCAGGCCGGTGCGTTCCTTCTCCCGCGCTTCCAGATCCATGAGGAACTGTCCGGCGTTCTCGCTCATGGCCTGCAGCTCGTCCAACTCTGCGTCATAGCCGGTCTTCAGTACACCACCGTCGCGGATCACCGCCGGCGGGTTGTCGATGATGGCGCGAGCCAGCAGGTCGGCCAGTTCCGGGTAGGTGGCGATACTGTTGGCCAGTTGTTGCAGATGTGGGGTGTCCAGTGTGGTCATCGCCAACTGCAGCTCGGGGAGCGCAGCCAGAGCGTCGCGCAGGCGGGCGAGGTCGCGTGGGCGGGCGTTGCGCAGGCCGATACGGGCGAGGATGCGCTCCAGGTCGCCGATTTCCTTGAGCTGCGGCTGCAGCGTTTCGAAGCGATAGCCATCGAGCAGGCGGGCGATGGCGTCCTGGCGCGCCTCCAGCACCGCGCGATCACGCAGCGGACGGTTCAACCAACGGCCCAGCAGGCGGCTGGCCATGGCGGTCTGGCAGCGATCCATCACCGATTGCAGGGTGTTGTCGCGGCCGCCGGCGAGGTTGATGTCCAGCTCCAGGTTGCGGCGGCTGGCGCCATCGAGGATCACCGTGTCGTCCAGGCGCTCGTGACGCAGGCTGCGCAGGTGGGGCAGGGCGGTGCGCTGGGTTTCCTTGGCATAGCTGAGCAGGCAGCCGGCGGCGCCGATGGCCAGGGTCAGGTTCTCGCAGCCGAAGCCTTTCAGATCCTGGGTGCTGAATTGCTGGCACAGGCTCTTGAAGGCGCTGTCGCGGTCGAAATCCCAGGGGGCGCGGCGGCGCGAGCCCTTGCGCTTCTCGGCGGGCAGGCCCTGCGGCCAGTCGTCCGGGATCAGCAGTTCGGCGGGGCTGAGGCGCTCCAGTTCGGCCAGCAGGTTTTCCCAGCCCTTGATCTCCTGCACGCTGAAGCGACCGCTGGTGATATCCAGCACGGCCAGGCCGAACAGGCGCTCATCACCCAGGACTGCAGCAAGCAGGTTGTCGCGGTGCTCATCGAGCAGGGCTTCGTCGCTGATGGTGCCGGGGGTGATGATACGCACCACCTGACGCTCCACCGGACCCTTGCTGGTGGCCGGGTCGCCGATCTGTTCGCAGATCACCACCGATTCGCCGAGCTTGACCAGCTTGGCCAGGTAGCCTTCGAGCGAATGGAAAGGAATGCCGCACATGGGAATCGATTGGCCGGCCGACTGGCCGCGTGCGGTCAGGGTGATGTCGAGCAGCTTGGCTGCCTTCTTCGCGTCTTCGTAGAAAATCTCGTAGAAGTCACCCATGCGATAGAACATCAACTGATCCGGGTGCTGGTTCTTCAGCTTCCAGTACTGCTGCATCATCGGGGTGTGAGCGGAGAGATCGGTCATGCCGGGCCTTACGTGCGGTGGGTGTGACGAAGCCGGGAATTTTCCCATACTTCGTCCCTCACGTGGGCTGCGAATCTGACGCAATTCCCCTTCAGTCGGTGAAGGTCACCGAGAACTGGGCCACCGCCTCGACCACACGTTGCGACTCGCTGCGTATCTCGCGGATCACTTCACCGGCCTGGTTGGCCAGGTCTACGCCAGTACGTGCACGCTCTCGCGTGGTTGCCATGCTGGCCACTGCGTTGCGTGTAAGGTTCTGGTTCTGCTGAACGACGCCGTTGATCTCCTGGGTGGCCTGGCTGGTTCGCGAGGCCAGTTGACGCACTTCATCGGCCACCACGGCGAAGCCGCGACCCTGTTCACCGGCACGTGCCGCTTCGATGGCTGCGTTGAGTGCCAGCAGATTGGTCTGGTCGGCAATACTGCGAATTACCTGAACGATGCTGGTGATCTGCTCGGATTGTTTGTTAAGGCCTTCTATCTGTTCGGCCACGTGAGCCAGTTCGCTGGCAATATCGGCGACCACCGCGACGGTCTGGGCCACTGTGCGCGTGCCGTGATCGGCGGAAACATCGGTCTCCCTGGCAATGTCATGAGCCAACTGGGCAGCGGCAGCCTCCGAGTCACGGCGCTCGACCTGGGCGGTGATGTCGCTGGCGAATTTCACTACGCCATAGACACGGCCGTTGGCGTCGTAAAGGGGGTTGTAGGTGGCACGCAGCCAGACCTGCTGGCCTTGTTTGGTCACACGGCGAAAACGATCGGACATGAACTCGCCTTTGTTCAAGCGAGCCCAGAACTGACGGTAGTCATCGCTGCGGCTGTCCTCGGCCAGGCAGAAGAGCCGGTGATGCTGGCCGATCACCTCGTCGCGGCGATAGCCCATCAGATCGAGGAAGTTCTGGTTGGCACTCACTACCTCACCCTCGAGGTTGAACTCGATCACCGCCATGGAGCGGTCAATCGCCTTGATGTAGCTCTCGTGCATATGTTCGGCCGCTACCTGGCGGGTGATGTCGGTGGCGATCTTCATTACCTTGGTCACCGAGCCCTGATCATCCCGGATTGGCATGTAGGTCGCTTCCAGCCAGACCTCCTTGCCGTCTTGCGTCAGCCTTGGAAAGCGATCACTGAAGTGCTCGCCTTGGCGCAGGCGCTGCCAGAACTGTTGATAGGAGAGGCTCTCGCTCAGGTTGCGGGAGCAGAACAGACGATGGTGCTTGCCGACGATCTCTTCCAAGCGGTAATTCACTACACCGAGAAAGGCTGGGTTGGCGTCGAGGATGATGCCGTCCGGGGTGAACTCGATCATCGCCATCGATTGGCGAATGGCCTGTAGCTCTGCCGCTCCCTGATCCTGCGTGTCCTTGTGTTCCTTGTTCCGTGAAAGCCACATCGCAGTGCCTCCTATTGCACCCTAGCCCGTGATAACAGTAGACGAACTTTGCCGTTTCCACTGGCAGGCAAGCTGTGTAGGGTTTGCCGTTCGATGAGCGAGGAGTGGATATGGACAGAATCAGCCAACTGGCCGAACAACTGGGTGCAGCATTGCAGGCGCAAGCTGCCCAGGTCACCACTGCAGAGTCCTGTACAGGCGGTGGTATCGCCGAGGCGATCACTCGCATCCCCGGCAGCTCGGCCTGGTTCGAGGCTGGCTATGTGACGTACTCCAACGCCCAGAAAACCAAGCAGTTGGCCGTATGTTCCGACTTTTTCGCCAGTGTGGGCGCCGTTAGCCAGGAGGTGGTGGAGGCGATGGTGCGTGGCGCTCAGGCCAATAGCGGGGCTCGCTATGCAGTGGCTGTCAGTGGCGTGGCCGGGCCGGGCGGTGGCTCCGTGGAGAAACCGGTCGGTACCGTCTGGTTGGCCTGGGGCGATGGTGAGCGTCTTTTCAGTGTGCGCAAGCAGTTCGCTGGTAACCGCGATGAGGTGCGCCGACAAACGGTCGAGGCCGCTCTGGCGGGGCTTCTGCGCCTGTTGGCGGAGGAAAATCCGCTTGTGGGGTAGGCGGGCGACTTGCCCTGTGGAATAATACTGGCTACTTATACAGTTGTTGGCGGCCCTCGAGGCCCTTGTTAATACGTGAGGATGGTAATGGACGAGAACAAGAAGCGCGCTTTGGCGGCTGCCCTGGGTCAGATCGAGAAGCAGTTCGGCAAGGGTGCGGTCATGCGCATGGGCGACCATGAGCGTCAGGCCATCCCGGCCATCTCCACCGGTTCGCTGGGGCTGGATATCGCCCTGGGCATCGGCGGTTTGCCAAAAGGCCGTATTGTTGAAATCTACGGCCCGGAATCCTCCGGTAAGACCACGCTGACCCTGTCGGTGATCGCCGAAGCGCAGAAGCTTGGCGCCACCTGTGCCTTCGTCGATGCCGAGCACGCACTGGATCCGGATTATGCCGGCAAGCTCGGCGTCAACGTCGATGACCTGCTGGTATCGCAGCCGGACACCGGTGAGCAGGCGCTGGAAATCACCGACATGCTGGTGCGCTCCAATGCGATTGACGTGATCATCGTCGACTCCGTGGCGGCTCTGGTGCCCAAGGCGGAAATCGAAGGCGAAATGGGTGACATGCACGTCGGTCTGCAGGATGCAGTATTCGGAATCGCAGCGTAGTTTTGGTTCACTTAGGAGGTCTCCCTTCTTCACAAGGGGTACGCCCTAAGCTAATCAGCAATATTCGATTAATCCTAATCTGAGTGGTCGGTGAGAATGGATCAGGCAAAAAACAAAGCGTTGGAAATGGCTCTTTCTCAGATCGAGAAACAGTTTGGTAAGGGTGCCATTATGCGGCTCGGCTCCGACCGCACAATGGACATCGATGTTGTTTCGACCGGTTCTCTTGGCCTGGACATCGCTCTGGGCGTGGGTGGTTTGCCACGTGGTCGTATCGTTGAGATCTACGGCCCTGAGTCTTCTGGTAAAACCACACTGACCCTTTCCGTAATTGCTGAAGCTCAGCGGCAAGGTTTGACTTGTGCATTCGTCGATGCTGAGCACGCCCTTGATCCAATCTATGCCGCCAAACTTGGCGTGAATATCGATGATCTTCTTTGCTCGCAGCCAGATACTGGTGAACAGGCTCTTGAGATCGTAGATATTCTGACTCGTTCGGGGGCGGTCAACGTTATAGTTGTCGACTCCGTAGCTGCTCTTGTTCCGAAGGCTGAAATCGAAGGCGAGATCGGGGACTCCCATGTTGGCCTTGCCGCTCGAATGATGTCGCAGGCGATGAGGAAAATCACTGGTAACCTGAAGAACTCCAACACTATGTGTATCTTCATTAACCAGATCCGTATGAAAATCGGCGTAATGTTCGGCAGTCCGGAAACCACCACCGGTGGTAATGCCCTGAAGTTCTACGCCTCGGTGCGCCTGGACATCCGCCGTACCGGTGCGGTCAAGGAAGGCGAAGAGGTGGTCGGCAGCGAAACCCGCGTGAAAGTTGTCAAGAACAAAGTTGCTGCTCCATTCAGACAGGCCGAGTTCCAGATCCTCTACGGACAAGGTATTAGCAAAGCCGGCGAGATTGTTGACCTAGCAGTTTCTAATAGCTTCGTTGAGAAATCCGGCGCCTGGTACTCCTTCGAAGGCAACAAGATTGGTCAAGGTAAGGCCAATACCATCAAGTGGCTGTTGGAAAACAAACCCACTATGGACAAGCTGGAAGGTATGATTCGCGACAAGTTGATGTCTAAGCCACAGGCTGAAACCTCTGCACGTCTCGCAGCCCAGGAAGAGCTGGCTGACGACTATTGATATCTCGTAGCGGTATAAGGTCGCTGCTGACAATCTATAGTTAAGTTTCTACTCCATATAAAGCCTAGCTTCCCCAGCTAGGCTTTTTCTTGATGCCACATCAAGTTTCTTTCCCATCAAGGTGACTTACAGGATCGCCTCTCGTCCAGCTACTCTCTGAGATTCAATTACGTTTGATGCCCAAACAAAAGGAGTAAACGGGTGAAAGGTTTTTTCAATGGGGCATTGCTTGTTGGCACTGTTCTGGTCAGTTCTCTGAGCTTGGCAGCGGATCTGACTCTCGATGGTTCTCGCCATGCTGTGCAGCGAGGACTCTCTCGCCTGATCGAAGGTGGAAAGCTGTTTCGCGTTGCTCGGGGCATTTATGTTGCCGCAGTCGAAACTCGGTTCGGCGTGCGCCCGCCGGCACCCGAGAAGGTTGTCCACTCGCTGGCTAATGCGCTGGGTGAGGTGCTGGTCGACCACGGGGCTCGTGCCGCGAATAAATTAGGGCTGAGTACACAGGTTCCAGTTGGCTATGTCTTTCTAACCGACGGACGTTCTAGGGAGCTTCAGGTTGGCAAGACCACCGTATCGATTCGGTATGCGCCTCGATGGTTGATGGCTCTAGGCGCTACTGGAGCGGGAGACGCCATTCGAGCATTGGATTGGGTTGGCGAAGCAAGCGTGGGGGATGCCGTTTCCAAACTTCATAAACTACTACCCGAGAGCGAATGGGGTGCTCTGGTGTCATCTCACCGCTCGTTGCCTATCTGGATGGCGAGTGCAATCTGCGCTCAGTCGAGTTGCACCCACCCTTTTAAGTTGGGCTAGCGGTTAGCTGTAGCCTACTTACCGCCAGACCGGCATCATCTGGAATGGGGCAATTCGATGTGAAAGCCCGTGAGGCCAGCGGCTGAGGTGCACCAGATGCGGCCTTTGTGAGCCTCAATGATGGACCGGGTGATGGCAAGTCCGAGCCCGGCGTTGCTCGGGCTTCCCTCCCGCCGAGCGGGGTCGACCCGGTAAAAGCGGTCGAAGAGCTTCTCTAGATGCTCTGAGCTGATTGTGTCCCCTGGGTTCTCGATGCTGAATGTGGTTGAGTCCGCTGCCTGGCGGATCAGAACCGAAATTGTCTTTCCCGCCGGCGTGTAGCGCAGCGCATTAGATAGCAAATTGGATAGCGCGCGATCAAGCATCAGCCGATCCCCCTGCGCTTGGCCTGTGCCTGTGAGCGATAGCTCAATGCCACGCTCTTCGGCTAGGAGGTGGTAGTAGTCAAACAGCTTGTAGACTACGTCAGCCAGTTCGATCCTGGCCTGCTCTGGGATGATTAAGCCATTATCAGCCTTGGCCAAGAACAGCATGTCATCAATCATTCGAGACATGCGCTTCAATTCTTCCAAGTTGGAGTAGAGGTTCTCCTCGTATGCGGTGATGTCGCGCTTATGGCTCAAGACCACCTCAGTATGGGTCATGAGGTTGCTGACGGGCGTTCGTAGTTCGTGTGCGATGTCCGCCGAGAAGTTGGAGAGTCGAATGAAGGCCTCTTCAAGTCGAGCCAGCATCGCGTTGAAGGACAGAACTAACTGCTGAAGTTCTTGCGGTACTGGTTCGAGAGGAATTCGCTCCTGCAATGATCGGGCGGACATCCCGGAGGCCACGCGAGTGACTTGCCGCAGAGGCTTGAGGCCACTGCGAGCAACCACCCAGCCGAGTGCGGCACTGAACAGGGCGCTGATGACCAATCCAATCCAAAACCATCGTTGCAGCGTGTCGAAAAAGTGTGTGTGATTGGTGACGTCAAGAATCAGCAACGCAGTGAGCGGCTCAGCCTGATCGGCTACCGAGATTTGCTCCGTCATGCCACGGTACATGTGTTGGCCGTTCTGCCACTCCCACATGCTCTGCTCATTTGCACGTCTGAAACGCTCAGGTACTTCGACTGCTCTGGGGTCGGAAAACAGTACAGAACCGTCACTGGCCAGGATAGTGGCGGCCAGATCCTGATGGGCTCCCAGCAAGGCCCGCAACTGCGGTGATTCTTCCGAAAGGCTCGCTTCACCGCGAGCATTGTTGAGGATATGTTTGGCGGATTCGAGTTTCTCCACCAGGGCCTGCCGATCCAGCATCTTGAAGTGGTGCTGGCTGAGCATATTGAAACTCAGCCCTGCTACCGTCAGGACTGCAATTGCCGCGGACATGAACATCAGGCTCATGCGTGCGGTCAGCGAAAGGTGCTTCATATTCACTCCGGAGCATCCATCATGTATCCCATGCCGCGGGCGGTATGAATCAGCTTGAGATCGAAATCGTCATCGATTTTTGCGCGTAGCCGGCGTACCGCAACCTCAATGACATTGGTGTCGCTGTCGAAATTCATGTCCCAAACCTGAGAGGCAATCAGCGACTTCGGGAGCACCTCGCCGCGCCGGCGCAGTAGCAGTTCCAGCAGTGAAAACTCCTTCGCGGTCAGGTCAATTCTTTTCCCGCCACGGATCGCACGCCGCTTCATCAGATCGACTTCCAGATCGGCAATTTTCATGGTGGTCTGCGTCGGCGAACCATTACCTCTGCGCAACAGCGTTCTGACCCTGGCCAGAAGCTCTGAGAAAGCAAATGGCTTGATCAGGTAGTCGTCCGCACCCAGCTCCAACCCTTTAACGCGGTCTTCCACACCATCGCGTGCCGTCAAGAACAGTACGGGGACGTCTTTTCCTGCTGCGCGCAACATGCGCAGCACTTCCCAACCGTCCAGCCCAGGCATCATTACATCCAGAATTAGCAGGTCATAGGCTTCGCTAAGTGCATGCTGAAGGGCATCTGTACCGGTCATAACCCGGTCGACATTGAACCCAGCCTCGGTGAGACCTTGCTGGAGGTACGTACCGGTTTTGGGTTCGTCTTCAGCTACCAGTAGTTTCATGTGTGCAGACTCCAAAAGTCGGGTGGCCTGAGTTTGCAGGCAAACCGCGGCCCCAACCAGAAGCTTACGAAAATGTAATTCTGACTTCAGCTCACTGACAGGGTGGCTTGTCTAGGGTGCAAGCATGAGTACTAGGTTGTGCTCTCGGCCCTCGACAGACCAAAAGCAGAGGTGCCGGCCATAGTTTGCACTGATGGAGACTGCCCATGAAATCGCTGAAACCTTTGCTTCTGGTTGGTTCGCTACTGCTGTCTTCCATGGCTTGGGCCGAAGGGGGCAGCGACCGTGTATTCGAGCGCATCCAGCAGATGCGCGACAAAGCAGAAGCCGTGCTGATCCAGGCGGAGAAGGCCCCGGTCGGCGAGCGGCATGTGCACATGAAGGAGCATATGAACATGCTCGAAGACATCATGAGCCAGCTGCACAACGAACATCCCGCGCCAAACATGTCTGCCGAAGAGCATCTGGCCTGGATGGAAAAGCATGACAAGCTGGTAGACGACGTGCTGGCTCAAATGATCCGCGAGCACAAGCTAATGATGGCCGACAAAGAGTGCCATCGATAAGGATTTTCCCATCTTCCAGGCCTTCCGTGATTGCTCCTTTGGCCTAGCGGCGCCTTTATGGCGCCGTGCTTTTTCCCAGCTGACGCAATTGTAGTTTTGGGGTCAGCGGCCTGGCAGCAAGCGGGGAATAGCATGAGATTTCCAGCACCCATCTCGAGGTCTCACCATGAAACGCTTACCCCTTAAACTGCTGATCAGCACTCTGTTCATCAGCACCACCTTTCCGGCATTTGCCGAGGTCGGCGGCAGTAGCAATGGCATTGGGCAGCAGGCCCAGGCGACGCCAGCGACTCGTACCATCTTGGTAAAGATGGACGACATCAACTACAGCCAGAAAACGATCGATGTGAAGCCAGGTGAAACCGTGCGCTTCGTTCTGAAGAACGAGGGCGCGTTGATGCACGAGTTCAACATCGGGCAGGCAGCGTCCCAGCTGGAGCACCAGCGCAAGATGGCGTCCTTGTTCAAGGACGGCACACTGACCCCGACCGGCATGGCCGAGCGCATTGTCTGGCATGAGCGTTATGGCATGGGAGACTCCAACCCTCCAGGCTATCCGGAAGTCATCAAAGCCAAGCATGACGACCCGAACGCGGTTCTCGTCGAGCCCGGCACAACCAAAGAGTTCGTGTGGACCTTCCCTAAGGCGGGCAGTTTGAGCTTCGCCTGTACATTGCCTGGGCATTACCAGGCGGGGATGGTCGGTGAGTTTGCTCTGCGTTAGTCCGGCATCGGTGCTACCCGTTGGCCGCGAGCTGGGTAGCACCGATCTGACGAACCTTACTGCGATGTAGTTTTCACGTCAGCGTACCGCCAGCTGCACCTCATTAGCATCGGGACTCATCCCTCCTCAACACCTCAGAGGCACACCATGAAACTCAGACCCGCTTTCATAATCACCACCCTTGGCTTGCTGCTCAGTGCTGCCAATGCGCTGGCCAGCCCGGGCCACAAGAAAGACAGTATTGGGCAACCGGGAGACGGTCAGGCAGTAGATCGCACCATCGAAGTCCGGATGGGGGACATCTTCTTCGAACCCAAAGCAATGGAGATCAAAGCAGGCGAGACAGTTCGCTTCGTCCTGAAAAATGACGGTGCACTGCTACACGAATTCAATCTTGGCAAAGCGGCATCCCATGCCGCGCACCAGAAAGAGATGGCCGCGATGTTTCAGAACGGCACGCTGTCCCCTACAGGTGCACATGACATGAGCAATATGGGCCATGCCATGGGCGGCATGAAGATGGTCGGTATGGAACACGATGACCCCAACAGTGTTCTTGTCGAACCTGGAGCACGCGAAGAGTTGATCTGGACCTTCTCCGCCGCCACCGAACTGGAGTTCGCCTGCAATATTCCAGGACATTATCAGTCGGGAATGGTCGGTAAGGTGACCGTACGCTGACGTTTATTGATACTCGCCAACTCCGTCCAGTCTGAGACACCTATAGTGATCCGGCCGCCATTGAAACGAGGCTATTGTCGTGGACCATACCCATCACACCAGTACCACTGAGCCGCCTTTTTGGAAGAGCAAGATTGGCATTGCGCTGATCATGCTGGCCGTAATCGGCATCTTCTATGTAGCGCGTGAGCATTACGGTCATCTTTCGCAGGCCCTGCCGTACCTCATCCTGCTGCTATGCCCGCTGATGCATCTGTTTGGCCACAATCACGGCGGGCACTCCCACTCCAGCAGCACCGCTGTTTCCAAGGACGAAGAAAGGACATAGATCGCATGCAAAAGACCTCCTGCCATCATGACCAGGATCATTCACATAACTCGCACGCCCACTCCGAGAGCCAGCGCGACCCGGTGTGTGGCATGGAGGTCAAACCTGATGGCCCTTATCGCGAGAGCTTTGAAGGGAAGGCCTATCATTTCTGCAGTGCGAAGTGCCTAGAGAAATTCCAAGCAGATCCTCATCAGTACATGAGCCATCAGTCTCATGGGGAGCATCACCAGCACGCGACTCCAGCACCCACATCGACACCTGTAGGTGCTGAATACACCTGCCCGATGCATCCAGAAATCCGTCAACCGGCTCCCGGAAACTGCCCGATCTGCGGGATGACGCTGGAACCTGTCATCCCGGAGCTGGAAGAGGAGGAAAATCCAGAGCTGAAGGACTTCTCGCTGCGGTTCTGGTGGACCCTACCGTTGACCGTCATCGTGACCGTATTGGCGATGGCCGGCCATTCCTTGCAACTGTTTCATGGCACGACCCAGAACTGGGTCGAGCTGGCTCTGGCGACGCCCGTGACGCTATGGGGTGGCTGGGTATTCTTCACCCGCGGCATTGACTCCATCCGCCACCGCAGCCCCAACATGTGGACCCTGATCGGTTTGGGAACGGCCGCTGCCTACCTCTACAGCGTGGCCGCTACCTTGGTTCCGCAGTGGTTTCCGGCGGCTTTTGCCCAGGACGGACGTATCGGCGTCTATTTTGAAGCAGCCGCGGTGATTATCTCACTCACGCTGTTGGGCCAAATGCTCGAACTCAAGGCCCGCTCGCAGACTTCGGCAGCCATCAAGTCACTGCTGAGGCTGGCACCAAAGACTGCGCGTCGCATCAAGCCCGATGGCCAGGAAGAAGATATTCCGCTGACACATGTCCATCAGGGCGACCACCTACGTGTCCGGCCGGGAGAGAAAGTCCCGGTGGACGGTACGGTTCTAGAGGGGGAGAGCGCCGTCGACGAGTCGATGCTTACCGGAGAACC
Organism: Pseudomonas sp. EggHat1; assembly: GCF_014892995.1. Classification (NCBI taxonomy): domain Bacteria; kingdom Pseudomonadati; phylum Pseudomonadota; class Gammaproteobacteria; order Pseudomonadales; family Pseudomonadaceae; genus Pseudomonas; species Pseudomonas sp. EggHat1. The sequence goes on from NZ_JACKQK010000018.1 coordinate 71,135, forward strand.
GTTACCCGTGACCAAGCGGGTAGGGGATGCCCTTATCGGTGCCACCCTGAACACCCACGGCAGCCTGGTGATGGAGGCGCAGAAGGTCGGTGCCGAGACCATGCTGTCGCAGATCGTTCAGATGGTGGCCAGAGCCCAACGTTCCAAGGCCCCCATGCAGCGTATGGCTGATGCGGTGGCAGGGTATTTCGTGGTCGGGGTGATCCTGATCGCGATTCTGACCTTCTTCGGCTGGGGGCTATTAGGGCCGGAATCAGGCTGGGTATTTGGCCTGATCAATGCGGTGGCGGTGCTAATCATTGCGTGTCCCTGCGCTCTGGGTCTGGCAACCCCGATGTCCGTCATGGTTGCGACTGGCAAGGCCGCTAGCAGCGGTGTGTTGTTCCGCGATGCCAGCGCCATCGAAAATCTATGCAAGATCGACACGCTCATCGTCGACAAGACTGGAACCCTGACTGAGGGGCGTCCCGTATTTCATAGTGCGGAAGGGACAGGCGGTTACGACTCCAATGAAGTGCTGCGCCTGGCTGCTAGTCTCGACCAGGGTAGTGAGCACCCGCTGGCTCATGCCATCGTCGATCATGCGCGCGGTCAGGGCATTGCACTGGTCAAACCGGACACTTTCGAATCTGGCTCGGGTATTGGTGTGCGCGGCCAGGTCGATGACCATCAGCTGCAGCTCGGCAACACCGCACTGATGGACGAGGCGGGCGTCGATATTACCCCGCTGCGCAATCGCGCCGAGCAACTGCGTCTGGAAGGCATCAGCATCATCTATTTGGCCGTTGATGGTCGCCTGGCGGGACTCCTGGCCGTTTCCGATCCGATCAAGCCTACTTCTCAACAGGCTGTCTCCAAGCTTCAAAGCGAAGACGTAAAGGTCATCATGGCCACTGGTGATGGCCTCACCACAGCAAGAGCCGTGGCGAAGCAGCTCGGAATCGAGGAAGTGCATGGTGAGGTCAAACCGCAGGATAAGGAGAAACTGGTCGCCGATTTGCAGGGCTATGGCCGTCGTGTCGCCATGGCGGGTGACGGCATCAACGATGCGCCCGCCCTGGCCAGGTCTGACGTAGGTATCGCCATGGGCACCGGTACCGATGTGGCGATGAACAGCGCCCAAGTGACGCTGGTCAAGGGAGATCTGATGGGCATCCTGCGAGCGCGCACCCTGTCAGTGGCAACCGTGAAAAACATGAGGCAGAACCTCGCCTTTGCGTTCCTCTACAACGCGATGGGAATCCCGCTAGCAGCGGGGCTGCTGTACCCGCTGACGGGGCATCTTCTGTCGCCCTTGATTGCTGCGCTGGCGATGAGTGTCAGCTCGGCGTCGGTGGTCTTCAATGCTCTGAGGTTGAAATCAACGGACATCGGATAGGCTTCCATACCACCGACCAGGTGATTATTCAGAAGCGCATCTGACCGGAAAATGCCGTACGGTAGTTTCCGGTCCGACCTATCTGTCGCAACACATAGTGACGAGGTGACGTTCGATGGACTGTTGCCGCTGCGGGTAGGAGACTGGTCGTCGTTAACCCATGAGGACTCTCCGTGGCCCGCATTCGCAGACTGATTATCAGCAACTTCCGATCTATCCAGGCGCTCGACTGGGTGCCGGCCCCAGGAATTAACTGCCTCATAGGTCCTGGCGATAGTGGAAAGTCCAGCATTCTAGATGCGATTGACCTTTGCGTCGGTGCCCGCCGGGGCGGCACGTTCGGCGACATGGACTTCTTCGCTCTGAACGTCGAAACACCCATCACCATCAATGTGACGCTTGGCGATTTGCCGGTATCGCTGATGGATATCGATGTTTACGGCGAGTTCTTGCGTGGATTCAATCCAGGAACGGGAGAAGTCGAAGACGAACCGCGAGCGGGGCTGGAGACCGTTATCACCTTGCTCCTGCAAGTTGGTGCCGATTTGGAACCTACCTGGACACTTTTTTCTGAGCGTGCGGAGCAGCAGCAACTCGAACGCACTCTTCCCTGGAAGGAACGAGCGGCACTAGCACCCGCCCGTATCGGCAGCTTTGCGAGTTCGAACTTGTCGTGGAGTCGTGGCTCAGTGCTCAATCGACTTACCGATGAGCGCGCCGAGCTTGGTGCTGAACTGGCGCGCGCCGCTAGGCAAGCAAGAGCGAACTTTGGCAATCAAGCAGCCGAACATCTGACCCAGACGCTTGAGGTCGTGCAACGCACAGCACAGCATCTTGGCGTTTCGGTCGGGGCTATGCCTCAGGCGCTCCTTGACGCACATTCTGTGTCGATTGGCGAGGGGGCGATCGCGCTGCACAGTGAAACAGGTATTCCGCTGCGCTCCCTTGGCACGGGCTCGTCACGCTTGCTAGTGGCAGGGCTTCAAAGGGCTGCGGCCAGCGCCGCGCCAATTGCCCTGGTTGATGAGGTGGAATACGGGCTTGAACCTCATCGGCTCATGCGATTCCTGGACTCGCTGGGTGCAAAGGACGCTGCCGCTCCGTTGCAAGTGTTCATGACGACGCACTCGCCGGTCGCGCTGCGCGAGCTGTCCGGCAGCCAGTTATTCGTTGTTCGGTCAGCACCTCAGCGCCACAGTGTTATGCCAGCTGGGGAAGCCAACGAGGTACAAAGTACCCTTCGGAAGGACCCCGAAGCATTCCTCGCCAAATCCATCATCGTTTGCGAGGGGGCCAGCGAGGTTGGCTTCGCGCGTGGCCTTGACCAATGGTGGGTCAGTCTTGGCGCTACCTCATTCCTGGCCCATGGCGGCGCGTATGTGGACGCCGGCGGGGGAAGCCCCGATAACAGTCTTATCCGGGGAACAGCACTTCTGAACTTGGGTTACCGCGTGATGGTTTTTGTAGATGCCGACAAGCCTTCGACCGCGGGGCTCGCTGAAGCATTCTTGGCCGCCGGCGGGCAAATTCTTACATGGCGACCAGGCCTCACGTTGGAGGACGAGATCTTCCGCCATCTCAGTGAGCAAGCACTCGATGCACTTCTGGCGAAAGCCGAAACAATAGTGGGTGCAGAGCTGATGAACGCACACATTCAGACGAAGTCCCAAGGCCGCGTGACGCTGAACGATATCCGAGCCAAGCGACTCGTGGATGGGTACTCACCTGAGAGACGAGAGCTGCTGGGAACCGCATCCCGTATCCGCAACAGCGGCTGGTTCAAGTCGCTGACAACCTATCAGGAGGTTGCAAGGGACATCGTCGGTCCGTCTTTACAGAACGCCGAACCGGGCTTCATGGCAGTCACGAATCAGCTCTGGACGTTTACAAGTGCCCCCTGAGATTGATCTTTTCGCTATCGAGCGTGGCTCCATAACGGCCCCCGCAGGTTGTGGAAAAACGCAATTGATTGCCGAGACGCTCATCGCGCATACGCAGAGCAAACCCATCCTCGTCTTGACACATACGAACGCCGGCGTTGCGGCCTTACGGGCGCGCCTGAGACGAGCCGGTGTTCCTAACTCCGCATATCGAGTCTCCACCATTGACGGATTCTCGATGCGCCTGATCGCTAAGTTCCCAGCGCGAAGCGGCCATAACCCGCAGATCCTACAGCTGCATCAACCCAATACTGACTACCCGGCAATTCGGGAGGCCGCCATGCAGTTGTTGCAGGCCGGTCACCTCGCTCAGCCCCTTCGCGCCACCTATGCACGGTTGCTTGTCGACGAGTACCAAGACTGCAACGTCGTCCAGCACGCCATCGTGTCTGGTTTGGCCCAGGTGCTTCCGACCTGCGTGCTCGGTGACCCGATGCAAGCCATATTCAGCTTCCGTGGCAATCGACTGGTGCATTGGGCGAATGAGGTGCAACCCCTGTTTCCCGCAGCGGGAGAGTTGAGGATACCGTGGCGCTGGCGGCTGGCTGGAGCTGAGAACCTCGGGCAGTGGCTGCTCGCCATAAGGCAACAACTTCAAGCTGGTCAGCCGGTGGATCTGCGCACGGCTCCAGCAGAAGTGCGTTGGGTGCAGCTAAACGCCGGAACCGAAGTTCAGCAGCGACTGGTGGCCGCGAGAACCGAAGCTCCCAACGCTCAGGGTAGCGTCCTCATCATCGGGGACTCCATCAACGTGCAAGGTCGCCATCAGCTCACGAGCCAGACACCCGGTGCCATGGCCGTAGAAGCCGTCGACCTGAGAGATCTCGTCAACTTCGCCAGGAACTTTGACTTGCAGGGTGCCAATGCTCTGGCACAACTTGTGGAGTTTGCTTCCAGCGTAATGACGGGCGTAGGTGCAGCAAACCTGCGAACGCGCGTGGAGTCGCTGCGTGCAGGAAGGGCCCGAACGCCTCCGACCGCGGCCGAGGCTGCGGCGATCGATTTCGTAGCAGCGCCAACATTGGGGCAAGCGCTCCGTGTGATCGATACGCTCGCTGAGCAGCACGGGGCACGTGTATACCGACCGGAGGTTCTGCACTGCTGCCGGTCTGCAATGCAAGCGGTGGTGGGAGGTGCTGCCGACTTTCTGAGTGCAGCCATTCAAGCGCGAGAGCGCAATAGACACCTTGCCCGACCGATCGCAAGACGCTCTGTAGGCAGCACATTACTTCTCAAGGGGCTGGAGGCGGATGTCTCGGTTGTCCTGCATCCTGAGCTTATGACCCCCCAGAATCTATACGTCGCACTGACGAGGGGCGCAAGGCATGTCGTGGTGTGTTCACCAACCCCCATCCTTACGCCCGTGGTAAACGGCTGATCCTTTTGTAGCGCTTACGGGCTTGACCTTGCCATCGTGTCAAGGTCGATGCTGTCCGTGCGGTAACTTGAGCCGCGGACGAAATGAGGTGAAAGACATGTTTAGTCTGAGTGTTGCGGGGATGGGCTGTGGCAGTTGCGTGAGCAAAATCACGAAGGCCATTCAAGCTCTGGATCAGGATGCACGAGTAGAAGTGGATCGAGCGGCCGGCAAGGTCACCGTTGAGAGCACAGAAAGTGCCGAATCGATCCGCGAACTCATCCAGGAGCTTGGCTATTCGGCCCAGGTCAGCGCTTGAGCGCTGACCTGCTATCCCACTAAATCTCCAGTTCTGAGAGCTCTTTTAGCCCTGAGATACTGGTGACCTCGTTGGTCATACCTTCTGAACCATCTCGGCCGCGAAGCCAGTTTGAGTGATCGCCTGGCTCGCGCATTTCCAGCGTGTCATAGGAGTACCGCTTGCGCTTGAACAGGCTTTTCAATGCAGCGAACTCGTGGCTTTTTTCGTCTTCTATGCCGACGACTTCTCCTGCAAGCCGCTCCCAGTGACCAACGCCGTCGGCCAGCATTGCCTGATAGGTCTCCGGGTCAAGCAAGGCTTGCTGTTTGAAATGAATGATGCGGTGAGTCATAGAAGCGCTCGGAGTGGCCAAAGAGAGAGCGCTAGCCTAAAGGTTCCGGGTCATTCGTGTAATAGCTGGCCGCGCTTTAGCAAACCGTCGTTGACCCACAACTTCAACCAGGTCGCGGCTTGCAAGGGAGCTTGCTCGCCATGCGTGGCGCTCAACGACTCGCAGAGTTCAGCGAACGATCCGCCCTCGATGAGAAACTGCAATGCCGAAGCCTCCGCTGGCTCCAGGCTCCGGTACTGGCAGACGAGTTCATGACGCCAAACAAGACAGGCTAGGTTCGTTGGCAGGCGGGTAATATCAGGCAGCAAGCTGCCGGACTTGGCGGCTTTCCACAACTCCAGCGTGTTGTACTGCAGCTGCAACCACCGGGCAGATGCAGTTAGGGAAACCCTGAGTGAAATCCAGTCTTCAGCCGAAAAATCACTCATGGTCTCCAGCGAAAGCGCTTCGACATCCTGAGCGTCGAAGGCCAGTGTAAAGGCCCATTCCAGTTCCGCGAGTTCGCGCATCGGCGATAGTTGGGGTTCTTCGACGTAGCTGCTAATGAACTCGGGCAGCTTCTCGCCCAGCCAGCGAATGCTGAAATGTCGTGGTGGCCAGGCGGCCAAGTAGGCCAGTGCGAGCTGCTCGAATGATTCGTTGCCGATCCAGTGAAGCAGGGCAGGGAAGTCTTCTCGCAAGACCGCAAGCAGGCGCGAACGGTAAGCGTTGTGGTAGATCTGCAGGCCTCTGAGAGCACTCAGCGCTGTGCTACCTCGGATCTGCTCCAAAAGCTCGTTGGAGGGCAGGGCACTGTCACCTGTCAGGTAAGTTTCAAATGCAGTCTGTAGGGCGATCAGGCTCAAGGGGTGGCCCCCGATATCACAGATTTGGCGATAGCACGGGCATGTGCTAATTCGGACAACAGCTCTTCCAGCGGCGGAAACTGGTCATCCCGCTCGATCAAGGTCGATGTCGGGCCCAAGTAGCTCAAAGTCTTGCTGTAGAGAGACCAAACCGGATCAGCGATGGGCTGGTCATGGGTGTCGATGAGGTACTGCCCGTAATCGCTGTGCCCGGCCAGGTGAATTTGCCGAATCCGCTCGTGCGGCAATTCCATGATGAACTGCCAAGGGTCGAAACCCTGGTTGCGCGAACTGACGTAGACGTTGTTCACGTCGAGAAGCAGCTCGCACCCGGTCAGGTAACTGAGCTCCGAGAGGAACTGAGACTCGCTCATGCTGGATGTTGTCCACTGCACGTAGGAGGAAACGTTCTCCAGCACGATGGGACGTTCCAAAACATCCTGCACCAAGCGCACCCGGGCCGCGACATGCAGCAGGCTCTCCTGGGTAAACGGCAGCGGTAGCAGATCGTGAAGTTGATGGGCGTTGCCTCGACTCCAGCACAGGTGATCAGACACCCACTGAGGCTGCACCCGATCCGCCAGCTGCTTGAGCTGTCGTAGGTAGTCTATGTCCAAGGCATGTGAGCCGCCAATCGAAAGAGATACTCCGTGCATCACCAGGGGGTAGTGCTCGCCGATCGCATCAAGGAAGTAGAGAGCCTTGCCGCCCTCCACCAGGTAATTCTCGGAAATGATCTCGAACCAGTCGACCGCAGGCCGTTCCTCCAGGATCTGCCGGTAATACTCGTTACGAAGGCCAAGACCGAAACCCAGAGTTTTGCGTTTACTCATTCGAGACTCCAGCAGGGGAGTGGCATGCACTCCCCTGAACCGCCTTATTCGCTGGTTTTGCCACCGGCTTCGTCACATTTGGTCTGGGTCATCAACTTGAACCCTTGGCCTTTGCATTCGCCTTGGCCTTTGCAGTCGTTTTTCGCGGTCATGCAGTCGTTCTGCCCTTTGCAACCATTGATCCCGAAGCACTTCACTTCTGCTGCTTTGGTTTCCTGAGCAGCCTGGACGGGCAGGGTGGAGAACAGGCTGGCGGCCACCAGAGCCAAGGCGGCACCGGTAGCTACGTTGGATTTGTTCGACATAGTGGCTATCTCTCTTGATTGTTTGATGGTCGCGATCCGTCGGTGCGAATGAACGAGTTAGCTCAGGCATTGCTACCGATCAGGCCCATGGAATCCGCAAGGCTGCGCGGGCAGGAAGACAGTACCGAGCCTTCAGGAGGGCCTACAAGAAAGAAATAGCAAACTGACAGAACTGTAATGTTCGGATCAGGTTGCTGACAGGGCGTCGTGGTTAACGTAGCAGCGAGCTTAACGCTCGTCCCCACTAGTTACAGGGGCTTCTAAACTTCTGAGGATTAACGAAATGAAATCGATCAAAACCCTGTTTGTAGTTGCTGCCCTGAGTGTTTCCAGCCTGACGATGGCCGAAGGCGGTGCTGATCGCACGTTTGCACGCATGGAGCAGGCACGCCAGACGTCTCTGGAGGCCTACCGGGTGGCCCAGCAGCAGAAAGTTGAGGCTCCTGTAGCCAGCAGTCCAACCGAGCAAGCAGAGCACACCAACTGCTGAAGTCATCTACCTTACAGAAATGTAATCACCCGGATGGTTGAAATATGGCAGTTTCATACTGCTCATCGTCGGTAAGGCATTGTGCAATGCACCGACGTGGAAAGTTGAGGGGTAAATCCCCGACATTGAAGCAGCCATGAACCCGAGACCGGGCACACCATCACCGGCTCATTTGACGGATTGGACAAAACGGCATGCAAAGCAAAACCACAAGGCGCACCTTCGTCAAAGGCCTGGCAGCCACCGGTATTATCGGCGGACTTGGCCTGTGGCGCACGCCGGTCTGGGCGGTGAACAGCCCCGGCCAGCCCAACGTACTGACTGGTAACGAATTCGACCTATTCATCGGTGAAACCCCGGTGAACATCACCGGCGCAGCGCGCACGGCCATGACCATCAACGGCTCGCTCCCTGGGCCGATTCTTCGTTGGCGCGAAGGCGATACCGTCACATTGCGCGTGCGCAACCGCCTCAAGGAGGACACCTCCATCCATTGGCACGGCATCATCCTGCCGGCGAACATGGATGGTGTTCCTGGCCTGAGCTTCCATGGCATCGCCCCTGATGGCATGTATGAGTACAAGTTCAAGGTCAACCAGAACGGCACCTACTGGTATCACAGCCATTCTGGGCTCCAGGAGCAGGTCGGCGTATACGGTGCGCTGGTCATCGATGCCAAGGAGCCCGAGCCCTTCAGTTACGACCGTGATTACGTCGTGTTGCTGAGCGACTGGACGGATGAAAATCCAACGCGGGTACTGGCCAAGCTCAAGAAACAGTCGGACTACTACAACCAGCACAAACGCACCGTTGGTGACTTCATCGATGACGTAAGCGAGATGGGTTGGTCCGCTGCGGTAGCCGATCGCAAGATGTGGGCCGAGATGAAGATGAGCCCGACGGATCTCGCTGACGTCAGTGGCTACACCTACACCTACCTGATGAATGGCCAGGCACCTGATGGCAACTGGACCGGCATATTCAAACCAGGCGAAAAGATCCGCCTGCGGTTCATTAATGCCTCGGCTATGACCTATTTCGATGTGCGCATCCCAGGCCTGAAGATGACTGTGGTTGCGGCCGATGGTCTGCACGTCAAACCGGTCAGCGTCGACGAGTTCCGTATCGCCGTGGCCGAGACCTACGACGTGATCATCGAACCAGACAGCGAACAGGCCTATACCGTGTTTGCCCAATCCATGGACCGCACTGGCTATGCGCGCGGCACCCTTGCGGTACAGGAAGGGTTGAGTGCACCGGTACCAAGCCCTGACCCGCGCCCACTGATTGCCATGGGTGACATGGGCATGGACCACGGCAGCATGGGCGGCATGGATCATGGGAGCATGGCCGGGATGGATCACGGCAGTATGTCGGGCATGGATCATGGGAGCATGCAGGGTGGCATGGCCGGCATGGATCACAGCCAGATGGCTGGAATGGATCATTCGGGCATGGCAGGCATGGCAGGCATGGCAGGTGCCATGCAGGCACACCCAGCCTCAGAGACCAACAACCCGCTGGTCGATATGCAAACCATGACACCAACGCATAAGTTGGACGACCCAGGTATTGGTTTGCGAGACAACGGCCGACGCGTCCTCACGTACTCTGACCTGCGCAGCACCTTCCCTGATCCGGACGGGCGTGAGCCAAGTCGCACCATCGAGCTGCACCTCACCGGGCATATGGAGAAATTCTCCTGGTCCTTCGATGGCATCAAGTTCTCTGACGCCGAGCCTCTGCGCCTCAAGTACGGCGAGCGTGTTCGCATCACGCTGGTCAACGACACCATGATGACTCACCCGATCCATCTTCATGGCATGTGGAGTGATCTGGAGGATGCGAACGGCAATTTCCTGGTGCGTAAACACACCATCGACATGCCGCCAGGTTCCAAGCGCAGCTATCGGGTGACCGCCGATGCGTTGGGTCGTTGGGCCTATCACTGCCACCTGTTGCTCCACATGGAAATGGGCATGTTCCGTGAAGTTCGTGTGGATGAGTAAAGGAGATTTCTGATGAGCACTTTTATGAAGCGAAATGCCCTGGCTGGCAGCGCAGTAATGTTCAGCCTATTGGCTGCCCTGCACGCACCGGTTTCGTTGGCAGGTGAGGGGCACAGCGAGCACGAACAACATGCTGCCGAGTCGGCTGCGCCCGACGCCAGTGACAAGCCTGCAGATCAATCGAAAGGCAAGGTCGCTGGCCAGCAGATGGATCATGGCACCATGGATCATGAGGGCATGAACCATGACGATATGGGGCACGAGAAGATGATGGATAAGCATGGCGGCACCGAAGCCGAAGCAGGTTCGAACCATGACCACTAGGTTTTCACGCCCGTCCCTCATAGCGCTGGTCGTGTCGCTGAGTGCACTCAGCGGCGGCGTTACTTTGGCTGCGGAAGAAATGGATCATTCGGCAATGGGGCACGGCTCCATGTCGATGGACCACAGCCAGATGGGCCACGGTTCCGCCAAAGCGCCGATGGAGGGCATGGATCACAGCAAGATGGACCATGGTGCCATGCAGGGTGCTTCGGGCAGCATGGATCATAGCCAGATGGGCCACGGCCAGAGCCAAGAGAAGGCCCAGGCTATGGATCACAGCAAGATGAGGCATGGCGCCATGCAAGGACAGATGGAGGGCATGGATCATTCAAAGATGAACCATGGCTCCGCTGAAGCCCCGAGAACCACCAGCCGTACGCCGATTCCCGTTCTGACGGATGCTGATCGCCAAGCGGCTTTCCCGCCATTACCTGGCCACAAGGTTCACGACAGCGCCATCAACAGTTTTTTCCTGCTCGATCAGCTCGAATACCAGGACGCAGATGAGGGCAGCACCCTGGCCTGGGATGCGTCGGGCTGGGTAGGCGGTGATATCAACCGGGTCTGGTTCCGCTCCGAAGGCGAGCGTACCAACGGCGTGACCGAGGATGCTGAATTACAGCTGTTGTACGGCCGCTCGATCGGCCCTTGGTGGGATGTCGTCGCGGGCGTTCGCCAGGACTTCAAACCGGAGTCGCCGCAGACTTGGGCCGCCTTCGGTATCCAGGGCATGGCGCTTTACGCCTTTGAGGCCGAAGCCACGGCCTTCGTCGGCGAGAATGGCCAAACTGCTGCCCGACTGGAGGGCGAGTACGACATTCTGCTGACCAACCGGCTGATTCTCCAGCCAACTGCCGAAATGAACTTCTACGGCAAGAACGATCCTGAGCGAGGTGTGGGGTCTGGGTTGGCAAATACCGAGCTCGGCTTGCGTCTGCGTTACGAGATTGTCAGGCAGTTTGCCCCCTATATCGGGGTTTCCTGGAGCCGCTCCTATGGCAACACGGCAGACATGGTGCGCGACGAGGGCGGTGATGTAGACGAGGCGCGTTTTGTCGCCGGTATCCGGATGTGGTTTTGAGAACCTGACATGAAAAGAACAATTAAAACTTTGGTGGCGGCCGGCGTGGTCGGTAGCACAGCTGTCCTGGCCGGCGCCTACTTTGGCGTGGTCAACGTGGGGGCCGATGATCCCCATTTTCCTGCAGTGCATGCGTTTCTCACGATGGCCCGCGACCGCTCTATCGAAGTCCGTTCGCAGGACATCGAGGTTCCCAACCTGGATGATCAAGCTCTTATTCGCGCCGGTGCGGGCAACTACAACTCCATGTGTATCGGCTGTCATTTGGCGCCAGGTGTGGCGGAGACCGAGCTAAGCCAATCGCTTTACCCTGCGCCTCCCAACCTCGCCAAGATCGGTGTCGATGGCAATCCGTCAGCAGCGTTCTGGGTGATCAAGCATGGCATCAAGGCAACGGGTATGCCTGCGTGGGGCAAGAGCATGGGCGATGAGTACATCTGGGGCATGGTTGCCTTCCTTGACCAATTGCCGACGATGGATGCCAAGCAATACCAAGCACTCGTCGCATCCAGTGGCGGCCATCAGCATGGTGGTGGGGAAACGCAAATGCATAACCATGAAGGACAGCACGGCGACAACAAGCCTGGCCATCATGACAATAGTGGCGGTGGCGATGACCATCATGGATCAGGTGATGCTGGAGAGCCTGGTCATCACGATGCCGCGGCTACGGATAGCGAGGGTGGCTCCGCACCTAAGGCAGGTCACCATTCGGATATGAGTGGCGATGACCACCATGCTGGGGATGAGGCGTCGTCCAACGGAGGTGATCATCACGCCGAGCAGGCTCCGAACGCCTCGCCCAAGACCCACACCCACGCCGATGGCAAAGAGCACGTACATGAAAGCTAAATATCTGGCCTTACTGGCCGCTCTCTCCGTCACGTCTGCGGTTCAAGCAGCTGATGCCCTGACGATTGATGTCCATCGTGATGCCAATTGCGGATGTTGCAAGAAGTGGATTTCACACCTCGAAGCGAATGGCTTCAAAGTCGTCGACCATGTTGAAAGCAACATGACAGCAGTGAAGCAAAGACTGGGCGTCGCGCCACGGTTAGCGTCTTGCCACACCGCGGTGATTGACGGCAAGTTCGTCGAAGGTCATGTGCCGGCGGCTCAGGTCATCGAACTCACCAAGCGCGATGATCTGCTGGGCATCGCTGTTCCCGGGATGCCGGCGGGCTCCCCCGGCATGGAAGTCGATGGCGTACAGCATGCCTACCAGGTCATTGGCTTGACCAAGACGGGTTCTGATCAGGTCGTTGCAGAATATCCCGCCCAGTAGTACTGCCTGCCAGCACGGCCGCTTGTGTGTAGTGGCCGACTCATTTTCATACGTCCTTTAACCTAAGTAAAAAAGGCGCCCTAGGGCGCCAAGGGCTGTCTCCAAACCAAAGGAGCACTACGAGGGGACAGCAGGACCAAGGAGCGAGCGGGCAATCAACCCGCTCGCTTGCCAGGGTTAGAGAACTTCCAGCGGGTACTCGACAATCAGGCGGAACTCATCCAAATCCGACTCGAAGTCGGTGGCGCGAGTCGTGGCTTGTCGAATGCGAAAGGACATGTCCTTCAACGACCCAGAC
>NZ_JACKQK010000019.1:0-71278 GCF_014892995.1 Pseudomonas sp. EggHat1
TTCTACAGCAGCCTCTCTATCTGTCAAGCTGTTTTTCGAATTTGTTTCCGGAGAAACTTCTTTCTACTCAACCACTTGCGCCTTCAATCAGAACTTCTTCTCTCCAGCGGGAGGCGCATTCTACAGCGCTCAAAACCGCTGTCAACCACCTCTTTCAAACCGCTTTCGATCCATTCGACCGAAGCATCAACAGGATCAAACCACCACCCTGTCGACCGGCGCGCATTCTACACGCCTCACTTCGCTTTGCAACCCCTCTTTTAAACTTAACTTATTGATTAACAAGAAGTTTTTGAAGAGCTTCATCGCTGAAGTGGCGCGCATTCTACCGCCAGCAGAATGCACGTCAAGCAGAAATTGCAGTTTTATGACTTATAACGCTTCAAGTGCTTCACGCAGCCCGCTGCGTCGCTCCACGCGTCGCTGCACCGCCTGCTCAAAGATGCCTGGGCGACTTTCAATGAGGCTGAACCAGTGACGCGCTCGCGTGATACCGGTGTAGATCAGCTCTTTGGTCAGCACCGGGTTGAGGCTGTCAGGCAGGATCAACGCGCAATGAGCGAACTCCGAACCCTGCGACTTGTGCACGGTCATCGCGAACACGGTCTCCACCGCGCTCAGGCGACTGGGCAGGATATGGCGCAAGGTGCCACTGCCGTCATTACGCGGGAATACCACTCGCAATACCTGGCGTTCAGGTGCACCCGGAAATTCAGGCGGTTCCGGCAGGCGCAGTGCAATACCGATGTCGCCATTCATCAGCCCAAGACTGTAGTCATTGCGCGTTACCAGCACAGGCCGGCCTTCATACCAGCCCTGCGACTGCTCAAGGAGGCCACGGCGCACCAACGCTTCGGCGATGCGCTCGTTAAGCGTTTCCACGCCCCAAGTACCTTTACGAACCGCACAGAGCAGCTGGAACCGGTCGAACGCAGCCAGGACGTTACCGGCCCAGCCGTCCCAGGCATGGGAATCGGCATCTGAGGCGGGACGCTCGGCCTGCATCAGCTGCAGATAATGTGCATAGCCCTGCGGACGAGGCTCGCCGTCGCCCTGCCCGTCTATTAATAGTCGCTCCAGCGCGCGATCCTGCTCGCCCGACAGGCGCAGCACATGCAGGTCGTCCGCGCCAGCTGCAAGGATTGCACGGGCCGCCTGCGCATCGCTCTGGTTGACCGCACGCGCCAGGCGTCCGATGCCCGAGCCACTGCCGAAGCGCCGTGAGTGGCGCAGCATGACGATTTGCTGTGCCAGCGCCTGGTCACCGGATACCAGCGCCGGGTCTTCCAGTTGCTCGCCTGTCTGGCTTTCCAGCCAGGTACGCGTGGCTTCGCTGTAGCCACCACTTTCTGCCTCGCGACACAGGTCACCCAGTACAGCACCGGCCTCCACCGACGCGAGCTGATCCTTGTCGCCCAGCAGAATCAGACGCGCATGCGTCGGCAAGGCATCCAGCAGGCTGGCCATCATCTCCAGGTCGATCATCGACGCTTCGTCGACCACCAGCACGTCGAGCGGTAAGGGGTTGGCCGCATCGTGACGGAAATGGCGGCTGCCGGGACGACTGCCCAGCAGGCGATGCAGCGTCGTCACCTGAGTCGGAATCTGCTCACGCACGCGCTCGTCCAGTGCCAGCGACTGCACTTGCGCGCCGATGGACTCGGTCAGCCGCGCGGCGGCCTTGCCGGTAGGCGCCGCAAGACTCAGGCGCAACGGCTCGCCAGTGGCCATGGCGGATTCCTGCAACAGCGCCAGCAGACGTACTACCGTGGTGGTCTTGCCGGTTCCGGGCCCCCCGGTGATCAGCGTGAAGCGCCCCTGAGCCGCCATGGCGCAGGCCAGCTTCTGCCAATCGGTCAGGCGCTGGCCGTCCACCACCAGCGCGTCGGGAAAGAGGGAAGCCAGACGCGCGGCCAGATCGGCGGGTGCGGCTGCGTTCGCCTGCAGGCGCTGGGCGATATTGCCGGCCACCTGACGCTCATAATTCCAGTAACGACGCATATAGAGGCAGGCGCCACTGAGCACCAACGGCGCACCTTCTGACTCCAGCAATGAGCTGCCGGCAAGAGCCGCCAGCCAGGACTCCAGACTGAGCCCGGCCAGCACCTGCGACGGCAGGATCATCGCTTCTTGCGGGTCCTCACCTTCCGGTGGCAGAGACAGGATGAAATCAGGGTTAGCCAGCGTGGCCGCCAGGTCGAGACAGACATGCCCCTGCCCCAGTTGATGGCTGGCCAGTGCGGCGCCGAGCAGCAGCAAGGGCGAAGCGTCCGCATCCAGTTCGGCGAACAGCTGCGCCAACGCCCGATCCAGCTCGCGCAGCCAGCCACGTTCGCTCCATGTCGATAGCAGGGCAAAGAGTTCAGCGCGATCACGCAACGCCGGCGCCAACATCGCACTCATGCCGCGCCCTCCTCTGCTTCGCCCATGAACAGCGCATCCAGCCGCTCGATCAGCTCGCGAGGCGGCCGGGCCAGGTAAACGCCCTGCTGCGGTGCTCGGATAAAGAGGTAAAGCGCGCCCCCCAGATGCTGGTCGTAGTCGTAATCCGGCAGGCGCAGACCCAACTGCCGGTGCAGCGCCAGCACGTAGAGCACGTATTGCAGGTCGTAGCGATGGCTGGCGATGGCGTCCTCCATCGCTTCACGGGTGTAGGCGCCATCGTCGCTGCCGAGCCAATTGGACTTGTAATCCGCCACGTAGTAACGCCCCTGATGTTCGAATACCAGATCGATGAAACCCTTGAACATGCCGTTGAGGGTGTCGGCACGCAGCGGCTGCCTGGCGATACCCGGCAACTCGCACTGCTGCACCCACTGATCCAGCAACCTGACGTCCACCCCGCGCGCTTCGAACCAGAACTCCAGCTCGGGCTGATACTGCGTCAGTTGCGCCAGCACGACGGTATCCACGCCATCCAACGTGAGCGGCTGGGTCAGCAGCGCCAGTAGCCAGTCCTGCAACGGATCGATCCAGCTTTCCAGTCCACGACGCTGGCAACGCCTGGCCAGCGCCTCGCGCAGCCTCGACGGATCCTGCACCAGAGCCGCGAAGCCTTCCTGCGCCGCCATTTCCAGCAGGCCGTGGAGGAAGGTGCCGGGGTTCGGTCCGCGCGGAAAACGATGCAGCCCCTGAGCGGATGCCGGCAGCGGCGCCAGAGCCAGCAACGGATCTTCATCGTCGACGGCGTTCTGCATCGCCGGACTGTCGGGTGCGGCGTCTTCGTGGCGGCTGGCCTGGCGGGGCGCGTCCTCGTCCAGACGCAGCGCACTGTAGGAGGCGATCCACCAATGTTCGGCGGCGCGTCGTACAGGCGTACGCCAGTGCGGCTCGAACTGCTTGTCTTCGATCATGCGATAGCGCTGCTCGCTGGCGGCCGGCACCGGCGCCACGGTGCTTTCCAGCCCAGCGGCAAAGGGTGCGAGCCCAGCGGCGAGTTCGTGACTGGTTGTCAGCGACGCGCCACCACCGAGCAGGTAGCCCAACGCCGACTCATGCAGGCGCGACTTCTTGCCGTTGCCGATCTTCAGATCCGCCACACCCAGCCAGCAGGCATGCCGGGCGCGGGTCAACGCCACATAGAGCAGACGCAGGTCTTCGCCCAGGCGCTCACGCTCAGCGCGCGCCAGGCTGACTTCATCGGCCTTGAGCACCAGCCGGCGACGTTCACCGTCGTGGATCTGCAGCGGCTTCTTGTCGTCCACTGGGCGGAACGCGCAGATGAATGGCAGAAACACCAAGGGATACTCCAGGCCCTTGGACTTGTGAATGGTCACCACGCGTACCAGTGCCTCGTCGCTCTCCAGGCGCAACACCTGCTCGTCGGCAGCCTGCCCCTCACCGGCCAGCAGCTCGCCCAGGTGGCGAATCAGCGCCAGCTCGCCATCGAGTTCGGCGGCAGCCTGCTGCAGCAGTTCGGCCAGGTGCAGCAGGTTGGTCAATACCCGCTCGCCATCGTCACGTCCCATCAGCCGCTGCGGCAGCTCGAAGTCCTGCAGCAACTGGCGCAGCATCGGCAGCACACCCTGGCGCTGCCAGCGCCGGCGGTAGTCGCGGAACTGCATGACGCGGCGTTCCCAGGTGCGCTCGTCGAGGTTGAGCTGCTCCAGCTCGCTCAAAGTCAGCCCCAGTGTCGCGCTGGCCAGCGCCGCACGCAGCGGGCGATCCTGATCCGGCTCGGCACAGGCGCGCAGCCACAGCAGCAGGTCGCGTGCCTCCTGGGCCGCGAACACCGAATCCTTGTCGGAGAGATAGACACTGCGTACGCCGCGCGCTGCCAGCTCGCCGCGAATGGCCTGCGCCTCGTTGAAGTCGCGCACCAGCACTGCGATATCGCTGGGGCGCAAGGCACTCAGCGCACCCTCTTTGCTGAAGCCGGCCTGTCCGCGCTGGCCCAGATCCAGCAGACGCACGATCTCGCTGGCCGCGCCGGCCGCCAGGCCGTCCAGATAGGCGCCCTTGGCAACCGGCTCGTCGCTCGCCAGCTGCCACACCGTCAGGGCTGGCTGCGTCTGGCCGTCGACGCTCCAGACTTCGCGCCGGCCCTGCGCGCCCACCTCGATGAAAGGCAGATCGTCGCGCAGCAGAAAGGCCCCTTCGCCGCCGTCACGTTGTTCGGCACGCAGGAAAACCCCGTTGACGGCATCGACCATGGCTTGGCTGGAGCGGAAATTCTTCTCCAGGTTGTAGTGCCGACCGAACGTCGCCCGACGTGCGCGCAGATAGGTATGAATGTCGGCGCCACGGAAGGAATAGATGGCCTGCTTGGGGTCGCCGATCATGAACAGGCCGCAGTCGACGCGGTTGGCTTCGACCTCGTAGAGCGTATCGAAGATGCGGTACTGCAGCGGGTCGGTGTCCTGGAATTCATCGATCATCGCCACCGGGAACTGGCGGCGGATCACCTCAGCCAGGCGCGCGCCGTTGCTGCCTTGCAGGGCAGCGTCCAGGCGCAGGAGCATGTCGTCGAAGCCCATCTCCGCACGCTGGCGTTTCTCCCAGTCGAAGCGCTGGCGAACCCAGGCTGCCGCGTGTCGCAACGTCGCATCAGCGGGGTCAGGCAGGGCATCGAGTTGCGCCTTGAGCAGTGCCATGGCGTCCAGCGCTGGATGACCCGGCACTTCGCCCTTCCAGGCTTCTGCCAGGCCGTCGGGGGTAAGACGAGTGAACCCCGTGCCCAGGTCGAGGCGCGACTCTTCGCCGCCGGCCCACTCACGCAACTTGGCCAACCAGGGGTTGTAGAAACGCGCCTGGATTTTCTTGCCATCGACCTGTTTGGCCGCCACCGCCGCATCCAGCAACACCTGCAACTCATCGGCCCAGGCCAGCCACGGCGACTTGAGCTCGGCAAGCGCCTGCTCGCGCTGCTGCAATGCGTTGTCGAGCAGTTCGCCCAGCGCCTGCGCCGGAGCCTCGCCCTCTTCACTCAGCAGCGGTCGTAGCTTCGCTCCCAGCACGGCGGGCGTGCCCCAGGCACTTGCCACCCATTGCAGCGCCGCGCCCTGCAGCGGATAGCAGTGCTGGCGCCAGTAATCGCGCACCACTTCGGCCAGTAGTTCGCTGTGGTCGGTCTCCAGGGTCTGGCTGAACAGGCTGCCGCTGTCGAAGGCATGCTCACGCAGCATGCGCTGACACCAGCCGTGAATGGTGGACACGGCGGCCTCGTCCATCCACTGCGCCGCCAGTTCCAGGCGGCGGGCGCACTCGTCCCACTGCGTCTGGGTGAAATCACCGCGCAATTCGCGCAGCAAGTCGTCGCCCTGGGCATCGCCACGGAATACGGTCGCGGCCTCGACCAGGCGCGCGCGAATCCGGTCACGCAACTCGCGCGTGGCCGCATCGGTGAAGGTCACCACCAGAATCTGCGGCGGCAACAGGGCCTCGCGAAACGCGGCCTCACCGCCATGACCGAGGATCAGCCGCAGGTAGAGCGCGGAAATGGTGAAGGTCTTGCCCGTGCCGGCGCTGGCCTCGATCAGGCGGCTGCCGTGCAGGGGAAACGTCAGGGCCAGAGGGCGCTGTTGACTCATGCTGCGTCTTCCTCGAGTGCCTGGGGATTGCTGTCGAGCAGCGACTGGTAGAGCCGCTCGCTCCATGCCGGAAACTGGCCGTCGGCGGTGAGCGCAACGTAGTCTGGGAACTGCCTCGCCAGGCTGGCGCTGCTCTGGACTTCACCGGAGAGGTTGTAGCTCCCCTCATAGACGCTGCGGGTCTTGTCTTCGTTGTTGTCCTGCAACCAGGTCAGCGAGGTTTTCAGGGCGACCGGCAACGGCGCCTGCATGCCGGCACTCCAGGCGTCCAGCCAGGTGGTCAGCACACGGGCAGCGTGCTCCACAGGCAGAGGCTCGAAGGCCAGGCTGCGATCCTCGCCGACCAGCAGGGTGGTCAGCGGCACGCCGCAAGCCGCAGCGATGACGTGCAGTGCGTAGGGCCGCAGCAGGCGATGCCACTTCCAACTCTTGTCCTTGTGCAGCGCGCCCGGCAGCAGCTCCAGGCGCGCCAGGCTGCCGTCGGCCTGCTGGCGCAGCCCGGCAAGCCAACCGTCGAGCTCAACACCGGCTGCGGTGAAAGTCAGGCGTTGCGGTGACTCCAGCAGGGTCGGCCAGCACAGGCAAAGCCCCTGGTAACGCTGCACCTGCGCCGGCAGGGGTTCCAGCAAGGCATTGCGATACTGTTCGCCGAAGCCGGCCAGCGGCAGAACGCCGCTGCGCTGCAGACGGTCGGCTGCCGACCTCAGCGCATCGTCGCTGTCCCCGTCACCTGAGACCGCCGCCTTGAGCAAGGTTTCCTGCAACTGATAGCGCTGCAGACCATCGAGGGCGAACGGCTCGCTGTCGAGTTGCGCCTGCTGCTGCTCATCGAGAAACACCTTGAGGCGGCGGGTGAAGAAACACTTCACCGGATCACGCAGGAACGACTGCAACAGTTCGGGCGTGAGCTGTTGCCCTTCCTCCCAGACCGACAAGGGTGCAGCACTCTCGCGGGTAGAAACCTGGCCATGCAGGGCGGCCCACTCGTGGGCATAACTGAACAGCCGCGCCTGACCATCGAAATAGCGGCGGCTGAAGGGTTGCAAGGGGTGCTCGGTGGTCAGGCCATGCAACAGGTCGCCACCACCGACCAGCGTCCAGGCACTGGCCAGATGATCACGCAGTTGGCCAACCAGCACGGACGGCGGTCGCTCGCTGTTGTCGCGGATGCTGCGCCCTACCCAGCTGACATAGAGACGATCACGCGCCGCCAGCAGCGCTTCGAGCAGCAGGTAGCGGTCATCCTCGCGGCGCGAACGGTCGCCGGGGCGGTAATCGCCAGCCATCAGGTCGAAATCCAGTGGCGCCTGGCTGCGCGGGTAGTCGCCGTCGTTCATGCCCAGCAGGCAGACCTGACGGAACGGGATCGCGCGCATCGGCATCAGGGTGCAGAAATTCACCGCACCGGCGAGAAAGCGCTGACTCAGCCGCCCCTGATCGAGCCCACCAAGCCAGGCTTCGCGCACCACCGGCAAGGTCAGCGCTTCGTCCAGCGTCGCGGCCTCGCACAGCTCCAGCCAGGCATCCAGCGCATCGAGCAACTGAGTCGTCAGCACCTCTTCGCGGTCGCTCTGCGCCAGGAAGCAATCATCGAGCACGCGGCGCAAGCGTTCGCCCCACTGCCTCGGCGTAGCCGGCTCACGCAGTTGCTGCAGATGCCGGTCGAGGGTTTCCAGCAAGCGCGTCACCGGGCCGATCAGCGCGGCATCGAGCCCGCCGATCTCGTCATAGGGTTCGATGCCGGCGAAGGCATCCGCCGTGCCCACCGCGTAGCCCAGCAGCATGCGCCGCAGGCCGAAGCGCCAGGTGTTCTGTTCCAGGTCATCGCCCAGGCCGAGCGATTGCCGCTGGGTCGCGTCCAGCCCCCAGCGCACACCGGCGCCTTCCAGCCAGCGGCGCAGGGTGGGCAACTGATCCTCGGCGATGGCGAAGCGCTGACGCAGCGCGGCAACGTCCAGCAGGTCGAGAATCTCGCTCACGCTGAAGCGGCTGTCCGGCAGGCGCAACAAGTGCTCCAGCGCGATGACCATCGGCTCTTTGCCGCGCAGTCCCTGGTCGGCCAGGGTGAAGGGAATGAAACGCGGATCGTCGCTGGCGAACTGGCCGAACACGGCCTGGATATGCGGAGCGTAGGCATTGACGTCCGGCACCATGACGATCACATCGCGCGGCCGCAGCGTGGCGTCCTCGCTGAAGCTGGCCAGCAGTTGGTCGTGCAGCACCTCCACTTCGCGCTGGGCACTGTGGGCGATGTGAAAACGCAGCGAATGGTCATGCTCAGGGTCGACCGGCGGCCAGACGCTGCGCGTTTCCGCCAGCGGGCGCAGGTCGAGGATGTCGTTCTGCAGTTGGCCGAGCAGACTGCTCTCGCGGGCCGGGCTGAACAGGTCGATGCGTTCGAACTGCTCACGGTAGCGCTGCGGCTCGTCGTACTGATCCAGCAGGTTGATGTAGTCGCGCCCCTGCTTGCCCCAGGCGGCCAGCAGCGGTTGCCCGTGCTGATGCATGTCCTCCTGCTCGAACAGGCCGATCTGGGCATCCGGCCTACCCTTGCGCTGCTGCCGGCGGTACTCGTGGCGCAACAGATCCTTGTCCTCGACGATATCGCCCCAGTGGTGCTGACAGGGGTTGTGCACGTAGAGCATGACCTGGCTGAAGCGCGCCATGGCCGCCAGCGCCTCCAGCACCTGGGCCGGTAACGAGGAGATGCCGAAAACGCTGATGCGCCGTGGCAGCCCGGGTGGCGGCGTGTCCAGCTCGCCCATGCGGGCAACGAAGCGCGGATGCACACCGGCGCGGCTCTCGGCCAGGTGCTGCTCGCCGACATCCGCCAGCAAGGCGCGCCACAGCGCAGGTTGCCAGCAGGAATCGCCCTCCAGAATCCGCTCGCCACCGCGCGAGGTACGCAGGCGGTCCTGTCCCGCGGCCCAATCCGCCAGCCAGTCGGCGCGATAGACCTGGTATTGGTCGAACAGATCGGCCAGGCGCTCGGCCAACTGGTGACGCTTGCGCAGATCCTGGTCATCCGCAAGGAAGCGGCGCAACGGCGCGAACGCCTCATCGGCCAGCAGCCCCGGCAACAGCCGCATCAGACGCCAGGTCAGCGGCGCCTTGTCCAGCGGTGACTGCTGCGGAATCGCGTCCTTGCCCAGCACATTGCGGTAGGCCTGCCAGAGAAAGCGCGCCGGCAGATCAACGTCCAGCGCCGCAGCAATGCCACAGCCATCACGCTCGGCCAACGCCAGCTTGAGCCACTGAGCGATACCGTTGCTCTGCACCAGCAGCACTTCGTTCTCCAACGGCCGCAACGGATAGCGCCGCATCCACTGCACCGCCAGAGCACGCAGCTCTTCGAGGTGGTTGCCGTGAATGACGATAAGGCCGGGGGACAACTCCGGGCTGGCGGGCATCGACTGACTCCTGTCGAAAAACGAAGCGCAAGTTTGCCAGCATTTGGCGACAAGGTGCGTCATCCATCGCAGCCCTCTCGCATCAGACCAATCCGCCATTGGCGCGCAATACCTGGTCTTTGACCCAGGCTGCATCGGGCCCGGCCAGAAACGACACCACGGCGGTGATATCTTCCGGCAGCCTCACGCGCTCCGGCGGGGGGCATCTTGGCGAAGCGTTCGATCTGCTTGTCGCTCTCGCTGCTCAATAACAGCTCGAAGGTGTTTGCGGCCTACCGCGTGCTACCGCCCATGCCGATATCAATATCAACACCAGCCGAAACGGAGGCAGCGGTGAGTCAACTCCTGCCGGCCCTCATTTCCTTATGCATTGAAGCCCGCATCCACCGTGATGACAGACCCAGTCATGAAGCTGGCGGCCGGACTCGCCAGAAAAGTGACTGCGGCGGCGATATCAGCCGGCGTGCCATAGCGTCCCAGTGCGGTGAACTGTCGATTGATGTCCGCCCAGGGACCATTCGCGGGATTCTGATCGGTGTCGATCGGCCCAGGCTGCACCAGATTGACCGTGATTCCCTGCGGGCCAAGATCGCGGGCAAGCCCTCGCGTCAATGCCAGCATCGCGGACTTGGTCATCGAGTACACCGTCAGCCCGGGAAAAGGCACGCGCTCGGCAACGCAGGAGCCAATGGTGATGATGCGCGCGCCCCGCTTCAGATGAGGCAAGGCTGCCTGGGACGCGAGCACGGCGGCTCGTGTGTTTACGTGTAGCAGCGCATCGATGTCTTCGAGGCTCATCTGCGCGAAAGTACCGTCTCTAGAGATGCCCACGTTGTTGACAAGAATATCCAGCCCACCAAGGCCGCCGACCGCCTCTTCGATCGACCGCCGCACCGCAGCAGGGTCCGCACTGTCGGCTCGAATGGCGACGGCACGCCGACCTTTGGCCTCGATCATGCGAACCACTTCGGCAGCACGTTCCGGCGAGTTCAAAAAGGTGATCGCGACATCGGCTCCTTTGTCAGCAAGCGCCAGTGCAATCCCTGCACCGATCCCGCGCGAGGCGCCCGTCACCAAGGCGCGCTTGCCTTGCAGTTCCACTGTTCGTACAGCGCCAATCTGCTCTCCGGCAACATCGGCTTGTCTCGCTGCCGTGGCTAGGCTGGGGAGCGTGACCGCGGCAACGCCTGCTGCTGCCGTCATCAGCATCCGGCGTCTACCGATATTGGTCAGGGGAATCTCGCTCATGAAGGTTTCCTCGCTAGTGGTCATTTCGTCGGTTGATCGTCTGCTGGCGAACAGGGGCGCAAGGTAGGATTGCTATTGCCCCCTTGCCGCGCTCTTCAAGCACAAGATGTTCGGGATCAGCTGTCTTTGCCCTGTCACGGCGGCACGCTCGACCGCTGCAATCAGCCGGCTGCTGTGCAATGCGTGAGCAAAACCCGGGGTGTGGTACGTGCCCATCCTGAGATCGCGGGCAAGACTTGCGTAAACCTCGCCCACATTGATTGCTGCGCCGGCCCAAAATTCGTCGGCCGTCGGGCTGTTCCCCATTGCGACAGGGAGGTCAGGCAATGCAAACGGCACGCTCGCAGAAAGAGTCAGATCCCCGACCTGGACGCCCGCCAGGTGATGGCCGCGCAGCATGAGCGTACCTTTCGATCCACGGACCTCCATCACGAACTGCGGGTCGTTTTCAATGCCTGCGAGGACCTGCACGGACACAGAAGCGCCCTGGCTCGTTTCGGCGACCAGATCCAGGTGATCGGCAACTTCACGGTGAGATGTTTCGCCGGTATCGACCACCCTTACGGTCGGCCAGATCAGCTTTGTCCGTGCATCAACCTCCGTGATGGGCCCCAGCACGGCCTCGACCACGTCGAGCACATGCGCCACCGTGATTGTCAGAAAGCTCGCCCCGGATGCAGCCTTGTTGAAATAGTCGTAGTTGCTGAGCGTGGTCGGGCCGTACCCGAATGTGGTGGCTTTCACGTTCGCCGACAGCAATGTTCCAAGCTTGCCCGACGCAATGATCTCAATGGCGCGTCTTACCGAAGGGTTCAACCGCCCCTGCAGTCCGATTGCGGTATGCAGCGAACCCGTGGCAGCGGCCATTTCTTCGGTTTCTGTCAACGTCGCGCCCAGTGGGGCTTCGCAATACACGGCTTTGCCAGCTTTCAAAGCGGCCAGAACCAGGTCCCTGTGCGCCGGCACTTTCACCGCAACGGTGACGATATCAATGCTGTCGTCACGCAAGAGATCGTACGGGTTCGCGTACCAGCGTTCGGCGCCGAACGCGTTGGCGGCCAGCCTGGCACTTTCTTCCTTGCGGGTAGCGACAGCCGCGAGTTTCAGTCCGGGTTGCGCCTCAATGGCGGGAATGTGAGATGCGCCGGCCCAACTGGCCCGAATATCGGCGCCGATGATGCCGATGCGCAGGGGCATGCTTGTCATGGAATGTTCCTTCCAGAGAGAAGAGGGATGGAGTCGTGAGCGGTACAGGTCGGCGCACGTTGATGGACGCAGCTGCTTGCTCGATGGAAGTGAAAGTACGCCGACGATTGATCGTGAAAAAGAGCCAAAAACCCACATCAGTGTTAACTATTTATTTACAATGAGATCATGACTCCCTCACTGCTCCCCTCGCTTGCGTGGTTTGCCCACATAGCCCAGCACCGCAGCTTTTCGCGTGCAGCAGAGGCCATGGGGGTTTCGCGGGCGGCGCTATCGCAAAACCTAAAGGCGTTGGAGCAAGAGCTGGGGGTGAGGTTGATCAACCGCACCACACGACACATGTCCCTGACCGAAGCGGGACAGCAATTGTTCGACACCTTGCGGCCCAGTCTTGGTGAGATCGAATCGGCTATTCGTAATCTTGGCGACGCGACAGGGGTCCCTTCCGGTCTGATCCGGATCAACACATCACGCCTGGCGGCCAAGGCCCTGCTCGAACCGCATCTGACAGAGTTTCACGTACGCTTTCCGAAGGTCGCACTCGAACTGGTCATGGCCGATGGTCTGTCGAATATCATCGCCGACGGGTGCGACGCGGGCATACGACTGGGGCAGGCGCTGGCTGAGCATGTGGTCGCCGTCCCGATCAGCCAGCCTCTGTCCATGGCAGTCGCGGCGTCCCCGGCCTATCTCGAACGGCATGGCACCCCGAAGACCCCCTCGGATCTCGCCGCGCACAACTGCATCAACTACCGCTTCGCGGGCAGCGGTGCACTGCATGACTGGGACTTCACCGAGCCCGGCCAGAACGGACGCCACTTCACCCAGGCGGTAACCGGAAGCCTGACCGTCAACGACGATGGCTGCATGACTCGGGCTGCCCTTCAGGGGCTTGGTATGATGCAGGTCGTCGACATTGCCATCCAGCGACCGCTGGCAGAGGGTCGCCTGGTGCGCGTCCTGCACGATTGGACCCATCACCATGCGGCCTTCTGCCTGTACGTATCCTCACGGGAGCAAATGCCCGCCAAGATGCGTGCATTGATCGATTTCCTGGTGGAGAAACGAGAGCAACTTCTACACCGTTAGAGCGCTGATTTCGCTGAGAGCGATGCCGGCCCGGAATGATGTACCCACGCGTGTAAGCATGCTCACTGGTGATGATCCACGCTGGATAGCGAATAGTGCCGAGTAAAAACTATCGCCTTTCGTCACAGCGCCACGGCTTGTGCTACACGCAATGACCAGAGATCACTGCAAGCAGAAACCTCAGCCGCAGCAACACCCCTCCAGCCTGCGATTGCGGTACGGCTGCAAGAACGGGGTCACTATCAACATCAGCATCCCTACAGCCACCAACAGCCACAAGGCTGACTGGAAGTGGCCCGCACTGTCGCGCAGGTATCCCATGAGGAGCGGACCGGCAGCGCCGACCAGATAACTCTGCAACATCACAAAGGCCGTCCAGGCGCCAGCCTCCTCAGGCGTCGAAGCATTGTCCAGCGGTAAGGTCATGCCCAAGGTGAAGGCACCTCCGGTACCAAAGGCTGCAATCGCCGCTGTCACCAACGGCATGGCATCAGGCGCAACGGCCATCGCCAGGCTGCCCAGCAAGGCGATGCTGGAGCTCGCGGCAAGCAACAGACGCCGATCATCGCTGCGGCTGAGCAAGCCAAACACCGGGTTGGCGAGCATGAACCCCAGGGTATAGCTGGCCAGGATCAAGCCAGCCGAACTGGCGCTCTCGCCACGCTCGATATACATCGGTGCCAACCAGGCAATCAGGGCGTAGAACACCAGGTTGTTGCAGGCGAAGAACAGTGCGATCAGCCAGGCCGTAGGATTGCGCAGCGGCATCCTGGGCACCGGCTTCGATGAGACGGCGACGGGTTCGGCAAGACTGCGACGTTCGATCACTCCCCAGGCGATGATCGCCAGGAGTGCCGGCAGTACCCAGAAACCGCCTGCCCAACGCCAATCACCAATCAATTGATCGATCGGGCCGGTCGCCACCGCAGCGACTGTGCTGCCCAGGCCGATTGCCGTTGCATAAATACCCATGAACAACGCGATACGAGTCGGCGAGCGCGCCTTCACGTAACTGGAAAACAGCGTTCCGGCGACCGCGATACCTGCCCCGACTGCCGCAGTACTGGCAAACAACTGCCCAATGGAGCCAGCCAGCGCACGAAAGTGATCGCGGCGCCCAGCACGATCAGCGCCAGCAGGATGATCCGGTCACGCCCAAATCGATGCGCCAGCCAGGGTGCGGGCAATGCCAGCAATCCCATCAGCAAGGTCGGAATCGCGGTCAGCAGCGAGGCCTGGGTATGATTCAATCCCAGCTCATCGATGATGGCGGTCAGCAATGGCCCCATGGAAACGATGCCCGGGCGCAGCGTGAGCGCGACGAGCAGGATACACAGGATCACCCCTGCAACTGACGGAGCACGGACGTCGCTGCCAGCCAAGGCCGGATACGTCAGACCCGGCGTAACATCGCGTTTGATCGGTACGGATTTGACAGACATGACGAAGACTTCCTACGCAGTGAGCAGTTACGCAGGCGTGTCCTCGTACATTCGCATCGAGGCCACGCCGCCAGCTGTGAACGTCAGGCCGAGTAGGTCGGGTAGTCCGTCAGGCCCTTCTCCGTGCCACCATAGACAGTGGCAGGATCCAGAGGGTTGAGCGGCCAGCCATTGGCGATGCGCGCGGGTAGATCGGGGTTGGCGATGAAGGGACGACCGAATGCGATCAGGTCGGCCAGCCCCGCCTCGATCAGCCGCTCACCACGCTCGGCGGTATAACGACCGGCGTAGAGAATCTTCCCGCTGAAGCTCGAGCGTACGTCGCGGCGGAAGCTCTCGGGCAGATCCGGCGCGTTGTCCCAGTCGGCCTCGGCGATCGACACATAAGCCACACCTGCTGCCTCCAGCACCTTGATGGCTTCGATATAGGTGGCATGCGGGTCCTCTTCGACCAGACCGATGTACACCCGGTCCTGATCCGTGCCGGTGAACAACGGCGTGAAGCGCACACCAAGGCGATCCGCGCCTACGGCAGCGGCCACGGCCTCCACGATCTCGCGCAAAAAGCGCAGGCGGTTCTCCAGTGAGCCACCGTAAGCATCATCGCGCTGGTTGGAATGTGCGGAGATGAACTGGTTGACCAGATAACCGTTGGCTGCGTGAATCTCCACGCCATCGAAACCGGCATCGATGGCATTGCGCGCAGCCTGGGCGTACTGCCCGACCAGATCGCGGATTTCAGCCAACTCCAGTGCACGCGGAAGCGACGGCTGAACCAGCTCGCCGACACCAGGGCCGGTCTGAATGAATGCCTTGACCTTCTGCGCCTGAATCGCGGACGGCGCCACGGGCGCCTGCCCGTCAGACTGAAGCGCGCTATGGGACACGCGACCGACATGCCAGAGCTGGGCGAAGATCACCCCACCTTCGGCATGTACCGCTTCGGTCACCTTGCGCCAGCCATCTATCTGAGCCTCGCTGTAGATACCGGGCGTCCAGGCATAACCCTGGCCACGCGGTTCGATCTGGGTGCCCTCGCTGACCATGAAGCCGGCACTGGCACGCTGGCGGTAATAAGTGGCCATCAGATCAGTCGCGATATCGCCTGGCTGGGCGCTGCGCTGACGAGTCAACGGCGGCAGCACGATGCGGTTCTTGAGAGTGATACGCCCCATGTCGATGGGGGTAAACAGAGCAGCATGTTTCATGATTTCTATCCTGTTGTTCAGGCGACTGCACTTATCGACAGGCGCGCGGGCGCGACTGGACGCACCTGGCGCCCAATGAGCTTGATGATTTTTTGGGGGCGACGTCTCGGAGCAGAGAGGCCGCTCAGGCACTACTTCTTGATGCAATGCAATCGCAGACGCTCAGAGCGGGCGCACAGTGCGCCCGCTCATTACTTGCACGGGCTCGTCTGAACCTTGCAGATTGCCCGAATCAAGCCAGCAGTTTGAGCAAGGCGTTGGCCGCGGACTCGGAACTGGCAGGGTTCTGACCAGTGACCAAGCGCCCGTCGACGACGGTGAACGGCTGCCAGTCGCCGGCTTTCTCATAACGTGCGCCCAGTGCCTGGAACTCGTCCTCGATGAGGAAAGGCACCACGTCAGTCAGCTCGACAGCGGCCTCTTCGCTGTTGGTGAAACCCGTCACCCGGCGACCCTTGACCAGCGGCTCGCCATCCGCAGCCTTGACGTGACGCAGCACGCCCGGAGCATGGCAGACGAAGCCGATTGGCTTGCCGGCGCGCTCGAAGCTTTCGATCAGGGCGATGGATGTATCCGACTCGGCCAGGTCCCACAGAGGGCCATGGCCGCCTGGGTAGAACACCGTGTCGAAATCCTCAGCCTTCACTTCACTGAGTTTCACCGTACTGGCCAGGGCTTGCTGCGCGGCCGGATCGGCAGCGAAACGGTGGGTCGCCTCGGTCTGGAAGTCCGGCAGATCACTCTTGGGGTCCAGAGGGGGTTGGCCACCGGCTGGCGAGGCCAGCACGATGTCGGCACCGGCGTCCTTGAAGACGTAGTAAGGCGCGGCGAACTCTTCCAGCCAGAAGCCGGTTTTATTGCCGGTGTTACCCAGCTTGTCATGGGATGTCAGAACCATCAGAACTTTCATGATCATTGCCTCATAGTGGGTATTGCATTGGTTTCGACCGACCCTTGCCGGTCATGGGTTCACTGGTTATCAAGAAGACTTCGTGTCTGCAGCAGGGCCTCTTCGAACGCATGGGCCGTACGGGTGATCTTGGTCATCACACTGGCCCCCAACCACATCGCATAGAGCCTCAGTGCCAACTGAGCGGGCGTAGCAACGATGGTTAGCGTGCCCTCCTCCACACCTTTGCTGATCGCAGCCTCCAGCCGCTCGACGATCTGCGCGGTACCGCGCTCAAGTGCCAGGCGCATCGGTTCGGAAAGATCGGCGACTTCAGCGCCCAGCTTCACGGCCAGGCATTTACCGCACTCAACCTGACCGCTCTGGTTGGAGATCCACAGTTGCCAGTAACGCATCAGCGCGTCATGGGCGCTGATTGCCGGGTCCTGAAAAATACGATCCATGTCAGCCAAATAGGTCTCGAAGTAGTGCTCCAGCAGCGCCGTGCCGAACGCGTCCTTCGAAGCGAAATAGTGATAGAAGGACCCCTTCGGCACACCCGCGGCATTCAGCACCTCATTGAGCCCAACAGCAGAGAAACCTTTGCGGGCGATGATCGATTGAGCGGCGTCGAAAATGCGCTGCCGGGTCTGGTTGCTGTCAGTGGTTGTCATGGCTGCCCGTCTCAGTAGACCAGTCGTCTAGTTCGTTGGGGCCATGTTAGGAATCGCCACCGACAGCAGCAATGTCATATCCGCAAGGATTTCGGACATGCACGGCAAGCTGATTGCGCAAACCACCTAGCCCTCCGACAATCGACGCATGCCCGCAGAAAGGAAATGATCGATGCATACCGTGGCGTTGGTGGTTTATCCGCAATTCCAGGCGCTGAGCCTGTCGGTCGGTTCCGTTTTCGAGTGCGCCAACCTTCTGCATGGCGAGCCGGTCTACGGATTCACCCTGGTATCGGAGAGCGGTGGCGCGGTGATGTCGTCTCAGGGCTTCTCGGTCAATACCGAGGCGCTCGGCCTGGCTGGCTATGACACCATCATCGTCAGCGGCTACCTGGAGTTGGGTGAACCCAGCCCCGAGCTGTTGACCTGCCTGTCCAGCGCCAGCTCGCAATCGCGGCGTATTGCATCACTGTGTACCGGTGTCTTCGTGCTCGCCGAAGCTGGCCTATTGGAGGGCAAACGGGTCACGACTCATTGGTTGCACGTGCCCGAATTCAAGAAACGTCACCCCACCGTCAGAATCGATGATGACCGGCTATTCGTGGTCGACGGGCAGATCTGGACGGGTGCAGGCATGAGTGCCGGCGTGGACCTGGCCCTGGCCATGGTGGAGAACGACCTGGGCCCTGATCTGGCCCGTCGCGTAGCCCGCAAACTGGTCATCGCCCAACGCAGAGGCGCCGAGCAGTCACAGCTCTCGGCGCTGCTGGAAATCGATCCGAAATCCGACCGCGTGCAACTGGCCATGGCCTATGCGCGCGAAAACCTGCGCAGCGATCTCTCGGTCGAGGCACTGGCGGATGTCGCGCGACTAAGCCCGCGCCAGTTCAGCCGGGTGTTCCGCGAGGAAACCGGGAAGACACCGGCGAAGGCAATCGAAAGCCTGCGACTGGAGGCCGCGCGCGTCATGATGGAGACGAGTCGTCATCCCGTAGAAGTGATCGCCCGCGAAACCGGTTTCGGCGACCGCGAACGTATGCGCCAGGCGTTTCTGCGCGCCTACGGCAAACCGCCGCAGATGATGAGAGACGAGCTGTACGAAACGGCTAATGGCCACAGCTGAACATTCTGATCAGAGCCCGCCACCGATCGATGCACCTGATGGCACTCATGTTGACCACCACAGAGCGGTATCGGCCAGGTGAACGCCACATTCTGCCCTCTGCACAGTGCAGAGAACGCTCTGGCACCTGATGTGAGAATTTGCAGAGCCATCACTCGGCTGCTGACGACGCCTTCGAAGAGAGTTCTACCGGTTCGACCAGGGCTTTGTGGCTGCTGCGGCCAAGCAGGTTGCTGGTCATTTCCAGCTGCTTATCGAGATCGAGGTTGATAGCGTGCATACGCTTGATCATCCGCCGTGCGGAGCGCTGCAGATCGGCATCCTGACTGCGCAGTTGCTCGAACGCCATGAAGGTCACGGCCGAAGCCATACTCCTGACGCTACGCGTAGTCGCGCCGAGCAACTGAGCCAACAACTCATTGTTCGTCGTATCCAGGATGTCGCGGTACATATCTTTCATAGCCATGCCTTTGTACAAAGAGAGCGGAATGGGCGTCACCTCGGCGGACTGCCCGCCAACAGAGGGTGGCGCACCGATCCACCGATGCAGCCAGATTGCCATCACGCACAGAATGCGGAAAACATGATTGCCATCACATCAGAAGAATCCTAAAAGGCCCGAGCCCTGGCAGCACCGGCTGCGCGCCATGAAGCACATCAGCGCTCGATACATGAACGCCTGAGCGAGTCGTCCCCCATAACGTCATGCCCCGCTCACTGCCGCAGCCGTGAGGGAGCGCGGCACGCGCAATGAGATGACGTTTTGGGGGAGGCGCGATAGCTGCTGAGGCGCCTCAGGCGCAGCCACTCAGGCAGGGTGGCGATGGCAGCAGAACAGGTTCGCGCAAGAAGAAGGCTCGAAAGAGCGATGAGTCCGCTGCTCGGGATGCTCTTGGCGTGCCATGCCGCTCAGCGCTGTCTGCCGCAGAACCATCAGCAGGATGGACGTCCCTCATCAGGCGCCATGAAGTTCATGAAAAAATTATTTTCAGTCAATATGACGTTTATTTAGCGTCAAAATTTTGCACATTCGCCGTTGAAACTCAAAAACCCAAATCAAAACAAGCGCTTAAAAATAATTGGCGGCGCCTTTCCTTTTTCCTCCACGTCACCTAAACCTTAAGAAAATTCTGAAAATGTGCTGATCGACGAGCGGCATGCCTACCGCCTGAGCAGCCTTGGACGAAGCCGCGACACGACGCAAAACGCAGTGTGACCTCTGGAGCATGATATGAACGCTAAGACAAGATTGGCCTCACTCCCCCTGGTACTGGTGGCAGCACTGGGTTGTTCCACCAGCCAGGCGGCGACGCTCTCCGGAAAAATAACCGTCACCGGGCAGATCGTAGAAGCCCCCTGTACGTTGCAAAGCAATGTGCAACTCATCAGCACCTCTTGCTGGATCAATTACAAGACAATGGAACATGAGGTCCAGACCCAAGCGCTGCGCGCGACGAACCAGGCGTTCTACCTGGACGACAAGGGTCTTTCCATCGCTTACAAAGAGCAGCGGGCGAACACTCAGTTGTATCAGGTCGACTACCAGTAGCCTGCAGGCGGCAAGCACCTGCACGAAGAGCCACAGTCCGCCTCCTGATTACCGGCATGTGCAGAGCATTCGAACAGGCTCTTCATGGAAGCAGAAGACAGTAGGCCGCCTTGACGGCGGCCTTACTCCAAGCGCCCCGCCCACCCAACGGCCGAACAACCGACCGGCGAATGACACGAGATACTGGCCCAGGCTGCTCCGGCATCTGCCTGGCTATCTGAAAGCGCGCATCAGTCACTGCCCAGGGATATTGCGAGCATCGCTTGTTGCAATGAACGCTGGAGAACGGCCATGGCAGGCGAGCCCGATCTTGCTCGACTCTTGCGATAATGTGGAGGGCACAGCCTCGGCCCTGCACGTCATAGTCGTTTCAACCCAGGTGCATCACCCTGTTGGCCGGCAATCTATTGATAATCCAGCGCAACGAATGCCGTGGCATTGAAACGTTGAAGCACGATGTTGCGGCTGCTCTGGGCTGAGGGTTCGGCCTCAAGATAGGCTTGCAGAGCAATCGTCAGGTCTCCAGGTGCGAGCGCGAGACTCCATGCATCGTCGCCGTTGACCGGCAAAGCCTGGCCGCTTGCTGATTGCAGGCCGATGACCACGCCATTGGCCGTGCTGGTACCGTCCAAGGTGAGCAATCCTGGCAAC
The DNA here is from genome assembly GCF_014892995.1 of Pseudomonas sp. EggHat1. NCBI lineage: Bacteria > Pseudomonadati > Pseudomonadota > Gammaproteobacteria > Pseudomonadales > Pseudomonadaceae > Pseudomonas > Pseudomonas sp. EggHat1. The sequence goes on from NZ_JACKQK010000019.1 coordinate 20,519, forward strand.
TCGGTACTTTCACTTCCAGTCAGGCGCAGCCTGGCTCCGGTCAGTAGTTGGCTGTCGCACGCCTGCAGACGCAGCGCGAATGCTCGTACGGGAGTCAGGCCGTAGCGGTACAGGTAGCGGTCGATGACGCGCTTGAAATCCAACTGCACTTCGTTACTATCCGAATGCAGGGTACAGGGTGTATTGGCTGGTACCGCCGAGGGGTCAGGGTTATCCGTTGCCTGAACAAGGCCGCTCTGCAAGGCCATCGCCACAAGGATTAACAGGCTGGTTAAAAAGGTCTGTTTCATGTTGATCCTTTGCACTTGCAAGGTCCGCCAGCAGTGGACTGCGGGGTAAAAAAAGGCCGCACGGGTGGCGGCCTGAAAACAGGGATTCAGCAAACACTTGGCAGACTGTCGCAGTGAACCCCCGCTAGGGATGTGCCGCGAGGACTTACTCCAGATTCACGAAGACGATCAGGGTGCCGGATAAAGGACCCGGCTGCGGGTTGACGGTGATCAATTGCGACTCAATTTTTACGTCCAAACCCCAGTCCGGCACGCCGTATCGTACGCTCCCGCCACCACTGCCCATTGCCATACCGTTGATGGAAATGTCTGTGGAAACACCATTGCCCAGGTAGATTCGCGGCTCGTTGACCCGGAATGTGACGACGGCGTCGTCCGAGCAAGTAACCCGTGTGGTCACCGACGCCTTGTGCCCCCTGACATCGGTGTCACGCAGGTCGCCGTGGCTGATCTGCAGCGCAGGATCGGTGATGTTACAAGTGACATTGGTCCAGGGTACGCTACTGCAGGAGTTCGGCATGTGGGTCATCCTGGGGTTCCCGCATTCTGCGCACTCGGATACCGACATACAAGCCTGATACTTATAATCTTGATTCAACCCCCACGTCCCTGTTCTTGATCCTGTGCCATACTTGGCTATGTATTTCTGCGACAGTGTTTCCCAGGTATCACCTGCTTCCACCCTAATCGTATTTGAATAACCAAGCATAGTTCCATAGCCCGGCGGCAGCGGAGACGGATCCCCATTACTCTTCCCGACTACAACGGCGGTAACACCGTAATAGCGCCCACCTGCCGCGAACAGATCCCTGTTATCCGAGGATGCAGGACCGTTGAAATAGTAGATAGTTGGAACTTTATTGCTCATCGTTACGCTTGACGTATATATTGCCGCCTGTGCCGACAACGAAAACAGCAGAAATAAGCTGATCAGGTATCTCATCTTTGGACTCTCGAACACTCAAGAAAATGATGCGCGTCGGGCCTTACTATCCCGGCATTGATTACCCGCATTACAACCTCGGGGCTGTTTGCTCGTAGCCCAGTGCAAAGGTTGTTGTTGCCTTGAATCACCCAGCACAATTGAATGGTTGCTAAGCGCAGCTGGCTCAATCTTGAGTTGAGGTTGAACAACTACAACAGCAGCGCGCTTGCCTGAAGGTTGATGAGCCAGGCTGTTCATAATACTTCCACCGTCAGTGTCGCCGAGGTGCCAAAGTTCCCTGTCGGCAAAATGGCCCCAGGGTTCTGTACAGGCACAGCCATGAAGTTTGGCGCTACTGCGGTGTAGGTCATTTCGAACGTTTCATTGAGGTTCAGCGGGGTATTGTCGGGCTTGAGCAAGCGCACACCCAGGTCCGTAAAATTGGTTGCCAGCACGTTGGGGTCGAACGTGGCACCGGGATTACCCGCAAACTTAAAGCGCAAGGTGGAGGGATTGCCCGTGCAGTTCAAACCAAAGATCATGTTTTGCCGGTAATTGGTGCCGTTGATCATGTCAGTGCGCAGGGTGTCACCAAAGTGCACCTCAATATGATCACCGACGTTGCCATTGATCACGCAAGCCGGGCCGCTGAATACAGTACCGCCGATGCTGACCGTCGTCGTCGTACCGGCCTCGACCGCTGCAACACACAGCAAGGTGCCGCCCAAAACAGCGAGCGCGCTACATAGCGCGCCTTGGCGCGGGATAACTCTAGAAAATCTATTCATTATTCCTCCTGACGTCGACATAGGGTCAGGCGACATACATGCCCGCCCTACCCGCCATTCTTGCGGCAAGCCAAAGACTTGCGACGCTCCCTATAACTTAATGACTACCCGACTCGTACAAATGAATGCCTTCAATGTTTAATCCGAACACATCCAGCCTTGATAACACCCATTTGTCAGCTGCTTGATGCTGCTCTACCAGGTATCAATCCGCACAGTTCACCTCACAACTGCGCCAGTGCTACTGAGCAAGCCGCCGGATTTGGGGATGCCGGACGACACTCAGTAGAAGTCGGCAAACACCAGGAAATACAGCTCAGCCGGCCCCGCCGGAGCATTGGCCTCTACAGTCAGTTCGCTTTTCAGGGTGAAGCTCGCGGTTCCGTTCACCGTCAGGTTTCGGGTGGACTGGTTATCGAACAGCAGCTTGCCGGATACCCAGACCGTGCCATTGACGAACTGTGAGGAAAGTTGCGCATTAACCGATTGGTTGCAGTTGACCGTACCGGTGACTTCCTTGACCGACGTTTCTCCTGTAGTGACAGTGCCGTGATCAATCTGAGACGGGAGATTCAGCGTACAGCTCAGGTTGGGCGGCGGCACCTTGCCACATTGCCCACCTGGCAATACCTGGCCTGTCCGAGTTCCCGAGCCAGAGCCCGCAAACACTTGGAAGGCATAGCAAGTGGTCTCCAGCCTAACGTTATAAGGCCACATCTGCCGGGTGTAACCACCAGAGGTGCCGTGTTGAGCAACCCACTTGACATAAGCGTCATAGGTGGTCTGGCCCTGTTGAATGATTATTTTTTCAGCGATGAGAGAGGGGTTGTTGAGAGCACCATATGGAAATGAGCCTCTAGGATCATAAGGCCCAACCGTCACGATGCAGCCGTCTGAAGTAAAACAAATGGGCGAGTGGTCCGACTCCGAGGGCCAGCCCCATAGAAATGTTCCATAGCCATTGAATGGAGTAGCGTTTTCCACAGCACCCCAGGAGGCAGCCTGCAGATCACTGGCGACGGACAACAACACGCCAGAAACGAAGGTCGCGACCAGGTAACTGAGCCTGTTGCTAAATAGTTTTTTCATACTTCATCAAACCTCTGCCCACGTACCGACGCGAACAATGACGCTGTGTTCTCTGGCCAACAGCGGATCACGGTGTCCCCGCTGCCGGTAACGTTAAAACCCTGACGACAGTTGCCTTTCCCTTTGCCGCAACCGGCACGATGCACTCATGCATTACGTGATCTCACTGATAGGTCAGCAAAAACTCCGCCGTGGCTTTGAAGTTGCCCAGTTCTATTGCCTGAGTGTTCTGCGCCGTGGGCTCTGCCTTGAGGTAGGCCTGCAGCGGAATAATCAGGTTGCCGGATGGCAGCGTCAGGGACATGCCGCTGGTATCGTTGATCGGTAGCGGTTGCCCACCTGCAGTCTGCAGGCCGACAACCACGCCGCTTGCCGTACTGCCGCCATCGAACGCCAGAAAACCAGGCAGCTCGGTGCTTTCCGTACCTTTGAAAGTCAACTTGACGCCGGTCAGTACGCTGTTGTCGCAGTCGTCCAGGTGCAGCGAGAACGCACGAACCGGCGTCTCGCCATAGCGGTACAGGTAGCGGTCGATCACGGTGTTGAAGTTCAGCTCGATATCGTCGTCACCCGCACGCAGGTTGCAGGCTGCCTCGACCAACGCACCGGTAAATTCAAGGTTGTCTGCCGCCTGCGCGGGGCCGCCAAATAGCAGCGGCGATACCAGCGCCAGCGCCAGGCCGGCGCGCTTGGCGCGGTTTGGGGTGTGCCATTGAGTCATCGTGCGCGCTCCTATTGGTAGTCGGCCATCAGGGTGGCGGTGGCATTGAATACGCCTGTTTCCGGGGTATTGCCCGGGTCAGCCACCGGCACGGCCACCAGTGCAGGCAGGCTCGCAGGATTGACGACGATTGGCGTATTGAGCGTGAACGGCTGCCCCCCTACGTTGATGCGAATGCCCAGGCCGACGACGTTGGTCTGGATTGCCGCATCATCGAACAGTGTTTCCGTCCCTTGAAGGGTCAGACGGACCGTGCCGGGCGCATCGCAGACGATCTGGTAATTGATGGGTTTGCTGTAATTTTCACCATCGAGGTTGCGTATGATCACGCCGTTACCGAAGTCCAACCGGATCACGTCATTGTTATTGATGGTGCACGGGATGGACTCGACCAACCCGCCAGAGAAGTTGACCTGCACGGCCTGGGCACCACTGGCGACAGCCAGGGCCAGCCAAAGCAAGCCTGAAATGTGATTCGCTTTCATTTCTGCGTCCTCAATCATAGTCGACCAGCAGCGTGGCGGCTGCCGTGAAAGTGCCACCGCTCAGGGTGCTGCCGACTTTCTTGATGGGGATGGCGGTAAATGTGGGTACAGCCGGGTAATCAAAATGAACCCATGTGTTCAATGGCATCGACAAGCCGCCATCCCTGCGCAGCTCAATCGCCAAATCGGTCTTGGTCGTAGCCAGCGTAAGTGGCTTGATGGCTGTGGCAGGATCACCTACGAACTGTAATTTGAGCGCACTACGGTTGATGGCGGCTGCCTTGGTGCAGTCCAGCGTAAAATTGATCGGGCGCTCATAATTCACGCCATCGATCCGCCCAGCCAGCATGTCATTGCCAAAGTCCACGCTGATATCGGTGTTGCCGTTGATCACGCACGGTGGCGGATCAATCAGCTTGCCGGTGAAGGAGACGTCGATGGCCTGAGCGGAGGCGGCGCAAGCAAGCGTGCCGAGAAGCAGCGCCATGCTCAAAGCGGCGCGTTTAAAGGAGCATTGATCAATCAGCATGTTCATTGAACCTCCATCGTCAGTGTTGCCGAGGCTGAAAAACTACCGGTTGGCAAAGTGGCCCCAGGGCGCTGTACCGGTACGGCCTTGAAAGCGGGCGCGCCGATGACGGTCACGGCGAATTCGTCGTTGAGGTTCAGGGCACTGCCATCGGGCTTGAGCAAGCGCACGCCCAGGTCAGGAAAACTGGTTGCCAGCACATTGGGGTCGAACGTGGCGCCGGTATTACCCGAGAACTTGAAGCGCAAGGTGGATGGGCTACCCGAGCAACTCAGGCTGAAGGGGATCGGCTTCTCGTAATTGACACCGTCGATCATGTCGGTGCGCAGGGTGTCGCCAAAGGGCACGTCGATACGCCCGGCCGCATTACCCACGATGGAGCAGCGTGGCCCGTCGAGAATGATGGCCTTGACCGTGACGTAATGGGTGAGCGCGCTCGCCTGTTGCAGCGAACACGCCATGCCCATGGCGACACAGACAGTCACACGGGATACACCCTTGACCCACCTGCGCATGGGGCTCTGCTTGGAAAACCTGGTCATCACTCAACCTGACGTAGACAGGGGCCAAACCAACCAGAAATAACCCTGGCCTGGCCTGCTTGTGCATTGAAGTTTCCAGCAGGTGGCATCCTGCCTGCTGGCTGTTCGTTACTGGCTGCGCTTGGTTTCATCGACGCTGCAGCTCGTGCCGTTGCAGCGGAATGTCAGCACGGGCTGACCGCCGTAATCGTTGACGTACACGAGCACCGGCGTGGCGCCGAGTGCGGCGGCGCTGCCACCGAGTTTGGCGCTACCCAGCGGCGGAACCATGAGGGGCTCGAACCCATCGACCACGTCGCCGCCTTTCTTGGCGCTGGCCCCGACGAGGGTGACGTAGTACGGGCTCGGGTTCTTGACGGTGTAGCTGTCGCCTGTTTTTTCCAGGGTGATTTTTTCCTGGAACGGGATGGCCTGCTGCTTGGCGGCTTCTGCGGCCAGTTCAGTGGGGCGGTAGAACATCTTGATACGGGTCTGCAGGGCGATCTGCAGGACGTTGGGCTTGTCGCTCTGCGGCGGAATCTCGCGCAGGTTGAAGTAGAACAGCGACTCACGGTCCTGCGGCAGCTGGCTGGCACCCGGCAGCGCCTGGATTTTCACCTGGGTCTGGCTGTCGGGTTCGACGCGCTGCACGGGTGGCAGCACGGCAAAGGGGCTCTGGTTATCGAGCTTGACGCCCTCCTCGTTCTCCAGCCAGCCCTGCGCCAGGTAGGGCAGTTCGGTGTTCTGGTTGCGCACGGTGAGGCTGACCGACTTTTCGTTACCGGGGAAGATCACCCGGGTACGATCCAGAGCGATGGCCGCCTGAGCCTGCGGCGCCACGGTGGCGACCGCCATGATGGCCAGCAGGCCGGTGATTACAGTCTGTTTCATGTTCATCTTTACTCCTGAGGGCGACGCCGAGGGTTGTTTTGAGTCCCGCTCGGCGTGCCTTTCACTGTTCATTGGCGTCGTGGCGACGGGTCAACCCTTGATGCAAGACAAGGGAAGTGTAGTGGCCATGTCTGCGGGCAAATCATTCGGGATGGTCATGCGGCATTGCTCACGACCCGCCCAGTGTGCGGTGAAGGTGTCACCTGGCTTGAGTCCGGTGAGGTAGGCTTCGCCGGCATCGGTCACCATGCCCACTTCCTGCTGCCGGGCATTGAGCACGGCGGCGCCGAAGGGCGGTGTGGACCCATCACCAAGACGGATCGCGGCAATGGCCTTGGCCCCGGAGATCACGTCGAAGTGACGGTAGCCAATGGCGCCTTCGGTCAGCGTGCCCTGCACCACCGAGGCCGTGGCATCGGCGTTTTCCGGCAGTTTGTTGACATCGATCTGCACGCTGTTGCGGTAATAGCTGCTGATGTCCGTGACCACAGCTTTGCCGAAGTGGTTGGTTCTCACCGAGCTGCCATAACCGCCGACCGGTACATCGGCCACGCCATCGGTGTCCACGAGCATCCGGGTACCACCGAGGGTATTGACCCGGTGCAGGGCTCCCCCTTCAGCCGTCAGGGTTGCACCACCGACCATCGACACACCGACCTGGCGATACTGACTGCCGACGGCACTGGCCGTGGCATCGACCTGGGCGTAGGTGCCGCGGTGCGAGTAATAGCCACCGACATCGGACTTGCCGTCCGTCTCACCGGCGCGAACCTGGTAGTAATCCGCCTCGTTCACACGGTCGGAATAGGTGGCCGCGTTGCTGTGGCTGCCCGCACTGAACGAACCGTTGTAGCCGACGGTGCCGCCCTTGCCCCAGGGCATGGTCAGTGACAGGTACATGCCCTGATCGCGCTCGTTGCTTCTGTCCTGATTGCGGTAGGCGGTCAGTGACAGGCTGACGTTGCGGTACTCGCCGAAGTCGAAATAGCGTGCGACCGACAGGTTGTAGCGGTCCGACGCGCCGCGGTTCCAGTAGGTCTGGTGGTTGACGTTGAAGTAGACGCTGGTCTTCTGGTCGGGGAACTGCTGGTTGAAGCTGACGGTGTAGAGTTCCTTGCCACGCGACAGCACCTGACCACCGGGGCTGTCCAGTGCGCTGACGTAATCGGACATCGACAGGAAGGTGTCGTCCGAGAAGCGGTAGCCGGCGAACGTCACCTGGCTGTTGGTTTCGTCGAAGCGCTTGGAATAGCTCAGGCGATAGGAACGCCCGGTCAGCTTGCCGGCCTCCGGCAGATCGGCACTGGAGTGAGTAACGTCCGCAGACAGTGCACCAAAGGCCATCAGGTCACGACCGATACCAGCCGACAGGGCGTTGTAGTCGTTGCTGGTCAGCGCGCCGCCGTAAAGCGACCAGCCATTGGTCACACCCCAGGAGAACTCGCCACCGGCGAACAACGGACCGTTGACATTGTGGTCCCAGTCAGTCGGCCGGCCGCCCATGAGCTTGTAGCGCAACTGGCCTGGACGGGTCAGGTACGGAATGGACGCGGTATCGACCTGGAAATTCTGCGTGCTGCCGTCGGCTTCTTCGACGCGCACGTCGAGCTTGCCCGCCACCGCGCTGTCCAGATCCTGGACGCGGAACAGACCGGCCGGTACCAGCACTTCCTTGATGACGCGGCCCTGCTGGCTGATCACCACCTTGGCGTTGGTACGGGCGACGCCGGTCACTTCCGGGGCATAGCCACGCAGGTTGGGCGGCAGCATGTTGTCGTCGGTCACCAGGCTGGCGCCGAGGAAGCGGAAGCTGTCGAACACATCGGAATAGAGGTAGTCCTCGCCCACCGTCAGCTTGGCGCGCAGCGGCGCAATGGCGCGGTACGCGTTGTACTGGGTCCAGTCGAAGGTATCCTCGCTGCCACGCCCGGAGCCGGACTGATGGCGCGCCTGCCAGTTGGCACGCAGGCGCCATGCACCGATGTTGGCGCCCACCACCCCGATGCCACCGATGCTCTGGTTGCGAGTACCATCGCGGTCCTGCCACTGGTTCTGCGCGTTGACGTTGTAGTCCAGCAGCAGGCCGGCAACACCCTCTTCCCACCGCGCAGGCGGATCCCAGTTCGGACTGCTGTACTCGATATAGGCTTGCGGGACACTCATGCTGAGCACGCCGGCACCGATGTCACCCGTGACGGACATGCCGTCAAGGCTGCTCAGCGCCAGGCACTGCTCGCCGCTCCACCAGGTCAGGGTTTTCTGGGCGCTGGCGGTAAGACCGATCAGCTCGACCAGCTCAGGGGTCAGGCACGCCTCGCTGCCTTTGGGATCATCTTCCGGCGCCATGAAGGACACGCTACGTGCCGGCATGGTTACGCCATTGAGTTTGATCGCCAGTTCATAAGTGCCGGGCAGGATAAAACCCTTCTGGTTGAATACGCTCAGATCGATGTTTTCACGATCCTTGCTATCGAGAATATCCGTGTTGAAACGAATTTCTTTTGCCTGAACAGCACCGACAGCTCCAACCAGCGCACCCAAACCAAGGCTTATGGAAACAGCAAGAAGGGAGCGGGAAAGATTCCGCGCCATGAAATGACCCCTTTAGTAGTAATCCATCTTGAAACGGATAACAGAGCGGTAATCACCCGCTCGAAGTGGTTGCTGGTTGGCGACCACTGCCACGGTGTAATCCAGTTGTTTTTCACCCGAGGCGAGCGCGCGCTCAGGCAAAGGGCGTCCGGGCTCAGCCACAGCGCCAAGCGCATCGCGGATCACCAGAGCGATGCCCTGGGCACTGCCGATAACGCCAAAGTAATCGCGCTCTTGCTGACCATCGAAGGTCACGGCAAAGCGCCGCCGATCCGACTCGAGGTCGGTACGCCCGGGATAACAGCCAACCAGGCGAATGGAAAAATCTCGTTGCGGGCCACGCCCGGCGAGCGCGAGCTCACTGAGGGGAAAGGTATCCATGACCAAGGCCTGGTCACGGTCGCCCACTTCAATGTCGCAAGGCGCCTCCAGAATGGAGCCCGTCATGCCGACGTAGCCGCGCCCAATGATTTCGGCACTCTGAGCACCGCTCGAAAGCACCAGGACCCCAAACATCAACAGGCATTGCGCCACGCGGGGCGATACGTCATGAGTCGATCTCATCTGACCTGCTCCACGCACTCAAAAAAAACCTGCGACAAGGAAGGACTGCCGCAGGTTATTCGTCGCCGTCAGGAAGACGGCAAGCGGCTTACTGGTAGGCCAGGACGAAGTTGGCCGGTACCTGGAAGCTACCCGGAACCACGTCGATGCCAGTGCCAGCGCCTTTGAGCTTGGCAGTGAAGGACAGAGTGGCGTTGGCGCCATCAGCGATCTGACGAGCAGCAGTGGCGGTGTTCAGCTCAACACGAGTGCTGTCAGCAGTGGCCAGCTCGATGAAGGCACCCGAGGCGCTGCCGAGCAGGCCGAGGTTGCCGGCACCCGACGGGTAGGTGGACTCGGTACCAGTGAAGGTGACGGTGACGGTGTCCTTGACACCAGCGACCGGAACGGCGCAGTCGGTCAGCTCGATGCTGAAGGCAACCGGAGTGGAAGCACCGCCATCGGCCAGAGCGACGTTGGAAACAGCACCCAGGGAAACGGTCTGGTCCAGGGACTCAGGAGCGATGGAGCAAGGCGCGTCGATGATCGAACCAACGAAGGTCACTTTGCCCGAACCCTGGTCAGCAGCATTAGCGGCAGTAGCAACACCGATAGCCATCAGAGTAGCCAGTGCAATGCGATTCAGTTTCATGTGTATACATTCCTATGGATTAGTCACTAGATCCAAACTCCGGAGCAACCGAAGTACGTCAGGAGTTGGTGAGCGAATTGTCATGGGAAAAGCACGACACGTATTTAAGAAGATTCTGAATGACGCATTGCTTTGTTTTTTTAGGAAATTTCTTAGACCTGCGCAGCACGACCTTTGTATTAAGAAGATACCCAATGAAACTTTGCAAATAAACTTTGTGCCCTTGAAGTTTATCTGTCGCAGCAACGCGCCTCGCGATAAATCGTCAACAGCACCTGCACTCGAGCCAACGATTTCAACGAGCGCCACGGGTAAATGAACGCGACAGACTCCCGCGCCCCCTTACAGACAAATAAGAAAATTCCTATGGAATAAGAATTTTCTTATTCCCGACCGATCGGTCACAACGCGAAAGTAGCGCGGCTGCATCGGCTGGTGATCTACGACAACCACTGCCCTGTACCGCCCATTGCAGACAGGCCAGATGCGCTGCCGACATGCGTCACCGGCTCTGATGAACAGCCAACGCCGTACGAACACCCGAATGTCGCAGCCATTTCACAACCGAAAGGAAATCGTTATGCGTAAATCATTTATTGCTTTGGCTCTTCTCGCCGCGATGGGCTCCGCCCAGGCAGCCAGCAACGCAGAGATCACCATTACCGGTAATGTGGTGAAGGTCACCTGCGATGTCAGCCTGTCCAAAACCGCTCTCGATCTGGGCAACTGGGCGCCGGCCGACTTTACAGCTGCCTCCACGCCCGTCACAGGCAGTATCAAGCAGTTCACCGTCAGCCTGAACGATTGCGCCGGTACTCCGCTGGCCGGTGAGCAGGCCAGCCTGCTGGTAAGCGGCCAAACCCTCGCGGGCTTCAACAGCATCTTCCAGGGCAGTGCCGGCGACAACGGCAACGTCGGCGTGATGATCGCCCCGGTGGCAACCCCAACCGCCTATATTTCGGCCGGTGACAGCATCCTGAACACCACGGCAGGCACACCGCCAGCCCTGAGCGACTTCAACGGTCAGGAGATTGCCTTGCAGGCGGGCCTGGCGTCCTCTTCGGCGACCGCGCAAACCGGTACTGTGCACGCGCCGATCCTGTTCTCTTTCGCTTACAACTGAGCAGAAAGCTGATCGGGCAGGTTCATGCGCGGGCCAGATACCGCGCATGAACCGCACAGCATGTGGCGCCATACGCTAAACGCGTCGTGCAGTCGAGCCCTCTGGTTTATCTGCGCTGATACCTGGGCACGGCCCCTTGTTCTATCAAGCAGCCTGCCAGGCATCGCCGCTGAGTATTGCGTCGGGATGCGGATCCGCCGTCTGACGTCCAGCGAGCACGCCACGGCGCGCCGCCTGTGACTTCCGGCCAGCGGGCGAAGCCCCTGGACACGTGTCGATCACTCGAGCCGAGCCGATCCATCGGCTGGCCTTGCGTATGCCCAACGCTCGAGGCGCAGGAACGCTTGTATCGGGACGGCCTCACTTGCAGGGAGTGTAAAACGCTCATGAATTATTTCGCCGCACGCCCGCTGATCACGACGCTGGTGCTGTCGCTGGCTGCCATCACTGCAGCGCGGGCCGATGGCTTCGGCATCAATGCAACCCGCCTGATCTACCCCCAGGGTGAGCAAAGCATTTCGGTCACCTTGCGTAACACGCAGGTCGATAAACCCTGGCTGGTTCAAGCACTTGTCAGCCAGACGCAGGACAAGCCGGCAAAGGCGCCATTCATGGTCACTCCGCCGCTGTTTCGACTGGAGGCGCAGAGCACCAACCAGGTGCGTATCGCATTTCTCGATCAGCCACTACCGACGGACCGCGAATCGGTCTTTTACTTTTACACCACCGCCATCCCGGCCAGCGAAAAACCCGGCGAGCTCGTTGCAGCATCAGGGATCAAAGGCATGGTGCAGTTCGGCGTGGGCAACATCATCAAACTGTTTTATCGGCCCACGGGGTTACCCGGCTCATCGACAGAGGCGCAGAAGAATCTGCACTTCAAGCGCCGCGAGCATGAGCTGGAAATCAGCAACCCCTCCGCCTTCTTCGTCAGCCTCAACAATGTGACGGTCAATGGCGAGAGTCTGCCGCTCTCCACGCCCGAACAACGCATGCTGGCACCTTACTCCAGCCATGTATGGGCGGTGCAAAAGCCCTCCGGCGAGGTGCTCTGGACAACGATCAACGACTACGGTGGTTTCGATGCGCATCGTGCTGAACTGCATTGAGATCGGCGCACTGGTACTGCTCGGTAGCACGTGCGCGTTTGCAGCGCCTACACAATTGAGGTTTTCCGCGACGCTGGTCGAAGCCAGCTGCGCGATCAGCCTGAGCACGGACACACTTGCGCTGGGCGCTGTCACGCTCAATGACCTGACGCCCAATCGCCTGCTCCTGGCCAAGCCGTTTTCACTGACCGTCGATAGCTGCACCGGCAACCCCCAGCAGTTCGGTCTGGCACCGAAAATCAGGATCACGGGCGAGGGGATCAGCAAGGGCAAGTGGCTGTTTCGCAACAGTGGAAGCGATGCCGCTACCGCCGGCGTGGGTGTCGTGCTGTACAACACCGATAGCCTACCGGCTTACGCCAACCCGGCGCTTCAGAACGGCAGCGTTCTGAATCTGGGCCCCATTGGTACGCTGCCTCTGGGGCGAACACTGACGTTCCATGCCGGCCTTAGCTGCGGCAACGCCTGCACGGCCATTCAGCCAGGCCAGGTGTCAGCCACTGTCCTGTTTGACTTCATTTATCAATGACGCCCGGACGATCAGGAGCATTGAGCATGCACGTCGAACGCTCCCTGGCAGGCTGGCTGTTGTTGACGCTCTCACCCTGCCTCCTGGCCTCCCCTGCTGGCGGCATCAGTCTGGGGCAAACCCGTCTCATCTTCCCCGCCAGTGAGCACGCTCAGAGCCTGTCGATCAAGAACGCAGGCTCAACGCGTTATCTGGTGCAAAGCCGCGTGCAGACGGGTATCGACGACACCTCCGCAGCGCCGTTCATGGTCACCCCGCCGCTGCTGCTGTTGCCTGGCAAGAGCGAGCAATTGCTGCGGGTGCTGTATCAGGGAGCAGCACTTCCCGAGGACAGGGAATCGGTGTTCTACCTGGCGATCACCGCGGTTCCTGCGCAAACCGCAGATACATTCAATGACCGGAAGAATGCAAAGCTGTCGCTGGGTATCCGCTTCATGACCAAGCTGTTCTACCGCCCCGCCAGCCTGACACCCTCGCACGCAGATGCGATCTGCCGGCTGCAGTTCCGGCACACGAACCAGACGCTGCACGCTCATAACCCGACGCCCTACTACATCACCCTGGGCACCCTGATCGTCGCCGGCAAGACGCTCGATCTTGCCGACCTGGAGCCCATGCTCGCGCCGCATGCCAGCGCAGGTTTTCCCCTCTCAATGCCAGCCGGCCAGGTGCAATGGCAAGCCATTACCGACCACGGCGGCCTGTCGCCGCCGTGCATCGCCAACGCTCAATGGAAACAACCATGAAAGGCGCCCTGACATTCGCACTCGGTCTTTTGCTGACCACTGCAGCGGCGACTTCGCCGGTACAGGCCGCAGCTGTCGATAGCAGCACTGCCCCGTCCTTGCAGCAGGCTCGGACGGGTCTGTCTTTTTCACAACTGCGCATCATTTATCCGGCCCACGCCAGCAAAGGCGTTTCGCTCAACATCCACAACACGAGTGACAGCGCCTATCTGGTGCAAGCCTGGGTCCGGCCGGTTTCCCCCGAGACAGGCAGCGTGGATCTGACATGGGCAGGAGAGCCCAAAATGCCATTTATCGTGACACCTCCCCTCTCTCGCCTGGAGACCCATAGCGAGCACGTATTGCGCATCCGTTACACCGGAGAAGCACTGCCGAAGGATCGGGAATCGATCTTCTTCGTGTCATTGCGTGCCCTGCCGGCACAGCTCGCAACGCAAGGCGCGAATCACGTGGTAATGACGGTCGTCAGCAACCTGAAGCTCTTCTATCGCCCCGCTGGGCTGGCTGAAAAAGCCATTGCCAATGCGTCACGGCAACTCAGATTTCGTCGGGAAGGCGACAGGCTCATCGCGATCAACCCAACGCCGTACTGGTTGACGTTCGCCGCCCTCAGCCTCGGCAGCTTCACCTATGAGGCAGCTGATTTGCGCCTCATGGTTCCGCCCATGGCGGAGCAGCACTACGCCATCCCATCAGCAGCGGAACGCGACGCCAGCGTGAAGTGGCGATTGATTGACGAAGGCAACTGGGAAACACCGGAAAGCCAGCAGGCCCTTTAGGGGGCGTGCGATGCCCAATGCGCAATTACCTGGGCCTGTTGTCGCTTGGTTTGCGGTCGCGCAAGAACGTACGGGAAATGCCACCGCGCTGTCGTTGCTGCGCTAGCCGGAGGCCAGTGCTCGCGGCAATCCGACTCACGGTGAAACGGCAACAGCCCCCAAGCAGTTACGGACATATCGACATGAAGAACAGCCACAGTGGAACGATCATGGCGCGGGCGCTCTCAGCATGGCTGGTCTGCGCCATCATTCCGGCATGGGGCAAGGAATACTTCGACCCGCGCCTGCTTTCAATCGACGGGCAGAGCGTCACCACCGACCTGAGCGCATTCGAGAATTCCGGCCATATCCCGGCGGGCAACTATCTTGTCACCCTCTATGTGAACCAGATTGCCAAGGGTGACTACGCGCTGGACTTCAAACCCGATGCGCAAGGAAAGATCATCCCGATGATCACACCCGCCCTGCTCGATGAGCTGGGCGTCAACACATCCGCCCTGCCGACGCTCAGAACACTGCCCAGGGATGCACCGCTCGATGACCTTGCATCCGTGATCCCGGATGCCTTCTTCAGCCTGGATTTTCCGCAACTTCGACTGGATTTGAGCATTCCACAAATTGCCCTGAAACCCAGCGCGGCAGGTTACAGCGACCCATCGCTCTGGGATCAGGGGGTGCCGGCCATGGTGCTGAACTATTCGCTAAGCGGCGGGCGAAACTGGCAGAGCCTGGGCAATGGAAGCCCTGACAGCACGCAGGACAATCTGTTTCTGAGCCTGCGCAGCGGCGCCAACTGGGAAAACTGGCGCCTTCGCAGCCAATACATCTACACCTACAACAAGGGACACAGCAGCGGCCAACCCGGCTTGCGAACGCATACCAGCGACTTTTCCAATACCTACCTGCAAACCGACATACAGCCGTGGCGGGCGGAGCTTGCCATTGGTGAAACCAGCACGGGTAACGATGTATTCGACAGCATTGCGTTCAAGGGCGTGAGGCTCAACTCGAACGATCAGATGCTACCGATCAATCAGCGTGGCTTCGCGCCCATGATCAGCGGAATCGCCAACACCAACGCGCGCGTAACCATCACGCAAAATGGCAATGTGATCTACCAGACCTATGTCGCTCCCGGTGCCTTCCGCATCAATGATCTGCATCAAACCGGGCTCGGGGGCGACTTGCTCCTCACGATCACCGAAGCAGACGGCAGCGTGCGTACGCAGACCATCGCCAGCTCCTCTTTGCCGGTCATGCTGCGCCCCTACGTTTCGCGATTCGAGATCACCGCCGGTCGTTACGACGGCGGCGTCACCCTGCACTCTCGCGAAGCGCCCTTCGTGCTGGGTACGTTGATCTACGGCCTGCCGCACAACTTCACACTTTATGGCGGGACACTGGTGGCCGATGACTATCTGTCGGCTGCCGGTGGCATCGGTTTATCGATGGGCTCTCTGGGCGCCCTGTCGGCCGATGTCACAGCGGCACGTGCCAGACTCGATGACAACGAAGGGCTCAGGACGGGCAACTCCTACCGAGTGCGCTACGCCAAAAACGTCATCACGACCGGCACCTCGATCGATCTGGCCGCCTACCGCTATTCAACCCGCGACTACTACAGTTTTGCCGACTTCAACAACGCGGGTTATGAGCTGACACCAGGCCAATTGCCCTGGACCCTGGCAAGACAGCGTTCGAGTTTCCAGGCACGCATCAATCAACAGTTGAATGCCTGGGGGGCCCTGTACCTGTCGCACTCGCGTTATGACTACTGGGGCAACGACGAGGTCAACACCAATATCGCCGCGGGTTACAGCACCAGCTTCCACGGCATCAACTACGGCCTTGCATACAGCGTCAGTCGGGTTCAGCGGCAAGACAATTCCTGGCCGGAAACCCGTCAGATCGCGCTGACCCTGCAGGCGCCACTGGACCTGTTCACGGGTCGGGCAAGCCTCAGAAACAGTCGCGCCACCTATCAGATCAGCCGGCGCAACGATGGCGAACTGCAACAGCAAGTGGGTCTGAGCGGCAGCGATGGGCAGGGTCGCCTGTCATGGAACGTCAGTCACAACCGTTCCAACCAGGACGAAAAAGCCAGCAGCAGTAACCTGAACCTGGGTTATCAGGGCAGCAACGGCGCAGCCAACCTGGGCTACAGCTACAGCGATAGCTACCGTTCGCTCAATCTCAACGGCAATGGCGCTGTGGTCGTGCATCCTCAAGGCATGACCCTGAGTCAATCGACCGGAGATTCGATCGCAGTGGTCAGCGCGCCCGGCGCAGCTGGCACCAGCGTCATGAATGGCGGGGTAACAACGGACAGTCGTGGCTATGCCGTGGTGCCTTATCTGTCGAACTACCAGAGCAACGCGATCAGCCTCAATCCGTCGACGTTGCCGGACGATGTCGACCTGACCCAATCGACCGTGAATGTGTACCCGACCAAGGGCGCCGTGGTGCTGGCCAACTTTGCCACGCGCATCGGTCTGCAGGCACTGCTCACCCTGACGTATCAGGGTCAGCCCCTGCCCTTCGGCACCAGCGTGGCGGTCGAGCCCTCAAACCACGGCGAGGCGGATCGGGGCATCGTCGGTGATGCCGGGCAGGTCTACATGAACGGATTGCCTGAGAGCGGCACGCTGCGCGCGCGTTGGGGCACGGCAGAAGATCAGCAATGCGAAGCGCATTTCGATTTCAGCGAGCAGCGCCCAGAGGATCAGAAAGGCCCGATTCGCAGCCAGTCGACAACCTGTTATCGCATCGATGACGAGCGCCATCTTTCGCTACGGTCATCCCTACACGAAGTGAGCTTGCCATGAATACTCAGTCGCCCCACAAGGCAACCGCCTCGCCAGTACCCGGCCCTGCATGGCTGTTGGCGTTACTGCTGGCGCCCGCCACTCTGCTGGCTGAAACCATCACCATCGGCAAGGGCAGCGGAATCATCTGGGAAGGACTGCCATTCAACGCGACGCTGCAGCATACCGGCAACAATGGCAGCGCCTCTGAAACTGCCCCATTGGCGGGCATCGTGGATTCGTCAGCCAGCAGCATCATGGCCAGCTCGACGCTGATGAATATCGGTGGTTTCCGGGCATTCCCGATTCTGCGCAATGGTCAGCCCACCGGGGTTGGACTGGTGCCACGCACCCAGGTAATTGGCACCTTTCCCCTCAGTGGAGTCGACTCGCCAACACCGTTCAGCGGCACGATAGGGTTACCCACAACAAGTGGCAGCTACACCAACAGTTATGGTTTTCAGTTACCGCTTGGAGAACCCTCTGGAAGGGCCTGGGCGCTGACACCCTGCATCCTGAGCGGTATCTGCAGCGGTATATACAGAGGTGGCGAGCCCATCAACGTGACGCTGGCAGGCAGTTGGGTCATGGTTGCGGACGGCACGCAGCAGGCAGCAGGCAGTATTCCTCTGCCGCCGATGTGGGCAGTCAGCCATGCGTCGCTTCCCTCTACCCGTAAGAACCAGCAGATTTTGCCCGGCGGTCTCGATCTGCGCATTTCCACCATCGATTGCACAGTCAGCGCACCTGCAATCATCAACTTTGGCCAGGTGGGCAAGAATCTCATCGCGCACAGCGAACTGAGCCGCAAGAGCATGCAGGCAGGCGTGAGCTGCAACCAGGAAGCCGATGGTGCGATCTCGGTCGATGTAAACCTCCAGTTCAGGGCGACATCCGGGCTGCACGAAGGCAATCCAGCCTGGCTGGGCGTCAACCAGGGGGCTTCAGGCTCAGTGCCGGCAGCGGCCTATATCACTGGAGAGGTGAGCGGCTTGAGTGGCTCAGGCACCTGCGGCGCCAGCACCGGACTGAAATTCGATCTGTCGCGCACACGGATCGGCCATCTGAACAATACCGAACTGTTGAAAACCTTCGTGCCTCAGTTCATCTGGCGGTTGTGCTCAGGCGGCAGCCAACTGGCGACGGGCGAAGTCAACGCCTCGGCAGAAATGATGGTGACCTTCAATTGAAGGCCACTCCCAGAGCCAGGGCGGCGCGGTATCCACTGACGACATCCGCAACCTGCCCGGCTGGGACACACGATCTGCGGCCTGCACTGCGCGAAGGCAGTCCCTCTTAGCCATCCGCGCGCAAGGCCACTGCGTCATGTGGCTGCGCCGGGTGCGCTGTGTGGCAATCAATAAAACAGTGCCCGCAGTCACCAGCAATCGCTCAAAAAACGCGAGCGAAGTCACTGCGCACTGTCTGCGCTCAGGCTTATGCTTGAGGCACTGATTGAAGACCGTGAAATACGTGTAGGCACAGGCACTTCAGTTGAAGAGATTGGCCTTGAGACAAAAGAGCAATAGCGCCTGGTCAGTATCGACTTCCAACTTGCGCATCGCGGAGATCTTTTGCGCGCTGACCGTCTTGACACTGCGGTTAAGCATCTGGGCAATGTCCCCGACACTCATGCCGGATACGAAGTGGCGCAGCACCTCGTATTCCTTGACCGACAACGACGCCACCCGACCCAGCGTATCATCCTTGCTGGTCATCACCGTATTGGCCGATTGCATGTGGGCACCGCGATACACCTTCCCGCGCATGATCGACCGGAGCGCTACTAGAATTTCCTTGCGGTCGCCGTTTTTCAGCACCACACCGGACACGCCCAAATCGTAGAGGCTGGACAGGATAAGCGGGTTGGACAGCATCGTGAAAATCAGGATACGGGTATTGGAATAACTGCGAAGCAGATACTCCACCAACTTGATGCCATCACCGTAGACCTGGTCACCTGGCATATTGAAGTCGGCAATCGCAATGTCGGGTGCTTGGTTTTGGTAAAGCTCGACCAGTTCGGTGGAGTTCTTTGCCTCACCGACCACGACAATGCTGTCTTCGGCCTCTACGACCTCGCGCACCCCCATCAATACGATGGGATGATCATCTGCCAATACTACTCTGACTTTATCCATACGCTTTTTGAATACCACCCTTCAAACTCAATCCACACCTCGTCAAGGGTGCAGCCGTTCTACTTCGCAGTGATGCCAGAAAGACTAGCAGAGTCGTTCCAACGCCGACTCGACGCGGTTCATCAGTGCACCTACCGCCGCGTGAAGCTCAGAACCGGATTGTTCAACCAGCGCGTCCTCCACTTCACCGCATGCGTCACTCAGCGTCTGGGCCTGGACAACCGCCAAGGCGCCACGCAGCCGATGGACCTGCTGGCGCGCCGTTGCCATGTCGTTGCACTGCAAGGCTCGCCAGACCTCCTGAATATCCTCACGCATGGTGCGCACAAACAAGTCACGCATTTTCTCCGAGACTTGTATGACATCACCCTCCTCCTTGTGTGGCTCCATCTGCTCCAGCGGAAATGGCTGGATAACGATGCCGGCGCAGGCCTTCAGCAAGCTGTCGTAGAAGGTACGGAGGTTGATGGGCTTGACCAGCCACGCATTCATGCCGACAGCGATGCACCGCTCACCCTCTTCCTTGAGTGCGTTTGCCGTAACGCCGATGATGGGAATCGTCGAATCGACTCTGCGCAGTTCCTGCGCCAACTCGTAGCCGTTCATGAGCGGCATGTTGACATCCGTGATCAGCACATCGAAAACGCCCGGACGCCAGCTTTGCATGGCATCACGCCCATTACCGGCGAGCGTCACCTGGCACCCCAGTTCCTCGAGTTGTTCGCGCAGCAGCACCTGATTGATTGGATTGTCCTCAGCAACCAGCACGCGCAACCCCAGTTTGCCCAGGCGCTCCTGGTCGAGAACCGGCATTCTCCCACTCGACTCCCCTTGCTGTGCCAGTTGCAGTGCCCGGGCTATTCCGGCCAGCGAATAAAGACTGACACTCCAGCCATGCGCACTGACCTGAGGCTGTACCCCCGCCTCTGGCAGGGCACTGACGCACACGCAGCGCCATTGAGGATCGAACTCATCGCTGCTCAACAGATCGAGGAGCACGCTATCGGCTGGCACGTGCCCAGACGAGGTATCGAGCAACAGGGCCGTGCCCCCCCAATGCTCGATCCAGCTCTGAAGGTTCTGCGCAAGCTCCTTGACCGGCGAACGTATATAGATATCGGTTGCAGCCAGCGTGAAGCGCTCACGCAACGGCTGACTCCGCTTTACCACCGGGAGCGGCAGAGAAAAGGTAAAGCTGCTGCCCAAGCCGATTTCGCTGACCACTCGCAGGCTTCCACCCATCAACTCGCTCAATCGCCAGGAGATCGAAAGACCCAGACCAGTCCCACTGACAGTGTGCTCCTGGCCGTGCGCCTGGTAGAAAGGCTCGAACAGCCGCAGTTGCTGTTCCTGGGAAACCCCGATACCGGTGTCGGTAACTTGCCACTGCAAAGTACCGCTGCCGGGTGCCTCGTCGGGCACGAACTTCAGGCGCAGGACCACACGCCCGACATCAGTGAATTTCAGGGCATTGCTCACCAGGTTGTTGAGAATCTGCCGAATGCGCACCGCATCGCCGCGCACCGTACCGGGTACGTCGCTGTCGATGCAGGCGTAGAGCTTCAATTGCTTGGAATGCGCCAGCGCGGCATACCCGGAAACGACTTCCTCAGCCAACTCCAACGGATTGAGCTCGACATCTTCGATGGCCATCTGACCCGCCTCGATCTTCGAAACGTCGAGGATGTCGCTGATCAGTTGCAGCAGCACCGCAGAGGAGCGCTGCACGGTGTCCAGATAATCGCGCTGCTGCGGCGACAACTCCGTAAGACCCAGGAGTTCGAGCGTACCCAACACGCCGTACAAAGGGGTACGAATCTCATGGCTCATGGTCGCCAGAAATACCGACTTGGCCTCGCTGGCGGCATCCGCCGAGAGCTTGGCTTCAGCCAGGATCTGCTGCGCCTGCTTGTGCGCTGTGATGTCATTGAAAGCGCAGAGCACGGCACTTTCGCCTCGGTAAGGGGCCTGGGTGAAGCTCGCATGCAGGATGCGCCCGGAAATATCCAGCACTGATTCACCACCGAGACACTTGCCACCCTCGTCCAGCGACCAGTCACGACTGAGTCGACTGATGGCTTCGGCGCTGCCCAGCCAGGCATCGGCCAAGTGGTTTTGCATGACCACCTCGCGCGTTTCGGGACGCAACACACATAGCGCCACGGGAGCAGTCTGAATTACGGCGCGACTGAACTCATCACTTTCCACTATTTTCTGGTGCGCCAGACGGGCCGGCGCCACTACTCGTATGGCATACCAGCGAATCGCGACCCAGCCACCGGCCAAACTCCCGAGAATCAGCCCGACAACGCCTAGCAGTTGCCATTTGACGTAGCGAAAGAAGCTCTGATAGCTCAGGAGATATAGACCACTCCAGCCATCGTAGCCATCGTAGCCATCGCCGCCAACCTTGAACACGATACCGTTGCCGAACAGGTTGAGACCGTCATGATAGCCGCCAACCTCGTCAATGGCATTGGTCAGCACCGTGCCATCGGGTGCGATCAGTTCAAGCTGATCGTACAAAGGGCGGTCGAGAATTCGTTCAAAATCGTTGATCAGTTGGATGTCGAGCAGCGTTACCGCGACCGGCTTGATGTTCGGCTTACCCTGCCTCAGGAGCCCAGCTGGCAGATCTGTGCTGATGTAGCCCATCAATTCATGCCCAGACTGATCGGCATTGTGATCGAACGAAACCCAGTGCACACGCCGGTCTAGCTGCTGCTCAGGTGAAGTGCTGAGCAAGGCTCTGATGCGCTCCATGAAAGGCCAGTAGGTCTGAGGGGTGAGGTTCGTACCATCGGCCAACGTACCCAGCGAGGGCACCGCGATGCTCGTCGTCCCCTCCACATCGAGCAGAAAAATCTGCGGAGATGGGTAGGCCGACATGCTCCAGAAGCTGCTGTAGAAATTGGCGAGCTTGACCCCGAAGGAGAAAGTTTCCTGAGTAGCCGCAGACATGGGTATGGCTGGCCGGACCAGGGTGAACGGCATGGCGAAGGAGAATTCACGCCCTTCGTAAACCTCCCTCTCTGGGCCACGGTCGATCAGTTTCGATTGCACCGTAATCACTTCACGACTGGGCGCCTGTGCGCTTTCGTCACTCTGCTGAGCGATGCGCAGGAGAAAGGCCTCATGCTCACGAATGTCGCCCACCAGCCTTCCGAAGTGAAAGTAGAACTTGTCGCGCTCCTGTTCCACGACACGACTCAACGCCCAGTAAGAGACCCCCACCAGCAGTAAAGTCAGCGCCACCACGCCCAAAAGCATGGCATTCAGGCGCAACGAACTATTGGCCAGTTTACGGATCAAGCCGTTGTCATGAGACTGCATAGGGGTACCGGACTGGGATGAGCAAATGACAGCGTCGGGCTATCAGTACCCTTACTCTAGAAGCAGTTGGGGATTAAAGCGATAGACGGCGACACGACTCCCGCCATGGTTGGCAAGGGGCTTGCTGATTACAGACAGAGCTGTGACCAGACGCTCAAAGCATGCGGGAAAACGCGGCCGGAGCCACTGCCTCCGAGATCAGATAGCCCTGCGCAAGATCGCAGTTCAGGCGGCGCAGAAAATCCAGCTCATCGGCATGTTCGACGCCTTCAGCGACAACCTCGAGCCCGAGTTGGTGCCCCAGCTTGATCATGCTTTCCAGTGCGGCCGCCAGGCGTTCATCATCCATACAGCCACCCACCAGGGTGCGATCGATCTTCAATTCGGTGAAGGGTGTGGAAACAAGATTGTAAAGCGAGCTGTACCCCTGGCCGAAGTCGTCCTGCGCCAGACCGAAGCCCATCATTCGTAACCGGCATGTTGCCGCGTAGTAGTCTGCGGCTTGCGCAGTGGTGCTCTCCAGCAACTCGAACACGGTATTGGCAGGAGTGCCGCCGTGCCTGGCAACGAATCCAGCCATTTCGTCAGGCAGATTGCGGTTTTCCAGCAGGTGAGTCGGCAGGTTGACTGCGACTTTCACACGAGCCCCCTGTTGTGCCCACTCACGCTGCGCCTCTATGGCTTGACGGAGAATCTCCCAGAACAATGCTTCGTCCATGTTGGCTGCACTTATCGCGTCCATGAAGCTGGACGGACGCAGAACCCCGTGTTGCGGGTGGAGCCAGCGAACCAGCGCTTCGGCCGCGACGATACGCCCATCCGCGAGCGAGTACTTGGGTTGGAACCAAGCCTTGAATTCGCCTGACGCAAGTGCCTTTTCCAACGAAGACACGCTGGTCAGCGGCGACGAGCTCTTGGTCGAACCCGGAGCCTCGCTACGCTGGCGATGCAGTATCAGCTTGTCCAGAAGACGCCTGACGCCATGAGCCTTCACCGGCTTGGTGATTTGCTCCAGCACCGTTATCCCGTGCGCCCGAGCGGCCAGGCATGCACTGTCCATGAGTTGGGGGGAGACGGAACTCATGATCACCAGTGGTGGCGGCTCTACGTGATTGGCCAGTTGCTGAATGAACTGTACGCCATCGAGGCCGGGCATCATCAGGTCGCTGACCACCAGATCGAAGGACCCCAGCTCCAACTGTCGTAATGCATCGTTGCCATCTTCGGCCACGTGCAGCTCGACAGTGCCTTCTTCGCGAAACAGTTCAAGCAGGTACTCACGCTGAAACGGCTGATCTTCGACGACTAGGATTTGGTGTAGGCGCATGCAGTGGACTCATTTGGTAAACGGCTAAGGCTGTAGCGCAGCGTCTGCAGTTCCAGAGGTTTGAGCAGGAACATGTCCATACCCGCCTCCAGGCAGCGCTCGCTTTCATTATTCATGGCGTTGGCCGACGCCCCAATGATCGGAGTGTTACAGCCCATCTGACGCAAAGTGGAGGCCAACTCGTATCCACTCATGTTGGGCATGTTGACGTCAGTGAGCACGACATCGAAAACGCCCTCCTGCCAGCGACGGAGGGCCCGCTTTCCATCGCTGACCATGTCAACGTCGCAGCCCAGGCTGACGAGTTGATCGCGCAGGATCAGCTGATTGATCGGGTTGTCCTCGACGACCAGCACGCGCAACCCCAGCGCCTCCTCCCGGGACTCATCAATCACACTGTTGGAGGAGACGCCCTGCAGGCCTTGAGCCCTGCCGATGGTCTCGTGGATACCGAGCAGGTTGAAGCGCCCGATGTGCCATTCGTTATTTTCCTGGCGAGGATGGTCACCGCCAAGATCAGACACCACGACCCGTAAACCCTTCCAGCTCGGGAAGGGTTTGCGCTCGGCGGAACTGAAACGCAGCTCCATCAGAATCGCCCGCGCGTCCTCATCGAACGTTTGCTCGGGAGAAAGTATCTGCGCTCTCGCGCCCCAGCGATTTATCCAGCCGCATATCGACTCGGACAGTTCGCGAACCGGAGTGTGAACCCAGACCTGAGTGGCACGCAGCTTGCGCTCGACAGGCTGCTGCGTGACTGGCTGCATCGGCAGTTCGAGGAGGAAGCTGCTACCCAGACCGGTGTCGCTCACCACTCGCAGTTGCCCCTGCATCAGATCGCACAGACGCTTGCAGATCGATAGCCCGAGCCCCGTCCCGCCGGCCATCCGAGCCTGCCCGGAAACCTGATAGAACGGGTCGAAAAGATGCTCCTGCACCTCGCGAGAAATGCCGATACCCGTATCCACGACCTGCCAGTACAGGCGTATCGGTTCAGCCTTCAGGCCTTCTTCCGCCCATACGCGCATGACGATGCGACCGTTATCAGTGAACTTGACCGCATTGCTGAGCAGGTTGTTGAGAATCTGCCGGATACGAACTGCATCGCCGATCATGCGCTCGGGCAATTTGGCATCGCAGCAGGCGTAAAGCTGTACGCCCTTCGCCCGCGCTGCTGCTGCGTAAGCCTGCACCGAGTTGAGTGCCAGCTCCGTAGGGGAAAATTCGGTCAGTTCGAGGCCCAGTTGTCCGGCCTCGATCTTGGACACGTCGAGGACATCGCTGATCAACTGCAGCAACGTCGACGACGAGCGTTCGATGGCCCGCAGATAACCCGCTTGCTGGTGATCCAGCGCGGTTCGGCCGAGCAGCTCGAGCGTACCGAGAACCCCGTACAGGGGGGTACGAATTTCGTGGCTCATGGTCGCCAGAAACAACGTCTTGGCCTCATTGGCAGCATCGGAGAGACGCTTGGCCTCCGCCAGTGCTTCCTCGGTATGCTTGCGGGCGCTGATGTCACTGAAGGCGCAGCACAGCACCTCCTCGTCCTTGTAGCGCGCCGCCGTGTAGCAGAGATAGAGGTGCATGCCGCTGGCCGTCTTGATCTCGATAAAACCGCCATCATCGCCCTGCTCGAAGGTACGCTCGAGCCACTCCAGACTCCACAGCTTGCGCGCTTCGCCTCCACCCAGCCAGGTGTTCGCCAGACGGTTCTCCATCACTACACTGGCATCGCGCCGACGCAGGACGCAGACCGCCATCGGCAGCGTCTGGATCATCACGCGCAAGAAACTTTCGTTCTCGACCAACGCCACCAGACGCTGCTGCGCCGGCTCGATCACACGTTGATTGATACGCCAGTACAACCACCAGACAAACAAGCCACCGATGATCAGCAGCAGCGCACAGATGAACAGTTGCGGCAGAAGCGGCAGCAGAAGCTGGGGCAAATCCACGTAGTAGATCAGCGACCAGTTGGAGCTACCCAGGTGCTTGAGCAGGGCCACATGACTGGGAAACCAGCCTGCTCCGACGAAAGCGAAGTTGTCATGATCCCAGACCTGACGCAAAGCCTCGACCAGGCTGGCAGATACGGAACTCCCGAGAACGATTCGGTGTTGCTGGTCAAGCAGCAGATAATGCCCCGCCGAGGTCGAGTTGAACGCAGCGCTGATGTCCGCCGCGAAGATCTCGGCGCCCAGCCAACCTTTGTTTCCTTCGAGCTCCACACGTGAGAACAGATACTGCCGTGACTGCAAGTCCGCCGGGTCGCTCAACCATCGGACATGCAGCTCTTCCCTCTCGGTTCCGGTCTGAGCGAGAAGCGCCATGACACCCGGCGGCACGGCCGCAGCCTTGGCCGATGGACCGACCAACCGCCAGGCTTTCAGGTGCTCACCGGCATAGGCTACGTAGATCAGGTTCATACGCCGATCCTCGAGTTCCTGCAGGTCTTCGACAGCCAGGGTCAGACGCATGGGAGACGACGAATCACCCAGAACGAAATGCGCCTGCCTGTCTTGAAACCCTCGCGGAATTGGATCAGCGCGCACTGTATAGGCACTGTGCGTGACGTCACGACTGATATGCTCAAGCAACAGTTCGCGGGAATTGATATAGGCCTGTGCTTCATACATGGCCGCATTCATCTGCCTGCGCAGCTGCGAGATTTCATGATTAAAGACGGCCGCAAAGAACATGCCGCAAGCAAAGACAAGGCACACGATTACCGAGCAGGCCAATAGACACAGCAGCTTGCGCGCGGCATTCGGCGTCGAGAGAGAGTCTTCATGGAGCATGGTCAATTGCCTGTAGGTCATCTCACTAGGCTGAGGCAATTGTCTACATCACACTATGAGAAAACTCTGAAAAGCAGTCCGCTCTGCGGTACCGCGACACACGTTTACAAGCAGGCCAAGGTTGAGCGGCCAGATATCCCTGACCGGTTGAACCGCGAGTTCAGCACCGAACGACCCAACCAGGTGTGGTGCGGCGACATCACTTAGATCCGGCCACAAGGCCGACATTACTTGGCGGCAGTGTTGGAGCTGCATACAAGGTGAGCAGTCAGCTGGGTGCTTTCCGCCAAGCCGGATGCAGAGCCAGTGAGCAAGGCACTCGACATGGCGCATGAACAGCGAGGCAGGCCGCTGTCCGCATTCCCATGGCAACTGCCAGCGCTGCCCCCATGCGGATTGATGACTGGAACAGACTTATGACAGCGCAATCCGCTTGGACAGGAAGATCAGGGCAAGCGACCTCCTCCCTGGATCAATCTGGGCCAGCAAAAGCCAATGGCTCATATTTGAACCACTAAAGGATTTATCTGGTGCTCATCGCTACAGCACTTGGTGCCACACGCCAACTCGCTGAACTGTTCAAGCATGAACGACCTGTCTCGCTTGAAGAAATCAAACAAACAGGACGTACCCGGGGACGCCAATGAAATCCATCAACACCATAGAGGTATTGCTCGCCGGCACACCGGTCGGGAGCTGGTGGCCAGTCGACAGGGTATCTACTTTGCCTATCACCCACAGTGGGTAGCGCAAGGCTTCAACCTGTCGCCCCTGAACATGGACTTCACAACCCCAGAAAGCTGCTGATCCAGTCCTTTTCGCAGACCTGCCAGGCGCGCTTGCCGACTCCCTCCCGGACGGATGGGGCATGCTGCTAATGGATCGTTATTTCCTCGCCAATCATGGCATAGACCGTAGACACATTTCCCCGCTCGATCGGCTGGCTTACATGGCAGACAGGGGTATGGGTGCACTGGAATATCGCCCGGTACTCGAGCACGGCACCGGTGAAGATGATATTGACCTGGCCCAGCTCTATAAGGAGTCCCGGCGGTATACGTCGGATCTACCTGGCGACGTTATCGCTACGGTAACTGAACCGGTCTACGACAGCGCCACAGGTGAACACGTGCTGATCCCCCAAGGCGCCCGCCTGCTGGGCCGCTACAACAGCCAGGTGAACTACGGACAAAGCCGCGTGCAGGTGGTGTGGCAGCGGGTGATCTTGCCAGATACCTCATCTTTCCAGCTCGACAACCTGGTCCGTACCGACGCTGCGGGTATGCCGGTCTCGAGGATGGCATCGACTGGCACTGGGATCGGATCGGCGCCGGCGCCGGCGCGGCCATGACAAGTCTTCTGGGTATCGGTGCCGAGTTGGCGGCACCGGCCAACTGCACCGACGGCGACCGCGTCATCATCGCCCTGGCCTGCCGTTACGCGTGATCGTCAACCGCGATCTGGTGCTGCGCCCCTATCAGCCTTTCTCCATCCACCAGAGGAGCCAGCCATGAGCATGACCAAGCTACGCCTCGGCCCGTCGCCGAAAACCGAAAACCTTAAGCTGACCTTCACCTGGCCCGCCATCCTGAAGGCCGACCTCGAGCGATACGCGGCGCTGCACTCGCAGACCTACGGCGAAAAAGTCGACGCCCTGACGCTCATCCCGCACATGCTGGAGGCATTCATGGCGAGGGATCGGGTGTTCCGGAGGGCCAACACGGAATCCACCTCTTGAGATTGGATGCCTTGTCACAAGCCAGCCATCGCGATCAAACATGAAAATCGCCATTGATCAGCCCCGCAAATCGGCACTAAAGCACCCTTTAAGTCTACGCCCGGAGTAATTTGCGGCATTTTATTGCCTTTAGCTGTG
Organism: Pseudomonas sp. EggHat1; assembly: GCF_014892995.1. NCBI lineage: Bacteria > Pseudomonadati > Pseudomonadota > Gammaproteobacteria > Pseudomonadales > Pseudomonadaceae > Pseudomonas > Pseudomonas sp. EggHat1. Next base: position 49,110 of record NZ_JACKQK010000019.1, read on the forward strand.
ACAACCAGTAGCTTTAAAGGCATTAAAGTGCCGGAGCCAATATGCACTCTCTCACCCTGCAACTGTACAGCGGCCATGCCTGGCATGACGCCATGCGCCTCAACTTCGAGCAGCCCGAGGCAGGCCTGACAGGGGTGTGTTCTTTTGGCTATGAACAAACATATTTGCTTGAGACGCTGGAGCACATCGGCAGCCGCCTTGAGCATGCAGTTAGCGCCACAGTGCCATTGGGTTGGGACTCCTATCGGGGTACCGCTGCTCCCGCGTTCCTGCACGACATAGTACCCGCAGGCGCCGCACGCCGTTTCCTACTCCAGCGTTTGGGCGAACAGAAACCCGAGAATCTGGAACTGGACCTATTCCTCCTGAGCCGGTGCGCTCCGGCGCCAGTGGGCAACCTGCGTATCAAGGAGGCGGCATTAGCACTTCAAGGAAGTCCGCTGCTGGGTTTCTCTCGCGAAGATGTAATCAACCGCGACTCGCGCTTCCTGGAATACGCCTACGAGCAAGGTGCGGCTATCGGCGGCGCCACTGGTGCGGGTGGCGAAGCGCCCAAACTGTTGCTGACTGAAGACCGAGAAGGTGCCTTGCACCCAGATGCGGCTCTGCCGGATGTCTATGCGACCTGCCACTGGTTTGTGAAATTTGCGCGAAATCAGGCTAGACAGACCGACCAAGATATCCTGCGTAGCGAGTTCTGCTTCTACAGAGCCATTCAGCAGCTTGGCCTGGATACTGTACCTGCCGAAGGCCTGGCTCTGGAGGAAGGCCGTAAACCTAGCCTGTGGATGCATCGTTTTGACCGCCATCTTAGTGACGCCGGTGTGGAGCGCAGCGCCATGGAGTCCCTTTACTCACTGGCAGGAGTGACAGTGCCGGGCAGTTACCTGCTGCATACCGACGCTCTGAAGCACCTGGCCAGGCTGTGGCAGCAGACGGGACAAGGCGCGCAAGTTGGCGACATGATCTATGAGTATCTACAGCGCGACTTGCTCAACCAGATCCTTGGCAATTCGGACAACCATGGCCGCAATACTTCAATTTTGCGAAACAGCACGGGCCTGAAACTCGCCCCCATCTACGACCTTGCCCACATGGTGATGGATGATGAAGGCATCACTCGCACCACTAAATGGCCTCAACCTATAGAGGTTGCCGGTGAGGTCAACTGGCGCCAAGCCTGCGCAGCACTGGGGCAATTGACCGACGCAGATGTTCTATATGAAAGGCTCAGAGGCGCAGCGCACAACTTCCTCGCCCTTCCCGACCTACTGAGCGATCAGGGGCTACCAAATTCCACCATGAATCATCCGCGTATTGCGCTGCGAAACCTCCAGCAGCGACTCAGCAGATGGGGGCTTGTCTAAGTGGACATCATCGAGCGCAACCGTATTCTGAACGAAATACAGACCCAACTGGCGTCGGGCGAGTTGAGCATCGGCCAGGCTGTGCGCAAGTTGCGGAAAGAAATCACCGGGTTGCAGCAGGCCCGTTTCGCGCAGATGTGCAAACTGTCCCTGCGTGCCCTTCGTCAGCTGGAGCATGACGAGTCAAATCCAACCGTGCAGACCCTGAACAGCGTGTTCAATCCATTTGGGATGCAAGTCGGCATTGTACCGAAGACACGCAATCAATAGAGGCAGCCAGTCGACAGAGTGGTCTGTCCCGGGCTGAGTGGACACTGACTTAAGGTGGATAATGCCCACCGCAAGGAGTATTCATGACCCAGACTAGACGACGTTTTCCCGAATCCTTCAAACGCGAGGCGGTAGACCAGGTGCTTGCCGGTACACCGCTTCGTCATGTCGCTGAGACGCTCGCCATCTTATCGCAGCCCACGAAGTGAAGTTCCGCGCCATCGAGGCGCTGGCCGGTCGCTATCCCGGTAGCGCCGATGTGCCGGCTGCTGCGAGTATTCCGCAGCGGCTTCTATACTTGGCAGCAGCGGCCACCTTCGGCGAGAGAGATAGCGAATCGGCGTCTGAGCAAGGAGGTCCGCACCATCCGCCATGAGGTGAATGGGATCTATGGCCATCGCCGCATCAAGGCCGAATTGGCGGCCATGGGGCATTCGTGTGGTCGACACCGGGTTGCTCGACTGATGCGCGAGGCCGGCCTACGCGGCCAGTTGCGACCTGCTTAGCCGCAGTCATTTAACTCACACCAAGCGCCTTGAACGCAGCATCCACCGGGTCGCTGTAAAAGCTGGTCTGGAATTTGGCGAACAGCTCACCAGGTACGGTTGGGATGTCCGTCACACTGGCCATAGGCAGGAGGATGCGTTTCGCTCCCGCATCGAAAGCCACCTGCATGCATTCAGCCAAGTTTTCTACTGGCACCACATTACCCCCAAGGCTCATGTCGCCAAGTACCACCATCTGCGCTTGCAGTGGCCGCTGCATCAAAGCTGAGCAGTAAGCAACGAAGCCAGCGAGGGTCAATGCTTTGGGAGCGCCCGTGTTGTGAAGTTCAACGGTATGCAGGTGGTAGTCGTGATCGCCTACCTTTGACGCTGCGCTCACCCGATTGATGTTGGCCTTGAAGTAGTCGAATGCGACCTTCAGGGCCTCTTTCGCTGATGAGCTGCTTCCGAGGCCGGACATATTCAGCTTTCCGCTACCAGCAGTGATCTGGGTTTCCAGCCGGTAAAGTCCCAGGTGCCCACTGGCACCGGTCGACACCAGATGCATTGTTCCTGGCTTGCCCTGCCCTTCAGGGATCAGGCCACCACCACCCTGCTCCGGCACGCTGATGAATGTCTCCTCAAGGGTGTCGGCGTCGATGTAAGAGAAGTGCACATCGAAGAACTCCATCCCACCGATTTTCTTCAGCTGCTCCTTCACCCGCCGACGGGTTTCCAATGCGTACTCAAGGCAGCGGCGCACAGCTTCGCGGTCATAGTCGGCGCTTGGATGTAGCAACTTGAGCAAACCGGACACCGTCCGGCGCACGGCGATGGTGTCACGCTGATTGAGGTTGTTACCCAGCTTGAAGAAACGATCGATGGCATCAGCAAAGTTTCGTTTGCGCATCTCGCGCATGAACTCGGCGAGGTAATCGGTGATCAGCCCGTAACGGTTAGTGAAAAATTCAGGGCGCATCTTCGGCACCTCCCAGCCTGGAATGTAGGCATGGAAACGGTCGAAAAACGCAGAGTCGATCATCGCGCTTGGAAACGGTGCCAGGAGGTGGCTGGTCTTGACCAAGGTGTCCACGGGTTGGTTGATGTTGCCGACAAACATCATGCTCGCAGACGCTGAGATGGAATCACGCCCGCGGGCGAAGGAGCCAGAGGCCATGTAGTCCTTCATGATCTGGACGCCGTCCTTGTCCTTGAACGAAATGCCTGCCACCTCATCGAAGGCCACCACATCCCACATCCCGACCAACCCGACTTGCCTGCGCGACATGTTGTAGAAGAGGTTAGCAACAGTGGTCTGCCCGCCGGAAACCAAGATGCTGTTCGGACTGACCTCCTTGTAAATGTGGCTCTTACCTGTACCCCGGGGGCCAAGCTCGCAGCAGTTGAAGTTGTTTTCGACGAAGGCAATCATCCGCGTCAGCAGATGCCATTTCGTGCGGTCATTGAAATGAGCTGGCTCCATGCCCGTTGAGCGCAGCAACACATCAATCCACTCGCTTTCACTGAACGCCTTGCGCGCTTCCAGCAACGCGTCCATATCCATGTTCGGCATCTGGATGGGCTTGAGATCATGCACCGTGAAAGGCGAACCCTTGGCCCCTTCTTCGAAGAAGTAATTCAGGGTCACGATGCACCAGATACCCCCTGCCAGGAGCTTCTCGAACTCCTTGATGAAGCGGCTGGGGATCTCGGCATCTTTGACGCCCAGATTCATGAAAAGCGCCTGGTAGATATCCCGACGCTCGTTCAGGCTGACTGAAACCTTGTCGATGATTTTGAAACTGCCTCGCTCGCGGATCTTCGACTTAACCTTTTCGGCCTCATCGGGGCGAACGTAGTTTTCAGCAAGGATGCGCTTTACGGTTTCCAAGCCATCGGCAATGACCTCCTCATTATCCGAGGCGCAGTACATGCCGAGCAGATACTCAAGCACGTACACCGGCACATTGATGCCTTCCTTCAAACGCTTGGTCAGATCCTTGCGCACCACCTTGCCGGTAAAAAAGCGGTTCAGCAGAGCGTCGAGATCCAGGTCAAGATTGCCGCTATCAGAAGTCAAAGTCATTGCTAATCGCCAGGTTGATACGGACATCAATTCGGAACTGCTCAACGTCGGTTTCGGCGTCTAGCAGCTTAAAGAAGTAGCGTTCACTGGAAGAGAACGGACGATTCAATAGCGTCAGAATGACTTTGCGTTGGCGCTGATCAAGATTCTGCGAGTCGCTATCCAGGGAAACCAACTCCACTGCCGATACAGCCTCCCCCGCATCATCGTAAAGCCCTACACGCAGTACTGCCGGCAGCACCCGCTCGGAGACTGCCTCTGTCTGCAACAGGTTGAACACATAGCGGTTGGTGGTGATGGTGAAGTTGTTACCCAGCACCGTGACCTGTGCTTTGCGCACCGCCGTGTCTTTGGCCTTCTGGCCGCGCACCTGTTGCACCTTGAGCACAGGCACAGCCACTTCCTGCAACGCAGCTCCACCGTGGATAAAGCGTGCGCCGCCGACAAAATGGAAACGGTTCACCCCGCGTGGTGACCAAAACATCATGTCGTCACTGACACCTGCGGTGTCCCTAATGTAGCCAGCATGCACCTGCTCGCTGATGCCCAGGTTTCGACCAATCAGATAGCGCTTCTTCGAGACAACAGCTCCAGAGGGCTTGGTGACCAGCTTGCTCTTGTCTAAGGCCTCAAGCGCTGAATCCTGGAACAGGAAACCGTGATCTGCTGTGACCACCACCCGATGACCGTTCAGGTTATTGATGATGCGACTTACGATGGACTCCAGCTCTTCAATGGCATCGCGGCAAGCACTGAAGGTGCTGCTCTCAGTGCTTGCGGTGTCACCAACGGCATCAATCTTGTTGTGATAGATGTATATAACACGGTAAGGCTTGATCAGCTCTCGCCCATCAGTCTTGTTCATAGTCAGGAAGTCTTCGGCACGCAGGGCCAGACCATTCACGCTGGCTAGAATCTTGTTGCGAGCCTCCAGACCATCGCTGCTCAGTCCATCCACTTGCACCAAGCCAGCATCGGTATAACTCAGCGTCTTGTGGGGCAGCAGGCTGGCCATACCGAGCTTGGTGTAGGACGGCAGTACGCCCAGCTGGCTACTTAGCTTTGCGGCGAACCGATACTTGCCATTGAGGGACTCACTCAGCTCCTGAGCTACCTCGTAGCGCAGCGCATCGCTGATCACCACGAACACCCGGCGATCCTCGCCCCCCTTCAGGTAGCGATCCACCTGGTCGGCATAGAAGTTTTGCTGATTGGGTACATCAGGTAATTGCCACTGTTGCAGCAGGCCGCCATCGACGAAGCTGCCCCACTTCTGTGCCAGTGGTTGCAGGAAGCCGTTCAAGTAGTCCTGCTCAACTCGGGAGGTCAACGGGGACAAGGCATCTGGACTACGTGCGTACACAGCATCAGCGGCTTCGTGATACATCCGGTAGAGCTGATCGAAACGATAAAGCTCACCGGTGTAAGCGCTGTAGCAGGCCTCAGCGGAAGCAAAAGAAAAACCACCGGCGTAACGTAGCTTCAGCTCGAACAGTTCAGATGCTGCAATCAGCGAGCGGTAGTAGGCGTACCACACCGACCGGTTGGCATCCTCGTTATCCGGCCAGCGAGGATTGGCCCAATAGCCATCCATGCGCCGGCTGGCCATATCTCGCAGTTTCTGGCCAACCGTTTCGCTGGTGTTGTTAAGCACAGCGTCGCGCAAACGCTCGGCAATCTGACGCTCAACATCAACAAACGTACTGACGGCCATCAGTGCCTCCAAGGACACCTGAGCCAACAATTCTGTCGGGCGCAAATCTGCCGCCACCCGCTTCGATAAACGATCATATGCACGCTGCCGCAAGGTGCTGTCGCGCCACTGCGACAGGAAGACCGCGACATTGGCAGCGCGTGCGGGATTGAGCTGAAGGGCCTTTAGGTTGGCCGGGGCATGAGTATGCAAGGCATGCCCGATATCAGTAGCAAACAGACGCACCAAGAAATGACGCAGGGAAGGCTCACCATGCTGATAGCCGAAAGCCTGCGACATCAGCTGCCAGAACACCGGCAGCATGTCGAACTTGCAGATCGACTCCCACAGTGGGTTATCTTCCAGCTCCTCAGACTCGGCCAAGGTGGCGAAAATTGCCGTGAGCACTGCAAACATTTCAGCCTGTTCAACCTTGGCCAGTACCGCGAGGATCTTCAGATCCAGCACCGACTCATCGTCATCCGGATTGAGCAATCGTTGGATCTTGGAGACCCGATCTTTGCTGGCGAAGAACGCACTACGCAGCTTCAGGTGCTCGCGCAAACTCTGCTGACGTAGCCCCAACTCCTGCAAGAGCATGGACGTCCGATCTGCGGCGAATGGCGCTGCATACAGACGAATATCCAGCAACCAATCCTGCTCTGGCTCAGGGCGAGCACTGTCTTCGTAAATAAGGAAAAGGCCACTCGGATTCAGCAACTCGACCTGTTGCTTGATCGCCAGGGCCGGCGACACCGACCGACGCAAAACCTGAACATTTTCCAGTACCAGGGTATCCAGAGTCTCACTGAATTCGCCCTGCGGATCCTCCCACCACACCACACGGCTGGATGCGAACTGCTGTTGCAGACCATCGATGATCCTGGCGAGTTGTGCGGATAGCTCAGACATCAATCACCGCCCCCAGCGGTATGGAAAAACTGAAAAGGCACCTCAAGTACCCCTCTGTGGAAAAATGCAAAACAGAACCATGCCGGCACATCAAAGCGTGCCAATCAGAAATTCAGCCTGCTGGCGAAATATACCTTAGGCCTCATCGAAGCTAGGGCGTACCGAGCCGAAGACCAAAGGAATCAGGTGGCGTTCATACTCCTGGCGTATCGCCGGATCATGCTCAGCTTGCGCTAGCGCTACCTGTAGCGTGGCCTTGGTCGCAGCAGCGAACGGCGGAAATTGCTGGCCAAATTCCTCGGCGTCGAACTGCACCAATGCTGGAAAACCTGCGGAGGCCTTAGCCGTGACCTGTGAATCAACACGGCAGATGCAGAACACGTCATAAACATGCCTGACCAGCGTCTTATCCCATTCCTGGTGCATAGCGCCTGCGCGATGCTGGGCATAACGACGCAAAAAAGAGAGCACCTTCTCCGCCAAGGTCTCCTCAACCGCCACACACTCTATTTGCCCCAAGGGCCGGGGGCGTGACGCCAAGCGCTCAACCAGGTAATCCATGGGCTGACGCGTAGTAGCGAACTGCGGCGAGCGAACCGTAAGTTCAAGGCTCAGGTAGGGTCTCAAGCTGGCGTCATGCTGATAGCGGGACTCGTACTGCCATCGCGTAGCAAAATAATGGTTCTGGTTACGAGCAATGCGTTGCTGAGAGTCTTCGACGAACCCCAGGGTCTCCAGCTGCCGCGCCACCTCCACTTTCAGCTGGCTCAGATGCTTTTTGATGGCGGAAGCGCCGCCGATACTCGGCTCATCTAGCACGACCTTGAGATCCACATCCTCAGACATACGCTCGATCAGACCGTATGCCTTAGACAAACTGGTACCGCCGCAGAACACCAGATGGGTCGCGGGATACTCCATGCCCAGCAAGGCGCACAGGGCATCCGTAACGTGGACATCCTTTTCCAGGATGCTGGCAGTCAGCAGGCCGACATCGAGCTCAGCCAATACCGCCTCGATCAGCTCGGCCTGATCAGGCGTGATGGCTTTCATAGGCTACCGTCTGCTTACCGAAGCCCAGCTTGCGGGTGATTCGACGGCGCCCCGTGTCCAGCACAATGCCAGCAGCCAACTGCTGAGATGCGCCCGAGTTGTAATCGCGCACAGCCTGAGAGGGCTTTACCTTGACCCCAAGCTTTTGCAAGACAAGCGGTGCAAGTACCTCAAGAGGTTGAACAGGGATAGGCTTGCCGGACAGCGCGCTGGGCTTAGCCTTGGCGAACACACCAAGCCCCAGCTTGACCAATACGCCTTCAGCAATGAGCTGCCTAATGGCGCGAGAGAGCTGAGCCGGGCTGCCAAAACGCGCGAACTCGGAACGCAAGAACACATCGTCCTTGCGCAACGCAATAGCCCTTTTCAAGCGCTCTTCGGTAACCATCTCGCCCTCCTCACCTTCAACCAAAAACAACCTAACCTATTGACTCAAAAAGGTATTATGGCAAAAGGCATGATCATGAATGGTTACAGTATACGCCGCCAACAGGCCTAGCTCCATGTGCTTAACGCCCCTGAGCAGAGCTCACAGGGGGTGGTTACCAGCTGCTGCGATCCTCCAAATGCTGAACGAGCGCCGACTCTAACTGGGCATCAAGCTCAGCTAAGACACTCAAGACAACTTGACGTCCTTCATCTGAAGCCATTTTGGATGACAACTCAAATCGATCATTAGGATCTGCAAATGCATCGACAGAAGAGCGCACAACAAAGTGTTCGAAATGACCGGAAAGACTCTCACCATCTTGCCGCTCAATATTTTTTGCAAAGAGACCCGACATCATCTTATAGCCTTGCATGGTTTCAGAGGCTAAAACCCGCTCATAGGGGTTTACGGTATCCCGCAGAGTTTTAGTAGCAGAACCCCCATGCAAATCACGGGCATAAGAAACAATCAAAGCATCCAAGACAGGCGCTAACAGATTAACAGTCTGATCTTCGTCATAACCCGCTTCAGAGCGAAGTAGAAAACTCATGGACGCTGTCGCGTAAGACAGCATCACAAAGATGACCGAATCCAACTCAAACACAGATCGTTCTGCTTGGCCATTCAGAGAAAGGCGATCTCTGATTTTCGTAAGAGCTTCTATCGATAGGCTTAGAGTATCGGCGCAGTACTTAGTAATGTGATAGGTTCTAACGTACTCTTTAAATTCATCTGAATTTTGAACAGCGCGATTAACAGATTTCACCTCTTGAGAAAACTCAGCAATGAACTGCTCGCACTCACCAAGAGACCGCGAATAGAATGGCGGCCTTGCCATCCTTGAGACTTGGCCTCCCCGCGCAAAAGCAGCTAATTTCTTAGGCTCTTTAGCTGACAAGTCAGTGCCATTATCTGCTCGCCCATACACACTACCAATATCTTCTTGGCTCAACTCGACATTAGCCTCAGCAGGCAATAAGCCAGCCAATATTTTATCGCGATTATCCAGCATAAACTGAATGAAAACTTGCTCTTTCAGAGCAAAACGCACAAGCCCAGGCAGAAATGCATAAATGAACCCAGCAAGTTTTTCTACATTCGAGTCATCCCTTAAAGCAGCAAGCGATGCCTCGCCTGTTTTCTCCTTAATCATAGGGAGGATTTTTGACTTGTTCTGCTCAATAGCCGTAGAAATGTATGCCAGCAGCTTGTCTTTAGCCTTTGTTTCCGTAGCAGTCATCGGGAGAGAAATATCAGCTTGCGCCGCGCCGTTTTCCGCAGGGTGATTTGCGCTGACTTCTGCTTCCACAATTGTGGCAATGGCCGTGGCTTCATCTTGAGCTATAGAGCGATTAATTCCTTGCCCAGAAAGCCCTGAGTCATCTCGCGGATCCGTCACCCCATCAGTACGCTGGGGCTCGGACTGCAAGACGACGTCAAGGTCAAATGTCAATTCAACTTCACCCTCTCGCACCTGATCACTAACGCTCGGATTCGGCTGACGCTCGCTTGAAGAGTTTTGCAGCTTAAGGTTCTCATCAATCCTATCAAAGAAAAATCCAAGATCTTTTTCAGTAGCTTGTACAAGCTTACCTGAAGCAGCACCATTGATATAAATCGTCCGTTTTTCAATATCAATTGACTCCACCACCTCCCATTCATAGGCACGCAGGGATTCGGTGAATATTTTTATATAAATGCTCTTATCCGTAATCAAGATACCGTCTTTGGCGCTACCAAAGGCTGTATCGTCGACCAGGATTATCACATCCTCCGGGGATAGCCCATTACCGTATGCATTAATGGCGGACTGTAACTTTTTCGCAGGAATATGGGGGCGAACGTAGACCTTGTCGGAAACAACCTTGCGGCCCACGTCATAGAGGAACTCGCCCATACCCGTATTAGCTTTGCCGCTTACGGGTGCATCTGTACGAGATTCGCGGCTCTTTACGGCTGACGCACCACGACGAGAGATCCATTGATTCATTAGCTCGAAAAATTCAGCCAAATCATTTTTATCAGGCTGAACCAGCTTGTAAGCTTCGCGCTCATTAATAAAGAGCCGCCGCCCCTCGCAACTGATGGAGTCGATTGCGTCGTATTCATAAGCACGCGCACTGGAGAAGACCTCGCGTATGACCAATCGATTCTCACAGATCAAAATCCCGTCTTTGCCACTGCCGAAGGCTGTGTCGTCGATCAAAACGACCACCTCCTTCGGCTCAACGCGTACGCTGTAAGCGCCTACAGCATTACTTAACTGTTTGGCGGGGATATGCGGGCGAATATAAATTCGTTCACAGCCGGCAAATTTCTTTTCTTTGAAAAAATCGATTAGTTCCATGTCGTGCTTCCAATGCAAAACTGCGTAGTATTGGTTGATTATTCTTCTTTACCGCCAGTAACTGCCTTGACCTCTGCCAGTAGATTACCGAATTTTCCGTAGTTGACCTTTACGCCATCATCCAGGTCGAGAGTGATGCGTTGGTCGGCGTAGGGGCGCAGGTTCTCGTCGAAGCGACGGAGTTCTTCGAGTTGCTTGGTGAGCTTGTCTTTGCGCTTTTGCAGGGCTTTTTGTTGGGCGCTGCTGGTGGCGCTGTCGATATCGTCGGTGAGCTTATCGATACGGGCTTGCATGCGGCTTTGCAGCGGCACGACGTATTCCATGCGCATGCGCGAGAGCGTGCCCTCGTTATAACGGTGCAGGTAAACCAGGCACTCGAAAGCCTTTTGCTTGCCGCTGGAGAAGAGCCAATAGATTGGGCGCTTCTTGTAGGCTTGCAGGTGGTCTTTGTAGAAGCTGGTGGACAGGTAGCGGCGGATGGCTTCGTCGGCGGACTCACCAGCCTTACGACCTAGGCTATCGGCAAGCCACTCCATATTTTCCACAAGAGTGTCGCCACCCCAGACCACCTTGACGAACTCGCGCACACGTTCGGCGGCATCGTCTTCGAACCAAGGCTCGTCGGTGACAGGAATAATGCCATCACCATCAGCCGGAAATTCGGTATAACGCGAGTGGTCAAAATCGCACCCTCCGCTATGCGCATAGATTAGACCTGGCTCATCGAGGCTATAACGCCCCATAACACACCCAACAGCATAAGATATCAGTCGCTGCATGTCTTGCTCGCGATTAGCTCTAGCGAGAGTAATCTGACTCTCGGGCACTAATGGTGAAATCTCACCCCGCAAGCCAAAAGCCTTAATAAAAATAGAATTGTTTGATTCTTCGATTTCTTTCAATCGCATCAAATTGTTTACACCGCTCTGAGACCATGCCCGCCATGAATTCGCGAGCACCCCATCAGAAAATTTAATATCCCAATCAAAAGCCACGCCGCGAAAGTTCCAAGACAGCTCAAACGCATCCCAATCCTTCCTCGAAATTTCAATCGCCTCTCGCACAGCCTCCACTGGAATCAAACCCAATCCTTCAGGAATTGGTATTTTCGCAATATCTCCACTTGTAAAACTCAAAGAAGCATTCAACAAAGACAAAAAATAATTTGCCGAATTACTACAAAGCAAAGCAAGCAAAGGCAATATTACCCCAGCATTATCAGGAAAGGCTGACCGCCCCGTATCATCAAAAACAAACCCAACCTCCTTATATCTAGCCGCAAAAACACCTGTACTCAACTTAGTCCAAGTTATTCCTTCCCTAAAGAAATAATTGGTATTTTGGGGACGCGACTTAATTTTCCCATCCTCGCCGCGAAAATTCCTGATGCGATAGCCATCAGATTCCCAATCCACAACTATCTCATGATTACCATACCATTTTCGAAAGGAGCCACCACTATTGCATGGAAACCACTTGTATTTACTAGCACCAGCACTATCAACTGAAGCTAATCCAAAACCTATTTTTTCCTTGGACACTTCATGCCAGTACCTTTGGAATACAGTATTATCACCCGTTGCCAACCCAGCCCTTGGTGACGCAACCTCACTCAAAGAGCAGGATTTAGCAAATAACTCTTGCACATTTTCACTTGCCCAATAAGCGAGCGGAGCCCCGCCAATCAATTGGAATCCTTCTTGATGCCGCAAGAACAATATCGACGCGTCACGCTCTAAAAAAATCTTACTCTTATCAGCCGACTGATCTTCACAATTCAAGTTTATATATGACCCGCAATAACCATCAACCTTCGAGGCACCGTGAACAAATGCACATGCCTGAGCAATTTTTGAGTTCATCTCGGGAAAACTATTATAGCCAATATGCACAAGAGAGCTAAACAGACGCCCCTTCAGCATCTTAATCCTCATCTCTTCGAATGAGGAGAGAAACATCCAAGCTTGCATCGTAACCATGCTAATGAAGCCGCTCAGCTTACACCACATGTACCCTCTCTCAATAAACATGGCAAACAGGTCAGCCTTACCACATGGAAAGTAATCTCTCCCAAAACTTTTGAGCAATTGATTCATACCTTTCCCCCCCATATATGGAGGGTTAGCCACAACTACATCGTAGGACAATGCCAGCAAACTAGCTGGTATTGCGAACTGCGCGATCACCTGACAGGCATAACTTCGCGACAAGTCATCACCCTTACTTTGTACTGTGGCAAGTAGTTCGACTATTTTCCCCAGCTTAGCCTTGAGGGTATCCGGTACGCTGATCAGCGAACCAAAGGTCTTTCCATGCTCAAACAACTGAATCAGCTGGCGCAGGTCAAGAACAGTCAGCCCTGAACTGTGCTGAGTTTCCAACTGTCCACCACCAAACAGCTGCCCTGAGTGGAAAGCATCCCCTCCCTCGATCTGGATAGCTGCATTAAGAATGACTCGTGCAATCTCCTCATCCGGCAAACCTGCGCTTTGCTGAATGGCCATTACATTGAGGTGTGGCGGGTTCCCCTCCTCTTCGAAAAGCCGGCGATCATCCTCGCGCGCCTTCATCAACAAGGCGAAGCCAGCCAGCTGAGCCGCACGGTCATCGATATCCAGACCATAAAGATTCTTTTGCAGGATCAGCCGAGGGATCTCGCGCAGGCGATAGCCCCGCTCCTCATAGATGGCACGGAGCAGGTTGTAGGCTTCTACCAGGATATGCCCAGAGCCGCACGCAGGATCGAGCACGGTCAGCGACTCCGGATTTAGCGTGCCGCCATCCTCATCCATCCGTACCTTGATCAAGGCATCGAGCTGGGCCTGAACTTCCGGCGTTTGCTCGGCGGGCTCGATGTAGTACGGCATTTTTTCTTTCAAGTTGGAGTGTGGGTTGGCCATCTGCCAGAGACGACCGAGGCTGTTCTGCACCAGGTACTGAACAATCCAGTTTGGGGTGAACAGTTGAGTGGCAGCGGGAATATCCTCGCTCTTGACCACCTTGCCGATCACTTCGTCCTTCTTGCCGCTGATATAGAACTGATAGAGCCAGCCGATGACCTCTACCTCTTCCCAGTCGCCCTCATCGATATCGCTGACCAGGCGGGCAATGAGCGAATCCGTACGCAGGAGGTTGTCCGGTAGCAGCAGCTCGGTCGCATCGTCCAACGCCTCGAATAGGAAAGGCATATTGCGGTACAGCTCGTGACACTGGGCAAGCAGAATCTCGCGGTAGAGCGCTTCATCCTGATTACCTGCGGTTTTCAGGCGGATAACCTCTTCCTTGTCCAAGCCTGGCAGATCGAGGTGATGAGCGTGTTCGAGGATCTCCGGCAGCGCCCCCTCAGGATGGCTAAGCACCCGGTAACCATGACTCAGGTAGCCCTTTAGCTCCATAAAGCGAATAGCCACAAAGCGGTTAAACCAGGTGTAGGCCAAGGCCTCAACCACAGCAGCAAAACCTTGCTGCTGAATACGTCGGGCCAGCTCGGAGCGCTGCTTGGCAACGCTGGCCGGAAAAGGCTGCCCCCCAATCAGCAATACGTCGCCCGTTTGTTCGACACTGACCGGCAATGTCGGATCAAGCCCGAGACGACGAGCACGTAGGGTGACGGCCTCGATAAAATCGAGACGGGCCTGAGGGGCGTATTTTTTGAGTGCGGAGCGGTTCATGCCTGTTCCTTACGGGGCGACCTGACCTTGCGCGACTTCAGCGCACGGCCATACATCATGAGGTATTTATCGAATTCACTATCAGAGCGTTGGTACCGTTCACTCGCCTCCTTGAGGAAGAGCTTGAGCTGGACAATATCGCACCAGTTGGATGGCTTTTTCTTAGCAGACGGGGTTTGCCGTAAATGATTCATCGCACGGAAATTGTGCTGATCGATGATCGGCACCTGTAGGGGATGGATCAGGTGGGTCAGGTAGGCGCTGGTGATATAACGCAGCCGACCCAAGCGCTTATCCCACCATTGAAACGTGGCCTCAGGGGTGAACTGAGCACCGGCAGACAACGCCCAGCGTCGGAAGGACGGCCACAGGCTCTCGATCTCGCTGATCAAGAGCTTCTGCTTTGAGGGGAAGTTGTCCTTTCCCCAATGCCCCCATTTCCACAGCAGCGCCGCAGATAGATCCACCTTCTCTGCTAACGCAGAGAAGGTCTTCTTGAAGCCCTCATACTCGTGCGCCGGGTACTTCTGGTAACTGTATAGCACCAGGTGGGTGGTATAGGTTGCCTTCACCTCGTTCAGCACTCGCTGCCACTCGACTGCCTTAATCGGCTCTTCCATGCTCACAGCATTTCTCCTCGGCAACTGTGACTACTGAAGGGCTGAGACGATTCGGGCTCTAAGCGCCTTGCGACGCTGCTCGTAGAACACAGTGAAGTCCGCCAACGACTCGGGAAGGTCGGTAATTTCCAAGCCTGCCAGGTACTGCTGGCGGGCGAGAGCATCAGGCTTGAACTGGGCGTACCAGTCATGCGGCATCTTCTGGCGCTTCTGGTTATTGATGCTGCCTTCAAGCAACTGGAGGTTTGCCAGACGGTTGGCCTTATCCGCCACTTCAGGCAACAGATCCTCTGGGATACCTGCCTTACGCAGTTGAGGCTTGGTAAAACGAGCTTGCGGATAGATATGGTCTACATGGAAGTGCCTGGACAGATCGAAGCCAGGGAAGATCAGCGAGAGCAAGGCAAAGGTTCGCTTATCGCCATAGGGCAGCTCGACCAACTCATCCAGTTCCTCCTCCGTGAAAGACAGCGTTTTACCGCGCGAGGACATCACGCTTTCGATCTGAGCCACAGGGAAGCCCGTCTGGGCATGAGTGCGGATCTGATCACGCAGGGCGGTTAGCAGGGTGTCCAATCCACTGCCCCAGATTCCGGACGCTTTAAGCAGACTGCGAATCAGCCACTTACGCACATTCTCGCGGTCTTGCGCGTACTCCGTGCGAGATAGGTAGCCTTCACCAGGCTGGCTCACGAACAGATAGTACGCGATGGGCAACAGGGCGCTGTCGGCGCGCAGGTTCTGGCTGTTGAAGCCGAAGCTGGCCAGCAAGCGAACGGATAGCAGCAAGGCCTCACGTATGCGCGACCAGTTCTCCTCCAACTGCGCCATGTTGGCCTTGTTGAAGTTTTCCACCTTGAACCCAACGCTGCCGATGTCCGACAGCATCAAGCCGGCCTTGAGCACCAGGTCTTTACTGAAGTTGAACTGGTCGCCCTCTTTGTTCATCTGGTCGACGAGCTGATGAATCTCCTGTCGGGCGTCGAGCTTCGACCACTGAGCCACAGCAATGGAGAGCAGGAGATCCGAATACGAAAGCGGCGTGCCGCCGCTGTTCATACGAATGAAGATACTCAGGACTCGCTCAAGATCCTGTTCGGTCTCTTCGTAGTAGCTGATGATTTCTTTAAGGTGAACCGTGCGGTAGAGATGGCGCAGCACCTTCTTCGCTTGCTTGCGCTGATCAGCACTGAGATCCAGCTCGTCCAGGCTGTCGATCAGGTCATCCTCGCTCTCGACCAGAACACGACAGACACGAAGCCATAGTTGGCTGTCTCCTGTTAGCTCCGTAGCGGTATCAGTAAGAAACTCAAAGCGGTACTCAGAGCCTGTTTCCGCATCCGGCTCGCCCAGCAAATCCAGGTAGAGATGACGGATCGGGAAGGCATCATTGTTCGACCACCACTTGCCTGGCAGCCTCCAGGCGTAGGAGCCACGCAGGCCAATGTTAAGCGCCGTCATGCGCTGCTGGCCGTCGAGTACAGCGACGAGATCCCGCTCGGGGAGGGCCTTCAACAGGGCGCAGTGGTAGTTGTCACGCTCATGGTAGTCACGGACAAAATCGTAGAACTGGTACTCCTGGCGCTTCTCCGGCGCTATACGCCAGAACAGGAAAGTGCCGAAGGGGTACCCCTGCATGAGACTGTCGAACAAGCGACAGATCTGCTCTGGCCACCAAACAAATTCACGCTGAATCGCCGGCAGGATGTACTCCTGGGAAGCGACCTTATCCAATAGCTGCTTGATCGTACCGCCTGGCTTGTACATGGCCGTTCCTTAGCGAATTTCAACGCGTTGATTGTCAGCGATGGCCTGCTCAAGCTCTTTACGCAGCTTGGCGAGGAAGTTGTCGATATCAGCTTGGGTCTCGATGTAACCAGAGCCTGCGAGCAGTTGAGCATCCACTACCTTGCGCTTTTTGACTGGTACGACCGGCGCGACAACAGCCGCAGGCGTATTAACCACTGGAGGCTCGGCTACTGGCACGCCCGGGTTACCACTGCCCGATGCAACGGGCGTTGGTGCTGGTGCGCTGGCTGCTGCCTTAGCTTTGGCGGCAGCTTGTTCGGCCAGCAGGTGTAGATGGTCGATAGCGGCATCGGCCAGGTCACGGGCTTCATCTTGCATCTGGCTGATATGGGCCAGGCTGCGCTGTTTGGTAATCAACTGCCGAAGCTTTTGCAGGGCCAGCAGGCTCTTGTTGCGCTGATCTGGACTGGCTTGGAGAGCATCCAATTCTTCATTGACCTTGGCCAACTGCTTGTCCAGCCAGGCATCCGCGCGCTCGTGGGCTTCCTTGAGGAAGGCATCGTTGATCTGGTTGGTCGTTTGGATCAGCCCCTCACCTTCACGAATCAGATTGAAGGGAGCTTTGGCGTTGAGAATTTCGTCAATGCGAGCCAGAGCACGAGCGGCTTTATCATTCTTCTCCAGCTTAGGGCGGTTGGGTTGGAAGTCGGCCTGTGCGGCACGCAGCTTGTCCCAGGCGGCCTTCTGGCTGCTGTAGAAGTTATCCAGGTCACCGTGGCTGTCAGAGAGGTCGAGCAGCGCACTACGCTCTTTGAGGAACAACTGGATGGCATCAAAGCTGTCCGGCGCCGCCTTGAGTTTGCCAATCAGCTTGAGCCCCTGGTCGATGTCGTCCAACCCCGGGTACTGTCCGGTCTGGGCCAATGCACGCCACTGTTTGAACTCGCTTTCCCAGCTATCAAGGCTGCTTTGCAGAAGGCTGTAGAGGCTGTCCTCGCCGTCCTGAGCGATCTTCTGAAACACCTCTTTAAACAGCTGACGGGCCTTTTGCAGCTCGCCAGAGCCTACCTGTTGGCGCTTCTGGATTTCAGTGGTTCGCCAGCGTGCCGGGGTGGAGATTTCATTCCAGACCTGATGCGGAGCCAGCGGGCCACCATTGCCGATCAGGCTGACCTCGCCTTTCAACATCAGCCGCACTATCAGCAATACGGTTTCCCATTCTGGCCAACCGTAGGGCCGGCGACCGTAATGGGTCTCCGCGAGGTCGTGCAGAACGATGCGGCGCGACTGCGAAGCAAGCAGTTCAATGTGCTGGCTAACCTCCTTGAGTGCACGCGGATTGGCCTCGCCTGTGCTCTCCAGGCCAAGGCCAGGCGTTTGCGGCGTGGCCAGCATGGCCTGGATTTCTTTCTGCGGGTCGCTGCTCAAGTGCTGGATGTAGCCCAGCTTACTAAAGGTATTACGCACCAGGTAGTCGAGCGCTTCTTCGGCCAACATCGGTGCGCTGGAAGCCTTGGTCTCCAGTTTGTTGCCGGCTACATAGACCTCGGCCTCGCGCAGCAGACGATCCACGGTGGTACTCAGACGCTGACGGCGCTGGCGGTTTTCCTCGGCACGATCCTGAAGGATGCGCTTGGTGTTGTGCGGCAGTGTGCCGTCGTTTTTGCGGGTGATGTATTTGTCGGTTTGCAGGTACAGGCGCAGCTCACGGGCCAAGTCGCGTTCGTCTTCCAGGCGCAGGAGCACACTGCCCTCTCCCTGGCTGGATTCAAGAATGCAGCGCTGCTCGCTCCAGGTGTCTCGGTCATCCACCAAGGGGCTGATAACCGAGATCAGCAGATCGCCATCAACACGGTTGCCCAGGGGATGAAGATCACACTGGCGGTTGAGCCCAAAGTCTTTGCCATTGTCGGGGAAGCGGAACTTGCGCTGACCGCGTAGTGCTTCATCAAACAGCAGCTGGCCCAGCTCACGGGCCTCATCGGCGCTGGTGAGGTCGACATCCTTGATCTCACGGCTGACGTCGCGCTCTTCATTGGTCAAGAAGAAGAAGTCATCACCGTTCCGGCTGACCAGGGTTTCTTTTTCCAGGCGCTGGAGGCTGTCTTCAATCTGCTTGCGCAGGCCTTGGCGGTCAGCGTCGATCTCATCGATAAACAGAGTGATCAGGTTATCGACGTTACCCTTGATCTCATCGACGTAGCGGATGAGGAACAGGGTCTTCAGCACCAGCGGGTCGAAGTCTTGCAAGCTTGGATTGCTGGCGGCGTTGTCGATGGTCGACTTGACCACGCCCTCAAGGAAACCCTCGATGGACGGATAGAAGCGGTAAAGCGGTACCAGGACGCCGACGCTATTCTCACTCACCGCCTTGGCAGCTGACTGGAAGGCGTCCAGCAGCGAGCGCTCACCACGGGCCAGGTGGGTACCGGTGGCACCTGCCTTGCGGATGCTTTCGAAAATGCGCTGCACGAGCTGGAACTGGTAAGGCACAAAAGGGTAAACGGAGGCGAAGTTATCTTCGTCGGTGAACGCTTTGTAGGTGCGCCCAGTGTTGGTAAAGCTGAGTTGATTGCGCAGGATGTCGGCCTTCTCGCGGTAGATCATGCGCAAGGCATCCTTGGGCTCAGTTTTTTTGTCGAGCAGGCGATGCTGAATCACTTCATCTACATTTCCGCTAGACAGCGACAGGCGCGTTTTAAAGCGACCCTGAATCTTTGAGAAGTCGTTAGCTTTGGAGGCGCGCACCTCACCCAGCACAGCGTCGATGTCTTCCTGTGAGGTGACCAGAACCCAGGCACGACCACCGCAGACCGTGCCGAGGTTCTCGGTGATGGTTTGCAGGCTGAGCATCAGGTGGGTGTCCTGGCCAATGAACTGGCCGACCTCGTCCACCAGGAACACGATGCGCTGGTCCTTGCCACGCTTATCCAGGTATTCCTTCACCCATTTAGCAAAACTTTCGACATTTAGGCTGAAGTCGTTTTCAAAGCGCTCAACCCAGGCATCGGCATCCTTGATTTCCTGCCCCAGAGTTTTCGACAGCGCAGTAGCCAGCGCCTCAACCTGGAAGTGGTAGGCGTCGCGCTCATCCTCCCAGCTGGAGCCCGATGCTTCAGCAAATACCTGTTTGAATTCAGCGAACTTGCCCAAGTCATCCAAGTGGCGCTCCATATGGGCGATATGCGGGTGATCACCGCAGAAGCCCAGGCGCTCGTTGAAGACCTTCAGGAAGACACGAAGAATGGCATCGCGCCCATCGGTGCTATCGGCCTTGCTGTCGATGTTGAACAGCAGCACATCGGTTTCGGCGGCAATGGCGCGCTTGATATCGGCGGCCAGCATCGGGTCGGTGACTTTGCTCTCGAAGAAATCGATAGCCTGGCGTGATTCTCCATCCTTGCTGACCTGCTTGTTTTCCAGTAGGTAAGAGAGAATTTTCAGGAAGTGCGACTTACCCGAACCGAAGAAACCAGAGATCCACACCCCTACTCGCCCAGAAGCACTCTGGGGGTTGTCCAAGGCCGCCAGATAGCTTTCAAAAAAGCTGCGTAGATGTTGATCCAACTCGCGGGTGATGTGGTACTCATCCAGTTCCTGCCAGACGGATTCAGCATCATTCTGATCAGCCTTGATCACGCCATTGATCTGGCGGTGTATGGGACGGGTAAAGAGACTCTTGATTTGCATGGTGGACATCCTTTTCAGCTCACCAGTCGGAAAGCACGGTAGTAAGGTTTCTCGCCCAGCTGACCGAACAGCTTCAGCGATTGGCCGTCATAGAGGCCTGGATAAAGCACCACCAGCGGGGTCTGCCCCATGAAGGGCTGGAGGTTGTTCAAAAGGTTGTGAGTGCGGATTAACGGATAAGCGCTGCCGACACCATTGATAACCAGCAAGCCGTACTCACTGGGCGGATAACGATCAACCAGTTCTTTAGCGACCTTGCCTGCATCCAGCGGTGCTTTGAGGGCTTTTTGCAGAGCTTCATCGCCCTTTTGCGATTGTAGGTCGATGGACTTATCCAGCAGCTTGCGCTTAGCGAGCATGTCCAGCATCAGTTCAAACAGGTTGATGAACGCGACCTTCAGCCCTGGGCGGCGTTTGCTGATAGCACCTTCAAGAAACTGGACATGCTCTCGCACCTTCACCTCATCTTGAGGCGGATAGTCAAAGGCGTAGAACGGCACCTCGTTGCCCAGGCCCTGACCACCAAGGAAGTCATCGGAGGTGACCTTATCCAGAATTTTATTGAGGCGTTCGTCGAGGTCGTTCACGGGCATACCTGGAGGCAATCGAGCACGTACTGCTCATTGTGTTGACGTAAATAGTGAAGAACCGCTGGTTCAATCTGCTGACTGCGTAGGCGCAGGCTACGGGTGTTCTCGATGAAACCAGCCTCTGCCATCATACGCATGGCATTTTGCCTTAACTTAACCCGTGTGGAGTCGCTGAGGGTAGGCATGTTCAGCTGCGAACGCAGGCTGTCTTCGATGTAGGCATCCCAATGCCGTGTTTCCAGGTGGGTCGCGAAACGGCGAAACTGGTCACGCACGACGGTGCGCAGAAAATCACCAAATAAGGGCGAAAACTTTACCGTTGCAGCCAAGACTGCATGAGTAGCAACAGGCATACTGCCGTCATGCACCATTTGCCAGAGTTCAACATCCATCGTTTGCAAGCGGGCTCGCGCCAAATTGGCATAGGTGGTCGCTGTCTTGGCCGTTCGCTTTTGCAGCACATTCAGCTCATAGACTTGCCTTTCCCACTCCTGAGGCGCTGCATGCTGCAACAGCAGGCCAGCAACGATGCGGGTTTCAGGCACGATTAATGAGCACTTGGTGAAATTTGCCAGGTAAACACTGCTCATAAATGATTCGCACTCATCAACCACATAAAAGTGCCTATTTTGAGCGCCAGCCGGACTGAGCGCCAGCCACAAATGTAGCGGTCTACTGAT
Source organism: Pseudomonas sp. EggHat1 (assembly GCF_014892995.1). Taxonomy (NCBI): domain Bacteria; kingdom Pseudomonadati; phylum Pseudomonadota; class Gammaproteobacteria; order Pseudomonadales; family Pseudomonadaceae; genus Pseudomonas; species Pseudomonas sp. EggHat1. Next base: position 70,753 of record NZ_JACKQK010000019.1, read on the forward strand.
CCCGACCCCCATTTAGGGCGAGAATACTCGCCATAGAGAGAGGTGTCTGATGGACAAAAAACGTCGTACGTTCACGCCCGAGTTCAAACGAGAGGCAGCCAGTCTGGTGCTCGACCAGGGCTACAGCCATATCGAAGCAGCCCGTTCGCTCGGTTGGGTTGAATCGCCCCTGCGCCGATGGGTTAGCCAGCTCCAGGAGGAGCGAAACGGTACTACTCCGGCGAGCAAAGCGCTGACGCCCGAGCAGCAAAAGATCCAGGAGCTGGAAGCCAGGATCTATCGGCTGGAACGGGAAAAATCGATCCTAAAATAGGCCACCGCGCTCTTGATGACCGAGGAGCACGAGCGTTCGCGTTGATTGATCAATTTCGCGCTGAAGAGCCGGTTGATCTGTTGTGCTCGGTATTTGAAGTCCTCCGTTCCTGCTACTACGCGCACTGCCGTAAGCGCCGATCTCCGGACGTTAAGCGGCTACTTTTGCGCAGTCGAGTGAACGAGCTATTTACCCAAAGCCGCAGCGCTGCGG